>JAVBXP010000037.1 GCA_030824495.1 bacterium
GAGAAAAGCAAGAAACTTTTGAAGAAGTTTCTCAAGTCCTCAACCGCCAGGGCGGCCCCGAAGGAGCGGCGTATCTAGTCGCCGACCCCCTTCATGTCAACCGCGCCGTGAGGCTTTTCGAACAAGCTCGGAAACATCCGAACCCACCCAAACAACCATCTCAGGTCTGCGCTAGGGACACCGCCCCCAGGCTCACCAAAACAGCCCGGTCAACACACCCGGTCACTTGCCTTTCCGAAACAAAATCAACGACTTCTCCGCCGCCAACCCCGTCTCCGTCCGGCCCGTTTCCGAGCGAGGGCGGCTTCTAACCGGGCCCTCTCCGGTGCGCAATAGCCGATGACGTTTCGGCGACATTTTCTTGCGGAGAAGTCGCCGAACCCCTTGTGGCTCAGGCTTCCTCGTCGGCGATCGTCGCCGGGTCGATGGCGTAGACCCGCGAGCAATACTCGCAAGTCACCCGAATCTGGCCGTCATCCTCGACCATCTCGGCGCGCTCTTCCTGACCGAAGGACTTGAGCACCGTCTCTATCCGCTCCTGCGAACAACGGCAGAAGGCCTGGAGCTGCTTGGGCTCGAACACCCGCACGCCATCCTCATGGAAGAGACGGAACAGCAGGGTCTCGGCCGAGATCGTCGGATCCAGCAGCTCGTCTTCACCAATTGTCTCGAAGAAGGCCTGGGAGCGAACCCAGGCTTCGGCCGTCGAGCCGCGCGCATCATCCTCGGCGATGTTCTGGATAAGCATGCCGCCGGCGCGCCAGCGCATCCCCTCGCCGAGATCGGCGCGGCCGACCGCCAGGCGCACCCGAGTCGGCGTCTGCTCGGACTGGGCGAAGTACTGCTCGGCGCACAGGGCGAGCGTCTCGCCTTCAATCGCCGTCACGCCTTGATAGCGGTCCATGTCCGGGCCCTGGTCCACGGTCATGATGAAGACGCCCTGGCCCAGCAGGCTCTTGGCGCCCGCACGCACGAAACCCGTAGCGAGCTCAGCCACCTTCTCTTCATCGAAGCGGCAATAGCCGCGTAGCGATCCGGAGGTGTCGTAGTCGGCGACCACGTAGCGCACGGGGCCATCGCCCTGCGCCTGGACGATCAGCCGCCCATCGAACTTCAGGCTGGAGCCGACCAGGGCGGCGAGCGCGCAGGCCTCGCCCAGCAGGTTGGCGACCGGCTCGGGATAGTCGTGGCCGGAAATGATCTCGTGGACGGCCGCGCCCATGCGAACGAGGCGGCCGCGCACGGACTCCCCTTCGATCTGGAAGGGGGCGACGATGTCATCGGGGGCGATTTGAAGAGCGATATCGGACATGGTGCGGGGATATAGGCGTGCCGTGGTTCAGTTGCGAGCTTCAGCGTCCCTCCCCGCCCGGTAGTCCTCAGCCGATCGCGCCGAAACACCAGGCCAGGATCGACTTCTGGGCGTGGATGCGGTTTTCCGCCTCATCCCAGATTACAGAGCGCGGCCCGTCGATCACAGCGTCGGTCACTTCCTCTCCGCGGTGCGCGGGCAGGCAGTGCATGAAGATGCCGTCCTTGTCGGCGAGCGACATCAGGTCCTCGTCGACCTGATAGGGCTCAAGGGCCGCCAGGCGCTCGTCATGGTCGGTGTCGCCCATGGAGACCCAGGTGTCGGTCAGGACGCAGTCGGCGCCCCGCACGGCTTCGCGCGGGTCGTCCGTCGTCATGATCTGGCCCTGCAGGTCGGCGGCGCGCGCCAGGTCCATCAGATTGGGATGGTAGACCGCCGGGCTGGCGATGTTGAGCTTGAAGCCAAGTTTCGGCGCAGCATGGATGAAGCTGGAGCACATGTTGTTGCCATCGCCCACCCAGGCGAAGGTCCTGCCCGCCACCGGGCCACGATGCTCCTCGAAGGTCATCAGGTCGGCGATGATCTGGCAGGGGTGCCCCTTGTCGGACAGGCCATTGATCACCGGCACGCTGGAGGCGTAGGCCAGCCGCTCCACGTCGTCATGGCTGTTGGCCCGCAGCATGATGGCGTCGACCATCCGCGACAGCACCTTTGCGGTGTCCTCGATGCTCTCCCCGCGACCGAGCTGCATGTCGTTGGCGGTGGAGATAATCACGTCGCCGCCGAGTTGGCGCATCGCCGCGTCGAACGAGAAGCGCGTCCGGGTCGAGTTCTTTTGGAAGATCATCGCCAGGGTCCGCTCGCGGGCCGGGGCGTCGCCGTCCACACGGCCCTGCGGCCAACCACGGCGCGCGGCCTTCCGGGCCTTGGCGTCATCAAGGATGGCGCGCAGGTCGGCCGGCTCAAGCCGCCAAAGGTCGACGAAGTGTCTCGGGGATTGGGTCATCGAATAGCTCCAACTCCGGTCGCCTCGATCATTGATCGGGGCCCAGGTTCCCTGGAAAGACCGGAGAGCTTGATGTGGATCCTTGCCGGATCGAACGGAGTTAAGCGGCCGCCTTGGCCTTGGCGCGGGCCGCTTCGCAGGCCTGCTCCAGCTTGCTCATCGCTTCACGCGCTTCCTCGAGGGTGAGGTTGAGCGGCGGCAGCAGGCGGACGCAATTGTCGCCGCCGCCGGCGATCAGCAAGTGCTGGTCGCGTGCATGCTGCATGAACTCGCGGTTCGGCGTGGCCAGCTTCAGCCCCATCAGCATGCCCTTGCCGCGGATATCGACCACGACGTCGGGATAGCGGTCCTTCAGACCGTTGAACTGCTGAGTGAAGTAGCCGGAGACCTCACGGACGTGGTCCATCAGCTCGGGTTTGGCCAGCTCTTCCATCGAAGCCAGCGCCACGGCCATGGCCAGCGGGTTGCCGCCGTAGGTCGAGCCGTGCGAGCCGACCGTCATGCCGGCGCCGGCCTCCGCGCTGGTCACGCAGGCGCCGACCGGGAACCCGCCGCCGAGCGCCTTGGCGAGCGCCAGGATGTCGGGCTTCACGCCATCGGCCCACTCATAGGCGAACAGCTTGCCGGTCCGGCCCAGGCCGCACTGGATCTCGTCGAAGATCAACAGGGTCCCGGTTTCGTCGCAGAGCTGGCGCAGCGCCTTCAGGCTCTGCTCCGACAGCGAACGCGCGCCGCCTTCACCTTGCACAGGCTCGACGATGATCGCCGCCGTGGTCGGGCCGACAGCGCCCTTCAGGGCGTCCATGTCATCGAAGGGCAGCTGCACGAAGCCTGGCATCCGGGGGCCGAAGCCTTCCAGATAGGACGCATTGCCCGAGGCGTTGACCGCCGCCAGCGTCCGGCCGTGGAATGAGCCCTCGAAGCCGATGATGTCGATCCGCTCAACGTCGCCGCGGGCCCAGTGATACTTGCGCGCGGTCTTGATCGCGCACTCGATCGCCTCAGCGCCGGAGTTGGTGAAGAACACCTCGTCCAGCCCGGTCACCTCGGTCAGCACCTTGGCCAGCTTTTCCTGGCCCGGGATCTTGAAGACGTTCGAGACGTGCCAGAGCTTCTCGGCCTGGTCCTTTACGGCCTGGACCAGTTTGGGGTGGGAGTGGCCCAGCGCGTTGACCGCGATGCCGGCCATGCAGTCGAGATAGGCCTCTCCGTCCGTGGTGAACAGTCGCGCGCCCTCGCCTCGTTCGAACGCCAACGGAGCGCGATTATAGACGCCCATGATGTGGTCGTTGGGAACGGTCGCGGCTTGATGCGCGGTCTTTTCGGTCACGGGGATGGCCCTCCGGAAACGTAAGCGTCCCCGCAGCAGGGCGGCGGGGACTGGAAGGCTTTGCGTTTTCCGCTTGGAACGGCGGTCTGTCAATCGTCGGTTATGTGACAGCCCATGGACGCCCTGGCGCTGTGGGTTCAAGGTCACGCGGCAACCGCAAGGAGACGTTGAATATGGGTCTGCCGCAGACGCTCATTGGCCTCGCCGCACTCACGCTCGCAGGATGCGCATCCATGGAGTCATCGCCCCCGCCCGCCGCGAAGGCCGAGGTCACCGGCTCGGTGTTCTATCGCGAGCGGATCATGCTGGCGCCTCCAGGCGTCGTGACCGTGACCCTGGCCGACACCTCGCTGATGGACGCCCCGGCCAAGGTGATCGCCACCCAGGTGATCCCAAACGTCACAGCCCCACCGATCAATTTCCGGCTGGCCTATGATCCGGCCCAGATCATCCCCAACCACACCTATTCAGTGTCGGCGCGGATCGAGGTCGATGGGAAGCTGCGCTTCATCACCGACACCCATTATCCGGTCATCACCCGCGGCGCCCCGAACCACGTCGAGATGCTGGCCGTCGGCGTTCCCCAAAACTGATGGCGCGGGACCGGGTTCAGGTCTTCAGCTTGTAGCCGGTCTCGAACATCCACATGCACAGGCTGGCGAAGGCGATCACCAGACCAGCCGTGACACCCACGCCGGCCAGCAACGATCCCTCGGCGTGGCCGATGAACCCGTAGCGGAAGCCGTCGATCAGATAGAAGAACGGGTTGTAGTGGCTGGCCGTCCGGAATGGCTCGGGCAGGCGGTCGACGAGATAGAAGGTCCCCGAAAGGAACGTCATCGGCATGATGATGAAGTTGGTCACCACCGCCATGTGATCGAACTTCTCGGCCCACAGCCCAGCCATGATGCCGAGCATCCCCAGGATGAGCGCGGCGCTGATCCCGAAATAGAGCACGGCCCAGAGATGGGTGATCGGCAGCCCGGCGAAGGGCAGTATCGCCGCAAAGGTCACCGCGCCCACGACCACGCCGCGCGTCGCTGCGCCCAGCGCAAACGCCAGCACCTGTTCCAGCGGCGTCAGCGGCGGTGTCATGAAGTCGCCGACCAGCCCGTTGAACTTCGCCTGCAGCAGCGATGACGACGAATTGGCGAAGGCGTTGTTCAGGATCTGCATCATGATCAGGCCCGGCGCGACGAAGATCGCGAACGGCGTCCCATGGATCGGCGGGGCGGCGCCCTGCACCGCGACGACGAAGACCATCATATAGAGCAAGGCCGTGACCACCGGGGCGGCCAGGGTTTGCATCCCCACCTTCCAGAACCGACGGATCTCGCGAAGATAGAGAGTGGTGAAACCCGCCCAGTTGAACCCGTGATAGTCGCGGGGCATCGGCGGGATGACGGCTTCGGCGGCGGGCATGTCCTTCATGGAGCCCGATGTGCGCCCACGAGGTTCAGATCGCAAGCACACCGCGCCCTCGGCACGTCGAAACGGCCAAAACAAGCCTCGAAACGCCCCGCAGATCGCCTCGCCTGTGGAGCGAAATTCGAATCAACGACGCTACATGTGGTTTCTGTGGACGAAGGATAGGGCGCCTATTGTGGCTCTTAAGGAACTTGTTACGATATCTAGTAGTTGAGGCGGTCAGAAATTGAGACCGCCACAAGATGTTGATCCTGGCCGCCCGCGGGGGCGGCGCCGGGGCGTGTACACAGCGGTGGAGGCCAGACATGGGTTGGACTGACGAGCGCGTCGAGAGCCTTAAAAAACTCTGGCAAGACGGCCTTTCGGCCAGCCAGATCGCGAAACAATTGGGCGGGGTGACCCGCAACGCTGTCATCGGCAAGGTCCACCGGTTGGGTCTGTCGGGTCGCGCGACGCCCTCGAAGCCGGCGCGTCCGGTCTTCAAGGCTCCGCGTCCCGCGCGTCCCGCCGCGGCTCCGGCCGCGCCGCGCCGCATCGCCGAACCGGCAGTGGCCGTCGCCAGCGCTCCGGCGCCGGCCCCGGTCCGCTATGTCGATGAAGCTCCTGGCTCAGCCACCGTGCTGACCTTGGGCGCGCACATGTGCAAGTGGCCGATCGGCGATCCGTCGAGCGACAGCTTCACCTTCTGCGGCCGTCGCCAAGACGAAGGCGTCTACTGCCTCGAGCACGCTCGGGTCGCCTACCAGCCGGTGCAAACCAAGAAGCGTTCGGGCGCCAACGAACTGGCCCGCTCGCTGCGCCGCTACATCTAAATCCGGGGGGATGGGGTCGGGGCGCCATGGCGACGGCAGCGACTGTCGACTTAGGCGCCCCGACTTCCCCTCGGTGTCTTCTCATATGCCCCCATGCGGGGGTTTGGGTTTGAGCCGCCCGCCGCTATGTCTGCGCACATGACCGACGTCGCGCCCGACACAGACTCCAACGCCAAGGCCTATTCGGTCTCCGAACTCGCCTTCGCGCTGAAGCGCACGCTTGAAGACGCCTACGGCTTCGTCCGCCTGCGCGCCGAGCTCTCCAAGGTCACGCACCACTCCAACGGCCATGTCTATCTGACGCTCAAGGACGAGCGCTCGGCCATCGACGGCGTCGTATGGAAGGGATCGGTCAAGAACCTGTCGGTCCGGCCAGAGCACGGGCTGGAGGTGATCGTCACGGGCAAGATCACCACCTACCCCGCCGGCTCCCGCTACCAGATCGTCATCGAGACCATGGAAGTCGCCGGCGTCGGCGCCTTGCTGGCCCAGCTCGAGCGACTGAAGGCCAAGCTGCATGGCGAAGGGCTGTTCGATCCCGCGCGCAAGCAACCCTTGCCCACCATGCCCGCGACGATCGGCGTGATCACCAGCCCGACCGGGGCGGTGATCCGCGACATTCTTCATCGCATTCGCGACCGCTGGCCCTGCCGCGTCATCGTCTGGCCGTGCGTCGTCCAGGGCGAGGCGGCGGCCGCGCAGGTCGGGAACGCAATCCAGCGGTTCAACGCCCTGCCGCTGGATGGGCCAGTGCCCCGTCCCGACATCCTGATCGTCGCGCGGGGCGGCGGGTCGGTCGAAGACCTCTGGGCCTTCAACGACGAGACCCTGGCCCGCACCGTCGCGGCCGGCGCCATCCCCCTGATTTCCGCGGTTGGCCACGAGACCGACACCACCCTGATCGACTTCGTGTCGGACCGCCGCGCGCCGACCCCGACCGCCGCCGCCGAGATGGCGACCCCGGTCCTGCCCGAGCTTCGCGCCTATATCGGCGACCTCTCCAGCCGCCTGCACCGCTGCGGCGGCCGGGCCGTCGAGGATCGGCGCGGCCGGGTCGAGCATGCGGGCCGCGCCCTGGCGCGCGTGCCGGACCTGGTCGAGATGGCGGCCCAGAGGTTCAACCTCGCCTCCAGCCGCCTCGGCGCGGGCCTCTCGCGCAACGTCGCGGCTCACGGCACCGATCTGGTCAAAGTCTCCTCGCGACTGTCCCCCAGCCTTCTGCAACGCCCCCAACAGGTTCACACCGAACGGCTGACGCGTCTTCTGGTGCGGATGAAACCTGCGCTGGATCGGAAGATCGAGCGCAGCGCCGAGCGCCTGGTCAGCCTGTCCAAGCTTCACGCCTCGGTCGATCCCAGCGCCCCGCTGAAGCGAGGCTTCGCCCGCGTGCATCGCCTCGATGGTTCGCTGGTGCGCGAGGGCGCGTCTCTGGCCAGCGGCGAAGGCGTGCGCCTGGTCTTCGCCGATCAGTCGCGAGACGCCGT
>JAVBXP010000051.1 GCA_030824495.1 bacterium
CCCCCAGCGCAAATTCGGCACCCCGCAACTGCAGCCCGCCCTGATCGACGTCGACCTGGTCGCCAGAGCCATCGCCTCAGCCATCGTCGCCGGCTGGGAGCCGCTGTCCCGCGGCAAGACCGTCGCGATTGTCGTGGATGAAACAGGGGGATGATGCTGGAGGGGAAGGCGTACGCTAGCGGTCATCTCGGCTGGATTGGGCTCTTAGCGGTCCTCAGGAACGTCAGGTTCTCGCAGCTTGGGTTCGACGCGGCCAACCTGGGAATAGGCCGCGCATCAAGGGCCGACCTTAGCCTGCGCACGATGTTGGCAGCGCTGTTTCCCCAATTTCACCGGCGGTTCGGCAGCCCGTTCACTTCGGCAATTTGGGGATCGTAGCGAACATCTGGAAGAACGAGCGCTGGTTCTTCAGACGGATGATGTCGCCGACCTCAATGGTGTTGGCGCTGCGCCGGACGCCGCCGTTGGGCGTCGCGATCTCCAAGTCCTCGCTGGCGAGCATGGCGGAGTGGATGTCGTCCTTGTGTGCGGGCGTTTCGCTGTAGGCGGCCTCGTAGAACTCGCCCACCGGCATGGCGTCTCCGGATTCCGAGACCAATCGGGGGATGTCCTGGAGGAGCTGATCGCGCGCGGTGATCCGGCCAGCATTGTCGAACAGGTAGAGCTTCCCATCCTGATCGGGATTGTAGTGCAGCATGTGGAGGCCTGAGCGCCCGAAGTGCGCCAGTTCACCAGCGCCGTGCAGCACCATGTTGTACTCCTGGCGGGCGCGGTAGTTGTTGGCGAAATGCAGCATCCAGTACCGCCAACCATTCGGGTTCCGGATAGAAAATGGGCTGACATATCGCGCGCAGCTCTTCAGGGCGTCGAACACCAGCCGCTCGGCGGCGCCCAGCCATTCATCCTTGGTCATCACTCCTTCGAGTGCGCTCATACTGGCCGAGGTGATGTTAAACTGGGCGAGCTGGCGCTTCAGCAGCTCGGGGTCGCGTGCGCTGAGGTAGGTCAGCAGCGTCTCGATGGCGAAGGTGTAAAAGACTTCCGTGGACGGGGCTGACGGCGTCCGCAGAATATCCTGCAGCGTGCCCAAGCTGACGCTCGCATATCCATACTGGTCGAGGTTGTAGAGGACGTTGCGGAACCGCTCTTCGACAATCAACGCCTTGATGGCAGGATAGGCGGTCTCGAACTCCTCGGAGAAGTAAGCGATGCGGATGTGAAGCTTGGACGGCTTCGCCTTCAGCGCGGCCTCAAGCGGGTCGCAATAGGACTTCAACATCGCCACCACGTCTTTTTGGGCGTCGTTGAAAATCAGCAGGGCCTCGACTTCAACCGCCCCCATGCCTTGGATCGCTCGGCGGACATTGATCTCGTCGAGCGATCGCTCCAGCTCTTCGATAAACAGGATCGGCGAGCCAGCCGTCCCGCAGCTGTAACGTCCGCCACCCGCGAATCCATCAACGATAGCGAGGCGGAATTTGGTTTGTTGAGCGATCTGGCAGCGGACCGTCAGGTACTGCCGAAAGTACTCGCGAAGGATGGCGTGCTTCCGCCTGCTATGGTCGTCGAGCGTCGCGCCGTTGGTCCAGGAGTAGCCGTCCGTCTTCAAGTCAGACTCCGCTCAAGGCGGCGAAGCTTAGGCCTCCAGCGCCGCAGGCATCTCGTTCCAAGTGCGGCCGCGGTACTCACGGCCGTTGGCCTTCTTTGAACGCTTCTTGTTATCTTTGCCCCAGGTGCCCCACTGTTTGAAGAAGAAAGCGGTGCCGTAGGCCCCGCACTGACCGTAAATTTCGTCGATCCACGCCTCGCGGATGGGTCGGGCGTTCAGGCCGCTCTCCCCTCCAACAATCGCCCAATGCACGTCGGTCAGATCAACCTCGCCCACTGGCGCGATGAGCGGTTCAAAAGAAATAAAGCGGATAGCGGCAGGAGCCCGGCGCAAGTCGTCGATGCGCTCGACGACTTCGGCGCTCTCTACGCTCGTCCCAAGCCAGACGTTCGGCAGCACGTCGGGAATTGACCGCGCGACAACCTCGGCCATTCGTTCGGGCCGCTTGGTGAGGATCTGATAGTTGTGGTGCGGCGTCTCGCGCATCACCCGCCAGACATCGACGATGAAATCCTCGCTGACGGCGTCGTGGAACAGATCGCTCATTGAGTTGACGAAGATCTTGCGCGGTTTGCGCCACGCGTAGGGAATCGACAATGCGTCGCGATCTTCGCGCACGGTCCCGTTCCAGATCGCACGCTTGCCGCTCTTACGGGTGAGGCCTCGGTATTTCTCAACGCCCATGGCTTCGAGGCGGCGAGCCATCTGCATAGCGTAACAATTCGTGCAGCCAGCGGTGATGATGGAGCAGCCCGCGACGGGGTTCCACGTCGCATCCGTCCACTCGATCTGAGTCTCTGCCATCGCTTCCGCTCCCCAGGCACCGCCCCAACTAGGACGCTTGGCGACTTCGGAGCATCCGACTGAAGCAAGAAGATTCGCTTAACCATGCTCGCTTTGGGGTGGCGGCCTCGACCACCCGTTGAAGCGCGAACACCTCTCCAGACTATGCGGTGATGCGGAGTCGGCGCAGCAGTTTGGCGAGAACTTCTTCGTATTCCTCCGGCTTCGAAAAGTCGGCGTAAAGCTTGCCGCGCAGGAATTCCGGAAGCTCGCAGGGCTCGTAGAGGAGGGGCAGGACGACAACCTGGCCGCTAGCGATCTCCCGGTTCATGGCCACGTCGAGTTCCTTCTTCACCCAAGGGGCGTCGATCGATTTGGTGGACAGCACGACGGCGATATAGCGACTGAGCTTCATTCCCTCGTCTATCTTGGCGATCAGCGAGTCGCCGATCTCGATCTCGGCCTCGTCCAGCCAAACTCGCGGCACGCCATGCGCGAGCAAGTCGTCACGCAGGCGGCGCACGAACGGCTTGTCGACGCCAGTGTGGCTCAAGAAAATGCCGTGATACTTTTCCTGCGCCGGGTCGGCTTTCTCCAACGCTAGGCTTTCGCGCACCAGTTGGTTCGCGGCGTCCTGCGACGTCGGCGGCGTCAACAGCCACCCGACCGTCGTCCCACGGGTAACCCGTCCGCCGAGACTGTAACCTTCAGGCGTAGAGGCGATAGAGGCGTAACCCTCGTCGGGCGCCGACAGGCATAGCGTCCAACCCGTTTGCGATAGCACGTCAAAGTACCGGACGAACGGGCTGTCCTGATCGACCTGGCCCATCCGGCGGCCCTTCTTGACCAGGAGGTCGGAGCGCTTGACCAAGGCCGCGATCTTTGGCGCGGCATAGCCCAGGTGCGTTTCGCGATAGCCGTAGAAGTTGACCCGTTTGGGCTCTGACAAACACCACACGACGGTGGCGCCCGCCCCAAGCGCGGCGTCCATCTCGTTCTGACGGTCGGCCTGGTCGAAGGCGCTGTCGATGTCGTAGCGGTCGTTTTGGCCCTTAAGCTTCGCCAGCTCATATGGTTCGTCGGAGAACTCGCCCGCTGCGCCGAAGAGGAAGTGGCCGTAGCTTTGCGGATTGATGATGATGGTGTCGTATTCGTAAAGTGGGAAAGCGGCGCGGGCCTGATCGACGGCGGGCTGGCAGAGCCCAAGATTCTCGATCTCGACCCCCTCGATTGCCTCGCCGGTGTAGGTGATGCCGACGGTCAGAACACGTTTCATCAGGCCGCTATCCAATTGTTCAGGCGCACCGCCCCCGAAACCTTCGCCGCGCGTCTGACGATAGAACGATACATGGCCCGAGACACGGCAGCCCGCCACCGATAGCTTCACCGCGCCCATAACGATGAGATGCCGTCGGGCGATGAGACAGACAACAACGCCCTTTAAGTTCGACCTCGGCGGTATCCTTGGTCGCGCACACCGGTTCGCGGTCGGGAGCACCGGCCGCCGCACCGAGGACGGTGCGGCGCTTAGAATAGAATGCGAGTCGCGGGGGAACGTCCTGACGGTCGTGGCTTCAAAGCTGGATAGATCTCCTCAGCGCCTCTTCGCGGTGATGCCGAGCAAGGTCGTATTGTCCGCGTCATCGTGGAAATTCTAAAGCAACGCTCACTGCCCGAAGTTGGCGACCGCCGACCCCAACGATGCAGGCGAGGAGGCCTGCCCCGAGCGAAATCCGCTTTCGGATCAGAAGCCTAGGTCTCCCAATGGCGCAAAGCAGCCTCTACGTCCCACTTCCCCCACAGAAAACGCCGCCGGCCCTTTCGGACCGGCGGCGCGGGTACTCTATTCAGAACTAGGTCGTCTTAGGCGAAGGCGGCGGCCGTCTTGCGACGGCTGTTGCGCACGGCCGAGCCGGCGAGGCCGAAGCCCATGATCATCATCGCCCAGGTGGCCGGTTCCGGCACAGCCGAGACGGTGGCGATGTTGTCGAACTCGAACGAGTTCTGGCTCGAGGCGAACACCACCGAGGTCACGGTCTTGTCGCCGAAGGTGTAGGTCATCCGACGGCCGATCGACTGGTCGCCGCCGAAGGCGCCGCCGGCCAGTTGGGTGCCGCTCAGCAGCTCGGAGGTGTTGTCCGAGAAGTTGAAGCGGATCGAGTTGTAGGCGTCCGGCGAGCCCATATAGACGCTGAGCAGCTTGATGGCCGGGGTGGTCAGGGTCAGCGAACCGCCGCCGAGCACGGCGACATAGTTGCTCAGATCGCCGGGGGGCGGAGCCGAAATGCCCGACATCAGGCCATCAGCGCCGTTGTAGATGTTGACCGCGCCGCTGGTGGCGGTGCTGTAGCCGGCGGCTTGCAGGCCGTCGAAGTCCCAGACCATCACTTGGCCCGCGGGCAGGGACAGGTTGTCGGACGTGTAAGAAACGTTGACGGCGGCGTTGGCCGAACCGGCGATGGCCGAGGCGGCCAGGGCGGCGAGAGCGGCCGCTTTAAGCGAGATCTTCATAGAGATACCCCTCCAATGCCACCGCGCTCGACACGTTTTGCGACGGGCGCGGCGGATCAAGACGGGACAGTCCCGCCTCTACACAGGTTGGTAATTCAAGATCGGCGCCAACCAGCGTTCGGCGACCTTCAGTTCCCAGCCCTTGCGACGGGCATAGTCCTCCACCTGGTCCTTTTCGATCCGGCCGACCCCGAAATAATGCGCCTCCGGGTGCGCGAAATAGAGGCCCGAGACCGAGGCCGGCGGGTTCATGGCGAAGCTCTCGGTCAGCTCCATGCCGGTGGCCGCCTCGGCGTCCAGGATCTTGAACAGGGTCGCCTTCTCGGTGTGGTCGGGCTGGGCCGGATAGCCCGGGGCCGGGCGAATGCCGCGATAGGTCTCGCCGATCAGGGCGTCGATATCGAAGGCCTCGTCAGGGGCATAGCCCCACAGCTCGGTGCGCACACGCCGGTGCATGGCCTCGGCGAAGGCTTCGGCCAGGCGGTCGGCCAGGGCGGCGGCGAGGATCGCCGAATAGTCGTCGCCGGCGTCCTTGAACTTCTGGGCGATCTCCAGTTCGCCGTGACCGGCGGTGACGGCGAAGCCGCCCACCCAGTCGGGCTTGGTCCCCACCGGCGCCACGAAATCGGACAGCGCCACATTGGCGCGGCCGCCGTCGTCGCGGCTCTTGTCCTTGGCCATCTGCTGGCGAAGGGTGTGCAGCCGGGTCAGCTCCTGGGTGCGGGTCTCGTCGGTATAGAGCACCACGTCGTCGCCGTCGGCGTTGGCCGGCCAGAAGCCGATGACGCCGCGCGCCTCGAACCACTTCTCCTCGATGATCTGCTTCAGCATCACCTGGGCGTCCTTGTAGAGGTCGCGCGCGGCCTCCCCCACGACGTCGTCTTCCAGAATCTGCGGGAAGCGGCCGATCAGCTCCCAACTGGCGAAGAACGGCGACCAGTCGATGTGCTGGGCGAGGTCGGCCAGGTCGTAGGCGACGAAGCTGCGCGTCCCCAGGAAGCTCGGCTTGGGCGGTTCATAGGCGGTGAAGTCGGGGCGATAGGCGTTGGCGCGCGCCTCGACCAGGCTGGCGCGGGCACGGTTGTTCTGGCCGCGGGCGAACTGCTCGCGAACCTTGATGTAATCGGCGCGGGTCTCGGCCTGGACCCGGGCCTTCTCGGTCGGCGAGAGCAGGTTGGAGACGACACCGACCGCGCGGCTGGCGTCCAGCACATAGGTGGTGGAGCCCGCCTTGTAGGCCGGCTCGATCTTGACCGCGGTGTGGGTCTTGGACGTGGTGGCCCCGCCGATCAGCAGCGGGATGTTGAACCCGCGCCGCTCCATCTCGCCGGCGACATAGACCATCTCGTCCAGGCTGGGCGTGATCAGGCCCGACAGCCCGACGATGTCGACATTGTGGGCCTTGGCCTCGTCCAGGATGCGGTCGGCCGAGACCATGACCCCCAGGTCGATGACCTCGTAGTTGTTGCACTGCAGGACCACGCCGACGATGTTCTTGCCGATGTCGTGGACGTCGCCCTTGACGGTGGCCATCAGGATCTTGCCGGCCGCCTGGCGGACCTGGCCTTCCTTCTCGGCTTCCATGAACGGCATCAGATAGGCCACGGCCTGCTTCATCACCCGGGCCGACTTCACCACCTGGGGCAGGAACATCTTGCCCGAGCCGAACAGGTCGCCGACCACGTTCATGCCGTCCATCAGCGGGCCTTCGATGACGTGCAGCGGGCGCTGGGCCTGCTGGCGCGCCTCCTCGGTGTCGGCCTCGATGAACTCGGTGACGCCGTGGACCAGGGCGTGGGTGATGCGCGCGCCGATGGCGCCCTCGCGCCAAGTCAGGTCCGGGCCCTTGTTCTCGCTCTTGCCGCCCTTGTACTTGGGGGCCAGCTCGACCAGCCGCTCGGTGTTGGAGAGGACGGGATCGCGCTGCGGGCGGTTGAGGATCACGTCCTCGACGGCTTCCTTCAGCTCGGCGGGGATGTCGTCATAGACCGGCAGATCGCCGGCGTTGACGATGCCCATGTCCATGCCGGCGTTGATCGCGTGGTAGAGGAACACCGAGTGGATGGCCCGGCGGACCGGCTCGTTGCCGCGGAAGCTGAATGAGACGTTGGAGACCCCGCCCGAGACCCGCGCATAGGGCAGGCTCTGCTTGATGACCTTGGTGGCCTCGATGAAGTCTACGGCGTAGTTGTCGTGCTCCTCGATCCCAGTGGCGACGGCGAAGATGTTGGGGTCGAAGATGATGTCTTCGGGTGGGAAGCCGACTTGCTCGACCAATATCTTGTAGGCGCGCTGACAGATTTCGATCTTGCGCTTTGCAGTATCGGCCTGGCCGATCTCGTCAAAGGCCATGACGACGACGGCGGCGCCATAGCGTAGGCAAGCCTTCGCCTGCTCGATAAACTTGGCCTCACCTTCCTTCATAGAGATCGAGTTGACGATGCACTTGCCCTGCACGCAACGAAGACCTGCCTCGATGACTTCCCACTTGGAGGAATCGACCATGACCGGAACCCGGGCGATGTCCGGCTCGGCGGCGACGAGGTTGAGGAAGGTCTTCATGGCTTCGACAGAGTCGAGCAGACCTTCATCCATGTTCACGTCGATGACCTGAGCCCCAGCCTCGACCTGCTGGCGCGCGACGCTCAGGGCCTCGGCATAGTCCCCGGCGATGACCAGTTTCTTGAACTTGGCCGAACCGGTGACATTGGTCCGCTCGCCGACGTTTACGAAGATGGGGCGCATGAAGTCCTGGTCGTTCTGAAGGTCGTCGTGGAAGTGGTCGTCGAAAGGCCGGCTCAGGCCAGCTCGAACGGTTCCAGTCCGGCGAGCCGCATGGCGACCGGCCGCTCCGGAATCGCGCGGGGCTTAACACCCTTCACGGCGTCGGCAACGTGGCGAATGTGATCCGGCGTCGTGCCGCAGCAACCGCCCAGGATGTTGACGATGCCGTCCTTGGCCCACTCATGCAGCTGGTGGCCGGTTTCGTGCGGCTGCTCGTCATATTCGCCCATGGCGTTGGGCAGCCCGGCGTTCGGATAGGCCGAGACCAGGGTGTCGGCGACGCGCGATAGATCGGCGATGTGCGGCCGCATCAGGTCTGCGCCGAGCGCGCAGTTCAGACCGATGGCGAACGGCTTGGCGTGCTTCACCGAATTCCAGAACGCCTCGACGGTCTGCCCCGAAAGCGTTCGCCCCGAGCGGTCGGTGATCGTGCCGGAGATCCAGATCGGCAGCGGCTCATAGCCTTCATCCTCCATGTCGAGGATCGCCTTGATCGCGGCCTTGCAATTCAGCGTGTCGGTGATGGTCTCGATCAAATACATGTCCACCCCGCCGTCATGCAGCGCGATCATCTGCTCGCGATAGGCCTGATAGACTTCCTCGAACGTCACCAGCCGCGCGCCGGGATCGTTCACGTCCGACGACATCGACAGCATCTTGTTGAGCGGCCCGATCGAGCCGGCGACGAAGCGCGGCTTGTGCGGCTCATTGGCGGTCCAGGTGTCGGCCGAGGCGCGGGCCAACTTCGCGCCTTCGAAGTTGATGTCGTAGACGGCGTCGCCGCACTCGTAGTCGGCCTGGGCGATGGTCGTCGCCGAGAAGGTGTTGGTCTCGGAGATGTCGGCGCCGGCTGCGAAATACTGGTCGTGCAGATCGGAGATGATGTCAGGCCGGGTGATGCAGAGCAGATCGTTGTTGCCCTTCAGCTCCAGCTTGTGATCGGCGAACCGGTCGCCACGATAGTCGGCTTCCACCAGGCCGCGCTTCTGGATCATCACGCCCCAGGAGCCGTCGAGGATGAGCACGCGCTCCTTGGAGATCGCCTTCAGGGCGGAGATGCGTTCCTGGCGGGTCATTTCGCGGCGTCCTGCTGCTTGGCCGATTCCTCGCGGAAGGCCTTCTCGCTGGCGGCTACGGTCTTCTGCAGCAGCCCTGGGTCGATAAAGGGATTGGGACCGCCGGCGGCAAGGGCGGCCCGCTTTTCCGTCATGCCGAATTGCTCGGCGTGCGGGGCGAGAAAGACGTCGGCCTTCATGGTCTTTAGCTTGGCGAAGCTCTTCTCGTAGTCGGCGACGATGCCTGGATACTGCGGTCCCTTGGTTTTCGAAACCAGCCGGTTGGCCGCCACCGAGGTGCTGCAATATATCATCGCTTGGCGGCTTACTCCGTCGATCATCACCGGGAACGTCCAGGTGGTGCAGCCCGCCGAGTGCCCGGGGGTCAGATGAGCGGTGAGCGCTATGCCGCCCATGCTCAGCCTCTCACCGTCCTCCAGCGCGCGATCAACCTTCACCGGCGCGAAGTCGAAGGCCTTCACCTCTTCCGAGCCCGGGTATTTCCCGGTCTCCAGAGCGATCTTGTCGCCGGCGCTGGCCGCCAGCTTGGCGCCGGTGTCGCGCTTCAGCTCGGCCAGGCCGCCGGCATGGTCGAAGTGAGCGTGGGTGTTCAGCAAAACCTTCACCTCGGACGGCGCGAAGCCGAGCTTGGTTATGCTGGCCTCGATATCCTTGGCGCTGCCGGGCATGGCGCCGTCGATAAGGATGTGACCCTGCGGTGTGGTGATCAGATAGGCCCCGATCCCAGCTGTCCCGACGTAGTAAAGATTGCCGGCGATCTTGAACGGCTCGGTCGGGGTCGTCCAAGCCGCCGGGCTCTGGGCCTGGGCAGGCATGGCGACAAGCGCGGCTAGTACGGCAAGGCGCTTCACGCCGCGACCTCCACCGGCGGCGGCTCGCTCTCGCGTACACCGAGCACCCGGCAGATCGCATAGACGAGGTCCGCGCGGTTCAAGGTGTAGAAGTGGAAGTCCGAATAGCCTTCCTCGGCCAGTCGCACGCACATCTCGGTCGCAATCGAGCAGGCAATCAGCTTGCGGGTCTCCGGATCCTTGTCCAGACCCTCGAACAGGTTGGCGAGCCAGGCCGGCAACGGGATGCCGACGGGACCGGCCATCTTCTTCAGGCCCTTGTAGTTCGAGACCGGCATGATCCCCGGCGATACCGGAATGGTCACGCCCGCCTTCCGCAACTTGTCCATGAAGAACAGATAGGCGTCGATGTCGTAGAAGAACTGGGTGATGGCGCGCGTGGCGCCAGCGTCGATCTTGGCCTTCAGCACGTCGATGTCGTGATCGATCGACGGGCTTTCCGGGTGGATTTGCGGATAGAGGCTGACGCTCACCTCGAACGGCGCGACAGCCTTGATGCCCGCCGTCAAATCGGTGGCGTTCAGGTAGCCGTCGGCGCGAGGGACATAGACTCCGCCGATATTGCCCGGCGGATCGCCCCGCAACGCGACGATGTGCCGGATGCCCGCATCCCAATAGGCCTGCACCACCTCATCGACCTCAGCCTTCGAGGCCTCGACGCAGGTCAGGTGCGCGGCCGGCTTCAGGCTGGTTTCCTTCAACATCCGCACCACGGTTCGGTGAGTGCGGTCACGGGTTGAGCCGCCCGCGCCATATGTCACCGACACGAAGGACGGGTTCAGCGGCTCCAGCCGGCGGATCGCCTCCCACAGGCTGGCCTCGGCCTCCGGTGTCTTCGGGGGCGAGAACTCGAACGAAACGGACGGACGCGGCGCGGTTCCGGCGCCGGCGCGAGCCACGGGTCCGAGCGCGGTTTCATGAGGGCTCATGCGGCGCTCCTTTGCGGTTGGCGGGCGCGTTCAGCAACCCAGATCTTGACGGTAAGGCCTTCGCCCCGCTCGGGCGGCAAGGCCGCGGCGCGGATCTTGGAAAGACCGGCCTCGCTCAGCCAGCGCTCCATCTCCGGCTCGGAAAAGCCCAGCCGGCGATGCTGGTGCTGCTCGCGCAGGAATTCCAGGGCGTGAGGGGCGAAATCGACGATCAGCAAACGGCCGCCTTCAGCCACCAGCCGCGCGGCCTCGCGTACGGCGGCGGCAGGGTCGGCCAGATAGTGCAGCACCTGGTGGACAACAACCAAGTCGGCGCTTTGGGGTGGGAGCCGGGTGCCAAAGATGTCGCCGTGGCGCAGCTCGCAGCGCTCAAGGCCGGCCTCCGCCACATGGCTGCGGGCGATGTTGAGCATCTGCTGGGAAAGATCGAGCCCCAGCGCCGCCTCCGCGTTGGGACCCAGCAAGGTGAGCATCCGGCCCGTGCCCGAGCCCAAATCCACCAAGCGTTTAAACGGCCCGGGGCCGGCGGCCTGCAGGATCGCGTCCTCGACCGCAGTTTCGGAGACATAGAGCGAGCGAATCTCGTCCCAGCGCGCGGCGTTGCGGGCAAAATACTCGCCAGCCTCGGTGGAACGCTCTCCCCGCACGGCCTGCAGCCTCTCGGCGTCACGCGACAAGATCGGATCGGCAGGGTCGATCACTTTCAGGGCTTCGTCGGTCAGGCGCCGGGCGTCGCCCACCGCCGCCAGGCGGTAGAACACCCAGGCGCCATCGGGGAAACGCTCAACCAGACCGGCCTCGGCCAGCAGCTTCAGATGTCGGGATACACGGGGCTGGCTCTGATCAAGAACCCGGCAGAGTTCCAGCACCGCCAGCTCTTCACGCGACAGCAGCGCCAGGATACGAAGCCGCGTCGGCTCGCCCGCCGCGCGCAACACATCAACCGCCTGACCCGTGGACAACGTCATGGGCCACATAAAGATATCTTTATGTCTTTATGTCAAGCGGAGCCGATGCGCCTAAGGGCATTCTAACACGTCTGGGGCCGCCGCGCCGCCCTGCCCTTCCGAGGCCGGCCTCAACCCTGGGCGATCACCTCGTCAGGCATCTCGATATCGATCTCCAGCGTCGAGACCTTGGCCCCGCGATCGAGCTTCACCACCACCTTGTCCTGATCGATGGGGATATGCTTGGCGATGACCGCCAGGATTTCCTTTTGCAGCACCGCAGCCAGATCCGGCCGCCCGGACAGCACCCGCTCGTGAGCCAACAAGAGCTGTAACCGGTCCTTGGCCACCGGCGCCGACGAACGGTTTCGCGAGAAGAAATTCAGGATGCTCATGCCGCGGCCGCCTTTCGTCCGAACAGCCGGCTCATCAGGCCGCGCTTTTCCGCCGGCGTATTGATCGCCACGCTTTCGCCCATCAGGCGGCGGGCGGCGTCCGTGTAGGATCGGGCGGCGGCGGAGGCGGGATTGTGCAGCGTCACCGGCGAGCCGACGTTCGAGGCGGTCAGGACATCAGGGCTCTCGGCGACGATCCCCAGCAATGGGATGGCCAGGATCTCCAGGATATCCTCGACCTTCATCATCTCGCCCTTCGTCGCCCGCGCGGCGTCGTAGCGGGTCAGCAACAAGTGCTTCTCCAGCCGCTCGCCGGTCTCGGCCCGCAGGGTCTTGGAGTCCAGCATGCCGATGATCCGGTCCGAATCTCGCACCGATGAGACCTCCGGATTGGTAACCACGACGGCGATGTCGGCGAAGCGCATGGCGAGTTGCGCGCCCTTCTCGATTCCGGCCGGACTGTCGCAGACGATCCAGTCGAAGCGCTCGCGCAGCTCGGCGATCACCCGGCCGACGCCCTCCTCGGTCAGGGCGTCCTTGTCGCGGGTTTGCGAGGCGGGCAGCAGGTAGAGCGTCTCCACCCGCTTGTCGCGGATCAGCGCCTGGGGAAGCTTGGCGTCGCCCTGGACTACGTTGACCAGATCGAAGACCACCCGGCGCTCGGCGCCCATGACCAAGTCAAGATTGCGCAGCCCGACATCGAAATCGACCAAAACGACGTTCTGGCCCGCCTGGGCCAGCGCCGCGCCGAGCGACGCCGATGAGGTGGTCTTGCCGACTCCCCCCTTGCCCGACGTAACGACCATTACCTTAGACATACGACCCACACTTTCTTCACTTCGAGAACCACTCAGTCGAACGCCGACAGACGCAGCGCGCCTCGATCACACATGACCTGGACCGAGCGCCCATGCAGCGCCTCGCCCCAGTGCTCCGCCGTCCGGTAGAGGCGATCGACGCCGACCAGTTCGGCCTCCAGCTTCCGGCAGAAAATCCGCGCGCTGTCGCCGGCCCGCAATCCGGCGATGGCTCGGCCGCGCAGCGCGCCGTAAATATGAATGGAGCCCCCCGCGATCACCTCGGCGCCCGAGGCCACCGCTCCGATGATCGTGACATCGCCGTCTTCGAAGACGATCGACTGACCAGAGCGTACAGGCCGGTCGATCAATAGCGAGGAGACGCCCGGCGCGGCGACCGGCTCCGGCGACGGCTCATCATGGGGGGCGGCATGCAGGTCGGCCCAAGTCTCCAGCGTTTGCACCCGGCCGTGAAGCGTCTTGGGCAGCCGTTCCCAGCGGGTGCCGGCAAGCAGGACCGGATCGACGCCCTCGACGCCGATCAGCCGAAGCTGACGCGCCTCGAGTCCCTCAAGAACGATGAAGACCGCATCGGGCCCGCCCTCCTCCAGGGTCGCGCCCAGGTCGGCGACGATCGGCCGGTCGATGAAGAAGCCGCCCGCCCCGTGCATCTGCTGGTCGAACGCCGAAAACCACTCAGCCATCGGAAATTCCGGCGCCACGACCAGCGCCATGAAGGTCCGCCCCCGCAAGGTCACATGCGGCGCGG
This sequence comes from bacterium, assembly GCA_030824495.1. Lineage (GTDB taxonomy): Bacteria > Pseudomonadota > Alphaproteobacteria > Caulobacterales > Caulobacteraceae > Phenylobacterium. Next base: position 13,452 of record JAVBXP010000051.1, read on the forward strand.
CCAGCGTCTCAACAGCCACGGCCAAGCCCTTTCGAAGACGTCGTTGGAAGACCCTGGCGTGGGGCGAGCAAGTCAGCCATCGGCCGTGAACCTCCATCGGAATTGAACCCGCACAGCCTCGTCGGAGCCGACGAACTGTCGCCGTGCGCGGACAGCGCACGACCAGATTCTGATTGTCTGCTTGCTGGGTTTGGATTGCAGGCCGCCCGGTCCGGCAACGAGAAGCTGCGGTCCGAATCGTGCTGCGGAAGAAGGCCATGCCCCAGCGTGGGGACCTTCTTTTCATCTCAACCTGGGCCAATTTTGGGCCGGTTAAGTTCACAATCTCAACGAGATTCGGCCTTCGTGGCGGTTGTGCACAGTTAGTTCGGTCGCTGACCGTCGTTCACCTAGTTCATTCGCACTTTGGCAAGTTGGAGGTGCTTCTTCGCCCCAAGGTTGCGGGGTCCAAAATGACGGTACGATACGCGCGCGTTCGGCGCATGAGCGCTGCGCTCGCCGTCTTGGGATCGCTGCTCATGGCGGCGCCCGCCTTCGCCGCGGCGCCTGACGCGCCCACGATTGGAACCGCGACCGCCGGTGACGGCCAGGTTTCCGTCACCTTCAGCGCACCCACCTCCAACGGCGGCTCAGCCATCACCACCTATACAGCCACCGCCAGCCCTGGCGGGGCGTTTGGCACCTGCGCGGGGCCCGCTGCCTGCACGGCCACGGTCACCGGCCTGACCAACGGCACGAGCTACGCCTTCACTGTGACCGCGACGAACGCCGACGGGACCGGCCCAGCTTCCAGCGCCTCGAATGGCGTTACGCCGAAGGGCAATCAGACCATCACCTTCGCCAATCCCGGCGCACAGAACTTCGGGACCAGCCCGACCCTTTCTGCGACGGCCACTTCGAGCCTGACGCCGACGTTTTCGTCCAGCACGACCGGGGTCTGCACCGTCACCAGCGGCGGAACCCTGACCTTCGTCACCGCCGGCTCATGCACCATCGACGCCGACCAGGCCGGCGCCCTCGCCTGGAACGCCGCGACGACGGTCAGCCAGACCTTCACCGTCAACGCGATCACACCAGGCGCGCCGACGATCGGCACAGCGACGGCGGGCGACACCGAGGCGACGGTCACATTCACAGCGCCGGCGTCCACCGGCGGGGCCTCGATCATCGCCAGTGGCTATACGGTAACGGCCAGTCCCGGCGGAGCCACAGCAACCGGTTCATCATCCCCGATCACGGTTACCGGCCTGACCAATGGCGTCGCCTATACCTTCACCGTCACGGCGACCAACTCGGCGGGGGAGGGCGATGCCTCATCGGCGTCCAACAGCATCACCCCGGCCCACCCGCAGAGCATAACCTTTGGCAATCCCGGCACCCAAAACTTCGGCACGACGCCGACCCTGACGGCGACGAGCAGCGCAGGCGGCGGCTATCCCGTGAGCTTCACGTCGAGCACGACGGGTGTTTGCACCATCACCAGCGGCGGCGCGCTGACCTTGGTTGCGGCAGGTAGCTGCACCATCAACGCCAATCAGTCGGGAGACATGAGCTTCTTGGCCGCTCCACAGGTCAGCCAGACCTTCACCATCGCAGCGGTGGTTCCCGGCGCGCCGACGATGGCGACGGCGACGGCGGGCGATACTCAGGCCAGCATCGCCTTCACCTCGCCGGTGTTCACCGGCGGGGCGACGATCACCGGCTACACCGTGACGTCAAATCCTGACGGCATAATTGCAGCCGGCGCCGGCCCGTCGATCATCCTGACCGGCCTGACCAACGGCATCGCCTATACCTTCACCGTCACGGCGACCAACGCGGCGGGGACAGGCGCGGCGTCGGGGGCGTCGAACTCGATCACGCCAGCGGCCACGCAGACCATCACCTTTGCAGCGCCTGGCGCGCAGAATTTCGGCACGACCCCGACCTTCACGGCGACAGCGGATTCGGGCCTCACGCCGTTGTTCACCTCGAGCACGACCAGCGTCTGCACGATCACCAGCATGGGCGCCCTGACCTTCGTCACGGCAGGGACCTGCACCATCAACGCCAACCAGGCGGGGAACGGCTCCTACCTCCCGGCCCAGCAGGTCAGCCGCAGCTTCACCGTCAACGCCGTCATCCCAGGTATGCCTACAATCAATGGGGTCACGCCAGGCGACGGCCAGGCGACCATCACCTTTACCCCGCCGACCTTCACCGGAGGCGGGATCACCGGCTATCGCCTCACCGCAAACCCTGGCGGGCTGACCACTACGTGCACGGCGTCGCCCTGCGTGTTCGCGGGTCTGAGCAACGGCGTCGCATACAGCTTCACGATCCAGGCGTTGAACGGCCCGCTGACCAGTTCCCCGTCCGCCGGCTCGCCGCCAGCGACGCCTGTGGGAACCACGCCTTCGACGCCGACCCAGACCGCCCAGACGATTTCGGGTCTAGCGGTCAATCCGGGAGCGCCGGTGTTCAGGCCCGGCGGGACCTTCGGCGTCAGCGCGGCCGGCGGCGGGTCATCCAGTCCGGTGGTGTTCGCCATCGCGCCGAGCAGCGCCGGGGTCTGTTCGATCAGCGGCTCGACAGTGACCATGCTGACGACCGGTCTCTGCACGATCACCGCCGACCAGGCCGGAGATGCCGGCCACCTTGATGCGCCCACCGTCAATATCGACGTCCGCATCGCCGTGGCGACGCCGACACTTGCCTGGAGCGGCGACCTGACCAAGACCATCGGCGATCCCGCCTTCGAGCTTGCCGATCCAACAAGCGACAGCAAGGGCGACTTCACCTTCGCCAGCAGCGACCTTGCCGTGGCGCAGGTCAGCGGCCGGACGGTGACCTTGGTTGGGCCGGGGACGGCGACGCTGACCGCCCGCCAGGCCGCCCAAGGCGACTACGCCTCCGCTAGCGTCAGCTTGGCCTTGAACGTGACCGCCCGGCCCAATCCGACCAAGGATTCGACCGTCACCGTCGCCGGCCAGGCCCAGGTGGACGCCGCCGTGCGCTTCGCCGCCGCCCAGCAGGCCAATGTGCAGTCACGCCTGCGCCAGTTGCGCAGCGCCGAGGGGGCCAACGCCTCCAGCAGCGGCATGACCTTCAACCTGCAGAGCGCGACCGGCCGCGACATGAGCGTCCCGACTGGCGCCCTCAACCTGGACGGCGCGGGCTTGCCCCCAGGCTGGGGTGTGTGGACCGCCGGGGCGCTGATCTTCGACGAACGCCGCGGCGGCGACGGTTTCGCCGGGTTCGACGTGCGCAGCGAGGGCGTGAGCATCGGGCTCGATCGGCGGGTCGGCGAGACCTTGATTGTCGGCGCAGCGGCGGGCCTCGGCTGGAACGACACTAACTTCAACGGCTCGCCCTCTGGCATGGACGGCAGCCAAGGCTCGGTCTCGGGCTATGGTCTGTGGCGAGCAAACGAGCATGTATTTGTCGACGCCCTCGTGGGCTGGGGGCGGCTCGATTTCGACCTGACCCGCTGGAGCGCCGAGGCCGGCGCCCTGGCCAGCGCCAAACGCAGCGGGGACCAATGGTTCGGCTCGCTCACGCTCGGCTATGAGGAACGCGGCGCGCGCGGCGTCCTGACCGGCTACGGCCGCCTCGATGCGAGCCGCACTATGCTGGACGCCTATCGCGAGCGCGGGCTGGGCCTCCTGGACCTGACCTATCGCGATCAGACCATCGACAACTCGAGCATGGCGTTCGGGATCGAGGCCGGCCGAAATTTCAAGCACGGCGAGACTGGGATCCGGCCGTTCGCACTGCTCGAATACCGGGCCGCGCTGCAAAACAGCGGCGACCAGGCCATGAACTACGTGCTGAACCCCGCGACCAGCGACTACATCCTCTCGCTTAGCAGCTTCAACGACGACGCCTGGGTCCTGGGCGCCGGGCTGGATATCGACCTACCCGCCGGCTGGTTGCTGTCGCTGAGCTATCGCCGCGAGGATGGATCGAAGTCCGAGAGCAACGGGTATGGCCTAAGCGTCACCTATCGTGGCAAGCCGGGCCGCAACTAGGCCGCCCTTGTGGGGTCGGTGAGGGTCTCGGCCATTTCCTGATCGGTCAGCGGCTCCATGGCCGCAGCCCTGGTCGGACGCTCGATCATGCGGCGCACGCGCGGGCGCTCCGTGCCCCTGTGCAGGGCGCGGACATGATCTGTGATGTCGCGATCGGCTTCAGTGATCCGCTGGTTGTGGCGCACATAGTCGAGCCAGGTGGCGGTGTGGTAGCGCTCGATCCACAGCCGCGGGTCGGACAGATCGCGCAACAGCGTCCAGTGGCGCGCCCCGTCACGGCGTCGGATACGCCGGCGGTCGACCATGGCGGCCAGGAATTCGTCGATATCCGCCTCGTCGATAAGGTATTCGATGGTGATCACGATCGGGCCGCTGCGAGGCTGGATCGACACCGCCAGGTCGGGCTCGGTCCAGGAACCGATCAGGTCGAGATTCAGGCCCGAGGTCGATGACAACGGCGCCCGCAGGCCGATCAGGGCGCAGAGGAGCTGCGCGGCCCCAGCCGCACACAGGGTCAGCAAAAGCCCCTCGCGCTCGGCGACCATCCCCCAGGTCCAGCTCCCCAGCGCCATGCCGCCGAAAGCCGCCATCTGGTAGAGGGCCAAGGCCCGCGCCACCACCCAGCGGGGGGCCGACATCTGCACCGTGACATTGAAGGTCGATAGGGCTAGCACCCAGGCGCCGCCGGCGAAGACCAGCGCCGCCATGCCGGCGGCCAGCCAGGAACTGAAGGCCAAGGCGATGGTGGCGAGGCCGAAGATCAGGCACGACCAGCGGACGATCAGCTCGTTGGACATACGGGCGCGCAGCCGGGTGCTGGCCACCGCCCCGCCGACGGCGCCGGCGCCGAAAGCTCCCAGCAGCAGGCCAAAGACCTGCGGACCGCCACCCATCGTGTCGCGCGCGACCAGCGGCATCAGCGCCTGAACCGCACTGGCCGCAAAGCCGAACACCAGGGCGCGCAGCAGCACCGAGCCGATCCGGCCGGACATTGCGACGTATCGCAGGCCTGTCCACATCGCCACGCCCAGCCCCTCGCGCGGCAAGGTCCGTGCCGGACGTTCCGGCTTCCACCGCGCCAGGACGAAGATCAGTCCGGTGTAGGTGAAGGCGTTGACGGTGAATGCGGCCGCGGCCCCGGCGGCGGCCACGATCATGCCGCCCACGGCCGGTCCGACGCTGCGGGCCAGGTTGAAGCCCATGGAGTTGAGCGCCACCGCGCCAGCCAGGTCGCGGCGCGGCACCATCTCGCCTACCGAGGCCTGCCAGGCCGGACCGTTCATCGCCGCCCCGCACCCGATCAGGAAGGTGAAGATCAGCAGCACCCAGGGCGTGATCCATCCGGCCCAGGCGAAGAGGCTCAGGGTGACGGAGACCACCAGCATGAAGACCTGCGCCGCCAGCATCATCTTGCGCCGGTCGAAGGTGTCGGCCAGCGCGCCCGCCGGTAGCGACAGCAGCATGATGGGCAGGGTGACCGACGCCTGAACCAGGGCGACCATTCCCGCCGACCCGATGGAGGTCATCATCCAGGACGCGCCGACGGACTGGATCAGACCACCGAAATTCGACGCCAGGCTGGCGATCCAGACAGCGCGAAAGATTGGACTGTTCAGCGACGCCAGCAGCGACGGGTTGGTGGATTGAGCGCCGGGATCAACCGCCGAGGTCGTCGAGCTTGACGGTTGATCGGGCGATTTCATCTGGGCCGTCTGATCCTCGGCTTTTGTGCGGCGTCCGAAAGCCGACGCCCCGGCTATCAGACGCCGCGCCGCGCGCCGCTTCAAGGTCGAAGCTCGACCTCCACCGTCACTGCGCCGACGCGCGCCTTGTCCATGCCGCCGCCGTCTTAGGCGAAGTCGACGACCAGCGTCGTCCCGGGACACACCCCAGAGGGTTAGACCGAAACCGGGCTCATCACCGGTTCGCCGGCCAGGAACAGCCGCACGTTCTCCAGCGCCTGGCCGATCATGCGGACGACGGAGTCCGAGGTGGCGCCGGCCGAGTGCGGGGTCAGGACCGCGCCGGGAACATCCTTCCAGCGCGCGGTCGGGGTCGGCTCGGTCTCGAAGACGTCGAGACCGGCGCGGCCCAGTCGCCCATCCTTCAGCGCGGCGATGAGGGCGTCCTCATCGATGATCGAGCCGCGGGCCACATTGACGATCATGCCCCGCGCACCCACTGCCTCGATCACCGCTTCGTCGACCATCTTGCGATTGGTCTCGTCGGCCCGGCAGGCCACGACCAGAACATCGCTGTCAGCCGCCAGCTTCAACAGCGTCTCCGCGCGCGGCCAGCGAGCGCCGGGCTTTTCGCGCGGCCCCCACCAGGCGATCTCCATGCCGAACGCCTCACCGCGAACCGCCACCGCCTCGCCGATGGAGCCCAGGCCCATCACGCCCAGCTTGCGGCCGCGCAGGCCGGGCCGCGCGCCCATCCGCTCGCCTTCTGCCCAGGCGCCGCCGCGCACCGCGGCGTCGCCGACGACGATATTGCGCCAGCCGGCGATCATCAGGCCGAGAGCGTGGTCGGCCACGTCCTCGGCGTTGAGACCGTGAGCATGGGTCACTTCAACACCGCGCGCCCGGCACCAGGGCACATCGACCCCATCATAGCCGACGCTGACGCAGGCGATCAGGCCGAGCTTGGGCAACCCCTCCAGGAAGTCGGCCGGCAGCGGGATTTCACCCGCCTGAATAATCACCCGAACCTCCGCCGCCTGCAGCGGCGTCAGCTCCCAGCGCCGCGCGACCTCGTATCCCTGCGCCTCCAGAGCCTGTTGCATCGGCGACAGCATCTGGTGGGAAAGCAAGACGACGGGCTTGGACGAGCTGATCATGGGGTTCTCCGAACTCTGGCTCTCCTATAGCCACGGTGGTGGGAGGACGTCATGCGCCGCATCGTGATCCTCGGCAATTCAGGGGCCGGCAAGTCCACCCTCGCCCGAAAACTCGGCGCCAAGCTGGGCCTGCCGGTGATTCACCTCGACGTCCTCTTCTACGAGCCCGGCTGGAAACCCGGAGCCTCGGAGGTCTTTCGGCGACGCGTGACCGAAGCGTTGGCCGGCGATGCGTGGATCGTAGACGGGAATTTCTTGGGCCTGATCGGCGACCTCGTTCTGCCGCGCGCTGACACCATCCTTTGGGTCGAGCAGCCGCGCTGGCGCTCGCTGGCCCGCGCGGCCTGGCGCAGCATCGACCGGCGCGGGCGCGACCGCGCCGACCTCCCAGACGGTTGCCGCGACAGCCTGGATCGCGAGACCCTCAGTTTCATCTGGACCTTCGACCGCGTCGCCCGGCGTAACATCGAACACATCCTGGCCCACCAAGCGCCCAGCAAACCGGTCCACCGGCTGCGCGGCGATCGGGAGGTGGCCGCGTTCCTGCGCCAAGCTGTCCAATGAACCTGCCTTCCGCCTTCAAAAAGCTCTGGGCCGCCCAGGCGGTCTCGGCCTTCGGCGCTCGGATCACCCGCGAGGGACTGCCGATCATGGCGGTGACGACGCTCGGCGCGGGCGCCGCGACGTTGGGCGTCCTGGCCGCGGTGGCGAGCGGCGCGGCGTTGGCGGCGGCGCTGGCGACAGGCGGCTTCATCGACCGCCATCGCCGCCGGCCGCTGCTGATCGGCGCCGACCTGCTGCGCGCCGCCGTGTTGATCGCCATTCCCATCGCCGCTGGGTTGGGCGTCCTCAGCCTGACGCAGGTGCTCTTGGCCGCCGCCTTGGTCGCCGCCGCCAGCGTCGTGTTCGACATCGCCAGCCACAGCTACCTGCCCAGCATCGTCGGCAAGGCCGAGCTCGTCGAAGGCAATTCACGGCTGGCGGCGACCGAATCCGTGGCTGAGGTCGGCGGCCCGGCCCTGGCGGGAGTGCTGTTCCAATGGCTGAGCGCGCCCATCGCAGTCGCCGCAAACGCCCTCACCTACCTGGTCTCGGCCGGCTTCCTCGCCACCATTCGCACCCCCGAGGCGATGCCCGCTCAATCACCGCCGGACCATTGGACGCGCGAAGTCACCCAGGGCTTTCGCTTGGCATGGTCCGAGCCTCACGTGCGTCCGCTGCTGCTGATGACGGCCTCGCAGGGCCTGTTCGGCGGCGTGTTCAGCGCGCTCTACGTGCTGTTCGCCGTGCGCACTCTGGGCCTCACCCCCGCCATGCTCGGCCTCGCCATCGGCGCGGGCGGGGTGGGAGCTTTGGCTGGCGCCTTCATCGCGCCTCGGCTTTCACGCAGCCTTGGCCAAGGCCGGGCGATCATCGTCGCAGTGGCCGGCGCGGCGCTCGCCGTGCTCATCACACCGTTTGCGCCGGCCGCACCGGTGGCGGGCCTCGCTGCCCTGGTCGTTTCACAGGTGATCGGCGACGCCTTCGCCGTGGCCGGCGGCGTCCTGACCGCGAGCCTACGTCAGACCCTGCTGCCCCAGGCGGTGCTCGGCCGCGTCGCCGGGGCCTTCCACGCCTCGGCCGGGGCCATGGCGGTGATCGGCGCGCTGGGCGGCGGCCTGCTCGGCCAGGCGATCGGACCGCGTGCGGCGCTGCTGATCGCCGCGCTTGGCTTCTTCATCCCGGCCCTGATCGCCGTCCTGTCGCCACTGCGCGATCTTCGTGAAAACGCCCCAGCCGATTGACGAACAGCCACGCTCTACCGATCTGAGGTCCATCATGAGCGAACGCGTCCCCCACATGCCGGCCATCTTCGTCGGTCACGGCAGCCCGATGAACGCCCTCGGCGGAGACTATGCGGACGCCTGGCGCGCGCTAGGCGCCTCCCTGCCCCGGCCCAAGGCGATCCTCTGCATTTCGGCGCACTGGTACGTGGAGGAGACCGCGGTCACAGCGATGAGCGCCCCGCGGACCATCCACGACTTCTACGGCTTCCCGAAACCGCTCTACGACATCAGCTATCCCGCGCCTGGCGACACCTGGCTGGCCGAGAGGGTTGCGGATCTATTGGCCCCGACCAGCGTCCGCCACGACCATGACTGGGGCCTGGACCACGGGGCCTGGTCGGTGCTGATGCACATGTTCCCCGCGGCCGACATTCCGGTGCTGCAACTGGCCATCGACCTGCGCCAGCCGCCCAGCTTCCACTACGAGCTTGGCCGCAAGCTCGCCGAACTGCGCGATGAGGGCGTGCTGATCATGGGATCGGGCGACTGGGTGCACAACCTACGCCTGGCCATAAGAGCGCAGAGTCCGCAGCCCTTCGACTGGGCCGAACGGTTCAATGAGACGGTAAAATCGCTAATCGCCGCCAACGACCACGGACAGTTGGTCGACTGGATGAGCCTGGGCCAGGACGCGCAACTCTCGATCCCGACGGACGAGCACTACCTGCCGCTGCTCTATGTGCTGGGCGCGCAGCGCCAGGACGATGAGGTCACGTTCTTCAACGATGCCATCGAACTGGGCGCCATCAGCATGACCGGCGTAGTGATCGGGCGGCCCAGCTAGGCCGCCCGTCGCCAGCTCTAGCGCGTGAACTTCTGGAACTTGATCCGGTGCGGGATCAGGCTGTCAGAGCCCAGACGGCGCTTCTTGTCTTCTTCGTAGGCCTCGAAGTTACCCTCGAACCACTCGACGTGGCTGTCGCCTTCGAAGGCGAGGATGTGGGTCGCCAGGCGGTCCAGGAACCAGCGGTCGTGGGAGATCACCACCGCGCAGCCCGCGAACTCTTCCAGCGCCTCTTCCAGGTTCTGCAAGGTCTCGATGTCGAGGTCGTTGGTCGGTTCGTCGAGCAGGATGACGTTGCCGCCCTCCGTCAGCGTCTTGGCCAGGTGGACACGGTTGCGCTCACCACCCGAAAGCTGCCCGACCTTTTTCTGCTGATCGCCGCCCCGGAAGTTGAACGAACCGACGTAGGAGCGCGTGTTGATCTCACGCTTGCCGACGGTCAGCACGTCGAGGCCTTGGGAGACCTCCTGCCAGACGGTCTTGTTCGGATCGAGCGCGTCGCGGCTCTGGTCGACATAGGCCAGCTTCACCGTCTCGCCGAGGCGGAATGTCCCGGAGTCCGGAGTCTCCTGGCCGGTGATCAGCTTGAACAGGGTCGACTTGCCGGCGCCGTTCGGGCCGATGACGCCGACGATGCCGTTCGGCGGCAGCTTGAACGACAGGCCCTTGAACAGCACCTTGTCGCCGAACGCCTTTTCCAGGTTCTCGACTTCCAGCACCACGCTGCCCAGGCGCGGGCCCGGCGGGATCTGGATGGTCGCGCTGGTCTGGGCGCCGCGAGCGTTCTCCTGCTCGCGCACCATCTCGTCATAGGCGGCCAGACGGGCCTTGGACTTGGCCTGACGGGCCTTGGCGCCCGAACGCACCCATTCCAGTTCGCGGGTCATGGCGCGCTGGCGGGCCTCGGACTCCGACTGCTCCTGGACGACGCGCTTGGTTTTCTGTTCCAGCCAGCCGGAATAGTTGCCCTCGTAGGGGATGCCCTTGCCGCGGTCGAGTTCCAGGGTCCACTTCGTGACCTGGTCCAGGAAGTAGCGGTCGTGGGTGACGAGGATGACGCAGCCTGGGAAGGCTTCCAGGTGATGCTGCAACCAGGCCACCGACTCGGCGTCCAAGTGGTTGGTCGGTTCGTCGAGCAGCAGCATGTCGGGCTTGGACAGCAGCAGGCGGGCCAGAGCGATCCGGCGCTTTTCACCGCCCGACAGCTTGTCGACCGGCCAATCGTTCGGCGGACAGCGCAGGGCGTCCATCGCCATTTCGATACGGCTGTCGATGTCCCACAGGTCACCGGCGTCGATCTTTTCCTGGAGGGCGGTCATCTCCTCCATCAGCTCGTCGGAGTAGTCCTCGCCCAGCTTGTTGGCGACCTCGTTGTAGCGATCGAAGATCTTCTTCTCTTCGCACCACGAGATGACGTTGCCCCAGACGTTGAGCTGCTCGTCGAGCTGCGGCTCCTGCTCCAGGTAGCCCATCTTCACGCCGTCGGCGGCCTTGGCCTCGCCGTTGAACTCGGTGTCGAGCCCGGCGATGATCTTCAGCAGGGTGGACTTACCTGAGCCGTTGACCCCGACCACGCCAATCTTGGCGTCGGAGTAGAACGACAGCCAGATGTTCTCGAACACCTTCTTGCCGCCGGGATAGGCCTTGGTCAGGCCCTGCATCTGGAAAATGTACTGCTGCGCCATGAGGCGTCCGCGCTCGCTCTTCGAAAAGACGGGAATTCGCGGACGGAGATAGCCGTCGCGGGGGCTTGGCGCAATGCGGCGTGGCCGCGTGACCGCCAAGAGCGCACGCCAGCACGGAAAAAACGCCCGCCGAGCGCTCTCATGGCGGAACCAAATTCAAATCGCTGAGCCCGGAACACTCCACGGTCCCGTGCGTAATTACCCGCTCAGAGGCGCGCCTCCCCCCGGCGCCTCAAACAAGTAGGAGCACCAGCATGCACAAGGACACCGTCAAAGGCGCGACCAAGGAAGCCACTGGCTCGATCAAGGAAGCGACCGGCAAGGTCACCGGCAACGAGCGCCTCGAAGCCGAGGGCGCCGCCGAAAAGGTAGCCGGCAAGATTCAGAAGGGCGTCGGCGATCTGAAGGACGCCGCACGCGACGCTCTCAAGAAGTAGCGCCGCCAACCCGCGATTGAAGAGGCCGCGCCGTCACCGGCGCGGCCTTTTTCATGCCTAAGCGCCAGCATCGGTTTGACCTGGCGCCCCGAAGTCTCGAACAAAGCCAGCGCGAAATAGCGCGCTTCCGGCAGCCAGGGATCAGGTCCGAAGGATTGATCGGCGCCGCCGTCATGCGCACGCGAACCGCGCCCGGCGGGAGGTCGGCCAGCGTCGCGGCCTCCAGCGTCAGAGCGCCGATGATCTTCAGGGCCTTGCGATGAGTCATCGCCGCACACAACCCGGCCTAGATCACGCCGAGTTTTCGCCTTACCGGGCGCGCTAAGCTTTGCCTTGAACAACCGGAGGACGGATCGCCATGTCGTTGTCGAAGATGTCGCGTAGCGTATCGATCGTGACCATGGCCGGCTTGGTCGCCGTTCCATCGGCGCCGATGGCCGCGCCGGGGGTCCGCGACGGCGAGCCGACGCCGGCGGCGTGCGAGGCGCTCGGCTTCGCTCCGGCCGCAAGCGGCGGCTACCCCGGATCGCCGCGCGGTCGCCCGGCCGGCGGCCCGATCTACTCGATGGCCCCGCCTCCGCCGCCTTCACCGCACATGGCCCTGCCCACGATCCCGCCCCTGCCCGTGCCGCCGGTCGCCAACCGCGTGGAGAAACGTATTGCGTCTCCCGCACCGCCGCCGTCGCAGATTGTGGTGAGCGCCGCGCGGCCCGCGATGGAGACCGAGCGCTATCCCGGCGCAGTCGCCAATCCGATCAAGCGGGTCGCAGAGGAGCCGGTCTCGACCTTCTCGGTCGATGTCGACACCGCCTCCTACGCCAATGTGCGCCGCTTCCTGAACGACGGCCGCCGGCCGCCCTCGGACGCCGTGCGGGTAGAGGAGCTCGTGAACTATTTCGACTACGGCTACGCCAAGCCGGCTGATCGGGCCTCGCCGTTCCAGTCCTTTGTCGCGGTGACGCCGTCGCCGTGGTCGAGCCAGCGCCAGATCGTCCAGATCGGCCTGCAGGGCTACGACATGCCCCGCTCCAAGCAGCCGCCGCTGAACCTGGTCTTCCTGGTCGACACCTCAGGCTCGATGTGGAGCCAAGATCGCCTGCCCTTGGCGACCAAGGCGCTGAACCTGCTGGTCGACCAACTTCGGCCACAGGACCGCGTGGCCATCGTCGCCTATGCCGGATCGGCAGGCGCGGTGCTCGCCCCCACCGATGGGCGCAGCAAGCTGAAGGTGCGATGTGCGCTGCAGTCCCTGCGAGCCGGCGGCTCCACGGCCGGCGGCCAGGGCCTGACCCTGGCCTATGACCTCGCTCGTCAGAACTTCGATCGGGGGGCGGTGAACCGGGTGATCCTGCTGACCGACGGCGACTTCAATGTCGGCGTCGCCGATCCGGCCAAGCTCAAGGACGTCGTGGCCGACAAGCGCAAGGACGGCGTCTATCTCTCGGTCTACGGCTTCGGGCGCGGCAACTATAACGACGTCATGATGCAGACCCTGGCCCAGAACGGAAACGGGACGGCGGCCTATATCGACACCCTGAACGAGGCCCGGAAGCTATTCCGCGAGGACTTCGCCAGCTCGCTGTTCCCCATCGCCGACGACGTGAAGATCCAGGTTGAGTTCAATCCCGCCACGGTCAGTGAATACCGGCTGATCGGCTACGAGACGCGTTTGCTGGCGCGCGAGGACTTCAACAACGACCAAGTGGATGCTGGCGAGGTCGGATCGGGCGCCTCCGTCACGGCGCTCTACGAGATCACGCCGGCCGGCGCGCGCACCTCCAGCGATCCGTTGCGCTACGGCCCTCGCAAACCCAGCGCGCCGGCGCCGACCGGCGAGCTGGCCTATCTGAAGATCCGCTACAAGCTGCCAGGACAAAACACCTCTAAGCTGATCGAGCGGCCCATCGGCGGCCGGGACATCTATCCGAGCGTCCAGGCCGCGCCAGAAGCGGCGCGATGGGCGCTCTCGGTCGCCGCCTTCGGCCAGATGCTGAAGAGCGATCCGCGCGTAGACCCCAGCTTCGGCTGGACGCAGGTCACCGATCTGGCCCAAGGCGCGCGCGGCGAGGATCCCTACGGTCTGCGCGCCGAGTTCGTACAACTGGTCCGCGCCGCTGGCGAAACCAAGCCGCAGGGAGACTAGGCGCGAGCGCGGAGGGCGGGATTCTTTTTCACGCCCTCCGCAACTGGCCAGAACCAAACCGCCCGGCGTTCGTTACTCGCTATGTCCTAATGTGAGGGAGGCGGCGCGTGTTCGACGTCACCGATGCGCACTCTGAGAATCTGATCCGACTCGACCCTTCCGAAGCGCCCCATTTTGGCGCTCCGGGCCGTGTCGGTTTCCACTTGATCGACACCACCATGATGTACGCGCCTCGGTCGGGCGGGGTGAAGCGCTACCTTCATCAGAAACGCGAATGGCTGATCAAGCGCCGCCCCGATATCGCCCACACGCTCGTGGTGCCCGGGGCGACGACCGGCCTGGCCGCGCCGGGCGTGGTCAGCGTCGCAGCCACTCGTCTGCCGTTCGGCGACGGCTACCGGATGCCGGCTTCCACGACGAAATGGGAAACCGTCCTGCGGATGCTGGAGCCCGACATCATCGAGGCGGGCGACATGTTCGTGCCCGGCCATGCGGCGCTGGACGCTGGTGAAGTCTTGGGGGTGCCGGTGGTCGGCTTCTGCCATACCGACGCAGCCGCCCTGGCCGCCCTGCACTTCGGCGATTGGGCCGAGGCGCCCGCCATGAAGCATTGGGCCGCGATCTTTACCCGCTTTGACCGCGTGGTCGCCCCAAGTCGCCACATCGCCAATCGCCTGGCTGAGGCCGGCGTCGAAAAGGTCAGCGTGCAGATGCTGGGCGTTGACACCGATCTCTTCCACCCCGATCGCGCCGACGCGATGAAACTGAAGCGCCGGCTGGGCCTGCCAGCCGACGCCAAGCTACTGGTGTTCGCCGGTCGTCCGGCTCGCGAGAAGAACATCGAGAGCCTGATCTGCGCCGTCGAGCGCCTCGGCGCGCCCTACCACCTGCTGCTGGTCGGCGCCGGCAAGGACGCCCACTATTCACCGCGCGTGATCCCCATGGGTTACGAACGTGATCCGTTGAAGCTCGCAGCCTTGATCGCTAGCTGCGACGCCCTGGTCCACGCCAACGAGAACGAGCCCTTCGGCTTGGTCGTGCTGGAGGCCCTCGCCGCTGGCGTGCCGGTGGTAGGCCCTTCCCGCGGCGGGATTTCCGAGCTGATCGACGACCGGGTGGGTCAACAGGCCACGACCGTCGATCCGGCCGGCATGGCCGAAGCGATTGAGGCCTTGTTCGCGCGCGAGCAAACCCCGATCAAGATCGCAGCCCGTCGCCGGGCCGAGCAGCGCCATAGCTGGGACACGACCTTCGAAGGCCTGACCCGGATCTATGGCGAGCTCGTCGTCGGTCGCTCCTCGGCGGCGCCGACGCCCATGCGGGCCTAACGGCCCGTTGGCATGTCCTTGAAGGCCACGTCCTTGTCCACCCGAATATCGCCGGGCAGTCCAAGCACGCGTTCGGCGATGATGTTACGCAGGATCTCGTCGGTGCCGCCGGCGATCCGCAAGCCCGGCGCGAACATCAGCGACCAGTGGAACGCCGCATCCTGCGGGGCCAGGTCGCCGTCGTTGATTATCCCGTACTGATCGAGCATCTCGATGGCGGTGTTGGCCAACTCCTGCATCTGGACCGCCGAGACGATCTTGCCGATCGAGCTTTCCGGTCCAGGCGTCTGGCCGCGCGACAGCGCCGTCATGGTGCGGTTTCTAGTATGCTTCAGACCTTCGGCCTGGACGTACCAGTCGGCCAGCTTCTCGCGCACCGCCTGATCCTGCAGCGCCGAGGCCCCGTCGAGGCCAGGGGTGTTGCGCGCGGTTTCCAGGAACTGGCTCCAGCCCGCCCCGGTCGCCCCGCCGACGGCCAGCCGCTCGTTCATCAGCGTCACCAGGCTGACCTTCCAGCCCTCGCCCTCGGCGCCGAGCCGCTGGCTGTCCTTCACCCGCACGTCAGTGAAGAACACTTCGTTGAACCCAGAGCCGCCCGACATCTGGTGGATCGGCTTCACCTCGACGCCCGGATCCTTCAGGTCCAACCAGAACATGGTCAGGCCCTTGTGCTTCGGCACATCCGGATTTGTTCTAACAATTACAATTCCGTAGTCGGAAAACTGAGCGCCCGTTGTCCACACCTTCTGGCCGTTGATCAGCCAGTCGCCCGATCCATCAGGGACGCGCTCGGCCTTGGTGCGTGAGGCGGCGACGTCGGAGCCGCCGGACGGTTCGGAGAACAGTTGCGACCAGATTTCCTCGCCGCGCAGGGCTGGGCCGACAAAGCGTTTTTTGGTCTCGTCGTCGGCGAAGGTCATGACCGTCGGCACGCACATGCCCAGGCCGATCTGGAAGGGATTGGGCGGGATCGGATACTTGGCCTCTTCCTGGCCGAAGATCACGTTCTGGACCGGCGTGCCGCCTTGCCCGCCCCATTCCTTGGGCCAGGTGATGCAGGCATAGCCAGCGGCGGCCTTCTTGGCCTGCCAGGCCTTGGAGGCGGCCATGCTGTCGCCGCCTTCGGGATCGGAGCCATCGCGCTTCTTCGGCGCATTGGCCTCAAGCCATGTGCGGACTTGGCTGCGATAGGCGGCTTCTTCGGGGGTGTCGTTGAAATCCATGACCTATGTCCTGCTCAGGCTGCCGCCGCCGCATTGCGGCGCTCGAGGTGGCTGACGAGGCGTTCCTTCCAGACCCGCGGCGCACCCGCCACGAGGCTGAGTTGCCGCGAGCGGCGGTAGAAGAGGTGGCAATCCATTTCCCAGGTGAAGCCGATGCCGCCGTGGGTCTGGATGTTTTCCTTCGAGGCGAACCAGAAGGCTTCCGAAGCCGCGATCCGCGCGGCGCTGGCGGCGACGGGGAGTTCCGGCGCGTCGGTGTTGAGCGCCCAGGCGCCGTAATAGGCGTTGGACCGCGCCAGCTCGTTCTTCACGTACATGTCGGCCAGCTTGTGCTTGATGGCCTGATAGGACGCGATGACCCGGCCGAAGGCGTAGCGTTCGAGCGCGTATTCCTTGGCCATTTCCAGGCAGCGATCGGCGCCGCCCGTCTGCTCGAAGGACAGCAGCACGGCGGCGCGGTCGAATATCCGCTCCACCAGTTCAAAACCTTCGCCCGCCGCGCCCAGCCGGCGGACCGGCGTGCTCTTGAAGACCAGTTTGGCGGCGTCTCGGCTCGGGTCGAGGGTCTTCACCGCCTCTTTCGTCACCGAGGGGTCAGCCATATCGACGATGTAGAGGCCCGCCTTGCCGTTTTCCTTCGCCAGCACCAGGGCGACATTGGCGATGTCGCCGTCGGTCACCGGGACCTTCGTCCCGCTCAGCTTGCCGTCGGTCACCGTGGCTTGCAGGTTTCCGGCCGTCACCACGCCAGGACCTTCCGAGGTCGCGACGGCGCCAATGACCTCGCCCGCCGCGATCTTCGGCAGCAGGTCAGCCTTCTGCTCGTCGGTCCCGGCGATCATGATCGCTTCAGCCAGGAAGTAGACGGTGGAGGCGAACGGGATCGGCGCCACCGCGCGGCCCAGCTCCTCGGCGATCACGCATAGTTCGAGGTGGCCAAGGCCAAGACCGCCATGCTCTTCGGGGATGGCGGCGCCCAACCAGCCCTGTCCGGCCACGGCCTTCCACAGGCCCTCGTCAAAGGCCTTGCCTTCCTCCTCCAGCACCTTGCGGGCGCTGGTCGTCGGGCAATTGGCCTCGAGGAACTTGCGCGCCTCGCTTTTCAGAAATTTCTGATCGTCTGAAAAATCGAAATTCATTTCCGCCCATTCCGCCGTTTTCGGCCGGTTTCAGTATTCCTTGCCCCGCAACATACGCTCACGGCGCACCAGGGAAAGATTGACCCCGCGTCAAGAATTTCAGCGTCTTATGGCCCACTACACCCAGGGGGCGAGGGCGCGTATGGCCAAGGCGATATTCCAGCGGAACCAGAAGGTCTGGGTCGAGAGCGTCGGGGTCTGGGCCACGGTGGAGAAGATCGTTCCGGTCTGGGCCAAGGGCTTCGATGAGCCGGTCAAGGTCACCTATGACGTGGGCCTGGGTCGCGACTTCCAAGCGACCGAGCTCCGAGCTGAACAGGGCGGCGCCGCGCCTGCGACCGGCGGCTCGGCCTGGCGGCTGCTGCGGGCGCGCAACAAATGGCAAGCCGAGGAAGATTCCAGCCACCATCCCTACCCCGGCAGCTATCCGGTCGTGGTGACCGACCCCAACGACTGGGGCGGGTGGCGCGTGCCCGGCGCCGAGTACGACCGCGACCCTTATAAGATCGAGTTCCAGGCCCGGCTGATCGCCAGCGCCCCGCACTTGCTGGCGCTGTCGCGAAGGGTGGTGGAGCTGGTGGACGAAAGCGCCGGCGACGCGCCGCCCGAACTGCAACGCATCGCCGAAGACATGGCCAAGCTGAGCCGGCTGCTGGACGAGGCGCCCGCCGCCGGCCAAGCCAAGACCGAGATGGCCTAGAACTTGTAGCCGAAGCCGGCGGAGACGACCCATGGATCGAGCTTCACCTTCGACTTCAGCGCCCCGCCGTTGATGCTGGCGTCGGTGTCGAAGAACACCTTCTTGACGTCGACATTGGCGCTCCACGGCCCCTGCACCGCCACATCGACACCGGCCTGCAGCGCGTAGCCGAAGCCATTGTCGATATCGACGTCGAAGCCGTTTTTGTCCTTGCCGCTGTAGAAGATCATGTAGTTCAGGCCCGCGCCAACATAGGGGCTGACCTTGGCTTGCGGCGCGAAGTGGTACTGCAGCGACACCACCGGCGGGAGCACCCAGCTCTCATGGACGGTGACGTCGGTGGCCGGGCCTGTCGCCTTGACCGTGTGCTTGGTCGTCCCGGCGATCGCCTCCACTGCGATGTGATCCGTCAGGAAGTAGGTCAGGCCGATGGTGGGCATCACGTCGTCGCCCACCTTGGCGCGCAGTCCGGTATCTGCGCCGGCCGCAGTGGTGATCGGATCGCTGGCGTCGGTCAGGACGCCGCTGACGCGCACGTTCAGCATCAGGAGCCCCTCCTCCTTCGGCTTGAAATCCTGCGCCTGGGCGGTTCCGGCCAGGGCCAGGGCGGCGCCGAGCGCCAGGGCGAAGCGGGTGGTGGTCATCTTA
Organism: bacterium; assembly: GCA_030824495.1. GTDB lineage: Bacteria > Pseudomonadota > Alphaproteobacteria > Caulobacterales > Caulobacteraceae > Phenylobacterium. The sequence goes on from JAVBXP010000051.1 coordinate 32,214, forward strand.
TTATCCCCATCTTTTGTGCGGCTACCCAGCCGCGACGGGGACATCGCGCCAAAACCGAAGCTCGGCTTTGATCAACCTCAAATCGGCGGACTGGCGATTGGCGCGCGCCGTGGCTAAATGCCCTACATGCGTACAGACACTCCCCAGCCGATCCGGCTCGCCGACTACACGCCCCCCGCCTTCCTGATCGACGAAGTGCATCTCGACTTCGCCCTGGCGGCCAACACCACACAGGTGAAAGCGAAGCTGACCATCCGGCGCAACGGCGACCATGCCGATCCGTTGGTGATGAACGGCGAGCGCCTGAAGCCGATCTCGGTGGCGATCGACGGACGCGTGCTGAACGCCGGCGAGCACACGATCGACGCCGAATTGCTGACCATCCCGGGCGTACCCGACACCTTCGTGCTGGAGACGCATGTCGAGATCGATCCGGAGGCCAACAAGGCGCTGGATGGGCTCTACATGTCGGGCGGCCGGTTCTGCACCCAGTGCGAGGCCGAGGGTTTCCGCAAGATCACCTGGTATCCGGACCGGCCCGACGTGCTGTCGCGCTTCACCGTCCGGATCGAGGCGGAAAGGAAGTTCCGCCACCTGCTGTCCAACGGCAACCTGATGAGTTCGGGCGACCTGCCCGGCGGCCGTCACTTCGCAGTCTGGAACGACCCCTTCCCTAAGCCGGCCTATCTGTTCGCCCTGGTCGGCGGCGAGTTGGACGTCCTTGAGGACAAGCTCGTCACCATGAGCGGGCGCACGGTCGATCTGCGCATCTTCGTCGACACCGGCATGGCCGATCGCGCCGCCTACGCCATGGACGCGCTGAAGCGCTCGATGATCTGGGACGAGCAGGCGTTCGGCCGCGAGTACGATCTCGACCTGTTCATGATCGTCGCCGTCCGCGACTTCAATTTCGGAGCGATGGAGAACAAGGGGCTGAATATCTTCAACTCCTCGCTTCTGCTGGCCGATCCGGCGACCGCGACGGACTTGGATTATGAGCGCATCGAGAGCGTCGTGGCTCACGAGTATTTCCATAACTGGACCGGCGACCGCATCACCTGCCGCGACTGGTTTCAGCTCTGCCTGAAAGAGGGGCTGACGGTCTTCCGCGACCAAAGCTTCTCGGCCGACATGCGCGGCGCGGCGGTCCAGCGGATCAAGGACGTGAAGGCCCTGCGCGCCCGCCAATTCCCCGAGGACCAAGGCCCCTTGGCCCACCCGGTGCGGCCGTCGAGCTACCTCAAGATCGACAACTTCTACACCGCGACCATCTACGAGAAGGGCGCGGAGGTCATCCGGATGCTCAAGACCCTGATCGGTCCTGAGAAGTTCCGCGAAGGCATGGACCTTTATTTCGACCGCTGGGACGGCCACGCCACGACGGTCGAGGAATTCATCCGCTGCTTCGCCGAGGTGACCGGCGAGGACCTCAGCGACTTCTTCGCCTGGTACGAACAAGCCGGCACGCCGAAGGTCTCGCTGGAGCACAGCTATGATGGCGACGCTCGCACCCTTCGGATCGACCTGACGCAGGAAAGCGCGCCGACGCCGGGGCAGCCGGACAAACGTCCGCTGCCGACCCCGGTCACCATCGGCTTGCTCGACGGCGAGGGCCGTACCCTCGCCTTCAAACGCGAGGGGAAGGCGTTCGATGAGACCGTGGTCGTGCTGAACACCGCCCAGGCCAGCGTGACCCTGACCGACGTCGATTCCGCCCCGGTGATTTCGGCGCTGCGGGGCTTCTCGGCGCCCGTGATGCTGACCACCGACGCCCCGTCAAAGGATCGCTACGTCCAGCTCGCCTCGGATCCTGATCTCTTCAACCGCTGGGAAGCTGGCCAAGATCTCGCCCGCGCCCTGATCGTGGCGCGCGCCAAGGGCGCGCCCGACGAGGTCGGCGAGGAGCGTTTCGCCGAGGCTATGGGCCGCGCGCTCAACGACCAGGCCTCCGACCCCGCCTTCAAGGCGCTGCTGCTGTCGTTGCCCAGCGAGTCCGACCTGGCGCTCGCCATTCAACCAGCCGATCCCGCCGCGATCCACGCGGCGCGAGAAGCCTTGCGCACCCGCCTGTCGCTGCACCTCACCGACGACCTGAAGCATCTGCATATTGGTCTGCAAGAGCTGGCCGAGTTCTCGCCGGACGCCGCCAGCGCCGGGCGCCGGGCCCTGCGCAACGCCGCCCTGGACTTGCTCGCCGCCAATCCGCGCGCCGAGATCGGCGAATTGGCCGAGGGACACTATCGCGCCGCCGCCAACATGACCGACGCCATGGGCGGCCTCTCGGCCCTGATGCTGATTGGAGGCGAAGCCTATGAAGCGGCCTTGGCCGACTTCTTCGATCGGTGGAAGTCCGAGCCCCTGGTCATCGACAAATGGTTCGCCCTGCAGGCTCGTGATCCGAACGAAAGCGCTCTGGGCCGCGTCATGGGCCTGACCGCGCACCCGGCCTTCGAGGAAAAGAACCCCAACCGCCTACGAGCGTTGGTCTCCACCTTCGCCAACTTCAACCCGGCCCGCTTCCACGACGAGAGCGGCGCCGGCTACCGGTTCCTCGCCGACCAGATCCTGGCCGTCGACGGCTTCAACCCGATGACCGCCGCACGGTTGGTCGAGCCGCTGGGCGGCTGGCGCCGGTATAAGCCGGAGCTGGGCGCACTGATGAAGGCCCAGTTGGCGCGGATCGCGGCGACCGAAGGATTGTCGAAAAACGTCTATGAATTGGCGAGCAAAGCTCTCGCTGATTGACGAAGGCGGCTGGCGGCGACACGGAATCTTTACGCTAAATCCGCAGCCTAGCTCCCGAGCCATGCAACTCGGGAGACAGCCTGTCCATGTCGGTCTCACTCAGCCGAGTGCGGTTCCTGATCGTCGACGACAACACCCACGCGGTGAACCTCGTAAAGGCGATGTTGCGGGGGTTCGGCGCGGACCAGCTCTATGACGCCCAAACGGTAGACGCCGCCCAGCGGCGCATGAAGACCACGCCCTGCGACATCGTGATCCTCGACTACATGCTGGGCGCCGAGGAAGGGGTCACCTTCGCCCGGTGGCTGCGAAACGATCCCGACAGCCCGGCCCCCTACACACCCATCATCTTGCTGACCGGCCACGCGGACCGCGCGAAGATCGTGGCCGCCCGGGACGCGGGCGTAAACGAATTCTGCGTCAAGCCGGTCACCCCGGCCGACCTGATGAAACGCATCGCCTGGGTGATCGACCGCGCCCGGCCCTTCGTGCGCAGCCAGACCTATTTCGGACCGGACCGGCGCCGTCACGACGACCCTAATTATCGCGGCCCCGAACGACGGGCCGAGCGCGCCACCAAGCCAGGATGATCACAACTTGACGTGCCCCGTGACGCGCCACGCCAGCTTGCGTAGACTCACCGGTGCGGGTGACTCGACTGAGGCGTAAAGGAGCGGCGGGCTTTGGCCAGACGCGGGGGCAGAGACGCGGCTGAGATTGAGGCGAGCCAGCCCAGGCGCGGTCCTGCGCCCGACGGGCGAACTGGCGTCAGCCAGAACGTCATGCGGATCGCGATCCTCGCCACTCTCCTGCTGCTGGCGATCTACACCGCGCTCGCCATGCTCAAGATCGGCCGCGAAGCCAGCGCCACGCCGCCACAGAACCTGACTCTCGCCAGCCGCACCGAAACGCTGGCGGCCCGCCTCGACGCCGAGGGCGCGGCGCTTCGCGGCGGCTTGATGGCGGCCAAGGAAATCCTTGAACGCAAAGCCGACCCGCCGCTGGACGCCGCCGAGGCCGGGCTGGCCGTCGCCGACGGGGCCGCCATCGCCGTAGGCGTAATGGACGCCAATGAGGTGATCGCGGTCGCCGGAAAGGCAGGGGGCGTCGATTGGCGCGCCATCGCCGCCAAGGCAGAACAGAGCGGCGGCACCATCTGGATCGGCGCCTCGGACCAGAACACCGCTTCATTGGCGCTCGTCGGCAGCGTCGGCACGGACAAGGGGCGTCGCCAGATCGTCGTCGTCGGAGCGCCCGACCGCCTGACGGCTTCCCTGGACGCCGATCAGGTGGTGGCCACGGCGCAGGGCCAGATCCTGGCCAGCGGCGGAGCCCCTCGCGACCTGACCGAGGCCTACGGCCTGCCGACCGCCGAACTGAACCGGTCGCGAGATCTGCTTCGCGGCGTCGCCTCGGATGGATCGCCCCTCGACCTCGCCGCGCGTCCGGCCATGGGGGGAGCGTTGCTCGCCGTCTCGGCCGCGTCGGCGAGCCGAAATCTCAGCTCGACCGCCATACAACTCGCCTGGCTGACCATCCCGCTTGGGATCACCTTCCTGCTCGGCCTGCTGCTGTTCCATCAGAGCCGCACCATGGAGGGCGCGCAGCAGGCGGTGATCGACTCCGAGCGCCGGTTCAGGCTGGCGGTGGAGGCGGCGCGATGCGGGATCTGGGAGTGGGACCTGGTCACCGACCAGATGTTCATGTCCGACGCCACCGGCGCGATCTTTGGCTGGAGCGGCGGCGGGATCATGTCCGGCCAGGACGTGCTCGATCGCGTCTCGCCCGACCATCGCGAACGCGTGCGCCAGGCGCTATCGACCGCGGCGATCTACGGCGGTTTCGACGTGTCGTTCCGGGTCCCGTCGCTGGTCGGGGGCCGGCCGACCTGGATCGACGCGCGTGGCCAGGCTTTTGGCCGTTCGACTGAGGACGGCTATTCACGGATTATAGGCGTGGCGCTTGACGTCACTGAGGAGCGCATGGCCCAGGCGCGGGCCCAGGCCGCCGAGAACCGGCTGCGCGACGCCATCGAGAGCGTGTCGGAAGCCTTCGTGCTGTGGGACCGCAACGGCCGTCTGCTGCTCTGCAATCAGAACTACCGCAACGTCTTCTCGCTGGAGCCCAAGCTGCTGACGCCAGGCGCCGGGCGCGAGGAGATCAACCGCCTTGCCCAGCTCGCCATCCACCAGGAGATGCCAAGCCCCGATGGGCGCAAGGGCGTGCGCGAGGCCGAGCTTTCCGACGGGCGCTGGATCCAGATCTCGGAGCGGCGCACCGCCGAGGGCGGCCTGGTCGTGACCGCCGCCGACATCACCGCCATCAAGACCCAGGAAGAGGCCCGCCGGCTCAACGAGCAGGAACTGCAGCGGGCGATCGTCAATCTGGAACGCAGCCAGGACCAGCTCTCCGAACTGGCTCGCAAGTACGAGACCGAGAAGGTCCGCGCCGAGGGCGCCAACAAAGCCAAGAGCGAATTCCTGGCCAATATGAGCCACGAACTGCGCACGCCGCTGAACGCCATCAACGGATTCTCCGAGATCATGGTCGGCGAGATGTTCGGCCCGCTCGGCGACGCGCGCTACAAGGGCTACGCTCAGGACATCCTGTCGTCGGGCCAGCACCTGCTGGCGCTGATCAACGACATCCTCGACATGTCGAAGATCGAGGCCGGCAAGATGGCCCTGAAGTTCGAGCCCCTATGGCTGGAGGAAGTGGCCGATGACGCTGTGCGCTTGGTCCGCAACCGCGCCGAGGCGGCGGGCCTGGCGCTCTCCATCGAGTTCCCGCACCTGCCTGAGGTCGAGGCCGACTACCGCGCGCTGAAACAGGTGCTGCTCAACCTGCTGTCCAACGCCATCAAGTTCACCCCGCGCGGCGGCCGGGTGACGATCAGCGCCGAAGGACGGCAGGACCCGCTTGGTGAGCGTATTCGCGTCAGCGTCCGCGACACCGGCATCGGCATCGCCCAGGACGACCTCGCACGTCTGGCCAAGCCGTTCGAGCAGGTCGAGAATCAGCATTCCAAGACCACCCAGGGCTCTGGGCTGGGCCTAGCGCTCACCAAGTCGCTGGTGGAGATGCACGGCGGCTCGCTGGACATGCAGAGCACGCCCGGCGAAGGCACGATGGTCAGCTTCTCCCTGCCCATCCGCCAGAGCGGCGCGGTGCGCACCGCCCCGGGTTTCGCGGTCGCCTAGCGCGGCGACCTGGGACCACGCTCCTGATTGCGCCCGCGCGCGGGCGGTTCGGCCAGGGCGGTCGCCAGCTTCTTGCGCTCCACCGGCGTCAGTTCGGCGGCGAAGTCGACAATGCGGTCGTCAATCTCGCCGCGCGTGCCGGCTTCCCTGTCACGGATATCGGCCAGTCGCTGCTTGGTCACGGCCGGATCGAACGGCTCTGCGCCCAGCGTGCGCCACGCCTGCGCCCTAGCCTCGCGGGTCTGGCGCATCGTGGTCCGCGCCTCCATTCCTTGGCCGCGCAACATGGTGCGGAAGGCCTTCGCCTTCTCGGGATCAAGCGCCTGGGCGGCGGCCCAGACCGGCTGATTCATTCGCGCCATCGGCGGACGGTCGGGCCGCAGACGCTGACCGACGACAAGCCCGCCGATCACCCCGCCCACCAGGAAGAGGTTCACCGCCAGCGAGACGAACAGGACAATCAGGAGTGTCTTGCGGCTCATCACGCGCCTTCCCCGATCACGACGTCCGAGAAGTCGTCATAGCCGCTGAGCACGGCGCTCACCGTGTCGTCCTGCTGCACGACCACATCCGACATCCTCACCCCGACGACCAGGCCAGCGGCGCAGGCCGCCGCCAGTCCAGCCCCCAGCCCGGCGCGCCAGAACCAGCCCCGAACGCCTCCGCGCGCGGGGCGTGCCGACGGCGCCGCGGCGATCACCGCCTCGCGCAATTGATGACTGACCGCCATCGGCGCCCAGGCGTCGAGCACGGCGTCCAAGTCCGCCGGCGCGGCAAGCGCGGCCTTGGCGAACTCGGGCTCGGCCGCCATCAGCAGGGCCGCCGCGTCACGTTCGGCCGCCGGCCAGCGCGCGATGTCGCCGCCATAGATTTCCGCCAGATCCTCAAAGCGTTCGCGGGTCATGAGGTCAGTTTTCCACCATATCCGACAGGGCCACGCGCAAGGCGCGCCGTCCCCTTGCGAGCAGACTCTCCAAGGCGTCGACGCTGACGCCCATCAGGGCGGCGGCCTCGACATTGGAAAGTTCCTGATAGTGACAGAGGCTCACCGCCTCCCTTTGCCGATCCGGCAAGCTGCGCATGGCCGAGGCCACGCGCAGTCCGACATCCCGGGCCTGCAAGCTGCGGTCGGGAGCCGGCCCCTCGTCCACCAGTTCGGGCGGCGCGTCGGTCGCCACTTCGCGTCGGCGGCGCAGGCGGTCGTAGCAAAGGTTCAGCGCCACGCGGTGCAGCCAGGTATCGAATTTCGCCACGCCGGGTCGCCAATCGCGCGCCTGTTTCCAAGCCCGCACGAAGGTCTCCTGCGCCACATCCTCCGCCTCGGCCGGGTCGCCAAGCATCCGCCCTGCCAGCGCCAGCAGGCGCGGCAGCTTGCGCGCCACCAGCGCGCGCACGGCGGCAGGGTCGCCCTCGCCCACCCGCGCCAGCAGCGCCTCGTCGGGATCGCCCAGGTCCAAGCCTCACCTCACCGTGGCCGGGCGCAAGCTTGCTATGAGTTTCAACCGGCGTCACGGCCGCGGTTCTGGCGCAGAGCTTGGATCTCGTCCTTGCTCAGCGAGCCATCCTTGTTGGTGTCGCCCAATTCGAAGCGGCGCTTGGCGCCGGCGTCGATCTCAGCGCGGGTGATGACCCCGTCCTTGTTGGCGTCCAGCCGCGTCCAGATGCGATCGACCATCGCCGCCCCGTTTGGTGCGCGATCAGCAAGGGGCTTGGCCTCGGCCCGGGTGATCTTGCCGTCCTTGTCAGCGTCGAGCCGCAAAATGCCGTTGGCCTGCACCTGCTGAAACTCGGACAGCGTCACCTTCCCATCCTTATCCAGGTCGGGATTTGGCGCCCACATTTGCGCTTGCGCGGCGCCGGCGGCGAGGGTCAGGGCGGCCGCCAATAGGACGTGCTTCATGGAATTCCTCTGGGGCGGCCGAACGCCGATCATAGGTTCAACGCTGGGCTCGCCGCTTTCCGTCGCTCAGGACCGAACAATGGTGTCGTAGGCTTGGCGCGCGCCAGTTCGAGCAGTGTCCAGCTTGGCCTTCAACGCTCGGAAGTCCTTAGCCTCGCCCGCCCGGGCCAGCAGGGCGCGGAACGCCTTCGGCTCATCGGACGGGTCTGCGTTGTCGGCCAAGGCCACCTTCAACAACTGGGTGAGGTTTTGTTGCAGGGTCCAGGCCTTGCGCAGAGCCGCCAACGACGGGGCAGGCGCCAGCCCCGCGGCGCCGGCCGCGACCAGGGCCTCGGCGGTGTTCTGGCTCAGAGGTCCGCCCTCGGCTGCATGAGCCAGTTGCAGGAACTGAACGGCGAACTCGATATCGACCAGGCCCCCCGGCGACAGCTTCAGGTCCCACTCACCCTTGGGCGGACGCTCCTGCTCCAGAAGTTCACGCATCTCGCGCACGTCCTTGACGGTGCGGGCGCGTTCGCGGGGATGGCGCAAGGCCGCCTCGATCGCCGCCGTCGCGTCCTGGCCGAAGCCCTCGGACGTGGCCCAGACCACCCGCGCCCTGGTGAGGGCCATCAGCTCCCAGGTCTCGGCCTCACGGTCGTAATACTCCTCGAAGGCCGGGAAGCTCACCGCGACCGGTCCCTTGGTGCCGGAGGGGCGAAGCTGCATGTCAACTTCGTAGAGTTCCCCCTCGCCCGTCGGGATCGACAGGGCCGCGATCAGCCTCTGGGTAAACCGGCCATAGAAGGTCTCGGCGCTCCACTCCTTGACGGTCGACACCGCCCCCGGAGCGGCTGCCCGGTAGAGGGTCATGAGGTCCAGGTCCGAACCGGCGCTCATCTCGCGCGAGCCGCACTTGCCCAGCGCGATCACCGCGACGTCGCCCGAGAACGCCCCGCCCAGCCGCTCGGCCTCGGCCAGTGCCGCCGGCGCGAGGGTTTCAATGCAGATGTCGGCGAGATTGGCGAAGGCCCGGCCAGCCGTCTCGGCGCTGGCGGCGCCGCTGATCACCTGCACGCCGACGCGGAACGCCTGCTCGCGATGCACCCGGCGAACAGCGTCCATCACACCTTCGAACCCGTCGGCCCGGCTCACCGCCACGGCCATCGCATTGCGGTCTTCTTCCGAATCCAGATCGGCGAAGAACGCTCCATCCAGCAAGGCGTCCAACGCCGCCGGCCGGCGAGCCAGGGTGTTGGCCAGGCGCGGCGCAAAGGCCATCACCTGCACCATCAACTCGAACAACTTGGGCTGAGCCAGGAACAGCGACTGAAGCTGCACCCCTGAAGAGAGCTTGGAGAAGAAATCCTCGAACCGGGTGAAGGCTGTATCGGCGGCGCCGGAAGCTTGGGCTGCGTCGAGCAGGCGCGGGGCCAAGCGGGTGAACAACTCGCGCCCACGCTCGGTGCGGGTAGCCTGGATATGGCCGTGGTGCCAGTTGCGGATGGTCTGGGAGATCCGCGCCGGATTGGAAAAGCCCATGCGGCTCAAGGTCGAGAGCGTCTCGGGATCATCCTCGACGCCGGTGAAGATCAGGCTGCCGAACTTGGATGACAGCTGCTCCTCATCCGGGAACAGCTCCCCATAGCGACGATTGACGGTCTTCAAGGTCCTTTCGATAGCGGCGTCGAAACTGCGCACGCGATCATAGCCGGAGAGCGCCGCCACGCGCTTGCGCTCGCCATCGGATTCCGAAAGTCTGTGGGTCTGCTCGTCGGCCAGCATCTGGATGCGGTGCTCGGCCGAACGAAGCTGCTTGTAGGCCTCGGTGAGTTCGTCGGCGGCCTGGCTCGATACATGCCCGGCCGCCTCCAGCGCGCCTAGCGCGTCCAGGGTGCGCGGCGATCGCAGTTCCGGGTGCCTGCCGCCCAGGATCAACTGCTGGGTCTGGACGTAGAACTCGATCTCGCGAATGCCGCCGCGGCCGAGCTTCAGGTCCACACCTTTGGCGGTCAGCCGATCATCGACCTTGTGGACGTGGATCTGGCGCTTGATCGAATGGATGTCGGCGATGGCGGCGAAGTCGAGATTCTTACGCCAGATGAACGGCGCCAGTTCCTCCAGGAACGCCCGCCCCCGGCCAACATCGCCGGCCGCCGCGCGCGCCTTGATGAACGCCGCCCGCTCCCAATTCTGACCGACGCTCTCATAATAATCGAAGGCCGCCGCCGCCGGGATCGCCGGCGGGGTCGAGGACGGGTCGGGGCGCAAGCGCAGATCGACGCGAAAGACATAGCCGTCACCGGTCTTGTCCTGCATCAACTCGGCCAGCCTTTGGGTCAGCCGAACCGCAAAGCCTTGCGTCTCGACGCCCTCGGCCAGGGGCAGCGCTTCGGGCTCGTAGAAGACCGAGATGTCGATATCGCTGGAATAGTTCAGCTCATAGGCGCCGTGCTTGCCCATGGCGATGCAGAACCAGCCGGGCACCGGTCCCTCCTCGCCGGTTCCGATCCGCATCAATCGCCCGGCGTCCAATTCAGCCTGCGCCGCGACGCTGAGCGCCGCGTAGAGCGCGGCGTCGGCGAACCGGGTCAGCGAACCGGTGACGGCGTCCAGATCCCAGACCCCGCCAAGATCGGCCAAGGCGATCAACAGGTGCGCCTCGGCCTTGAGCTTGCGCAGGCCCGACTTGGCGGCTTCCCAATCGGCGGAGGACAGGGCTGTTGTACGGGTCAGCAGATCCTCGAACCGCGCGTCCGGATCGCTGATCAGCAGATCGCGCAGCCGAGCAGGATCTCGCCGCGCCAGACTGGCCAGGTAGGGCGAGGCGCCGAACACCGGCGCCAAGGCCGGCCACCCGGCGTCGAGCACATCCAGCCACCCGTCGCGGGTGGCGACCTCGACCAGGACATTGCGCGCCCGGTCAGCGGCCTTGGGATCGGCCACGGGGCCGCACGGTTTCAGGACGTCGAGAAGCTGAGTCATCGTCGAACACTGTAGCGGCCCGACGATGGATATTTCACTATCCCTAGGCCGCCCGGGGCAAGATCAGGGCGACGCGCAGGCCCGGGCCGATCTCACCGACCTTGCCGGGGCCTTCCGACAGCTCCAGCCGCCCGCCATGCGCCTCGGCGACGGCGGCCACCAGCGATAGGCCAAGACCCGAGCCGGGCTCGCTGCGGCTGTTCTCCAGGCGCACGAAACGTTCGACCACGCGGGCGCGATCCTCGTCGGGCACGCCGGGACCAGTGTCAGTGATTGAGTACTCGACCTCGCCGGACGACCGCCGCCGCACGCGGAACATGATCGCCCCGCCGGCGGGCGTGTACTTCACGGCGTTGTCCAGCAGGTTGGCCAGCGCCTGGGCCAGGAATTCGCGGTTGCCCCGGACCTGAAGGTCCTTGGTCAGTTCGGCGTCGAACTCGAGCCCCTTGTCCTCGCAGGTCGGCTCGTAGAGTTCGGCCAGGTCGGCGGCGAGATCGGCCGGATCGAACACCACCTGGTCGGGCGCCTGACCAGCGGCCTGCAGACGGGCGATCGAAAGCACGGCGCCGAACGTCTTCAACACCCCATCGGTGTCTTCCAGCGCCTGGGCGAGGGCTTCCTCGGCGTTGCCCTTGCCGGCCTCCACGTCGAGATAGGCGGTCTCCAGCCGGGCGCGCAGGCGCGTCAGGGGCGAGCGCAGATCATGAGCGATGGCGTCGCCGGCATGACGATGGCCCGCCATCGAACGCTCCAATCGGTCCAGCATCTCGTTGATGCCTTCGGAGAGTTCGTCGAACTCATCGCGCGTGCCGCGCACCTGGGCCCTAGCGCCGAAGTCACCGTTGCGCACGGCGGTGACGACGTCGTTCAAGGCGCCCATGCTGCGCGAGACATTGCGGCTGACCAGCAGGCCGCCGGCCAAGCCCAGCACGATCACCAGCGCCCCGGCGCCCCAGAGGGCGCGGACGATCTTGACCACATAGGCCTGGTCTTCGCTGACATCGGCCCCGACGAACAGTATCTCGCCACCGCTCAGCCGCTCTTGGAAGCCGCGCGCCGGATGCTTCACCAACCGGCCTTGGGCGTCATAGTCGGTGACGGAGAAGCTGGCCCGCGACGGGGCGCCGTTGGTGTCTTCCAGCGGCGATTCAGCGATCGAGCCGGAGATGCGCGTGCCGTCCGGCTTCATCAGCAGGTAAAGAAACGGCCGCTCGCTGGAGGCCCGCTCGATCAGCGACTGGTTCACCGCATCGACGCCGGCCCGGTCATAGGCCGCCACCAACGAGCGCATTTCGCGCGTGATGTTCTGGTCGGTGCGACGCGTCGCCTCGCCGGCGGTGGCGAGATAGATGTAGGCCAGGAAGGCGCTGGCCGCCGCAGCGAACAACGCCAGGAACAGCAGTGTCAGTCTGAACGGAGTGGTCCTGAAAAGCCTGGGCAGGCGCATGGCGTGCGCCGGGCTTTACGGCTCTAGACGATAGCCCGCGCCGCGCACCGTCTGCAGCATCGGCTTATCGAAACCCTTGTCGATCTTGGAGCGCAGACGCGAGATATGGACGTCGATGACGTTGGTCTGGGGATCGAAGTGGTACTCCCATACCTTCTCGAGCAGCATGGTGCGGGTCACCGACTGTCCGGCGTGGCGCATCATGAATTCCAGCAGCTGGAATTCGCGCGGCTGCAGGTCGATTTCCTTGCCCTGGCGATGCACCGCGCGGCCGATCAGGTCCATCTCCAGTTCGCCGACCCGCAGCATGGTCTGCACCGAACCGGTTTCCCGGCGACGGGACAAGGCCTCGACCCGGGCGATGAGCTCGGCGAAGGCGTAGGGCTTGACCAGATAGTCGTCGCCGCCGGCCTTGAGGCCATCGACACGGTCGGTGATCTCGCCCAGGGCCGACAGGAACAGCACCGGGGTCTGGTCGCCTTCGCGGCGGATGGTCTGGATCATGGTGATCCCGTCCATCCGCGGCATCATGCGGTCAACGATCATGACGTCGAACTCGCCGCCACGCGCGGCGGCTAGACCGTCTTCACCATCTGGGGCGCGGACGCACTCATGACCGGCCTCGGTGAGGCCGCGATCCATGACTTCCGCAGCCTCAAGGTCATCCTCGACAATCAGAATGCGCATCGCGACTCGCCCCCAGGGTTGCGTCAGACTAGCCGGAAATCTTCAGCGGCAGGAAGGACGTGCGACCGGCGCGATGGACGCCGACCAGGATGCTGGGACGACCAGCCTTCTTGGCCGCTGTCACCGCCGCCGAGAACTCGGCCGCCGTCGCCACCGGTTCGCCGCTGGCTTGGACGATGACGTCGTCCTTGCGCAGACCGCGTTGGGCGGCGTCCGACGACTGGTCGACGCTGGTGATCATCACGCCGCGAATGGCGGCGTCCAGGTTCAGCCGGCGGCGCGAGGCCTCGTCGAGCGGCGCAAGCGCCAGGCCCAGCACGACCGGACGTTGGGCCTGAGCGCCGGGGCCCTCGGCCCCGCCGCCCTTGGCGCCGCCCTGGGTGTTGTCGTTGGCGGCCAGCTCACGTTCGGTCGGACGCACGCCGGAACGGACCTCGACGATCTTGCGCTTGCCGGCGCGGATCAGGTCGAGCCGCAGAACGTCGCCAGCGGTGGCCTTGGCGACTTCGCGGGTCAGTTCAGACGACGTCTTCACCTTCACGCCGTTCACCGAGGTGACGATGTCGCCCGACTGCAGGCCAGCGCGGTCCGAAGGGCCGCCCGGCGTCACGTTCGCGACGATCGCGCCGCGCTGCTCGCCCAGGCCTTGAGCTTCGGCCATCTCGGCGGTGAAGTTCTGGATGGAGGCGCCGATATAGCCGCGCGTGATCTTGCCGCCCGAGATGAGCTGCTTGGTAATCGAGTCGGCGATGTCGGCCGGGATGGCGAAGCCGATGCCCACCGAACCGCCCGAAGGCGAGAAGATCGCGGTGTTGACCCCGATCACTCGGCCATAGACGTCGAAGGTAGGGCCGCCCGAGTTGCCCCGGTTGATGGGGGCATCGATCTGGATGAAGTCGACGAAGGTCTCGCCGATGTCACGGCCATAGGCCGAAATGATCCCGGCGGTGGCGGTGCCGCCCAGGCCGAACGGGTTGCCGACGGTGATGACCCAGTCGCCGACGCGCGGCTTGGCCGCGTTCTCGAAGTTCACGAACGGGAAGCCCGTGCCCTTGACCTTGATGACTGCCAGGTCGGTGCCTTCGTCACGGCCGACGACCACGGCGTCCAGTTCGCGCTCATCCTTGAGCACGACCTTGATCTCCTTGGCGTTCTCCACGACGTGGTTGTTGGTGACGATGTAACCGTCGCCCGAGATGAAGAAGCCCGAACCCGAGGATTGCTGGCTCGGCAGGCGCGGCTGGCCGCCGCGGCCCTGGGCCGGCGGCTGGGCCGGCTGGCCTTCTTCACCCTCTTCACCGCCCGGCTGACCGGGAACGGCGAACGGGAAGCCCTCGAAGCCAGGGATGCGGCGCAGAGCCGAGGCGTCGACGTCGGACGTCACGTTGATCGAAACGACGGCGGGCGAAACCTTCTCGAAGATATCGGCGAAGGACAGCGGAGCGCCGGGCGGCGGCGCGAAGATCGGCGCCGTCGAGGTCTTCATCAGCAGTCCCCGCTGGACCGTGGAATCGGCCAATCGGTTGTCGGCCATGTTGGCGCCAGCGAGAGCCGCAGTGGCGACGCCGACACCCGCCAGGGCGCCGAGGAGATAACCGGTCTTCTTCGAGGTCATTAGCCTTCAATTTCCCTGTGGGCGCCCGTCGTCACATAACACGGGCACGTCCCCGACAACCTAGGTTCGATGCCTGAGAGCGCAATGTCTCTCAAGTTACGTTTAGGTCACGCTCGGCTCTTCATAGCGTTCATTCTTGGGCGCAATCTTGTCACGCGTATCAATCGTCTGACAGGCCATCCAGGCGTTTGGCCTCGTCAGCGGTCAGTTCCTCGTCAGCCGGGCGATTCCGGAAACTGCGGAATAGCAGCCAGAGCCCAAGGACCACCACCACAAACGGCGCCCCCCAGAGGACGGCGTTGCCCCACGAGAAGGCAGGCTTCAGCAGGACGAACTCGCCATACCGATCGGTCAGGTGAGCGCGGACCTGATCGTCGGTCTTGCCCGCCTTGATCTCATCGCGAACCAGACGGCGAAGATCGCCGGCCAGCTCAGCATTGGAATCATCAATGGATTCGTTCTGGCAGACCATGCAGCGGACTTCGCGGAACAGCTCCCGCGCGCGCGCCTCCTGGGCGGGATCGGGCAACCGGTCGGCGGGATCGGACGCCGCCGCCAGGCAGAGCACCGCGCCCAGTATGGCCAGGATACGCTTCACGCCGCAGCCTCCGCCTTGCGCCCCGCAGCCAGGCGCAGGCGTCGGTCGCTGAGCGAGATCACACCGCCCAGAGCCATGATGCCGGGGCCGATGAAGATCAGCAGCGCCCAGGGGTTCCAATAGGCCCGCACCAACCAGACCGGTGCGCCCTCGGCCGGGCGACGCTCGCCTAGCACCACATAGAGATGGCTGATCCCCAGGGTGCAGATCGCCACCTCTGACGTCGTCTGGCCGCCGGTCGGATACAGCCGCCGCTCCGGAGCCGGCGCGCAGATCTGCTTGTCGCCCTTGAAGGCCCGCAGCTGCCCCCGTTCGGCGTCGTAGTTCGGACCCTCGATGCCGCGCACGTCGTCCAGGATCAGATGATAGGCGCCCAGGTTCAGGCGCCCCCCGACCGGCAGGGCCTCGGCGGCTTCCTGCTTCCAGCCGGTCTCGAAACAGGCGCCGAGCACGAAGACGCCGAGCCCGAGGTGGGCGAGGGTCATGCCCCAGGCGCCGCGCGGCAGGCCGATCAGCCGCCGCCAACTCTCACCGATGGAGATTCGGAACACGCGCGTCCGTTCAGCGATCTCGACCAGCGAGCCGATCACCAGCCAAGCCCCCATGGCGACTCCGACCGAGGAGAAAGCCTTGCGCGGGCTGATGAACGCAAAGGCCGCCAGGCCGCAGGCGACCGCGATGACGGCGGCCACCCACAAGCGCTGCATGACGCCGCGAAGATCGCCGCGCTTCCAGGCCAGCAGCGGGCCGGCCGGCAGCAGGATCGCCAGGGCGGCCATCAGCGGGGTGAAGGTCAGGTTGAAGAAGGGAGGTCCAACGGAGATCGCCTCGCCGGTCGCAGCCTCGCGCATCAACGGATAGAGCGTGCCGAGCAGCACCGTTGCAGTGGCGGCGGCCAAAAAGATGTTGTTCAGGACCAGCGCGCTCTCACGGCTGATCGGCGCGAACACCCCGCCCTGCTTCAATAGCGGCGCGCGCCAGGCGAACAGCGCGAAGGCTGAGCCGGCCGTGACGCCCAGGATCGCCAGCAGCAGGACGCCCCGGGTCGGATCGACCGCAAAGGCGTGCACCGAGGTCAGAACCCCTGAACGCACCAGGAAGGCGCCCAACATGGAGAAGGTGAAGGCGGCGAGCGCCAGGAATACCGTCCAGCCCGACAGCGCGCCGCGTTTTTCGGTGACGATGGCTGAGTGCAGCAACGCAGTGGCGATCAGCCAAGGCATGAAGCTGGCGTTCTCCACCGGGTCCCAGAACCACCAGCCGCCCCAGCCAAGCTCGTAATAGGCCCAGAACGCGCCCAGCGTGATCCCGACGGTCAGGGCGCTCCAGGCGCCAAGCGTCCAGGGCCGGACCCAGCGCGCCCAGGCTGCGTCGACCCGACCCTCGATCAGGGCGGCGACGGCGAAGGAGAACACCACCGACATGCCGACATAGCCGAGGTAGAGCATGGGCGGGTGGAAGGCGAGCGCCGGGTCCTGCAGCAGCGGATTCAGCGAGCGGCCTTCGACCGGAGGCTGCGCCAGCCGCACGAAGGGGTTTGAAGCAAAGACCGTGTAGGCCAGGAAGAGAATGCCCAGCACGCCCTGGACGCTGATCGTCAGCGTCTTGAGCCCTGCCGGTAGGTTGCGTCCGACCCCGGCCACCGCCGCGCCGCACCCGGTCAGGGCGAGACACCACAGCAGCATCGAGCCTTCATGGCTGCCCCAGGTTCCAGCCACCCGATAGAGCAGCGGCTTGGCGGTGTGGGAGTTTGCAGCGACGTTCGAGACTGAGAAGTCCGACGTCACGAAGGCGTACATCAGCGCGGCGAAAGCGATCAGCAGGCAGGCGAAAGCGCCGAGCGCCGCGCCCTGCCCGGCGCCGGCCAGAACCTCCGAGCGGCGCATGCGCGCGACCCCGGCCAACACGGCCTGGGCGAGAGACAGCGCCAAGGCCAGCGCCAGTGAAAACGACCCGATTTCGACGATCATTGTTGGGCGGCGCCGCTCTGATAACTGGGCGGCGGCGCGCCTTCGCCGCGCCACTCGCCTTGTTCCTTCAGCGCCTTGGTGATCTCGCGCGGCATGTAGCGCTCGTCGTGCTTGGCCAGGACCTGCTTGGCCTCGAAGTCGCCATCGGCGCGGAAGGCGCCGGTGGCCACGATGCCCTGCCCCTCGCGGAACAGGTCCGGCAGATCGCCCGAGAAGTGGATGCGCGTGGTGGCGAGTTGGTCGGCCACGGTGAACTCGACCCGGCCGTCCGAGTGCTTGACCACGCTGCCGCCTTCGACGAGCCCGCCGAGTTGGATCGACCGTCCGACCGGCGGCTTGGCCTCTGCCGCCTGGGCCGGGGTGTAGAAATAGGAGATGGAGTCCGACAGGCCCCACAGGGTCAGGCCCACCGCCAGCCCCAGCACCGGGGCGATCGCCGCCAGCAAGGTCAGGCGTCGGCGCGCCTTTGGGGACTTGGGCAGCCAGCTCATCGCATCGGTTCCGTCTTCGCCGCCAGATCCAGATCCTTCAGGACGTCAGGATTGGCGGCATATTTCGCCCGCGCCTTGGCGAGGGTCGCGTCTCGATTGGCCTGGTCGCCGAGCACAGCGTACGAGCGCACCAAACGGACCCAGCCCTCCGGGTCGTCGGGATTATCCTCAAGCCGCGCAGCCAGACTGGCCACCATGCCCTGGACCGCGCCCAACTGGCCGCCAAGCGCCGGACCGGCGGCAGGCGCGGGTTGGCCTTCGGCCTGGGCGATCGCCGATTGAACAGCGGCGCGACGCGGATCGGGGGCCGGCAGGTCGGCGACCAGCGCACGCCACGCCGCCAGGCCCGCCTGCTGATCGCCATCGGCGATAAGTCCCCGAGCCAGATGGAAACGAGCATTGACCGACGTCGGATCGCGCTTCAGCGCCTCCTGGAAAGCGCGTTCGGCCTGGGGCGTAACCTCGCCTTCGGCCTCGATCATCAGCACCTCTCCCAGGCCTTCCCAGAGATCGGCACGCTTGGGGTCAAGTTCGATCGCTCGGCGCAGCGCGCGGGCTGCGCCGGCCGGATTCTCCGACGCCATCTCGGCCTGAGCCAGATAGCCGTAGGCCTCGACGTCGCCGCCGCGCTCCTTGATCAGGGTTTGCAGCACCACCGCCATCTCCTGCGGCGCAAGCGAGGCGGGGTCGGCGTCGCGCCAGATCGCGACGCGGTCCTTGAAAGGCTGGTCGGGCAGGCCCGGCGATCCCACGCCGAAGTAAGCGCCAAGCGCCAGCAGCGGCGTCAGCGCCGCGACGACCAGGATGGGCTTGCGGACCGCGGTGTCCGCAGACCACGCCTGTCCCTGCCCCTCGGCGGCGCTGAGCAGGCGGCGCGCGGCCTCCGCATGGGTGGTGGTGCGCTCGGCTTCGGGGATGAGTCCGCGATCAGCCAGGTCATCGATCTCTCGAAGCTGACGACGGTACAGCGCGGTCGTCGGGTCCGCGGCCCCGGCGCGCGACGCGGCCCGGGCGGAACTTGACAGGATTACACCGGCGCAGGCGGCCGACAGCACGCCCGCGACCACCCAGAATGCGATCATGGCGCGCGTTTAGCCGAAACGAAGAAGCAGTTCTACAGCGCCAATCGGCGCACCGATCTAAATCAGGGTTCTTCCGGAAGAGACCGTTCTGATTTGACAATGCTCAATGCAGTCGCAGTGCGCCGACGTACGATCTCGCCCGCGCGCGCGTCATGGATCGGCTCGGCGAATTCCGCGGCGACCTGCAGGTAGCGCGCGGCCAATTCGCGGTCGGCGACGTCGTGGTCGCGCAACATGGCCAGCACGTCCTCGACATACTGGTCGAGAATTTCTCCCGCCTTCTCCAGCACCTTGAAGCGCGTCGAGGAGAAGCCGCCATAGTTGGCGCTGGCGCGGATTCCGGCTGCGAAAGCCAGCAGGCTTCGGCAGCGGTCGACATGCTTGGCGTCCGGCTCGATCGTCAGTTGAGGTTCTGAAACAAAACTGCGTGCCACCCGCACTCGGTGGCTGGGCAGAGCCGCGCTCTGGAGTTTGGCGAGCTCTCTCAGCCGCCCCTCGACCACGCCCGCCAACGCCTGCTTCTGCTTATAGATTCGCCCGCCCCAACCGCCGTCCCGGCGCAGGTCGATGGCGTTCTCGAGCTCGGTGATCTGCAGGGTCAAGGTCTCGACGATGACCGCGGCTGCCGCCCCTGAAGCACGCCCTCCACCCAGGTCGAAGCCGGCGACCGCCCTCAGATTGACGTCGATCTGGTCCATCAGCCGAGTCGCGAAGATCGAAAGTTCCGAGCCGGCCAGATAGTCCTCTGTCGGGCGGTCCATCACCGCGGAAACGACGCGCAGAATGGTCCAGGGTTCGTTCAGTTGCGCGCCCAGCATCTCGAAGAAACTTGGGCCGGCGTCGGCGCCAAACCGGCATGCGTCGCGATAGGCAAGGCGGGCGGTGGCGGCCCCTTCCTGAGTGGTGCGCCTAATCCATTCCGGCAGCCTCAGCGTTGCGCGGCGCACGGCGGGAGAAATAGCCAAGCAGGAGATCAAGACCTCCACGCCGCCTGGCCGGGCTTGTTCAATCATCGCGATGGCGGCCGCGTAGTCCGGCAGTTCGCCGACCTGTAGGCCCTCGGCCAACCGCGCGATCAGGTCGTCGAAAGGTTCGCTCGAGCTTTCGCCGGGCCGGTAGTCCAGAAGGAAACGTGCGGCGCTGGCGACTTCGTTCGGCGCCTCGGACTTGAGCCCCCGCCACAACAGGGTCAGCGCCCGGGCCGGAAAGGTTAGGGCGTCTGGCGCGGCCCCATCGCCCACGAACAATGGCGCGACCGGCTCAAGCGCCCTGTTGCGCAGATTGCGGTCGTCGACCTCGGCGTCCACCACCCTACGCACGCCGGCCAAGGCGGTGTCGCCATCGACCAGGGCCAGGGCATTGCGCAAACCGTCGACCACCTTGTCAGGCGCGTCCCGAACCAGCGTGCGGACAATGTCGATCTTGGCGTCGGGCAAGCCGGCCATACGGGGGAACGCTCCAGGCGCGGACACACTCCCACGCGATCACGACCTTGCGTATGTGAGGTTAAGGTTTTCCAAAAAGACCTGGGAAATCAGGCCTCAGCGCGTGGAAGGTCCAGCTCGACCAAAAGTCCGCCCAGCCGCGCCTCACCCAGGCGGAGCGAACCGCCATAGGCCCGCGCCAACTCATCGACGATCGAGAGCCCAAGGCCCGATCCCGGCGCGTTTTCGTCCAACCGGGCGCCGCGCTGGACGACCTCCTCGCGCTCGGCCTCGGTGAGCCCGGGGCCGTCGTCTTCGATGCTGAGGTTCAGCCGCTCGGCGCTGGTCGGTATGGCCCGCACACGGACACGGCCGGTGCACCACTTGCCCGCGTTCTCCATGGCGTTGCCGGCCAGTTCCAGGAGGTCCTGACGCTCGCCCAGGAAATAGAGATCATCCTCCGCGTCCCAGTCGATCTCCACGCCCTTGTCCTGGAAAATCCGCTCCAGGGTCCGCGAGAGTTCGTCCAGCACGTCGGCCACAGAAGTCCGCTCACCGGAACCTTGGGTTCGCGCCGCCGCGCGGGCGCGGCGCAGATGGTGATCGACCTGCCGGCGCATGGCCTCAGCCTGGGTCTCCACGATGTCGGCCAATGCGCCGCCCGTCTGCCGCGCCTCGGTCAACATGACGGAAAGCGGCGTCTTCAATGCGTGGGCCAGGTTGCCGACGTGAGTGCGCTGCCGCTCGACCACTTCCTGGTTGTGCGCCATCAGGGCGTTCAGCTCGTCGGCCAGCGGGGAGAGTTCGGTCGGATAGGCCTGCTGCACGCGCTCGGCCTTGCCCCGCCGAACCGCGGCCACTTCCCGCCGCAGGGCGAAGAGCGGGTTCAGGCCGACCCGAACCTGGATGACCACGGCGGCGATCATGCCCACCCCCAGCAGCAGGAAGGCGACGGCTGTGGCGGTGATGAAGCCCCGCACGTCGCGGTCCACCGGACTGCGGTCCTCGGCGGCCATGAAGATCACCGGCGCGGCGCGGTTGGGCAGCTTGGCCTGGGTGGCCATGGCGCGCAGCGGCTCGTCGAGGGGGCCGCGCGTGTCGTATGACACCGGCCGACCCGGCGCGGCGTCCAGCCGCGTGACGATATCGGCAGGCGCCTTCAGTTCGCTGTCCCACAGCGAACGAGACCTGACCAGGACCTGAAGTTTGCCGTCCTTGCCCGGCTCGGCGATCTGCCAGTACTTGCCGGAAAAGGCCCGGAGCGCGCGCAGATCGGTGAGCGCCGGCGCCACCACCTCGCCCTTGTCGGCGATGGTGGTGCCTGCCGTCAGGTTGTCGATGAGTTCGGAAAGGCCCTGGTCGAACCGCCGGATCGCCGCCTGCTGGAACAGCATGGCCAGGACGATCGCCGAGACCAGCAGAACAGCCAGGCTCCAGCCGGCGGCCAGGATCACCAGCCGCCGAACGAGCGAGGGCTGGCGCAGGGCCTCCATGCTCACGGCTTGGCCGCCTCGCTTCCCAGTTCGTCAGCCGGAGCCGTCAGGCGGTAGCCCAGGCCACGAACCGTCTCGATCCGATCAGCGCCGATCTTCTTTCGCACGCGGCCGATGAACACCTCGATGGTGTTGGAGTCGCGATCGAAGTCCTGATCGTAGAGATGCTCGACCAATTCGGTGCGGCTGATCACGCGGCCCTGATGCATCATCAGATAGTGCAGCAGGCGATATTCCAGCGAGGTCAGGCGCAGAGGCTCGCCATTGACGCTGGCGCGAGCCGCGCGCGGATCCAGACGCAGGCCGCCGATCGACAGGCTGGGCGCGGCATGACCGGCCGAGCGTCGCAGCAGCGCGCGCAAGCGAGCCAGCAACTCCTCGGTATGGAATGGCTTGGTCAGGTAGTCGTCGGCCCCGGCGTCAAAACCGGCGACCTTCTCGCTCCACGCGCCGCGGGCGGTGAGGATCAAGACCGGCACAGCCATGTTCTCGCGGCGCCAGCGCTCCAGCACCGACACGCCGTCCACCTTGGGCAGGCCAAGATCCAGGATCACCGCGTCATAAGGTTCAGTCTCGCCCAGAAACTGGGCCTCTTCGCCGTCCGGCGCATGGTCGACCGCATAGCCCGCGTCGCCGAGCGCCGACTTCAATTGGCGCGACAGGTCCGGGTCGTCCTCAACAAGTAGAATACGCATGGAGCTCCTTTAGCCGCCCTGGCGAGAGATGATCGCCCCGCTCTGGGCGTCGACGACGAAAATGATCACCCTGCCGTCATTGGTCTGCCACTGGACGAAGTAGGCGGGACGGCCGCCAGCGTCGCCCTGAGTGGTGTTGAGCTGCCTACCGGGCGTGCGGGCCGAAATCGTGGCGATAACCTGCGAAAGCGGAACCTGGCGCCCGCCGCGCACGGCCGCACGCGCCGCGTCCTGGTCGCCCCGGCCGCCGTACGACGACCGGTCCGGCCCGTGCTGCGCATAACTCGCCGCCGGAGCGGCGGCGATCAGCGCTGCGATGAGGAGAAGGCGTTTCATGATCTGAAGGATTACAACCACGTCACTGAACCGAGCCTGAATGGCAGGTTTATGAATGGCGTGCGTCGGTCTGTCACGCAGACCGAACGCCGATCACTTCTTCTTAGGCGTGTAAGGCCGCTCTTTTCGCCAACGCTCAGCGAAGGCCTCCAGTTCGGCGTCCGGCTTTTCGGGCAGCATCAACACAATGCGCGCGAGCAGATCGCCTCGCTTGCCGCGTGAGTCGGACAGTCCCCGTCCCTTCAGGCGCAAGGATTGACCGCTGTTGGCGCCCTTGGGCACGGTCAGCGTCACCGCGCCGTCGGGCGTGCGCGCCTCGACCTTGCCGCCGAGCACCGCATCGGGAATCGTGACCGGCAGGTCCATGACCAGCGCATCGCCCTCGCGACGGAAAATCGCGTGCGGACGAACCACCAGTTCAATGAACGCATCGCCCGGCCCCGAACGTCCCGGCGAACCCTGGCCCTTCAAGCGCAGGGTCTGGCCTTCTTCCGCGCCCTTCGGAATCGTGACGTCGATCGTGCGTCCATCAGAGAACGCGATGCGCTTCTTGGCGCCGTGAATGGTGTCTTCCAGGTCGATCTCGAGCTTGGCGCGA
>JAVBXP010000061.1 GCA_030824495.1 bacterium
AATTTAGGCCGGTCAGGCGGGGCGATCTTTGCGATCTGGCCCTGCTTTGGTCCGCCTTGGCGCAGTCCTATTCGCGTCCGCCCCAGAACGCGCATAGGCAATTCGTCACGTCAGGCGGTGACGATGAAGCCATCGAGGGCGGCGACCGGCCAGGGGCGCAGCGTCTGGCCCACGCAGGGGCCGCCAACGCAGGCGCCGCTGTCGATATCGAACAGCGCGCCATGCCAGGAACAGGCGATGAGATCGCCCGCCGGGGTCAGGTAATCGTCGAGCTTCTGGGCGAGAGGCAGGCCTGCATGCGGGCAGCGGTCGACATAGCCATGCACGGCCTCGCCCCGCCGAACGACGAAGCCGTGGAAGCGGGCCTCACCGATCTGCAGGACGAAGTTCCGCGCCGCGCCGTCCGCCACCGTCTCCAGCGTGCAGAGTTTCACGCCGGCCGGGGTGGCGAACAGCCGAGCTGGCGCGACGTCTTCACTCAAAGGGCAGGCTCGATCACGCCGCGGCATTCGCCAAAGCCGATGGAGATCCGGCCATCGGCCTGGGCGCGGGCGGCGATGCTCAGTTCGTCGCCGTCCAGCAAAAAGGTGCGGGTCTCGCCGGTCGGCAAGGTGATCGCCTGGGCCCCGCCCTTGGTCAGCTCCAACAGGCTGCCGAGTCCGCTGTCATCGGGCGTCGAGATAGTGCCGGTGCCGAGCAGATCGCCGGGCCGCAGGTCGCAGCCACCGACCGTGTGGTGGGCGACCAGCTGAGCCAGGGTCCAATAGAGGTTGCTGGCCGGACCACGCGACAGGCTGACCGGGGCCAGGCCCTGCTCACGCATCTTCGCGGTGGAGAGCAGCACTTCGAGGCCGATCCCGTAGGCGCCGCTGGCCTGGTCCTGCTCGTTCCAAAGATAGGTCATAGGCTGCGGGTCGCCCTGCGGACGCGGCGGCTGGGCGATGCGGAACGAGGCCAGGGCCTCGGCGGTGACGATCCACGGCGAGACTGTGGTCATGAAGTTCTTGGCCAGGAACGGGCCGAGGGGCTGGTACTCCCAGGCCTGAAAGTCGCGGGCCGACCAGTCGTTCAGCAGGCAAAGCCCGGCGATGTGGTCGCTGGCTTCGCCGATGGCGATGGGTTGTCCAAGTTCGTTGCCCTGGCCGATCCAAACGCCCAGTTCCAGTTCGAGGTCCAGGCGCTGCGAGGGACCGAAGGTCGGCGCCTCGGCGTCCGGCGCCTTGCGCTGGCCGCTCGGACGGCGGACCGGCGCGCCCGATGGACGGATCGAGGAGGCGCGGCCGTGATAGCCGATCGGCACGTGCTTGTAGTTCGGGAGCAGCGGGTTCTCGGGCCGGAACTGGCGGCCGACGTTCAGGGCGTGATGGATGCCCGCATAGAAGTCGGTGTAGTCGCCGATGACGGCCGGCAAATGCATCACGCAATCGGACGCCGCTTGGAGCCAGGTCTCGACCTCAGCTTGATCCGGCGCGCCTTGAGCCAGCAACTCGGAGAGGCGATGGCGCAGGCTCCGCCGCGCGGCGGGGGCCAACCCGAGCAAAGGGTTCAGCGTGGAGCCTGCGCCGGCCTCCGCGGCCGACTTGGCCAGGTCGACAAGCAGGTCGGACCGAGCGGCCAGCGAAAGATCAAGAATGCGATCGCCAATCGCCACTCCGCCGCGCGCAGCTCCGCCCGGCGGGCTGAACACGCCGAACGGCAGGTTTTGGATCGGGAAGTCAGGGTGCCCGTTGGCGGAAGCGATCCAGCTGGTACGCGCCGGGTCGTGGGTCTCGTCTAGGATCAACGCGGCAACTCCGCCTTCGTGAAATCGGCCCAGCAGTCGTCATAGTCCGGCTGGGCGAGTGGGGTTTCGACGGCGAACCGGGTCGGCCGGATCACCCAGCGGCTTTCGAACATGAATGCCATGGTGTTTTCGATCTTGTGCGGCGCGAGGCCCGCGGCGACCGCCCCCTCGTAGCTGGCCTTGTCGGGACCATGGCCGCTCATGCAGTTGTGCAGGCTGGCGCCGCCCGGCGCGAAGCCGCCGGCCTTGGCGTCATAGGCCCCGTGGATCAGGCCCATGAACTCGCTCATCACGTTCCGGTGGAACCACGGCGGGCGGAAGGTGTGCTCGGCCACCATCCAGCGCGGCGGGAAGATCACGAAGTCGCAATTGGCCGTGCTTGGGATCTCCGAGGGCGAGGTCAGGACGGTGAAGATCGACGGATCGGGGTGGTCGAAGCTGACGGTGTTGATGGTGTTAAAGTTGGCCAGGTCGTACTTGTAGGGCGCGAGATTGCCGTGCCAGGCCACCACGTCGAGCGGCGAATGGCTCAACGTGCAGGTCCACAGCCGGCCCTGGAATTTCTGAACGACTTCCGTGGGTTCGTCGCGATCTTCAAACCAGGCGACCGGGGTTTGGAAGTCGCGTGGATTGGCCAGGCCGTTGGAGCCGATCGGCCCCAGGTCGGGCAGGCGGAACGGCGCGCCATAGTTCTCGCAGACATAGCCGCGGGCGGTTGTCCCGCTCAGTTCGACCCGGAAGCGCGCGCCGCGCGGCACCACCGCGATCTCGCCCGGCGCGACGTCCAGGCGGCCAAGCTCGGTAGCGATCAGCAGCGCGCCGTCCTGCGGCACGATCAGCAACTCGCCGTCGGCGTCATAGAACACCCTGCCCTGCATTGAACGGTTGGCGGCGTAGAGGTGGATGGCGATGCCGGCGCCGGCCGCGACGTCGCCGTTGCCAGCATAGGTCACCAAGCCGTCGACAAAATCGGTCGGCTCGATCGGGAGCGGCAGCGGATCCCAACGCAGGCGGTTTGGGGTGGGCGGAACTTCGTCGAACGTGCCCGAGCGCACCAGCTTGCCGCCTTCGTAGGGCAGGAAGGGCGCATGGCTGGCGGTCGGTCGCAACCGGTAGAGCCAGGAGCGGCGGTTCTCATGGCGCGGGGCGGTGAAGGCGCTGCCGGACAGTTGCTCGGCGTAGAGGCCGAAAGGCGTGCGCTGCGGCGAGTTCTGGCCCTGGGGCAATGCGCCAGCGACCGTCTCGGTGGCGAAGCTGTTGCCGAAGCCGGACATGTAGTTCTGCGCGCTCACGGATACTTCCTCCATCACCGCTCCCCATCCGTCGCGCTTTCGCGCGCCACCTCCCCCAACGGGGGAGGATCTTGAACCCGAAGATGCTCCCCCTTTGGGGGAGCTGTCAGCCACGGGCTGCCTGAGGGGGCCAGCGCCGCAGCCCCCAAATCGCCTTAGGCCGCGTCAACCGTGATCACGCCGCGACGGATCTGGTCGAGTTCGATGGACTCGAACAGGGCCTGGAAGTTGCCGTTGCCGAAACCTTCATTGCCCTTGCGCTGGATGATCTCGAAGAAGATCGGACCGAACAAATTCTCGGTGAAGATCTGCAGTAGCAGGCCCTCCTCGCCCACGGCGCCATCGAGCAGGATGCGGTTCTTGCGCAGGCGTTCCAGGTCCTCGCCGTGGCCGGGGACGCGCTTATCGATCAGCTCGTAATAGGTCTCGATAGTGTCCTGCAGCTTCACGCCGCGCGCGCGGAGCTTCTCGACCGTGCCGTAGATGTCGGTGGTGGTCAGGGCCAAGTGCTGGATGCCCTCGCCGTTGTACTCGCGGATGAACTCCTCGATCTGGGACTTGTCGTCCTGGCTCTCGTTCAGCGGGATGCGAATGGCCTTGTCAGGCGCGATCATCGCCTGGCTGAACAGGCCGGTGGCCTGGCCCTTGATGTCGAAATACTTCTGCTCTTCGAAGCCGAAGATCTGATTGTAGAAGGTCGACCAGGTGCGCATCTGGCCGCGGCGGACGTTGTGGGTCAGGTGGTCGAGAAGATCGAGGCCGACATTGTTGGCCGCTTCAGCCTCGACGGCGCCGGGGATCTGCTCCCAAGCGTCATAGATCGTGCCCGCGTCGCCGAAGCGGTCGACCAGATAGAGCATCGAGCCGCCAATGCCTTCCAAGACGTAGGCGTCCGGGAAGGCGCTCTGGCTGGCGTCAGCCGCCTTGGCGCCGCGCGAGAGGGCCAGCTCATAAGCGGCCTTAGCGTCGGCGACGCGGAAGGCCATACCGTTGGCCGAGGGGCCGTGGGCGGCGCGGAACGCGGCGACTTGGCCGTCAGCGTCCTGGTTGACCAGCAGGTTGATGCGGCCCTGCTTGTAGCGGACCAGGTTCTTGGTCGGGTGCTTGGCGTAGGCGGTGAAGCCGAGCTGCTCGATCAGCTCGACCATGCGGGCCGGATCTGGGCTGGTGAACTCGACAAACTCAAAGCCGTCGAGGCCGATCGGGTTGTTGGCGGTGATGGTCATTGGGCGTCTCCCGACAGGCAGGCGCCGAGCGCCTGGACAAATGGCTGGACGGTGTCGGCGGTGAGGCCGGCGAGATTGATGCGGCCGGAACCGGCCATGTAGACCGCGTGGTCGCGACGCATGGTCTCGACCTGGGCTGGCGTCAGCGACAGCAGCGAGAAGAGGCCGTGCTGATCACGTAACGGCTCAAGGCGCGGATCGGCCTCAGCCAGAGCATGGCGAACCGACGTCAGGCGCTGGCGCATGCCGTCGAGTTCAGCGCGCCACTGGGCGGTGAGGCCCGCATCCTCCAGCACCACCCGCACCACCGCCGCGCCGTGATCGGGCGGCATCGACCAGTTGCAGCGGGCCAACTGAAGGATGTTGGAGCGGACCAGGTCAGCCTGGCCGCGCGCCCGAACGAACAGGGCGCCGGTACGCTCGCGATAGAGGCCGAAGTTCTTATCGAAGGAATAGGCGACCATGGCGGTGTCGACCGTCTCGAGCACCAGCCGTAGACCGGCCGCATCCTCGTCCAGGCCAGCGCCCAGGCCTTGATAGGCCAGGTCGATCAGCGGAACCGCGCCGCGCTTGGCCAGCAGATCGGCGACCGCGCGCCATTGATCGAGGTTCAGGTCGGCGCCGGCCGGGTTGTGGCAGCAACCGTGCAACAGGACGACGTCGCCGGGCTCGACCCCGCCGAGCGCGGTCATCATCTCGTCGAAGCAGACCGTCTGAGTCTTGGCGTCGAAATAGCGATAGGTCGCCACGCTCAATCCTGCCTGGGCGAAGATCGGCGCGTGGATCGGCCAGCTAGGCGTGCCCAGCCAGATCCGCGCGCCGGGCGTACCGGCGTTGGCGAGCTCGGCCGCCAAGCGCAGGGCGCCGGTGCCGCCGGGGGTCTGGACGCCGAACAGGTCCTGGGAGGCTGCGCCCTGGCCGAAGATCACGGGGCCGATGAGCTCGAGGAAACGCAGGTCGCCCTCGGGGCCTAGGTAGGACTTGGTGGGCTGGGTTTCGAACAAGACCGCCTCGGCGGCCTTCACCGCGCCGAACACCGGGGTGTCGCCGGCCGCGTCCCGATAGACGCCGACCCCGAGGTCGATCTTCTGCGGACGCGGATCTTGGCGATAGAGCGCGATCAGCGACAGCAGCACGTCGGGCTGCTGGGGCTTCAGCCCCTGGAACAGGGAACGCGCAGGCGCGGCGACATCCAGCATCGAAAATCACTCCTCTTGCGATGAAATCTACGCAGGAGGCGCGACGAATGGCTTTCAATCTCGCGGCAATTTAACGATCATATGGACATCTGTTTCACAGAATGGCCATCACGTGAAAGAAACCGCTCAACTCGATGAGATTGACCGCAAGCTGCTTCGCGCCCTGCAGCACGACGCGAGTCAGAGCCATGCCGCGCTGGCCGAACAGGTCGGTGCATCGCCGGCCTCCTGCTGGCGCCGGATCAAGGCGCTGGAGACCGCTGGGGTACTGCAAGGCAGCGTCAGGCTGGTCGACGCCGAGAAGGTCGGGCGCGGGGTCAACGTCATGTGCCAACTACGCATGAAGTCCCACGCCACCGCCGTGCGCCAGGAGTTCGAGGCGTTCCTGCGCTCAAGGCCAGAGATCATGGAGTGCCACTCGATGTCGGGCGAATGGGACTATCTGATGCGGGTCGTAGTCGCCGACGTCGCCGGCTATGAGCGGTTCCTGATGGGCGCTCTGCTCAACCACCCCAACGTCGCCAACGCCGCCTCGCACTTCGCGTTGAGCCAGGTGAAATACTCGACGGCCATGCCGGTCTAGGGCGGGCGGCGGCCGCCCTCGCCCCCACCAGGTCGTCATGGCCGTCGGAGCTTATCGTTGGACCTCTGAGTTTATGGATCGCCGGGACAAGGGCCCGCCGATGACGAATTGAGAGGGAGGCGGCACGCCGCCGCGCCACAAAACGTCCGGCCGCTGTCGGAACAGATCGCGCCCGTTCGTCCTTTGGTCAGTTCAGACCCGAAGGAGACGTCAACATGACCTACGTCGATGGTTTCATACTTGCCGTGCCGAAAAAGAGCCTTGAGGCCTACAAGGAAATCGCCCGCACAGCCGGCGCCGTCTGGATGGACCATGGCGCGCTGTCCTATGTCGAATGCGTCGGAGACGACGTGCCCTATGGCGAACTCACTTCTTTCCCCCGCTCTGTCCAGGCGACCGACGACGAGGTCGTGATCTTTTCGTGGATCACCTACGAGTCGCGTGAGCAGCGTGACGTGATCAACGCCAAGGTCATGGCCGACCCCAGGCTGAAGAACGATCCTGCCTCCATGCCGTTCGATGGCAAGCGCATGATCTTCGGCGGCTTCGAGAGCTTCGTGGAGCTCTAGGAGCCCCCCTACTTCGTCATCCTAGGCCTTGTGCCTAGGACCCCTGCTTGCGCCGCACGGACGTTCTCCAGTTGGCGTCACCCACTCGGTGCACCCTCCGCCCCCTAGCCGCCGATAGAGGGGTCCTAGGCACAAGGCCTAGGATGACGAGTGGACGAGACGAGGTTCGCTTAACCCCGCGAGGGCCCAAAGCGAGCGACGAGGTCGTAGGCCTCGCCGGGGAATAGCTGACGCACCTTGGTGACGCCTTCGCCGGCGCGCCAGGTGCGGCGTTCGACGGCCAGGCAGGCCGTCCCTGGCGCGATGGCCAGCAGATTGGCGCTCTCATTGTCGGCGCCCAGGGCGCTGATGCGGTTCTCCGCCTCGGTCCAGGGGATGTGCTCAAGCAGCCAGGCGCCCGGCGGGTGAGCGGCGAAGTCGGCATTGCGGGCCAGCGGCGCGGCGATGAGGCTGATCAGGCGATCCTCAATGGCGAAGGGCCGGCCATTGGCGAAGTGAACCCCACGCAGAGCCAGCAGTTCGCCCCCCCGCGCCAGTTCGATCTCCTCGACGTTCTTCGCCTTGGGCGCGCGCGGCGTGCAGGAGACCAGCTTGAAGGCATAGGCCTCGCCGCGCCCCTCGATCTCCGAGCGCAGGTCCGGGATATCGAGAACGGCGGAGTGCACCTTGGGCCGTGCGACGAACGAACCGGCGCGGCGGCGGCGGACAACCAGCCCTGCCTCGGCCAAGGCGGAGATCGCCTTGCTGACCGTCATTCGAGAGCAGCCGTATTGGACCGTCAGCTCATGTTCGAACGGGATGCGATAGCCGGGTCCCCATTCGCCCGACAGGATCTTGGCTTCGATCTCGGTGCGGATGCGTTTCTGCAGCGAGGCGGGAGCGTCTTCCGGGAAGGCGGCGGGCTTGTTCACGCGAGCACTTTCTCCAGAGCCTGCCGATAGCGCGACGTGATCTCGTCGCGGCGGTGGTGGCGTCCATTACTGACGACCTTGCGGCCGGCGCGCCAGACCCCGTCGATCACGTCGCGCCGGGCGGCGAACACGAAGCTGTCCAAGAGGGCGTCGCCCTGACGGCCGATCAGAGCCGGATGGCTGGCGTCCAGGCTGACGATATCGGCCAGCGCCCCGACCCGCAGGCCGCCGCCGTCTGCGCCCACCGCCTGGGCGCCGCCCGCCAGACCCGCGCGATAGAGATCGCCGCCTGTCGAGCGGCCAGCCTCCATCGCCATCACATTGCGCGTCCGCCTGGCCAACCGCTGGCCGTATTCCAGCAGCCGAAGCTCCTCCGCGGCGTCGATCAAGACGTTGGAGTCCGAGCCCACCCCGAACCGGCCGCCCGCATTCAGATAGTCCAGAGCTGGAAACAGCCCGTCGCCCAGATTGGCCTCGGTGATAGGACAGAGACCGACCACCGCGCCGCTGGCCGCCATGCGCTCGGTTTCCTGCGGCGTGACATGGGTCGCATGCACCAAGCACCAGCGGGCGTCGACCGGCGCATGGTCGAGCAGCCAATCGACCGGGCGCTGCCCCGACCAGGCCTCGCAATCGAGGACCTCCTTGATTTGCTCGGCGATGTGGATGTGGATGGGCCCGTCGCCCGCCAGGGTGACAAGCGCCTCAAGCTCCGCTGGCGTCGCGGCCCGCAGGCTGTGCGGGGCGAGCCCAACGACGGCTCCCGGCAGATGAGATACCGCCCGCCGGCTCGCCTCAAGCAGGCTCGCGAAGCCATCGATATTGTTGGTGAAACGGGCTTGGGCGGCCGTAGGAGCGCTGCCGCCGAAGCCGGAGTGCGCATAGAACACCGGCAGCAGGGTGAGCCCAAGGCCCGTGGTCTCCGCAGCCGCGCCGATGCGCGCGGCCATCTCAGCGGGGTCGGCGTATGTGCGGCCGCCCTGGCCGTGATGCAGGTAGTGGAACTCCCCAACCCGGGTGAAGCCGGATTCCAGCATCTCGGCATAGGCGAGCGCGGCGACCGCCTCGACCTCGTCCGGACCCAGCCGTTCCAGGAAGCGGTACATCACCTCGCGCCACGTCCAGAAGCTGTCGGCCGATGGCCCGCGCACCTCGGCCAGTCCCGCCATGCCACGCTGGAAGGCGTGACTGTGCAGATTGGGCAGGCCCGGCAGCGCTGGGCCATAGGCGATCTCGCCCGGCTGGCGCGGCGCCTGCGTTTCGATCGCGGCGATCTGGCCATCCCGAACGCTCACGCGCACCTGGCACGCCCAACCGGTCGCCAGCAGCGCGCTGTCGAACCAGATCGTTTCACCTCGATCAGACACTGGACAAGCCTCCTCGCTCAGACATATGTCTATACATTAATCGAGACGATGTGAAGGAGGCGGACATGCGATGCGATCGGATCTGGGCGAACGCCCGTCTCGCCACGCTTTCCCCTGATCGGCCTGGGCTTGGCGAGATCATGGAAGGCCTCATCGCCAGCCAGGACGGCCAGATCGTCTATGCCGGCGACGCCGCTGAGGCCCCTCGATTCGAAGCGGCCGAGACCATCGACTGCCAAGGTCGCTGGATCACGCCGGGCCTCATCGACCCACACACCCATCTGATCTTCGGCGGCGACCGCGCCCGCGAGTTTGAACTGCGGCTGGCCGGCGCCTCCTATGAGGAGATCGCGCGGGCAGGCGGCGGCATCGTCTCAACCATGACGGCGACGCGCGCGGCCAGCGAGGATGAACTCGTCGCCAGCGCCCTGCCCCGGCTCGACGCCCTGATCGCCGAGGGACTAACCACCATCGAAGTGAAGTCCGGCTATGGCTTGTCGCTGGAGCACGAACTGAAGTCTCTGCGGGCCGCTCGGAAGCTCGGCCAACTGCGCCCGATCGGCGTCAAAACGACCTTCCTAGGCGCCCATGCCCTTCCGCCCGAATATGCTGATAATTCTGACGCTTACATCGACGAAGTGTGCGAGCGGATGATCCCCGCGGTCGCCGCGGAAGGATTGGCCGACGCGGTGGACGCTTTCTGCGAGGGGATCGGCTTTACGCCCGATCAGACGCGCCGAGTGTTCGAGGTCTCCAAGGCGCATGGACTGCCGGTGAAGTTGCACGCCGAGCAGTTGTCGAACCTGCACGGCGCGGCGCTGGCCGCCGAGTTTGGCGCGCTATCGGCCGATCATCTGGAGCATGTGGACATGGCCGGCGTCGCCGCCATGGCCAAGGCCGGCGTGGTCGCGACCCTGTTGCCGGGCGCCTACTACTTCGTACGCGAGACCAAGCTGCCGCCGATCGAGGATCTGCGCGGGGCGGGCGTGCCGATCGCGCTGGCCACCGACTGCAATCCCGGCACCTCGCCGCTGACCTCGCTGCTGCTGACCATGAACATGGGCGCGACCCTGTTTCGCCTGACGGTCGATGAATGCCTCGCCGGCGTGACGCGGGAAGCCGCCCGCGCGCTCGGCATGCTGGCTCAGACCGGGACTTTGGAAGCCGGCAAGCGCTGCGATCTCGCCATCTGGGACATCGAGCGCCCGGCCGAACTTGTTTATCGCATGGGGTTCAATCCGCTCCATGCCCGCGTGTGGAGTGGACTATGAACGACGTCGTGATGCGACCAGGCGAGGTCAGCCTCGCCGAGTGGCGCGCCATCTATCGCGGCGCCGGCGCCAAGCTTGATCCGGCCTCCGCGCCGGTGATCGCGGCCAGCGCCGCGGCGGTCGAGCGCATCCTGGCCCGCGGCGAGCCGGTCTATGGGATCAACACCGGCTTTGGGAAGCTAGCCAGCGTCCGCATCGAGGCGGGCGATCTTGAGACCCTGCAACGTAATATCGTCCTGTCGCACGCCGCGGGCGTGGGCGAGCCCTCCCCCGTTCCGGTGATCCGCCTGATGCTAGCCTTGAAGCTGGCCAGTCTGGCGCAAGGCGCCTCGGGCGTGAGGCCGGCCACCGTCGCGCTGCTGGAAGCCATGCTGATGAAAGGCCTGACCCCGGTCGTTCCGGCTCAGGGATCCGTCGGCGCCTCGGGCGACCTCGCCCCGCTCGCCCACATGGCCGCGACCATGATCGGGGTCGGCGAGATCTTCGTCGGCGAAGCACGCCTTCCAGCCGCCCAGGCCCTGGCCCAAGCCGGTCTTTCGCCGGTGACGCTCGGTCCCAAGGAGGGCCTCGCCCTACTGAACGGCACCCAGTTCTCGACCGCCAACGCCCTGGCGGGCCTGTTCGAAGCCGAGGTTCTGTTCCGCACTGCGCTCGTCACCGGCGCGCTGTCGACCGAGGCGGCCAAGGGGTCGGACACACCGTTCGATCCACGCATCCACGTGCTACGCCGCCATGCCGGCCAGATCGAAACCGCCGACGCCCTGCGCGGCCTCATGGCCGGCTCGGCGATCCGCGCCTCGCACCTGAAGGATGACGAGCGCGTTCAAGACCCCTACTGCCTGCGCTGCCAGCCGCAGGTGATGGGCGCGGCGCTGGACGTCCTGCGCCAGGCGGCGACGACGCTGGGGACCGAGGCCAACGGCGTCACCGACAACCCGCTGATCTTCCCGGAAACCGACGAAGCCCTGTCCGGCGGCAACTTCCACGCCGAGCCGGTGGCCTTCGCCGCCGATATGATCGCCCTGACGGTCTGTGAGATCGGCTCGCTGGCCGAGCGGCGGATCGCCATGCTGGTTGATCCCGCGCTCTCGGGCCTACCGGCGTTCCTGACGCCCAAGCCCGGCCTCAACTCCGGCTTCATGATCCCGCAGGTCACGGCCGCCGCCCTGGTGTCGGAGAACAAGCAGCGCGCCTATCCGGCCAGCGTCGACTCGATCCCGACCTCGGCCAACCAGGAAGACCACGTCTCGATGGCCGCCCATGGCGCGCGCCGATTGCTGGCGATGGTGGAGAACGCCACCGCGGTGATCGGCATCGAACTGCTGGCCGCCGCCCAGGGCTGCGACTTCCACGCGCCCCTGACCTCCAGCCCGGCGCTGGAATCGGTGCGCGCCCTGCTGCGCGCCCAGGTCCCGCACCTGACCGACGACCGTCACTTCCACCCCGATATCGAAGCGGCCAACCTGCTGGTGCGTTCCGGCGCGGTCTGCGACGCGGCCGACGGCGCCGCCCTGCCCGGCGTCGCGTGATGGACTGGCTGGAGGTGCATCGCGGCGACGCGCCGCTGGTGCTCAGCTTCCCACACACGGGAACCGAGCTCCCCGCAGACGTCGAGGCGCAGTTGGTCTCGCCCTGGCTAGCCCGCAAGGACGCCGACTGGTGGATCCACCGACTTTACGGCTTCGCCCGCGAGATAGGCGCCACCACCGTGCGTACCGCGATCAGCCGCAGCGTCATCGACGTGAACCGCGATCCCTCCGGCGCCTCGCTCTATCCAGGCCAAGCGACCACCGAGCTTTGTCCGACCACAACCTTCGACGGCGAGCCGCTCTATCTGGGCGGCGAGCCGAACGAGGCCGAGATTACCCGTCGCCGGAAAACCTATTTCGAGCCCTATCACGCCGCTCTCGCCGCGGAGCTGAAACGGCTGCGCGAGATCCACGGCAAGGTCGTGCTCTATGAGGCCCATTCGATCCGCTCGGTGATCCCGCGCCTGTTCGACGGGCCGCTGCCCAACTTCAATCTCGGCACCAATTCAGGGACCAGCTGTGACGAAGCCCTGACCAGCGCGGTCGAGGCCGCCTGCGACGCCAGTTCGTTCAGCCGCGTGACCAACGGCCGCTTCAAGGGCGGCTGGACGACCCGCCACTACGGGCGGCCCGAAGAGGGCGTCCACGCGATCCAGATGGAACTGGCGTGCCGCGGCTACATGGACGACCCCCCGGCAGCGCCCACGCCAGCCACCTGGCCCACCCCCTACTCCGAAATCCAAGCCGCGCCGATGCGCGCGGCCCTCACCGATGTCCTGAAGGCGTGCCTCGCCTTCGCCAAAGCCTGAGCCATTCCATGACCCGCCTAGACCCCACCCGCGTCATCCGCCCCGCGACCGGGACAGAACTCACGGCCAAGAGCTGGCTGACCGAAGCGCCGCTGCGCATGCTGATGAACAACCTGCACCCCGACGTCGCCGAGCGGCCGGAAGAGCTGGTGGTCTATGGCGGCATCGGCCGCGCCGCCCGCGATTGGGAGAGCTACGACAAGATCGTCGAGACCCTGCGCCGGCTGGAGGACGACGAGACCCTGCTGGTTCAGTCTGGCAAGCCGGTCGGGGTGTTCCGCACCCATGCCGACGCCCCACGCGTGTTGATCGCCAACTCCAACCTGGTGCCGCGCTGGGCGACCTGGGAGCACTTCAACGAACTGGATCGCAAGGGCTTGGCCATGTACGGCCAGATGACCGCCGGCTCGTGGATCTATATCGGCGCCCAGGGCATCGTGCAGGGCACCTATGAGACCTTCGTCGAGATGGGCCGCCAGCACTATGCCGGCGATCTGTCCGGTAAGTGGCTGCTGACCGCCGGCCTCGGCGGCATGGGCGGCGCCCAGCCGCTGGCCGCCGTGATGGCGGGGGCCTCGTGCCTGGCCATCGAATGCCAGCCCTCGCGAATCGAGATGCGCCTGCGCACCGGCTATCTCGATAAGGCCACGGAAGATCTCGACGAAGCCCTAGCCTGGATCAAGCAATCCTGCGCCGACAAGACGCCAATCTCGGTCGGCCTACTCGGCAACGCCGCCGAACTGCTGCCGGAGCTGTTCAAGCGCGGCGTGCGCCCCGACCTGCTGACCGACCAGACCTCGGCCCATGACCCGATCAACGGCTACTTGCCCAAGGGCTGGAGCCTGGAACGCTGGGCCGCCATGCGCGAGCAGGACCCCAAGCAGGTCGAGGAAGCCGCCCGCGCCTCGATGGCCGAGCACGTGCAGTCGATGCTGGACTTCCAGGCCGCCGGCGTTCCCACCGTCGATTACGGCAACAACATCCGCCAGATGGCCAAGGAAGAAGGCGTCGCCAACGCTTTCGATTTCCCCGGCTTCGTGCCGGCCTATATCCGCCCGCTGTTCTGCCGCGGCATCGGCCCGTTCCGCTGGGTGGCGTTGTCGGGCGATCCCGAGGACATCGCCCGCACCGACGCCAAGGTGAAGGAGCTGATCCCGGACAATCCGCACCTGCACAACTGGCTCGACATGGCCGGCAAGAAGATCAAGTTCCAAGGTCTGCCCGCCCGCATCTGCTGGGTCGGCCTGGGCGATCGCCACCGTCTTGGTTTGGCCTTCAACGAGATGGTCGCGTCGGGCGAGTTGAAAGCCCCCATCGTCATCGGCCGCGACCACCTGGATAGCGGCTCTGTCGCCTCCCCCAACCGCGAGACTGAAGCCATGCGCGATGGGTCGGACGCGGTCTCCGACTGGCCGCTGCTGAACGCCCTGCTCAACACCGCCTCGGGCGCGACTTGGGTCTCGCTGCACCATGGCGGCGGGGTCGGCATGGGCTTCTCGCAGCACTCGGGCATGGTCATCGTCTGCGACGGCACCCCGGCGGCGGCCAAGCGCATCGAGCGCGTACTGTGGAACGACCCCGCGACCGGCGTCATGCGCCACGCCGACGCCGGCTATGAGATCGCCCTCGACGTCGCCCGCGAAAAAGGCCTCGACCTGCCGGGCATCCTGGGCTGATGCGGATCCTGCGCGCGGTCAATCGCACGCCCATGCCGTGGAAGAACGGCGGCGGGGTGACGCGGGAGGTCGCGATCTGGCCGCCGACCGCCGCCCTGGACGCTTTCGACTGGCGCATCAGCATTGCAGACGTTGCGCAAGGCGGACCGTTCTCGGTCTTTCCCGGCGTCGAAAGGGTACTAACGGTCATCCAGGGGGCCGGACTTGAGCTGGCCGTAGAAGGTCTGGCGACCGTTACACTCGACGCCGCAGCTCCCCCCTTCGCCTTCCCCGGCGACGCGGCCTGCGCCGCGGAACTTCACGACGGGCCGATCCGGGACCTGAACCTGATGGTTCGCCGCGGCGTCTGCACCGTCCGTGTCAGGCGTCTGGACGGCCCCAACGCCTTCGAGTGCAGGGCCCAAGCGACATTCGTCCTGGCGGTGGAGTCGGTGGCTTTGAACGGCGAGCATCTCGAGGCCGAGGACGGCGCGCTGGTCGAACGCGGCGCGCGGCTCAGCCTCGGCGCCGGCCGCGCGATCCTGGCGGAGATCGACGCCTAGGGCTCCCGGCCCTAGGAGGCCGGAGCGTCGGTGACTTCCAGCAGTTCGATGCGGAACACCATCGCCGTATTGCCGGGAATGATGTCCTTACCGGCCGCGCCATAGGCGTACTCCGGCGGCAGATAGATCTCCCACTCATCGCCCGGGCGCATCATCGGAACCACGGTCGT
This sequence comes from bacterium, assembly GCA_030824495.1. Lineage (GTDB taxonomy): Bacteria > Pseudomonadota > Alphaproteobacteria > Caulobacterales > Caulobacteraceae > Phenylobacterium. The sequence goes on from JAVBXP010000061.1 coordinate 14,928, forward strand.
CCAGCCGGGGATCAGGCGCCCAAGCGGGAAGCTGACCGCGCCATCGGGTTCGTCCTTCGAGGAATCGAACACCTTGCCGTCGATGAAGCTGCCCACGTAGCGGACCTTGACGGTCGAGGACCGTTGCGGATGAACGCCGTCGGCCGGCCCCGACTTCAACACCTTGTACTGGATGCCGGGAATGGTCTTCACGCCGGGAGCCTTGGCGTTTCGAGCAAAGAAGGCGGCGTTCGCGTCCTTGGCGGCGGCTGGACCGGCCAGCGCCAGGGCCATGATGATTCCGACTGCGACTCGCATACCAACCTCCGCTGTTCGCCCCACCTATATCAGGGCCGCACGAAGTTCCGCACGGCCTCGCTAAGAGCCGTGTGGTTGGCTGGATCGGTGAACACCGAGTGGCCGCCGTTGAAGTATGCCGCGGTCAGTCGCTCGCCCGGGACGCCAGCCTGATCCAGCGCGTAGCGCCCGCTATAGGCCGGTGTGGTGATGTCGAAATAGCCCGCCGCCCAGAACAGCCGCAGCTTGGGGTTCTGCTGCATGGCGTCGCCGATCTTGGCGTTCACGTCGGTCATGCCTTCGTGGTCCCAGGCGCTGTTCACGTCGAGATTGAGCGCGTTGTAGGTCTCCGCCGTGCGGAACTTCAGGTGCTCCTGATAGTAGGAATCGACCGCCGAGAGACCGCGCTTCGAGGGCGCGACCACGCCAGTCGCCGTCGGTGACGCTCCACGCGGCTCGGCGTAGTTCATTCCCGGATCGTCATAGGGCGGGCGCTGGGCCGGCGCGTCGAACGGCCGGGTCGCACGGCCGTCGAGCTGGCCGATCCGCACGCCCTGGTCCTTCAGGAGGTTGAACATGAAGTCCTCCTTGGAAAGCCGCAGGTCCTTGGCCTCAATGAACTCCGCCGGCAGCCCTATCAGGGCCGACATGTTCTGGGCGGTCGCGCGCTTTTCGGCCGGCGTCAGGCTCGCGCCCTTGATCAGGGCGGTGACGTATTCGCCCCGCGCGAAAGCGACCCCTTCATCATAGACCTGCGTCACCGAGCGCCCGGCCCGGTCGATACGCTGGTGATGCCATGCGCTGGTCGCGAAGGCCGGCAGGCTGGTGACATAGGGCATCTCATGACCCGGCGGATTGCCGACCAGGGCGAAGAGCAGGATGCCGTCGAGGTTCAGGTCCTGGCCGATCCCGGCCACCAGCGCCGCGCGCGTGGTGCCGTAACTCTGTCCCAGCATATAGCGCGGAGAAGCTTGGCGGCCGTTCGCCTTCAGCCAATCGGCAATGATGGTCTTGACCGCCTGTGCGTCGCCCGTGCGGCTCCAGAACGCTTGCCCGTCGTGGCCCGGCAGCGGGCGGCTGTAGCCGGTGCCGACCGGGTCGATGAACACCAGATCCACGGCGTCCAACGGGCTGTCGGGGTTGTCGACCATGCGCTGGGCCGCGCCCTCACCTTCCCGCTTCTTGGGCCCGAAGGCGCCGAAGTGCAGCGGCGTCGTCGAGGCGCCGGGCCCGCCGTTGAACAGGAAGAGGACAGGCCGCGTGGCCTTGTCCTTGTTATCAGTCCGCACATAGGCGGTCGTCACGACCGAAGCGGCGGACGCTCCGGCGGCGTCCTTCAGGAAGGTCTCGGCGACGATGGCGTCGTATTTCACCTTCTGGCCGTTGAAGGTCCCGGCATGCTGGGTGATCGCCACCACCGGCGCTCGAGGCGCGGTGACGGCAGGCGGAGCCGCCTGGGCCAGGGCTGCGATGGGCGCGCTCAGCAGCAGGCTGGCGCTCAACAACAAGACCGATTTACGCATCGTCATTCCCCACCCTGAAGCCAGGTCAGAATAGCCTGGGCGGCGAGAAATTCTTTGCGTTCTGGGAGAGCGACGCCGGTTTCCAAACATTGTCGATGCAGACAGCTTTCCGCAGCCGCATAAATCAGACGGCAAGCCTCGCGCCTGCCCCGAAGAACGACAAGAAAATCCGGCCGCGCCGCCTCAATCTGGCGTTCGTCGGAGGGCGACGCGCCTGCAACGGAGACTGACGATGAAAGCGACTTTGCTGGCGCTGGCCCTGCTGATCGCGGGCGCCTCCCAAGCCTACGCCCAAGCCCCGGCCGTCTCGGCGCAAGCCCCAACATCACGAGCCTTCGTCACCCAGCACTCTGGCGTCTTCAACGGCCAGACCGTGAATTACGTGGCGACGGTCGGGGAGACAGTGCTCAAGGACAAGGACGGTGTTCCGACCATCAGCTTCATGACCACCGCCTATGTCCGTGAAGGCGCGGAGGGCCAGGCCGCGCGGCCGGTCATCTTCCTGTTCAACGGCGGTCCCAGCTCCGCCTCGTCGTGGCTGCATATGGGCGCCTTTGGCCCCAAGCGGATCACCGTCCCGCAGGACGTGGGCGCGCCCGTGCCGAAGCCTTACGTCTTGCAGGACAATCCCTACACGCTGCTCGACGTGGCCGATCTGGTCTTCATCGACCCGGCCGAGACCGGCTTCACCCGCGTGCTGCCGGGCGGCAAGCGCGCCGACTTCTACACCGCCTATGGCGACGCCAAGTCCGTAGCCGGGTTCGTCGAGGCCTGGATCAAGGCGAACGGCCGGGAAGCCTCGCCAAAGTATGTGCTGGGTGAGAGCTACGGCACGATCCGCGCCGCCTTGATGGCCGGCGAACTGGCCAAGACCATGCCGCTCGACGGTGTGGTGCTGATGGGCCAGGCGACCAACATGATCGAGACCAGCCAACGCACCAGCAATGTGATGGCCTATGCCGCGAACCTGCCGGCCCTGGCGGCCATCGCCGCCTATCACGGCCGCGCGGACATGGGCGGCAAGAGCATGGCGGCCTTCATCGACGAGGCCTACGCCTATGGAATGGGGGAGTACCTCAGCGCCCTTGCGAAGGGCGCGAACCTATCGCAGTCAGACCGCGAGCAGGTCGCCGCGCGGTTGCAGGCGATGACCGGGATCAGCGCCGACTACTATCTGGCAAACCGCCTGGTGATCACCAAGGTCGCCTTCGCCACCGAGCTGCTGAAGGACAAGGGGCTGATGCTGGCGACCTATGACGCCCGCTACACGGGCCCGGCGCCGAAAGCCGGCGAGCGGCCGGTCGATCCGTTCGCCAAGGTGGGCGACATGGTCGCGCCGCTACTGTCCGAGCATCTGACGCAGAACCTGGCGGTGACCCTGCCGATGAGCGAGTATCGTCCATTCGCGCCCGATACTCGGGGATGGCTCTACAACCCGACCAGCGGGGCCGGCGGTCCGTTCAACGATTACGACTATCCGGCCATGATCGGTGAGGCCTTCGCCGCCAATCCGAAGTTCCGCCTGATGGTCGGAACGGGGATCTACGACCTAACCACCACCGTTGGTCCCGCGCGCTACCTCGCGGCCCAGGGCTATTTCCCGGCGGACCGGATCTCGCAAAAGACCTATGAGGGCGGCCACATGGCCTACACCAACGAGGCGGCGCTGGAGGCTTTCACCAGCGACGTCCGTGCGTTCGTGACACCGCGCCCCTAGAACTTGCAAGCGGCGTCGGAGACACCTTCGACCCGCTTCCACTGCGGAACCTCGACGCTCTTGCCGCGCGGCAGATAGGTGATCGCGAGGGCCTTGCCGTCGCGGCGAACCTGCCACGTCACGGTCAGATTCTGGTCGGACTGAACGTTGTCGAGGCCGACCGGCTTGAGGATCTCATCGCCGTTGCGTAGGCCCGCCTTGTCGGCGGCCGAGCCTGGAACCAAGCCCTCAACGATCCGCATGGGCTTGACGAGGCTCTTGCCCGCGAAGCCGAGTTCGAACTGGCGAAGGGTGGTGGTCGAAGCGGTGAAGCATGGACCGAAGGCGCCGCCCGATGGACGCTGCACCGCGCCAGCCAGCATGGCCTCGAAATCGGTCTTGGCGACCGGGCCAAGTTCGGCGGTGATCAATTCCAGCCAGGTTTCCTGCGTCGTCTCCACGCCGGCCCGCTTTGCATCGATCAGCTTCTGCATGATGTCGTCGAGCGAGCGTTTGCCGCCGGAAGCCTTGCGGATCTTCTCGTCGACCACCGCCATGTACATCGAGCCCCGGTCATAGGGCAGGACGCGGACGAGGGTTTCCTCCCAGAACCGCCCGGCAATCTGGTCGTTGGGCGTGTCGATCAGGGCGTTGGAATAGTAGCGGCCAGCCGTCTCGTTTAGATCATCCAGGAAGGCGTCGGAGCCGATCAGCCCCGCACGCCACGGCAGCAGGCGAGCGTAGTAGACCGCGATCCCTTCGCCAAACCACTGAGTGTCGCTGGTCCGGGAGCTATGGGCGCCTAGCGTCGGCGCCCAGGTGTGCAGCATCTCGTGAGCCAGGGTGAGCTTCATGCTCTCGGCCGTCGTCTTGTCGTCATAGGTGGCGACGAAGGAGTTGGTTAGGGCCACGCCGCCGCCAGGATTGACCGGATTGAAGCGGAGGAAGACGCGGTAGGGCAGCTCGCCGCCACCCTTGAAGTTGACGTCGTACCAGGCGTGCAGCTCCTCGGTCCAAGCCATCACCGCCGCAGTGTCGGCGGGAGCTCCGGCCAGCCATGCCGAGGAAAAGCCGCTGGTCCGCAGCTGGGTCGGATGACGGTACATCGGGCCAGCCATGAAGAAGGCCGAGGCCAGCCGATCAGCCGAACCGGGGGGCAATTCGACGTCGCCGTCGCCGAAGCTGGAGGTCCCGGTCGCGCCCTTGCCCATCGCGGCCAGGTCCCAGCGGACCGCCAGGCGATAGGGTTTGGTCGTCACAGGTTGCACCAGGAAGATGCTGCCCGCACCTGACAGCCCACCGCCCTCGGTGCGCAGGCCGAAGGGGGGGCCCGAGCCCCGGATCGGCGGCGCATTGTCGGTCGGCGCGCGGTAACGAACGGTCAGGTCGCCGACCACCGGCCGACCGGCGATCCATTGACGAATTTCGACCGGCGAGCCGGCGCCCTGGTCCTGGACCGTCAAGGGCACAGCGCCTTGGGCGTCCACGACCTCGAAGCCAGTCATCGTCTTGGCGACGCCCTCGACATTGGCCACCACCACCGGCAGCGCCAGCAGCGGCGCGCCCGCAGGCGTGTCGGCGGCGGGAATCTTGGCCACGATGTCCACAAAGGCCACATGCCCCTGCGCGTCCGCCGCGCCGGGTTTCAGGGTGACGTCCAGCAACGGCGCGGCCTGCGCCAAGGTGGCGTTGGCGCTCACCAGAGCGGCCAAGCTCACGGCCATCGCCAAGGTCTGTCTGATCATCTGTCGCCCCCAAAACTGGACTGAAATCTAGAGCTGTGCCGACGCACGTTCCGTGCGTCTTGCGCCGCTCAGTTCGCCTCTTCTGCCTGCGAATAGAGAGCCCAAGCGCTCGCTAGATCCTGCACGACATGACCCAGCGACTTGTAGACCGTGATCTCTTCGTCCGAGCGCCGGCCCGGGATAGCGCCGGAAAGCACCTCGCCGATCTCGGCCACCACATGGTCATCGCCGATCAGCCCGGCCTCCTTGGCGCGCAGGAACTCCGCGCCCTGGCGCAGGACGCCCTCCCGGCTGTCGGCGATGAAGCGCGAACGCACGACAAGATCGTTGTCGACCTCAACCGGGCCGGCGAAGCTGGAGCCGACGAGGTTCAGATGGCTTCCGGGCTGGACCCACTCGCCCAGCAGCACCGGCTCCTTGGCGTTGGTCACGGTGCAAACGATGTCGGCCTGCGCCACCGCCTCCCTGACATTGGCGGCGACTTCCACCGCTACGCCGAGCTCAGCGGTCATGCGGGCTGCGAACGCCCCTGCCCGCTCGCTTGAGCGGCCCCACACCGTGATGTGGGCAAGAGCCCGGACCTTCGAGATGGCGCGCGCATGGGTGGCGGCTTGCTCACCATAGCCGAGCACAGCCAGGCGGCTGGCGCCGGGCCTGGCCAAGGCGTCTGTGGCGACCGCGCTGGCCGCCGCCGTGCGGATGGCGGTCACCTCGCCGGCGTGGACGACGCAGACCGGGGCGCTCGACTGCGGGTCGAACAGGACCACCAGGCCCTGATGGGACTGAAGTCCCTTTTCGAAATTGTCCGGAAAGACGCTGATCAGCTTGGCGCCGAACGGAGCCGTCTCGCCGAGCGCCCCTGGCATGATCCCAAACATCCGCCCCTCGGCGAGTGGGATGATTGATCGCAAGAGCTGCCGGGTTTCGCCTTTGGAAAAGGCGATCATCGCGTCGCGCACGATCGGGATGCAGACCTCATAGGTCAGCCGGCGCGCGACTTCTTCGCGGTCGATGATGCGCATCTAGAGAAACTCCAACGGCAACTGGCTGGTCGACTTGATGCGGTCGAGCACGATGGAGGACCTGACCGTCGCGATCTCCGGGGCCACCAGCAGATGATCGGTGAGGAGTGCGTTGAAGGTTTCCAGGTTTCGCGTGCAGACCTTGAGGATGTAGTCGGCCTCGCCGGTCATCTTGTGGCACTCGACGACTTCCGAGAGCGCGCCTATCCGCGCTTGGAAAAGTTGGGTCTGCTCCGGCGCATGGGATTTTAGCGTCGTCAGGACATAGGCGACGACGCCGATGTTCAAATGGCCCTCGTCCAGCAGGGCCACGATCCGGGCGACATAGCCCTCGGCCTTTAGGCGCTGCAGACGGCGTGAGCACTGGGAGGGCGAAAGGTGGATGATCTCAGCGAGCTCGACCGGTCCAAGATCGCCCTGCGTCTGGAGCTGGGCCAGGATGCGGCGGTCGAAGCTGTCGAGTTTTCGAGTCATCAGGCGCTCTTGCGGTGAGTGACGACGTAGTAGGCGATTCCGATCATCGCCCACACGCCGAGCGCCGCGTATGGCATCCAATCGGCCTGGAAACCCAAGACGGCGATCACCAGGGCGGCCGCCGCGCCGGCGTAGGCCCAGCCGATGGTCGCGCGCGGCGACAGCTTGAAGCGGGCCGCGGCGTAGATCTCTGGATGCTTGCGCACCACCACGACGGCCGAGAAGCTGGTCGCGGCGTACTTCAGCAGCGTCGGGATATTCACGGCCAGGAACAGGCTGGTCAGGTTCATCGGAGTCAACAGGCCGAGCGTCGCGCCGCCCAGGATGGTCCAGAGCGCGATGTGCGGCGTGCCGTACTTCGGATGGATCTTCGTCAGCGGGGCCGGCAGCATCCCGGCCCGCGCCATTGCGAACAGGCTGCGGGAGAAGCCGAGATAGAGCGAATTGAGCGACTTGCCGATGGCGACGACGGCCGCGGTGACGATTAGCGGCTTGGCGATCGGCCCCATGAACGGCTGTGCCGCATCCAGGAGCGGCGTCTCGCTGCGAGCCAGGGCCTCGGGGCCCAGGACGCCGAGCGCCACCACCGCCACCATCAGGTACAGCACCACCGCGCTGCCGATCGACAGGGCGATGCCGAGCGGAATGGCCTTGCGGCCGTCCTTGACCTCGTCGCCGATCTCCGTCGCCGCCTCGATGCCGAAGAACAGGCCAATCAGCAACGGCACGGCGGCCAGCATGCCGGCCGTGCCGTGAGGGAGCATGGGTTCGAAATGCGCTGGCTCAATGTACGGCGCGCCCCAGGCCGCGAAGATGAAGAAGAGCACCACCAGCGCGCCCATCAGGACGACCTGAAGGCGCGCGGCCAAGGCTACGCCGAAGTAGTTCGCCAGAAAGAACAGCAGGAAGCCCGCGAACATCGTCGGCTTGGTCGGCAGAGGCACGACCATCGAGAGATAGCGAACCGCCACCAGCGCCAGGACCAGGATTGCGCCCACATTGCTGACGATCCGCAGCCAGGCGATCAGGAACCCGACGAAGGGGTGGATGAAGCGGCGGGACCACTCGAACGAGGCCCCTGAGGTCGGCAACGCTGAACCCATGAAGGCATAGGTCACAGCGATGACGAACATCGGGGCGGCCGCCGCCAGCACGGCCAGCAGCATCCCCGGCCCCGCTAGCGCCGTCGCCGGCGCAATGACCGAAAAGATCGCGACCCCGACCGCCGTGCCCAAACCAAGGGCCACCACGGCGGCAAGATTGACGCCCTTGTGGAGCTGCTGCGTCGTGTCGGTCATGCGATGTCCCCGATGGCCCGCGCGGCGCGAGTCATCTTGCGTTTTCGTGGAGCCAGGCGGCGGCGGCGAGATCCTGCGCGGCGTGGCCCAATGACTTGTAGAGGGTGATGTCGTCAGGACCCGTGCGGCCAAGCCGCGCGCCGGCCAAGACTTCGCCGAGCTCGGCGGCGATGTGATCGTCACCGACCAGCCCATCAGCCTTTGCGCGGAGGAACTCTCCGCCGTGGGCCAGAACGTGCTCGCGATGATCGACGATGAAGCGGCTGGCGGCCACGAGATCGGACGCGATCTCCGCCTGGCCGGGTCCGCTGGACCCCACTGCGTTCACGTGGGCGCCTGGGGTCACGCAGGCTAGGTCCAAGATCGGATCGATTGCGGCGGTGACGGTGCAAATGACGCCCGCGCCCTGCGTCGCCCCTGCGATTTCGGCGGCGGCGCTCACGTGCAGCCCGGTCGTAGCGGACATCTCGGCGGCGAACACCTCGGCGCGCTCAATCGAGCGGCCCCAAACACGAACGTCGCGCAGGGGTCGAACTTTCGAGATCGCCCGGATGTGAGCGGCCGCCTGCTTGCCGACGCCGAGAACAGCCAGCGTATCCACGTCCTCGCGGGCCAGGGCGTCCGTGGCGACCGCACTGGCTGCTGCGGTGCGCACGGCGGTGATCTCGGCCGCGTCGGCGAGGCAAATCGGCGCGCCTGTGGCGCCGTCGAAGAGGATCACCAGCCCCTCATGCGTCTTGCGCCCGAACCCGTCGCCGAAGACGCTGACCAGCTTGGCGCCAAACACGCCGCGATCTGAAAGCGCGGCCGGCATGATGGCGAAAGTCCGCCCCTCGCCCAGGCCGATGAAACTGCGCAATAGCTGGCGCACCCGGCCATCGGATAGTGCGAGCATCGCCTCGCGGACCACCGGGATCGCCACGTCGTAGCTGAGGCGTTCGCGAACCGCTTGGCCGTCAAAGACGGCGACGCTCCCGATCTCTCCGCCCCCGACGCTCGCGATCATAGCCAACTCCAACGAGAAAGGGCGGCGCTGGCCCGCAGAGCCAGCGCCGCCCGAAGGTCACCCTAGAAGCGGGCGTTCAGGCCGACATAGTACTGCCGCCCGAAAATGTCGCCGTAACTCCGCGTGGGATAGGACGGCTCTTCGTCCGTCACGTTGATGATCCCGCCGCGCACCGTGTACTTCCCGAAGTCGTAAGCCGCGGAGATATTGTGGCGGTAGTTCTCCTTGATCTCCGGGGTCGGGGTGCTCTCGATGGTGTCGAAGACGTTGATCTTTGTCTCTGGCAGGTAGGTGAGCTGGTAGCTCGCCCGGAACGGCCCGTGCGCGTAGACCGCATCGAACTGGACGAGCCAGTCGGGCCGAACCGTAGTGCCATCCTCGCGCGTCGAGTCGAAGCCAGTCACCGAAGTCTCAAGCCGCGTGGTGTGGGTGGCGTCGACGCTCAGTTCCAGATCGCCAAGGTCGCGATCATCGAAGAACCGCCCTATCGGGAAGCGGTAGTTGATGTTGTAGGTCTCGCCACGGAACGCGACCTTGCCGGCGTTGAATGTCGTGGAGGTCGCCGCGACGGTCTGGCCGGCCGCGTCACGCGTGAACGTGCTGCAGATCTCGGCCGACGGGCTGGTCGAGTCATAGCAGGCTGACATGAAGTCGGCCGGCTGGAAGGCCGACAGCCCATCGGTCAGATCGACATCGATCCGGTCCACGACAATGGTCAGACCCGGCACGAAGCTCGGCTGGAAGACGAAGCCGATCGTATTGGTCTTTGAGATTTCGTTGCGCAGGTTCGGGTTGCCGCCCGTGGTGACCTGGGCATTGTCGAAGTTCTCCGACAGGTTCTGGAAGGTCGCCAACGGGCCAAAGCTCGGGTTGGCGGCGAACAGCGCCTGGCAGTTGGCCAACCGCACTGCGGGATTCGGACCTGAATTGATGCGGTCCGCATCGCAGGGGTCGTTGCCGGTGCTGCCCAGGGCGGTCCGCGACGGCGCGAAGAGCTGGTCCAGGTTCGGCGCGCGGAAGTTGCGGCTGGTTGAACCACGGATCGTCAGGCCGTCGATAATTTGCCAGCGCAGGCCCGCGCCCCAGATGTCCTCGCTGCCCGCGATCGAGTGCTTCACCCGGCGATAGGCGCCGTCGAACTCCAGCGACTGAACGAACGGCAAGGTGAAGTCACCGCCGATGATCGGCACGAGGACTTCGCCCGAGATTTCGTCGGTGTTGTAGGCCGCCTTGGTGGCGAGCGTGGGGACGCGCGAGCCCACCAGGCCCTGCTGTTCGGCGGTGAACGGGGTAAACTTGGCCTTCTCGCGACGATGTTCGTAAGCCACGCTGAACTTGACCATCCCGGCCGGCAGTTCGAACAAATCACCGCCCAGGGTCGCCAGGTAATCATCCTGCGAGTTCAGGTAGTCCGAACCGATGGGCGTCGTCACATAGAGCTGAGCTTCGTGGCTGACATTGCCGATGCCGAACGGGTTCAGCGGCGCGCAGGCTGCGTCGTCATTGGTCGTGATCGCGTCGGCGTTTACGCCGCAGACGATAGCACCTGCCCCGTTGCGCACGGCGTTGACCGCCTTGTTGAAGCGAGCCGTGTTCACGCCCCAACCGAAGGTCTCGCCATCGGTCTCCGCGTGGCTGGCCGACAGGCTCCAGTAGAAGTTCCGCTCAGCGAAATCGAAGTCGCCATCAAGGGCCAGTACGGCCCGAACCGTTTCGGTGGTGCTGGTGTTTTCTCGGGTCGGCAGCAGGTCCGTCCAGAACTTGGAGACGAACAGCGGCGGGCCGCCGGGGCCGATCGCAGCGGCCATGGCAGGCGTCAGGTACGGGTTGGTGCGCGACAACGCGATGGCCCCAGCGCCGGTGTCGGCTCCGTTGAGCACGGTGTTGCTGGCCTGATTGCCGTACGGATCGCGGCCCTCGACCTTGGCGTACATGAGCTCGCCGGAGAGCTTGATGCGATCGGTAATGTCGATGTGCCCGATGGCGTTGCCAACCCAGCGTTCAACACCGACGTTGAGCGACGCCAACTCTTGGAACGGCAGGCCGTCACCACCGCTGGTGAACGGCGGCACCATCGGGTTGACCAGATTGCCCACGTTGTAGGGGACGAAGGCGGTACCTGCGGCGTTGCTCTGGATCGGCTGCCCTGCGACGGCGCCAATCTGGCTGGCGAACGGAGGACCCGCACGCGAGATCACGCCGTTGGCGTTAAAGGTGACGAAGCGCGTGTTCAGGTTCTCGACCACCGCCGGAATACCATCGGTCGGCGTCTTGTTCAGCGGGTTCGAAACCGTGACCCGGCCAAGATTGCTGCGCGGCCGATCGTAATCGAGCAGCGACTCCGTCTTCGACCACTCCAGATCGACAGCCAGGTTCGCGCGCCCGTCGAGGAAGTTCTTACCGAAGGTGCCGCGCAGACTTTGCTTCGGGTAGTCGTCGCGCGAGGAGATGCCGTACTGAGCGTCCAGTTCGACGCCTTCGAAATTGTCCCGCAGGACGAAGTTGACCACGCCGGCGATGGCGTCCGAGCCATAGACGGCGGCGCCGCCGGCTTGAACCACGTCGATACGCTCGATCAGACCGGTCGGAATGATATTGGTGTCGACGACCCGATCACCTAAGCCCGACACGCCTTCGGCGCCGCGGCTTTGCGAGGTCGTCACCATGCGGCGGCCATTCACAAGCGTGAGGGTCCGGCCAGGGCCAAGCCCGAACAGGTTCACGAATTGCTGACCGTTCCCGGCCGCTGAGCCGGTGCCGTCGCTGACGGCGAATGAGGGTGCGTTGGCGCTGATCTGGTTCAGCATGTCGCCGACCTGGACCACGCCACGGTCAGTCAAGGTCTGCGCGCTGATCACAGCGACGGGGGCCGAGGTTTCGATGTCGGCCCGCCGGATCCGCGATCCGGTGACCACGATCTCTTCGATCGCCACGTCTGCGTCCTGGGCCCAGGCAGGCTGCGCGCTCATCGTCGCCGCCAAGGCCAGGCCGCCCATCATCGTTGAGGCGAAAAGTCGCCCGCGCACGGTATGCATCTTCATCTTGTCCCCCTAGGCCAGGACGCTCCGGCTCAGGCTGGCGGATGACCCTCTGCAAACGGCGGGATCAGTATTCCGCGAGCCCAAGTTCAGGTCGCCGCACTCGAAACAGCCTAGGTGTGAGCCTGCGGTTTTTCTTTTCGTTCTTCGAACCGAAGGCCAAGCGTCGCAAATTGTTTATGCGGGGGCTGACAGTGAGCCGCATGGTTCATGTGAGCGGATTTGAGCGGGCGAACGCAGTGATTTGCCCGCCCGCCGCACATCAAGATGCGCGGTATAGACTTAGCGCTCGGTGAAGGCGCTCCAGTCCGCGATCTAGCTGCTCGGCCTCACCGCCGAAGCCGATGCGAATATGTCCGGCCAAGCCGAAGAACTCGCCCGGCGCGACAACTATGCGATGCTCGCGCCACAACCAATCGGCCAGCGCCCGGGTATCGACCACACCGACCACGCGCGGGAAGCACATGCAGCCGGCCACAGGAACCTCGCCAACGAGCAAGCCGGCGGCGACCATCGCCCCGACGTGACGCTCCACAACGGGCCGCGTCGCTTCCAACGTCGCCCGCCAGTGATTGTCGAAGGGCGCAATGTCTTCCAGCACGAGCGCGGCCACGGCATGGGACAACTTTGAAAGATCGAGATCGCCGTGACTATTAGCGGCCAACATCTGCTGTACGCGGGCCGGCGAGGCGATCGCCCAGCCGCACTTCAAAGCGAACAAGCCCTGGGCCTTGGCCAGACTGCCCACGCTGATGATGTCGGGCGATAGCGCGGCCGCCGCACGGCGAGGCCCGGCGAAATCGCCGTAAACCTCATCGATCAGGATCGGGACGCCGGTCTTGGTTGCAAGCTCTCCGAGCGCCGCGACAACGCCGTCGCCCAGCATGGCGCCGGAAGGATTATGCAAGTGGGTCAGAAGGACCAGCTTGGTGTCCGGTCGCATGAGCTGCGCCAACTCGGCCAGATCCACGTCGAAATCAGGCGCCCGCCGAGGCAGGTAGCTGACCATCGCCCCAGCCTCCTCGGCCAAGCCAGGTAAAAGGTCGAAGCACGGGGTCTCGACAATCACGTGGTCGCCCGGCGCGACGTAGGCGCGGATCGCCATCGCCATCGCGCTGGTTGCGCCTGTCGTACAGATGACGCTTTCGCGCGGGACGCCGTACCGAGCGGCGACCGCCTCGACGACAAACCTGTTGCCGCCGGCGAAGACGCTTTCAAACCGATCCGTGACGCCGCCCTCGAAGGCGCGACGAGCCACCCCGGCGAGCAATTCCGTTGGTTCGCGGATCGTGGAGTCAAACAGAACAGCGGCGTCCGGCTCGTCGGCGACCGCGCGCAAGACATCCCGGACCCAGTTTGAATAGCTCTCGCCGGAGGCGTCAGGCGCCCCGCCACGCGGACCCGCGTGCGGCGTACTCGGCAGGTTCACAGCGTCGCCCCCAGTGGCGTCATTCGGATGTTCGAAGAGCTGCAAGGAGCAGTTCTGACAACAAACTGATCCTATCTCCGCACCTTGGTTTTTCTTGCCTTTGTCACCCTTGACAGCCCCAGGAGCTGCATCCGTTATGCGTGACGCGCAGAAGAGGAACATAAGATATGCCGGCGGAGCTGGACGCGATCGACACCAAGATTCTTGAGTTGATGCAGCGGGACGCTTCGCTCTCGACCGCCGAACTGGCCGAGCGGGTCGGGCTGTCCCAGTCCCCGTGCTGGCGCCGAATTCAACGCCTTCGAGAAGAGGGATACATCAAGGCTCAAGTGGTGATCGTCGATCGCCAGAAGCTTGGCTTCAAGATGCAAATCTTCGCCCAGGTGAAGATGACGACCCTCAGCGACGAAGACCGCGCCAAGTTCCACCAGGCCATCGATGACATTCCCGAGATTCTCGAGTGCTACACCGTGTTCGGGGAAATGGACGCGATGCTGAAGGTTCTAGCGCCGGACGTGAACTGGTACCAAGACTTCATCTTTTCAACGATCCTGAAGCTACCGGGCGTCATCGACGTCCGCTCCATCGTGACGCTATCGGAGTCGAAGTACACGACCGCTATCCCGCTCCGGGCGCGGAAATTCCGCTAGTCCGGAGACCGGACCCGCCGAAACATGGCTCATGCAGCCGCCAGCTCTTGAGCCGATAGACTAGCCGCCCGCCGCGCATAATCCGGGCAAGAACGACAAGATAATCCTGCCTCTCACGCCTAAGCTTCTCCGCTAGACGCCATTGAAAAGAGGGGGAGTCACGATGAGCGCTGCTCGCACGGTCACCACTGCTGTTTCCGCCATGATCGGCGCGCTCAGCCTCGGAAGCGCCGCAGCGGCGCAAGACGCAGCACCGCCTTCGCTGGATGTCACTCTCAAGCCTCACACGACCGACCAAGCCGTCGACTATATCGACGTGCAGTTGAAAGTTCAGGCGCCCGCCGCAAACCCGGGCGAGGCGTTTCTGAAGTTGCCAATGGTGTTCGCATCAGTGGAGACCGCCCGCTACGGCGCGAACGACATCAAGGTCACGGACCAAGCAGGTCCAGTCGCCCTCGTTCAGAAAGACGACCCGGTCGATCCGTCGAACTTCATGTATTTCCGACGCTGGGAAGTCAGCCGGCCCACAGTCGGCGATGTGACCATCAGCTATCGCGCGCCGGCACGCGCCTACCGTCCAAAGCTTGGCTCCGGTCCGCCCTTCGATCTTCGTCCGGAAGCGGGCGGCCTCAATGGCGCAGGCGTGAGCTTCCTGGCCCTTCCAGATAAGTCGACGCCCTACAGCATCCACCTGAAGTGGGACCTCGCGGCGATGCCCTCCGGCTCGCATGGCGCATGGAGTCTCGGCGAAGGAGAGGTGCGCACCGTCGGTCCTGTCGATCTGCTGGCGCACAGCTACTACATGGCCGGCCCGATCAGCAGCTATCCGTCGCCTGGCGGCGGACCTTTCGGCATCTACTGGCTCGGTGAGCCGCCGTTCGACGCTCAAGCCGTGGCCGTCTGGACCCAGAAGGCGCACACCGCCATCGCCGGGTTCTTTGGCGAACCGGACAAGCCCTACCGTGTATTCTTCCGAAAGAACCCCTACCCCGGCGCCGGCGGCGCCGGCCTAGTCAATTCCTTCATGTCGGGCTTTAGCGACACCCCGGCGCCGACCGCCGACAGCATGCGCGGCCACCTCGCCCATGAAATCGTCCACAATTGGACCGGCAGCCTTTCAGGCCCGAACGGCATCGTATCTTGGTACGGCGAGGGAATGGCCGAGTACTACGATCCTGTGCTCACTTGGCGCGCGGGTCTCATCACCACCGATGAATTCCTCGCGGATGTAAACCAGCGGGCTCAGAGCTACTACGGCAACGCCATGAACACCGCTCCGGCCTCGGAGATCGCGGCGAAATTCTGGAGCGACACCCGCGTCCGCAAGCTGCCGTATGATCGGGGTTCATTCTATCTGTCCACGGTCGATGCCGAAATCCGCGCGAAGTCAGGCGGCCAACGCAAACTCGACGATCTGACCTTCGCCATGCTGGACCGGCAGAAACGCGGATTGAGCTATGACACGGACGCCTGGTTGGAATTGGTCACGGCCGAGCTTGGCCCGAAGGCTAAGGTCGAGTTCGACGACATGATGGCGGGCAGACTCATGGTGCCCCCAAGCAACGCCTTTGGACCCTGCTTCAAGCGCGAAACGGCCTCCTATCGAAACTTCGAGTTGGGCTTCGATAGCGCCTCCCTGACGTCCAACCCCCGTCGGGTACAGGGGCTGGTCGCCGGTTCGGCGGCCGAAAAAGCCGGTGTCCGCGATGGCGATGAAATCACGACGGCGGTCGTTCTCGATGCGATCCAGGGCGATGCAAAAGCCGAGCTGACGATCGACCTGAAGCGGGACGGCAAACCGCTCGCGATCACCTACCTCCCGCGGGGGAAGACAGTCGAAGGCTATCGCTGGGCGCGCGTGGCGAGCGTACCTGACGCCGCCTGCGCAATCTGAAAGATCGTCCAGCGGCTCGGTAGGCGACGCGCATGTCCCGCGTCGCCCACTACCTAGCAAACTCAGGCCCCTTCACGGCGCCGCGCCGGGTCTCAGGACCCGTTCACGATCCGCTCAAGGCCGGCGACGATCGTCGGGTGATAGCTCGACTTCGCCTCGGCAAGCATCTTGCGGGCGATGGGTTGCCCCCAGTCGCCCTGACGCATCAAGCCAGCATAGAGCGGACGAATGAACAGGCCACGGCCAACGCTTGTCAGGAACGCTTCCAGCGACGGCAGCGCCGGCTCGTAGCGGTTGGCGATCGCCAGCTCCAGCCAGGCCGACCGGACATAGCTGTTGGTCGAATCCGAAAGCTTGAAGGTTCGATCCAGATCGTCGAGCTGCGCCCTCGACAACTGGCGCGGCAGGTTGTTCAGGAAACGCAGCCATTCCTGCGTCGTCCAAGCCGACGCCTTGATTGCTGACGCTGGTCCACCTTTCACGAAGGCGGCCGTTTGCTCATCCACCCGAGCGAGGGCTTCAGACTTTATGTGGACGGCGTTGCTGGGCAGGCCCGCGGCATAGGCCCACTTGTCGAGCTCCAGTTTCGCTTCGAGGCCCTTGTCCCCCTTGATCAGGTTCGCGCGAATATCGGCCAGAAAACCGGCTGTCGTCTGCGGCTGGAAGGCGTGCCGGTCGAAGTACGAGCGCAGATAGGCGTCCCAACGCTCGCGTCCCACGATGGTCTCGATCGTGCGAAGGAAGGTCGCGCCCTTGAAGTACTCAAGCTGGCCGCCCGGCTGGCCGTAGAGTTTGGTCGCATCCGCCTGCGGCCCGCCCTCTTCCTTGATGTCGGCCTGCATGCCGTCCCAGCTCAGGTCAGCCTCGATCCGCGCCCGTGGGGCGCCATACAGCGCCTCCATGATCCGGTTCTCGAAATACGTGGTGAACCCCTCGTTCAACCAGCCGTCCGGCCAGGTGGCGTTGGTGACCAGATTGCCGGACCAGCTATGCGCCAGCTCGTGAGCCACCAAGCTCACATTGGCCCCGTCGCCGGTTATGAAGGTGGGCGTCAGGAAGGTCAGCGTCGGGTTTTCCATTCCACCCAGTGGGAAGGACGGAGGCAGGACCAGCAGGTCATACCGTCCCCACCGATAAGGGCCGTAGAGGCCCTCCGCGGCCTTTACCATCTTCTCTGTGTCGACCAGTTCGCTCGCGGCCCGATCCATCATGGAGGGCTCGGTGTACACGCCTGTCCGCGGGCCAAGCTCTCTGAACGCAAGATCCCCGACACCGATAGCGATCAGGTAGGGCGGCACAGGGTGATCCATGCGGAAGCGGAAGGCGCGCTGCCCGTCCGTAGTCGGCTCGCCCTTTGGTGTCAGCTTTTCCCCGCTCATCACCGCCGTAAGTCCGTCCGGCACGACAATTCGAGCCGTCCAGGTTTGACGGATGCCAGGGCTATCCTGCGTCGGAATCCAGCTGCGGTTGTTGATCGCCTGGCCCTGGCTGAACAGATAGGGCTTCTGCTTTCCGGCAGTGAGTGACGGCGGCAGCCACTGCAAGGAGCGCGCTCCGGGCTTCGAAGCGTACTCAACGACAATCCGCTTGGCGCCCTTCAACTGCACCGTGAGGGGCGCGCCGAGTTCCTTGTCTTCATTGCCGAGCACCCAAGGCAGTTCGCGCCCCGCGCCATCGGTGACCTTGGTGATGTCCAGGCCCAACGTATCAAGCACAATCTCGCTCGCCCCGGGGGCGGCGAGGACGTCCATCGCCGCAGAGCCACGCATGATTTTCGCGTCGAAGTCAGCCGTCAGATCCAGATCTACATGGGTGACACGGGCCACCTCCGGCCGAGCGAAGGAGCGCACGTCCTTGGCTTCCGGCGTCGTCAAGATTGGCGCGACCGCCAAGGGCGCAGCTGAGGCCGCGGACGCCACGCTCAGCGCAGACGCGAGAAGGAAGGCTCGAAAAGCAACATGCATGAAGGCGGCGCCCCAACGTGAAATGGACCGACCTGATCTAGCCGCCGTTCGAAGATGGCGCTTCTCAAGTCATGCCGCATCCTAGCGTCGGCTGAGGAGAATTCTTGTCTTTGTCGCGGGCATTTAAGCCCAGGCCGGCATGTTCCATGCGCCTATCGCTCTGCGGAATTGAGACAAACGACCAGAGTCCTGCGACGAAACGAGCCCCAACACACACGCGCCTGGGCTAGAGTGATCGCTGAATAGAACCTGGCGACGCCAATGACTGGATCGATCTGGCCGACGCGCCGCTTCGGCGTTCGAGAAGCCATCTACCTGACCTTCGCCTTTTGGACCTTCACCTTCGTGGTGTTCCAGGCGCCTGCACTCAAGAACGGCGGCCTAACCCTGTGGGAGACCGCCGGCTACCTCATCATCGTCGGCATTGGCGCGGCGCTCTCTCTGATGATCTACGGCGCCACGCTGCTGACGCGCGCGCTGCCGCTTTCCGCCAGGATCGCGGTGATTGGGGCCGTCACGATGGTCGCGGCGATACTGCACTCCGTGCTCGACCCGCTGATTTTCGTGATCAGCGCCGACGCGTTTGGCGTGGCCGCGCCGCTGCCTCCGCTCATTGATGCGTTTGTATTCAACATCCTCATCTACGTGTGGATCTATGGTCTGTACGCGACCGTCCTTGGCCTGGTTTTCACATCGCTGGCCATGCGCGACCAGGAGCGTCGCCTCGCCGCCGCGACGGCCGCCGCTCAGGAAGCCCAACTCGCCGCCCTGCGATTTCAGATTAATCCGCACTTCCTGTTCAATACCTTGAACGCGGTGACGTCTCTGATCGGCTCAGGCCGAAACGTGGAAGCCGAGACGGTCGTCGTCCGTTTGGCCGAGTTCTTCCGAGCATCCCTGACCCGCGGCGTAAACGATCTGGTTCGCCTCGAAGAGGAACTCGATGTCGTGGGCTCCTATCTGGACATCGAAGCCGCCAGGTTCGGCGAGCGTCTAATTGTCGATATCGACTTCCCAGATCACCTTCGCCGGGCTCTGGTCCCGCACTTCCTCCTCCAGCCCCTAGCGGAAAACGCCGTGAAGCACGGGGTGGCCCGCGCCAAGCACCCGGTGACGATCGCCGTCCGGGCCACAGCCCACGACGCCGCGTTGATCCTGACTGTGACCGACGACGGTGGCGCATCTACGTCTCAGGAACCTGCGGCCAACGGGACCGGCGTCGGGCTCGCGAACGTGGCGGCCAGAGTACAGGCGCTGTTTGGAGACCGCGCCAGAGTGTCCACCAGGACAGAAGGAGCTTTGTTCCAGGCGGTGATCGAAGTGCCCCTGCAACTCGAACTCAAGACAAAACAGGTCGCAGCATGAACATGCGTGTGATGATCGTCGATGACGAGCCGCTGGCGCTCGAACGCCTACGGCTCTGCCTTGACCAAACGCCCGGTGTGGAGATCGTCGGCGAAGCATCGGATGGTGACCAGGCGCTGGAACTGATCGCCCTCCTAGAGCCGGACTTGGTTCTGCTGGATATCCAGATGCCGGGCCGCAGCGGCGTAGCGGTCGCCCGCGCGGTGTCGCGACGTCCCCGGCCGGAAGTTGTCTTCGTCACGGCCTTTGCGGAATTCGCCCCAGAAGCCTTCGATCTTGAGGCGGCCGACTACCTCCTCAAGCCGGTACGCTTTGATCGCGTACAAGAAGCTATCCGCCGCGCGGCGCGGCGAATGGAACTCAGCGCAACCTTCGGCCGGGTCTCCGAGCTCGAAGCCGTCCTGCGCGCCGCACGTCCCCCTCAGGCCGAGCCGTCGCCGGCCTATGATTCCGAAATATGGATCAAACAACGCGATGGCTTTGCCCGTGTCGACGTCGAGCAAATCCGGCGGATCGAAGCCGCGCGCGACTACGTCCTCCTCCACACATCGATGAAGACCCACATCCTGCGGGTGACGATGGGAGATCTCGAACGCAGGCTTAACCCCGCCAAGCTGCTTCGCGTCCATCGATCAGCGTTCGTGAGGTTGGAGACGGTGCGACGCGTCGAACGCAATGGCCGCAACCTGATGCGCCTGCATGCCGAAGATGGAGCGGTGATCGACGTCGGCGCCAGCTACTCCAAGCGGGTCGCAGCCGCCCTGGGGCTGGACACCACGATCGAACGCCTCGCAAACGGCTAGCTCGTCGCGGCCCCAGACACCTCCGTCGCATGTTGCTGGAGGCCCGAAGACTTCCCTCGTTAATTCAAAACTCTAATTGCGCCAAAGGGCCCCTTCACTGAGGGGATGAGGGAATTTACATGAAGCGAATTCTAGCCGTCGCGGTCACTTCCATGCTCGCCGCTCCCGCCCTGGCCGGCGAGCAAATCGCCTTTGAGGTGTTTAGGTCCGGGGACAGCGACATTTCCTGCGCAGGGCTTTCCACCGAAATCGACGCCTTGAATGCGAACGTGCTGAAGCTGAACCAGCAAGCCGAAAAAAGAGCGAAGGCCAGCCGGACCACTGCCGCCGTCGGCAAGGGCGTATTTTCCGGCCTGGCCCGCGGGGTGTCCATCATCGGCTACGGCTCTACATCGCCAGAAGCATTTGCCGGCCTGCTGGCTTCGAACGTTGCGGCCGGCGTGGCGCAACACGTCGTCAGCGACGCCACCGCGCCCTCCCCGGCCGTCGTCGCCTCACCCGCCACTTCGCCCCAGCAACAACGCCTGGACAATCTAAATACCATCTACCGCGAAAGACCTTGCTAAGCGCGATGTGGAGGGGCGGGGTTTCGCCTGGATCTCCGCGCTTACCTAGTCGACCGGCATTGAATCGCCCGGCGCCAAGCCCGCCGGACACGCGCCGACCCATCTGGCGTCTGCCATGACCACCCCGCCGTCGCGCGCGCCATCGGGCGAAACAACCTCCATCGATAGCTTCATCCTGTAGGCGGTTTCGGAGCCAGTCAGGTCCAGCGAGGTCTTCATCCTGACGCCTGCCTGCAGGCAATCGGAAGTCACGTAGATACCGCCGGCGCGGCGCGCTCGAGACACGGTGCAGGCCGGCGTTCCGGTTGCGGTCAGCAGTTTCGTCAACTCGGCGTTGGCTTCCTCGCCGAGGCATTGCCGTTCCCGTTCAGGCCCGCCATCACCGCTGGAGTCCGTTCGCACAACCTCCCAGAGGCCTGGGCGAAACTGCGGAATCCCTTTGGCGTCCAGCAGCAAATTCGACGCTTCATTGGCCACCGCCCCGCGAGGGGCCGGCGCGACCGCCTCACCGCAACTAGCCAGACTGACGGCGACAACAAACAACGACCGATAACGCATGGGACGGGTCCAGATGGATGGGCAGCTGAACCCTGGAACACCTCCTTGCCGCAGCCGAAGTTTTCGCGATGAGCGCTGGATGATCTGCGACCAATCTTATTAGCCGGGTGAATAGTGTAGGCGCGAACTGAGGTCACACGGCCGCTTACCCATTGGCTTTGGCGGCCTTCACGGTTCGCCGCCGGGCCTGTGTCTCGCGCTGCAGCCCCGAACAGGCATTTAGAATAGCCGGGAACTTCCCATCGAACAGTGACCGAGCGCGGCGCTATTTTTGCTGCAGCATGCGTTGGCAGTGTCTCAGCGCCTTCGACATCCGCCACTCGACAGTCTTTACCGAAAGGCCGATTTCCAGGGCGATCTCCTCGTATGTGAGACCCGAGATCCGGCTAAGAAGGAAGACGTCTCGGTACGCGAGCGGCATGGCCATGACTATCTGCTTGAAAGCTAGGTCTTCGGCCTGATCACTGGGTATGGAAAGCTGACGCTCACTTTCGGCGTCCAGTTGCGCGGCAAGGGGTCCCCTTCCCACTCGTCGCCGGCGATCAATCGCGGCGTTTCTGGCGACTCTTAACAGCAAGGCCTTTGGGTGAACGACGATGTTCTCATCGGCCAGTCGACTGATGCGCAGGTAGGTCTCCTGGACAATATCTTCAGCGTCCTCCTCGGCGACAAAGCGTTTGCGCACCATCCGCCTTAGCCAGGCGGCATGGCGTCGATAGAGCTGGGTAAGCTGATCATCCGGCCCGTTATTCTTGAGGCGCGACATGGCACTCCCTCACGAGTTGGAGGGACGGCGCGACATGACGCCAATGGAATCCTGACGCAGGCGACCTGAGGATCGCACGTCTTCGTCGCCCCAAGTCGAGGGCGTCGGCTCCTGCACAGGGGATTCCACGCCCCTACCGACGCTGCGGCGCCGGTAGGGTAGGTTCGGCCATGTAGCACCGAAACGCAACCACCGGATGCGTTTCGACAGAAGATGGGGTCGGGCGTTGGAACCTCTGTGATGAGGCCCGCTATTTCACGACTGATCGCCGCCGTACGAACACCGTAGTTATTCGCACCCCCGGCTCCAGATCAGTCCCTATATCGCGGCGCCCGAGCCGCAGCTTTAGGATATCTGGGCCGATGTCTGCAACTGCTGGGCGGCGATCCCTGCCGAACACGTTCTTGACAGCCGAAACATGCCGGCACGCTGATAGGCGCCGAGGTCGCGGCCTCGCTCGCCCCCGCCCACCCGCGGTTCAGAGCGGCGTGCGAGCGCCCGCAGACGGCGACGACGCACAAGCGGACACTTGCAACTTACCCGTGAAGGCGTTGAAATAGCCGCCATCGTAGGCGCTTGGGCCCTGCGCCGCGCGATTGTGAGAATAGGCGGTGAGCCGATGGCCGATCCTGAAGCGGACATTGAACGCGCCGATCGTGAAGCTGCTGATTGGTTCACTCGCTTGGGGTCCAAGGTGGTCGCGACCAAGACGATCGAGGATTTCTATGCTTGGCGCCGCGATCGACTGAACAACACCAGTTACGAGCGGATTGAACGGCTCTGGAGCGAAACTGCACGGCTCAGGGGCGACCCGGACATCGACATCGCCGTGCGCCAGGCGCTTCAACGCGGCGCGGACCGCCGGAAGGCAGGACTGCTTGCCGACTTGGCCGGTAAAAAAGGCCTCGGACTGGCGATGATCGCCATCGTCTGTCTTGCAGGCGCCTATTTTCTGACACGGTCGGACGAGTTGTCGACTGGGGTCGGAGAGCAGAAAACTGTGCTTTTGGAGGACGGAACGCGCGTCACACTGGACACTAACTCGGCGGTCATTGTGAACATGACCGAGGACCAGCGCCAGGTTCAGCTAACGAGGGGCCAAGTTCTGTTCGAAGTCGCTGGGGATCGGGCCCGTCCCTTTGTCGTCTCCACCGAAAAGGGGCAGGTGCGCGCTATCGGCACAAGGTTCGAGGTGGGGTTGCGCCCTGCGGGCATGAAAGTCACCCTGCTGGAAGGGGCTGTGGAAGTTCGCAATGCGCCACAGACTGGATCACCTGACACCTGGACGCTCACTGCAGGTCAGCAGGTCACGGTCGGAAGGACGAGCCAGCCATTCTCAAAGCCGAGAATGGTCGATGTGGCGGCCGCCACGAGTTGGACGACAGGCCGGCTAACTTTCAAGGAGACGCCCCTTGCGGAGGCCGTAGACGAAGTCAATCGATACAGTCGCTCGAAGATTCAACTTGAAGCCGGAGACGTCGCCCCGCGCCCCCTCAATGGAGCATTTCAAGCTGGTGATCCCGAAGCGTTCGCCGAGGCTGTCGCTAAGCTGTACGACCTTGAAGTGACGCAGACCTCTAATGGCAAGATCGTTCTACAATCACCGCCTCAGTTGCGAAGTGTTGACTGACTTGTGAGGACAAAGACGCGCTCACCGGCCTCCGAACGGGCCCGTCTAAGAAATTTTATTCAACCAGCAGTTAGGGTGCATACCCGTTTCGGACGCCTATCCCCCATAACCGACGGTTCAGAATCGTCGGACACAGGGGAGTGAAACCATGTCGTCCAAGGCGATGTATTGGGCTAGCGGAGCGGCCGCGGTCATTTTGAACTGCACGGCGCAGCCGGCCTTGGCGCAGACCACTGCTCCAATGTATTTCGAAGTATCGTCAGGAAGTCTCGACAGCGCGCTGTCGGCGTTCGTTCAGCTGTCTGGACTGCAATTGCTCTACACGCCAGACCAAGTCGCTGGCGTGGTCACCCCCGGTTTGAAGGGTGTCTACACGCCGCGCGAGGGGCTCGCCAAGCTGCTGGCGGGCACAGACCTCCTCGTTCATGAGACGCCCTCAGGAGCTTTGGTTTTGCGCCAGGCGCCGGCGGCCAAACCCGCCGCCGCCCTAACCAAACATGGCGAGACGATCGACGAAGTGGTGGTCACCGGCACCCATATCCGCGGGGCAGGCCGGGGTGCTTCCCAAGTCATATCGCTGAGCCGCGACGCGCTTCTAGAAACCGGCCACCCCACTGTGGCCGATGCTTTGGCGGCCCTGCCTCAGAACTTCGCGGGCACGGCTTCGCCGGAGACGATTGGAACGGGGGCGGACCTGACCGGCGTCAACGCGTCGCGGGCGACTGGCGTTAATCTGCGTGGCCTTGGATCAGACGCCACACTCGTGCTGGTCAACGGCCGGCGCATGGCCGGCACCGGGGTGCGTGGGGATTTCGCCGACGTTTCGGCCCTGCCTACGGCGGCGATCAGTCGAGTTGAGGTGCTGCTCGACGGAGCTTCGGCCATTTACGGGTCGGACGCGGTTGGCGGCGTGGTCAATATTATCTTGAAGGACGACTACGAGGGCGCCGAGAGCCGCGTGCGCCTTGGGGGCGCGGCTGGGGGCTTTGAGGACATTTTGTTGAGCCAGACTCTGGGCCGTACATGGTCCAGCGGTCACATGCTTGCAGCCTATGAATACGAGGATCGCACAGCGCTCGCGTTCGCTAAGCGCGATTTCGCGGCGACATCAGATTTGCGCGTCTTTGGCGGGACCGATCGTCGAAGCAACTTTGCGAGCCCGGGCAATATCTTGTCCGCTAACCCTGCCACCGGCGCGCTGACCCCCACATGGGCGATCCCCGCCGGACGCTCGCAGTTTCCGTTGTCACCGCAAGATTTTCAGTACGGCGTGGTGAATCATGGCGAGAGCCGCGCGGGCATGGACCTGCTTCCGGCCCAGCAGCGGCACAGCTTCTATGGAGGCTTTTCCCAAGAGATCTCAGCGGGCGTTAAGCTGAATGGCGACCTTCGCTTCAGCCGGCGCACTTTCGAGAGCCTGACCCAGGCGCCCGTGTCGACCGTCACGGTGACCGACGCAAATCCGTTCTTTTCATCGCCGGTGGGCGCCCGCAGTCACCAGATCACCTATGCGTTTATAGACGATCTGGGCCCGGTGGCTTCGGATGGGAGCAGTCAGAGCTTGGGCGCCACGCTGGGCGCCGAGATCAACTTGCCAAAGCAATGGCGAGGCGAAACCTACATAGCCTACGCCCAAGAAGTGACGCGCACCCAGACGACTGGAATGCTCAACAGCCTGTTCCTGCGTGAGGCGCTCGGCGCGATACCTGACAATCCAGCGACGGTTTTTCGCGCTTCGATTGACGGCTACTTCAACCCGTTCGGCGATGGAACACGCACTCCTGCCACCGTGTCGGAGTTCATTGGTGACGGCTACTCGTCGGCCCGGTATCTAAACCAGATCGCGACGGCCAGTTTGAAGGCCGACGGCCGGCTGCTGACACTGCCCGGGGGCGAGGTCCAGTTGGCGATCGGCGCCCAGGCGCGCACCGAAATCTTCGATCAGCTGACCATCAACCGGGTGTCTACCGTGGATCCCGTCGTCAATAGGCGGCCCACCTTTGACAGGAGCCTCCTAGCGGGGTTCGCAGAGCTGCGCGTGCCTTTGGTAGGCCGCGAAAATCGCCGCGCAGGCATTGAGCGGCTCGAGGTGTCGCTGGCTGGCCGCGTCGAGCACTATGACGACGTCGGAACCACCACCAATCCGAAGGTCGGCGTGATCTGGGAGCCGGTGGAGGATCTGCGCTTGCGCGCGACCTATGGCACATCATTTCGCGCCCCAGCGCTCTCGGAAGTTTTCGGCGCTCAGACCAGCAACGCCACCTTTCTGGCGCGAGGCGCCGAGCGCGTCTTGGTGCTGAGCCTCAACGGCGGCAATCCCGATTTAAAGCCGGAGACCGCCACCTCGTGGACGGCGGGGATCGACTTTACACCGGCGGCGCTGCCGGGCCTCTCCCTCAGCACGACCTGGTTTGACATTCGCTTTGACCAACAGATCGATCGACCGGTCCTCACCAGCCTCGCGACAGCCCTCACCAACCCTGCGTTCGCTCCGTTTGTCCGCACTCTCGATCCAAGCCTATCGAGTGACATCGCCGTGATTGAGCGCCTTCTGGCTGACCCGAACTACAGCAATCCGGGGCTCTATCCGCCGGCCGCCTTCGGCGCGATCGTCGACAGTCGGTACATCAACACCTCAAGTCTGGAAGTGCGCGGTGTCGACCTAGCAGGCAGCTACGCTTTCGAGCTGGGCGACCATAAGCTCAACCTATCGGCCAACGCGTCTTACCTGATCAATTTCAACCAACAACTCACCCCCACGTCTCCGATCGAAAGCATCGTCGACACCCCCGGCCGGCCGTTAGCTTTGCGCGCGAGCACCACTTTCAATTGGGGATATGGGGGTTGGGGCGCGAGCCTTACGTTCAACTATGCTGATGACTATCGCAGTGAGGCAGGCGCCAAGATTGACGCCTTCTTGACGAGCGATCTGCAGATACGCTGGTCGGCACAGACAAGCTTTGCTGAAGGGTTCGGTGTCGCCCTTTCGGTGCAAAACCTGTTCAACGAGCCACCGCCTTTCTACGACAATCCAGCGGGCGTTGGTTATGACGCCGCTAACGCCGACGCGCTTGGCCGCTACGTCTCCCTCCAGCTCACAAAGAGCTGGTAACCCCCACCATTCGACGTTCGAGGTAATCCATGCGCCTGCTTGCAGCGCTCGGCGCCCTGTCGCTCATCCTTGGCTCGCCGCCCGCTTTTGCGCGGCCCTACACCGTTGAGGATCTGCTCGCCACCGAGAGCATTGGTGGCGTCACACTCGATCCTACTGGACGCTGGGCGGTGATCGCTCACAACCCAGCCTGGGCCACTGCCCCGCGCTTTGACCACGCGGGCCGAACTGAGCTCACGCTGGGCACACTCGACGTCGTCGATCTCGTCACGCCCTCGCCGCGCAACCGGTTGTTCGAGCACGAAGCTGGCGCGGGCTACTCAGCTGGCCCAGTCTCGCCATCGGGCCGCTACATGCTGGTTTTCCGCCTGCAAAATCATGTGTGGACCGCGGGTGTCGTCACCATAGCCCAGCGGCGCGTTCGCTGGCTGGACCTAACTCCCGAGTTCCCTGTTTACGGGCGAGTTGCGCAATGGCGATCAGACGCCGAGCTCCTGCTCATCACACGTCAACCCGGCGTAGGACCACGACAATTACGCCTGGGCTGGGATGCTGGCGCACGGCTCCCTATGCTCTGGGCCGCGCAGGCCAAGGGCCAGAACCCCACCGCTCACGTTGTGGGCAGTGGTAGATATCTGGGCCAGAAAGCTGCGCCCACTGGGGCTGGCCTGGTGAGCGTGACGCCGGAAACCGGACACATTGCTCAGTTGGAATCTGGGGAGTTTGTCGACCTCGAGATATCGCCAAACGGGCGTCACGTTGCGCTCTTCGGCAACGCCGAGAGCATACAGCCTGGGGCGCTCGACCGGGTCACCGCGAGTTTCCCGACGCGGCGTCGCTACCTAAAGCTCGTCGATTTGCAGACGAAAGCCCAATCGGAGCCCTGCGCCGGCTGCGACTTTCATCTTCGGCTCCTGAGTTGGGCGCCCAATGGCCGCGAACTCCTCGTCGCAAGAAGAGGCGATCATTTCGGCCGTCCGGAGCTTGTGCGGATCCGCGCCCAGGACAACCGGGTCACGCGACTTGATCTGAAAGGTTTAGCACCCAGTCTTGGGTATACCGGTGAAGGCGGCGTGCTCGTCGCAGCCGAGTGGATCGGATCAGATCCAATCGTCTACGCCCATCCGACGATCGGCGGACGCAGCGACTGGTATCGGCTATCGGCTGCGGGCCCGTTGAATTTGACCGCTCAGCTGCAGGCCGCGCCGCCGCGCCGCCTCGCTACAATCCAAAGCGATGGGATTTCACTCATCGCCAGTGGCGCGGCTTGGGCGATCGACCGCCAAGGTCACACTAGATCCCTTAGCAAAGATCGGCTGGAGAGCGTCCCACTAGACCTCGACACTAGCCTTGGAGCGCGCTTCAACGCCAACCCGATCGTCCGAGAAGTTTCGCCCCTTGCGCGGCGCGGCGACCCAGACGGCGACGTCCTGATCGGCCTTTACCCCGCCCTCGGCACACTTGGCCGCCTTGGCCGGCGCGACACGGTCCTTGCCGCCAACCAATACTCCGCGCTCATCCATCGTCGGACTGCCAGCGGAGTCGCATCGATTGAATTTTCACAGCCAGGTGGAGCCACACGGCGACTTCTGACTATCAATTCTAGCCTTGCAGGCGTGACCCCCGCGCGCATCCTTCCAATAGCGCACGGGCCGGCCGAGGCCCATCTCACCAGCTGGCTTTACCTCCCTGAGCCGAAATCCCGGGGCGCCGACAAGCCGCCGCTCGTGGTGATGCCCTATCCCAGCGCTGTCTTCCCGCAACCTGCCATCTCTACTCTGCCTGGCGAGCTACGCTTTCCCATCCATCCTCAGGTCCTAGCGGGCGCGGGATACGCCGTCCTGATGCCCAGCCTTCCCTTCGACCGGTCCGCCAGTGAACCCATGAGGGGCGTCGCCGACCAGATCCTGGCGGTCGTAGACAAGGCGGTCGCCACCGGCGAGGTCGATGGTGATCGTGTTGCTCTACTTGGCCACAGCTTCGGCGCGTACGCCGCAATGGCCAGCGCGTCCCAAACCGACCGCTTCAAGGCGATAGTCGCCGTCGCAGGTATCTCGGACTTGGTCAGCTATTGGGGCGTGATGCCTCTCCACTACCGCGTTGCGGCCGAGGATGGCCCCTTCTATGCGGCGATGGCGGGATTGGCCGAACGGGGCCATCCGCATCAGGAAGGACCCCCGTGGCGTGACCCAGCTCGATATATCCGCAATAGCCCGCTTTTCTT
Source organism: bacterium (assembly GCA_030824495.1). GTDB lineage: Bacteria > Pseudomonadota > Alphaproteobacteria > Caulobacterales > Caulobacteraceae > Phenylobacterium. The sequence goes on from JAVBXP010000061.1 coordinate 43,967, forward strand.
CGCCGATCAGATCACCACGCCGCTGATGTTAGTTCACGGAGATCAGGACGAGGTCGGCTTCAATCAGTCGGAGGAAATGTTCGCGGCTCTCTATCGCCAAGGGAAGACCGCGCAGTTCGTGACCTACTGGGGAGAAGGCCATGCCATCATCAGTCCGGCCAATGTTCGCGACTTCTACAAGCGGGTTCTGGAGTTTCTCAGCGAGAACCTGGGTGAAGGGCGACGACTGCCAGACATCTCCATTTCGACAGCCCCTGAGCCAGCCGATGCGACACAACAAGCAGCGCGGACCGCAGCGCTAGGACCGTCCGTGCAACGATGAGATACGGCTCTCCCACTCCCGAACCCAGGACTCCACCAACGCGGTAAAGAGTATGGATGGATAGTCGCCGCGGATGATCAATTGCTCGCGCGTCAACAAGGCTTCGAGCCGTGCAACGTTGATCATGTTCATTTGCGCCAGGCGGCCTTCAAGAAGAAACGGTCGCAGGAACGCCAGGCTCCCGGCGACAGTTCGCGCATAATAGCCTCCCAGGCTGCCCTTGGTGCGCCGGCCGGCGATAGCGTCGGGTAGTCGGTGAGAGAAGGCCTGCCTGGCAAGCCCACGATCTCGCCCGCCCGATGTAAGCACTGGTGTGGGCGTCCTCAGACATAGCTCCATGATAGGCTGGGCGAGTAGCGGATGAATGACGTCGGCCACCAGGCTACGGCGGTTTTCGCCATAAAGGGTCAGCTTCTCCACCAGACTGCACACCTGTAGGCGTTTGGCTGGAGGAACCTCTTCTAATCCAACAAGCCAAGGGTGCGCGGCGCCATCGAAGCTGGTTCTGTCAGCAAGGAATGACGGGCGCCCAGTGACCGAAAGTTGGCGTCCACGTCTCTCAGACCACGCGAGCATCGCGAGGCTCCAGACTGATTTCCGCAGCCACCGGGCGGTGTTGACCAAGCTGGGATCCACGAAGCCGCGCAAACCTCGAAGATGAAATAGATCGGCCGCCACGAGGGGGCTGGGAGACTGGAAAAACACCATGTCTCCGCCTTGCCCCGTGAATATCGTATCGGCGCCGGCCAGTTTCGCCCGCATCCCAATGTCGACGTCGCGTTCACAATCCAGACCACTAAGACCGGGGCGCACGCCCCTGGATATGTCCGCGAGCTTGCGCTCCGTGAGGACGTAGTCTGGCTTTTCGGCCTCTGCGAGTTCGAAGGCCAAAGCGTCAGCTAAGTTCCGAGCAAATACCCGCTCGTCACCCTCACCGCTGGCTGCGCGATAGTTTAGCCATTGCACCACGTTTGCATGTCGGGCCGCGGCCAAGGCGGCCGCCACGATCGACGAATCCAGACCACCAGATACCTCGACTAGAATTCCTCGGCGATCTGAGCTTAGCGCCCGGACGACCTTATCAACGGCGCCCTCCACCATGGTGGGAAGCTCATCATTCGGCGGCGGGGGAGTGTTGATCCAATCCACCGGCCTCCAGACTTGGGTGTCGGCCTGTCCTGGTTGGGACAGGGATCCAGGAGCCAAGGCGTGAATCCCGGCCAGGCCAGATGAGCCGGCGATGGCGGCGGGAGATTCCAACCAGGAGGCTATCTGCTCGCGGTCGAGACTTAGGTTCGGCGGAAGCGCCGCGAGCAGGAAATCGGGCAATGTCGACGCAACGACGGTGACGTTGCCGCTACGCCAGATCAGCGCCTCCACAGCGCCCGATGGGTCGCGCAAAACGCTTGGTCCAGAGAGATCCGAAGGACGCAGCACGGCGACATACCGCCCCCAGTACGACGTCACGAGTTGCTTAGCGACCAACACAGGGTCGCGGCTGCTGGCGCTCGACAATGGTTCATCGGACGCTGGCTTGCTTCCCGAGTAGAGATCTCCGATGACCAAGCCTTGAAGTTGGGCCACCCACCTCAAAGCTGGGCGCTGGGGGCCCGCCGTCAAAACTATGACGCCCGGCGTCTCAAGAGCTATCGCCCAGCAATCGGCGGACGAATTCGCTATCGAGGGTGGCGCGATCAGAGGCGCGCTTCGGATGCTCGGATTCCAGCAAAGGGCTATGAACCGCATGGCGCTCATACCACCAAGATGGGCGTGAAGCGGCCGACATAGTCGGCGGGATCGTCGAACACGACGTCGCCAGCCTGAAGCCAGCAGTGGGCTGAAAAAGGCCAAGTCCGAACACCAAAGACCCAGTGGGCGTCCAGCCCAGCCTGGCGCAGGAACTTCAGCAGCAAGACGCAGCGATAGAGACACGCCCCTTGCTGCGGCACCCAGGGCAACAACTCTCGAAAAACCTGAACGCGGCGTAGCTCCAGCGCTCCAGGCGCTCCCAACGGGATCTGCGTCCTGGCACATCTTTGGCTCGCACGGTCGATCAGGTATTTCAGGGGACGACCATGAAAATGGCGGGCCATTGAGAAAGTCGCCGCGACCATGCTGAGACGCTCCGATGCGCTAGCGCTCACGTCGCCGTGCGCCATCAGGTCCGATCGCGCTGGATCGAAAATGAACGGGCGCCTGTTTCGCAATCGAGGGGCGTGCGACAGCAAACCAACATTGGCCAACTCAGCGGCCAAGGCTTCCGGTAGGTTTGCGATTGCATGAGCCGCGAACGGTGAGGCCAGCTCCGGATCCACGTCCGGAAGGCAGTGATAGGCGTCTCGACCAATATCAAGGAAAACGAGATCGGCGCCGACCAAAGCTGCGTAGACGTCGTTGGCGACTGAGCGAGTGGTCTCGTTCACGCTGCGCTCCCACAAAGAAAGGGAGCCGGCGTCAGCCCCAGCCAACGCCGGCCCTCACCTTATTCCTGATAGAAGAGAGACTCTTCCTCAGGCTCGCCCACGATCGGAGCTCCGAGGGTCAAGCTTCGAGCCTGGCCCACGCAGATCAGGCGGTTCATCGCGAATTTCAGCATTGTCGCCTCCTAGTTTGCGGACGCCGCGATGTTGCGGCCCACCAAGGGGGCGACCTCGAACGGTCATAGACAAACTATATCGTGAGAATATTCGACAATCCGGGCGGCGGATCGAGCTCCTCCAGGACGTGCGCAAGCCGCCCGGCGCGGCGCTCAGCGTAACTGGCCAGAGCGTCGCGCCAATTCAACGATCCGGCGTCATAGGCCAGCGCCATACCCATCAGTTCGTTTGGAAGGTCAGCGAAGAGACACGCCTCGACCCGACGCACGATGGCCAGTCGGTCCGCCAGACGGATGTGAACCTGCCACACTACCCGATTGCGCATGCCCGCCATGGCCCCGCCAAAAAGGGTCTCGGTTGCTCGCACCACGTCCTCGCCAACGTCCTGCAACTGGCTCAACGCCCGCTCTACCTGCGCTCGAGCCGAGCCTAGCGGCCAAATTGGGCCCGGATCTGGAAGAACCGTGGCCGCCAAGAGCAGATCTTGCAGTGCGTAGAGATCTTCCACAGCTCTCAGTGACAGTCGCCTTACCCGGTAGCCGCCCTCGCCGCCACGCTGGCTCTCGATCAACCCCTCTCCCGCCAGCCAGGCCAGGGCTTCACGCACCGGCGTCGGACTAAGCTTCAGTTCTTCGGCCAGGTCGCTCACCATTAGGGGCGTCCCTGGAGCCGCCCGGCCGTCGCGAACGCGTACGCGCAACTCGTTCAACGCTAAACCGAAGGTGTCGCGACGCTTTCCAGCCAATGACCCCATCCCCTGACACTCGGCATGCCCAGGCAGGCAATGCAGAATGATATTAGGTGGATGTCGGAAATTTTCGAAAGAGGCGCGCGAGGAACAAGAGTTGCCCAAAAGTCTCTCGACCGCTTTGACGCAATATTCTTGCGCTATCTACGCAAGCTTTTTGCGCGGTTGCAGAGTCTGATCGGCTTGCTTTGAACCACAACCCTTTGAAAAGCCTGCCGCGTCGATGTTCGGCTCTTCTGTTCCATCAATATATCTGGCGAATGATCAAAACTGGCTTTACGTACCTCAAAGGCCAAATACACGGCCTAGTTGCCTAACGGTGGCGTGTAATGGCTAGCGAGATTGAAGATCCGGCGATTTCCCACGCCCTTACTGCGGTGCTCCGTGCGGTGAGAAAACACCGCGGCCTCACCTCAAAACAGGTGGCGGAGAGAATGACGATGAAGCTGCGGACATATCAGCACTTCGAGGCGGGCGGGGGCCGCTTCAGCTTCCCGAAACTAAGGCTTTTTGCAGAGGCCACTGGCAGTGACTTCAACGGCCTCGCCTGTGCGATCCTCGTCGGCGACACAAATCTCGCCACCTGCGGCGCGGACAACAGACTGGTGACCATCACCCTGTTTTCCTTAAAGGCGTTGAGCGGCAAGCTCGGCCGCAACCTCTCGTCCATAGAGCCGCGCGATGCGATCGGCGCCCTTGATCAGGCGTTCGGCCAAATGGAAAATCAAATGCGCGGACGATTAGACGTTGGCGGTGGGTCACTTTCCGGTCGGAGCCAGCCCGCTGGGCAGGATGAGTAGAGCCGCCGCCGGCACGGCAGATGGAAGCACACACGCCCCAAGCACCCTACTATCGCCTCCAATATTAGCCGGATAATATTGCCTGCGACGCGCCAGAGTCGCGGGCTTGGAGTAGTTTATGGCCGATACCTATACTGCGTTCGTAGGCCAGGATTGCATCGCGTCCGGCTCTCTGCTTGACGTCGCTCCGGCTGTAAAAGCCGCATCTGACGCGGGCAAATCGCACTTGGTTGTCTTCGATGACGCCACGGGACGACCTATGGAACTCGACTTGCGGGGCTCGTGTGAAGACGTGCTCGAGCGCTTGGATCGCACACCTGCCGTCAGTGCGCCAACGCCTGCGCCCCGCGGGCGCCCGAAGCTTGGGGTGAAGGCCCGGGAAGTAACTCTCCTGCCGACTCATTGGGAATGGCTCGCGGCCCAGCCTGGCGGCGCCTCAGCGACCTTGCGACGGCTGGTTGATACGGCACGAAGATCAGGCCGCGACAAACACCGCGAAGCCCAGGAGGCGGCTCGACGCGTTATGCTGGTTCTCGCTGGAGACCTGCCTGGGTTTGAAGAAGCGTCGCGCGCCTTCTACGCAGGCAACTACATCGCTTTTGAAGAACTGAGCGCGGCATGGCCTCGCGATGTAGGCGACTACGTTCGAACCCTTGTAGGACGAGCCGCCACCCTCGTGCCCGGTAGTGTGGCGCAACCCTAGTCAGCCGGCGGCAGCCCGCTTCTGCGCGTCTTCCTTACCGCGGCCTGCTGATCGCCCGCGTTCGACGTTCGCGGATTTCATCGTGCAGCATATCGGCTAGGTCCAAGATCTGGTCGGGCGAGAATTCCCGCACCGCACCACGCACTTCTTCAGTGAACCTCGCCACATCCCGGCGCGGGGGCGGCTCTGAACGAAGCGTCAAGGTCATCGCACTCACCTCAAGGTTGGCCCTCGTAACTCTAAACGGGGCTCACACCCCGCAGTTCCCGTTAATCGTGTATCTGGCCCGCAAGATTGACCGCCGCACGGGGTGGGCATAGATAGTTCGCAAACCTAACTAGTTGGCGATCGATGCCCACCACCGACACCTCCGATCCGACAATCCTCGCCGACGCCCTGAGGGCCCCGCTGCTGCGCGTCGCCCGGCGCTTGCGGCAAGAGGCGCAGCGAGCCGGCGTTTCGGCGTTGGACGCCCTCGTCTTGGGTCAGATCAAGCGCAAGCCCGGCGTCGGGGTGTGCGACCTTGCCGACGCTGAGCAGATGTCCCGCCCGACGATGAGCGGTCATGTGAAGCGCCTCGAAGCCGCCGGTTGGATCACCCGCGCCCTCTGCGCCGACGACGGCCGGCGCGCGGGGCTGGAAATCACAGACGCCGGATCGGCCCAACTCGACCTGATCCGGCAGCACCGCAACGACTGGCTGGCGGCCCGACTATCGAAGCTCACGCCGGAGGCGCGTGAGGCCCTCCATGCCGCGCAAGGCCCCCTCCTCCAACTGCTGAGCCTTGAGCCATGAGCCCGGTCGACCAACCCATTGAAGAAGATCGCGCCACGGCTGTCACCCGCGGTTGGGTGATCCCCGCCATCATCGGGTCGGCGCTGCTGATGCAGACGATGAACGCGACCGTGCTTTCCAACGCTCTGCCCACCATGGCCGTGGCGTTGGACGAGGACCCGCTCCGGCTGAACCTGGCTATCACCATGTTCCTGCTCGCCTCGGCGGTGTTCCTGCCAATCAGCGGTTGGGTCGCCGACAAGTTTGGAGCCAAGCGGATTTTCATCGCCGCCATGGTGCTGTTCGCCGCCTCATCGGCCGCCTGTGGTTTCGCTGAGAATCTGACGCAGCTGGTTATCGCCCGGATATTCCAGGGCATGGCCGGGGCCATGATGGGGCCGGTGGGACGGCTGGTGCTGCTACGGACAACGCCCAAGAGCGAACTCGTGGGCGCCATGTCGGTCATGACCATGCCCGCCCTGCTTGGTCCAGTGATCGGCCCGGTCGTTGGCGGCGCCATCGTCACCTTCGCTGACTGGCGATGGATTTTCTTCCTCAACATTCCGATCGCCATCGTCGGGGTGTTCTTGGTGGCCCGGTTCGTCCCCAACGTGAAGGAGCAGGAAGTCTCGCCTATCGACTGGATCGGCATCGTCCTCACCGGCGTAGGCTTGGCCGGGCTGATCTTCGGCTTCGAGAACCTGGGACGAGGCGCCCTGCCCAACGGCGTCGTGGCCGCCCTTTTCCTGGGCGGCGCGACGGCGCTGATCATCTACTGGCGCCACGCGCGCGGAAATCCGCACGCGATCCTCGACCTCAGCGTCTTCAGGATCCAGACCTTCACGGCCTCGGTCATCGGTGGCTCCTTCATGCGGATCGCAATGGGCGCCACGCCCTTCATGTTGGCGATGCTGCTGCAAATCGGCTTTGGCCTCTCGCCCTTCCAAGCCGGCCTGATGACCTTTATCTCCGCGGCCGGGGCCTTGGTGATGAAAACGACCGCGCCGCCCATCCTGCGGCGGTTCGGCTTCCGAACGGTGCTTACGGTCAACGCCGTCATCGTCGGGATCAGCTTCATGACTTACGGGCTGTTCCAGCCCACCACCCCGCATTGGATCATCATGGCGATCCTGGCGGTGGGCGGATTCTTCCGATCGCTCCAATTCACCAGCCTGAACGGCATGGCCTATGCCGACGTCGAGCAGCACCAGATGAGCCGCGCATCGACGACGGCGGCGATGATGCAGCAGCTTGTCCAATCCATCGGCATCGGGATCGCCGCCGCGCTCATGCACTTCTTCATGCTGGCTCGTGGCGACACCCAGCTCAGCGCGGCGTCCATCGGGCCGGTGTTCGTGGTGATCGGCATGATCACTTTCCTGTCCTTGTTCTTCTTCGTCCGCCTACCCAAAGACGCCGGCGACGAAATGAACGGCCGCAAGGCGATTGCGTGAGCCATTTTCGCTTCGCCGACGTTGAGTAGGTTTGGGCCAGGCAGGCCCTGCTCAAGGGAGGCGAGAATGATCCGCAAAGCACGCGCAGTCTGGCGCGGGACCGGCAAGGACGGAAACGGCGACCTGACCACCGACTCCGGCGTCCTGTCGACAACGCCCTACTCGTTCAAGACGCGCTTCGAGAGCGAACCTGGGACCAACCCGGAGGAACTGATCGCCGCTGCTCACGCAGGCTGCTTCACGATGCAGCTGGCCTTCCTGATCCAGCGCGCCGGCGCCGAGGCCGAAGAGCTCAGCACGGAGGCGGCGGTCTCCCTTGTCCCCGATGGCGAGGGGTTCAAGATCGACCGCTCGGCCCTCACGCTTCGCGCCAAGGTTCCTGGGCTCGATCAGGCCAAGTTCGAGGAGCTTGCGCGAACGGCTGAGAAGAGTTGCCCGGTCTCTCGCCTGCTCAATGCTGAGATCACCCTCGACGCCAAGCTGGACGGCTAGGCGCCCGTCAGCGGCGCCCGCATTCGGCACTCGACGCCTTCAGGGGGAAAGGTCAGTTCCACCGTTCCCCCATAGGCCTGCAAGGCCGCAACCGTCAGCCGGGCGCCAAAGCCCGACCGCGTCGGCGGCGCTACCGGCGGCCCGCCGCGCTCGCGCCACTCCAGCGTCATCAGATTGTTCGCCACGCTCCAGACGATGGAGACCCGACCAGCGCCCGCCAGCGCGCCGTACTTTGCCGCGTTGGTCGCCAGCTCGTTCAGGACCATCACCAGATTGACGGCCATCTCGGGGTTGAGCGGCGCGGGCTCCTCCGAGCCGCTGATGTCGAACAGGTCCTGAGCGAACGGCGACAGCGCCGCTTCAATAACCTCGTGAAGGTCCGCCGCTTCCCACGCGTTGCGGGTCAGCAAGTCATGCCCACGCGCCATCGATTGGATGCGACTGTCGAACGCCGCGCGGAAAACGGCCGGATTGTCGGCGGAGCCGCGCATGGTTTGGGCCGCGATCGCTTGCACCGCCGCCATATTGTTCTTCACGCGATGGTTCAATTCGGCAAGCAACAGCTCTTGCCGTTCACGCGCGGCGACCTGCGCCGAGATGTCCTGGGCGGTTCCGATCACATGCGTCGGCTGTCCTGAGGCGTCGCGCATCACCTGCGCCGCACCTCGGATCCAGACGGCCGAACCGTCGCGCCCCATCGCTGTGGTGCGATGCTGCACGACGTACGACCCGTCATTCTCGCCAGCCACCGCCCCACGGAACGCCGCCTCCACCGCCGGGAAATCCTCGGGATGAACCGCCGCTGCATAGGTCGCGAAGTCGATCGGCCCATCGCCTCCCACGCCGAACAGCTGCCGGGTGCGCGCATCCCAATCGACCCGGTCGGCCATGAAATCAAAATCCCACAGTCCCAGGCCTGTGACGTTGAGGGCCAAGGCCAACCTCGCCCCTTGGTGCTCGACCTGAAGCTGCGCCTCGCGGCGCGCCGTGATGTCCAAGATGACGAAGGCGACCAGCGGCGTGGGACCCGGCAGTGGCGAATAGGTGCCGAAAAACCAGCCCTCGCGGCCTGTCGGAAACCGAAAGGAGTACTCGCCCGATCGGCTTTCCTGCGCCGCCCATACCGCATTCAGCGTCGCTAGGCGCGCCGCCACCTGGGGTTCGGTCAGGCCTTGCTGGCGACCGGTCAGTCCATCCAGTCCGCCAACCGGCAGGGAATAGAGATCCGAAGCGCTGCGATTGGCGACAACGATGCGGTAGTCATCATCCAACAACTCGACGACGCCGGCCACGACCTCAGCCGCGTCCAACATCGCCTTCAATAGAGCCTCGCCGCTTCGCCCGCCGTCAGGCCAGCGACGCCCCCGCCCTTCGTCCGCCATAGGCACTCCCCCGCACGCGCCCAATCCTAGGCCTGCCGGGCGGCCCTGGACAGGCCCCCAACACTCAAGCTGTCGGGCTCGCCGCTTCCAGATCACCAGAAGCTGAATCGTACACAGCTTGGTCGAGAATACCCTGTCGCTTGGCGACCAGCGTGGGGATCAGCGCCTGGCCGGCGACGTTGGTTGCTGTCCGGCCCATGTCGAGAATCGGGTCAATCGCCAACAGCAGGCCGACCCCTTCGAGTGGAAGGCCCAAGGTGGAAAGCGTGAGGGTCAGCATCACGACCGCGCCCGTCAGGCCCGCGGTCGCCGCCGATCCGATCACCGAGACGAACACGATCAGCAGGTAGTCGGTGAATTGCAGCGACACTCCGTAGAACTGCGCGACGAAGATCGCCGCGACCGCCGGATAGACCGCCGCACATCCGTCCATCTTGGTGGTCGCGCCCAGCGGGACGGCGAAGGCTGCATAGGCCTTGGGAACGCCCAACGCATTTTCTGTCACCGTCTGCGTGACCGGCAGGGTGCCGATGGACGAGCGGGAGACGAAGCCCAACTGGATAGCGGGCCAGGCGCCGGCGAAGAAACGGATCGGATTGAGCCCGTTCAAGAGCAGCAGGCTGGGATAGACGACCAGCATGACGAGCCCCAGGCCCAGATAGACGGCGATCGCGAACGCCCCCAGTTGCGCCAAGGCGTCCCAGCCATAGTGAGCGACGGCATTGCCGAACAGGCCGATGGTGCCGATCGGGGTCAGCCGGATCACCCACCAGAGGATCTTGCGCACAATGGCCAAGGCCGAGGCGTTGAAGGCCAGGAACGGCTCGGCCGCCGCGCCGGATTTCAGCGCCGCGATGCCGGTGATCAGTGAGATCACCACGATCTGCAGGACGTTGAACGACAGCGAGGTCGTCGGCACGCCATCCTTCAATGTGGTCGATGCGGCGATGCCCAGCATGTTGGAGGGGATGAGCCCGGTCAGGAAGTCGAGCCAAGAGCCGCTGGTGCTGGGCGTGCTGGCGGCGGCGGCTGCGACAGTTGTGTTTACGCCGGGCTGCAACACCAGCCCGAGCGTGATGCCGATGCTCACCGCGATCAGCGCCGTGACGGCGAACCAGAAGAGCGTGCGCCACACCAGAGCGGCGGCGTTCTGGAGTTCCCGCAGGTTGGCGATGCTCGCCACGATGGCGGTGAAGACCAACGGCGGAACCAGGACGCGCAGGAGCTGGATGAAGGTCGAACCCGCCAGGCGGAGAACTTCCGATAGGCCATGACCGGCCTGCCCCTGCTCGGCGCCCAAGTTCCGCGCCAACAGTCCCAGGCCCAGGCCGAGCACCATGGCCGCCAGCACCTGGAACCCGAAGGAACCCAATAGGCCGCCCCGCTTGCGCGCCTGCGCCATGAAATACTCCTGCACGATTTGGCCGGAGCATGGTCGCGTCGTGTCGGGCACGCCAGCGGTTTGAGCTTTTCTTGCCCTTAGAAAAGCTAAACGCCCGTCATTGCTCTTCAGGTCGCCCGAAGCGCCGGCGCCCCACCATCACTGGCAAAAGCTGCCGCCCGCACCGAGCAATTTCTGCCGGGTCGATCGGCAGAAATTTACCATACGCAGAATCTGCCGACCTCGTGCATCGAGCGCGCCGAAGGGCTCGGAGATCGAAAACCTTATGGTTATCAAGGATGGGAGGCTCGCAGACCCAACTGGCCCGCCGCTTGCTCAGGACCTTCTCAGGCAAAACGCCTCCGGCAGTCAAAATGACGTCGGCCCCTGAGAAAAGGATCTAGTGATATGGCGATGAATTCCGTCAACACGAACGCTGGCGCCATGATTGCGCTGCAAAACCTGAACGCCACCAACAAGGACCTGGGCGTGACCCAAGGCCGGGTCAACACCGGCCTGAAGATCGCGAACGCCAAGGACAACGGCGCCATCTGGGCCATCGCCCAGAACCAACGCGCTGAATCGACCTCCCTCAACGCCGTCGTCTCGTCGCTGCAACGCGGC
>JAVBXP010000080.1 GCA_030824495.1 bacterium
GCTCAAAACGCGGGCGTCCAGGTGACGACCAGCGTAGACAGTGGCGGCGTGACCGTTCACCGTGTCACAAACGGGCCGGTGGCCGACACGCCGGAAAATCGCGCCAAGTTCCCGCCGCTCTCGGCGACCGGGCGCAACACCAAACCCCAAGGCAAATAGAGCAAGGCTTTCCGCCTTGAAGGGAAGGTCGGCGGGCCCTATGGTCCGCCGACTTTTTTTGCGCCTGCGAAACCAGCCTTATGTCAGCCAAAAAGCCTCTATCGTTTCAGGACCTTATCCTGAAATTACACGACTATTGGAGCCGTCAGGGCTGCGTGATTCTACAGCCACATGACGTGGAGGTAGGGGCGGGGACCTTGCACCCGGCCACCGTGCTGCGCGCTCTGGGACCCAAGCCGTGGCGCGCGGCCTATGTTCAGCCCTCGCGGCGGCCCGGCGACGGCCGCTATGGCGAGAACCCCAACCGGCTGCAGCACTACTACCAGTACCAGGTTATCCTGAAGCCAAACCCCGACAACCTGCAGGAACTCTATCTGGGTTCGCTGGAGGCGATCGGCCTCGACACCCGCCTGCACGACATCCGCTTTGTCGAGGACGACTGGGAAAACCCGACCGTCGGCGCCTGGGGCCTTGGCTGGGAAGTCTGGTGCGACGGGATGGAAGTCACGCAATACACCTACTTCCAGCAAGTCGGCGGCATCGACGTCTGGCCGGTGGCGGGCGAGCTTACCTACGGCCTGGAACGCCTGGCCATGTACATCCAGAACGTCGACCACTTCACCGACCTGGCCTTCAACGATCCGGACGGCCCCGCGCCCATGACCTATGGCGAGGTGTTCCTGGAGAACGAGCGCCAGCAGTCGGAAGCCAACTTCCACCTCTATGATGTCGATACGCTGAAGCGTCAGTTCGAGGACATGGAACGCCAGGTGCCGCGCCTGCTGGAGGGCCGCGGTCCCCAGGGCCAGCGCACCGTGCTGCCGGCCTATGACCACGTCTTGAAGGCCAGCCACCTGTTCAACCTGATGGACGCTCGCGGCGCGATCGCCGTGGCCGAACGTCAAAGCTACATTGGCCGCATCCGCGACCTGACCAAGATGTGCGCCGAGGCCTGGGTCGAGAACGAGGGCGGCAACGCCGTGAAGTCCGACGCCGAGACGGTGAAGGCCTGAACATGCCCCAACTGCTGATCGAACTTTTCTCTGAAGAGATCCCCGCCCGTATGCAGGTGCAGGCCGCGCGCGATTTCGACCGTATGGTCCGCGAGCGCCTGGCCGCCGAGGGCCTGCTGCCGGAAGGCCTGAAGACCTTCTCCGGTCCGCGTCGCCTGACCCTGGTGGCCGAGGGCCTGCCGATCGCCCAGGGCGACCGTCATGAGGACCGTAAGGGCCCGCGCGTCGGCGCGCCTGACGCGGCCATCGAAGGCTTCCTGCGCTCGACCGGCCTGACCCGCGACAAGCTGGTGGAGAAGGACGGCGTCTGGTTCGCCCACATCCACCGCGCCGGCCGTCCGACCGCCGAGATCGTGGCCGAGATCCTCGATCAGGTGATCCGCAGCTTCCCGTGGCCCAAGTCGATGACCTGGGGCCGGGGCACGCTGCGTTGGGTCCGCCCGCTGAAGCGCATCGTCTTCATCTTCAACGGCGAAGTCGTGCCGTTCTCCATCGACGGTATCGAGAGCGGCGACGTCACCGAGGGCCACCGGTTCATGGGATCGGGCAAGCCCTTCAAGGTGAAGGACTTCGACAGCTATCGCGACAAGCTGGCGGCCCACTTCGTCATCCTCGACCCCGAGGAGCGCAAGGACAAGATCATGGACGGCGCGCGCACCCTGTGCTTCGCGCGCAATCTGGAATTGGTCGATGACGACGGCCTGCTGGACGAGGTCGCGGGCCTGGCCGAATGGCCGACCCCGATCCTGGGCGACATGGACCCCGATTTCCTGGACCTGCCGCCCGAGGTGATCCGCACCTCCATGCGCACGCACCAGAAGTATTTCGCGGTCCGCGATCCGGCGAGCGGCAAGCTCGCCCCGCACTTCCTGACCGTGGCCAATATCGAAGCAGCCGACGCGGGCAAGGAAATCGCCCGCGGCAACGGCAAGGTGCTGTCGGCGCGTCTGAAGGACGCCCGATTCTTCTGGGACGAGGACCGCAAGGTCACTCTGGAACAGCGCCTCGAGAAGCTTAGCGGCGTGACCTTCCACGCCAAGCTCGGCACCCTGGCCGAACGGGTCGAGCGCCTGGAGATCCTGGCCGGAGCCATCGCGCCGCGCGTCGGCGCCGACGTCTCCAAGGCGGTCCTGGCCGCGCGCCTGTCGAAGGCGGACCTTGCGACCGGCATGGTCGGCGAGTTCCCCGAGCTTCAAGGCCTGATGGGCGGCTATTACGCGCGTGAGGAAAAGATCAGCCCGGTCGTCGCCGACGCCATCCGCGATCACTATCGTCCGGTCGGCGCCAGCGATGAAGCGCCGGACACCCCGGTGACCATGGCCGTGGCCATTGCCGAGAAGCTCGACACCCTGACGGCCTTCTTCGCCATCGACGAAAAGCCGACCGGTTCGCGCGACCCCTACGCCCTGCGCCGCGCCGCGCTCGGCGTGATCCGCATCCTGCTGGGGTCCGAGGCCCGCGCCCCGGTGCGCGAACTTGTCGCCGATTGGTACAAGTCGCTGCGCTGCTACGTCGATCCGGGCCGCGCGCTCTATGTCTCGACCCGCCGAACCACGGGCTATCTCGGCCCGAAGTCGCGCGCCCCGTTCGAGGTCTTCCAGACCTATGTCGGCGAGTTCGAGGCCGCGCTGCTGGAAGGCAAGCCCTACGTCGTTTCGACCGACGAGGACTTTGACATCCGCTTCGACCGCACGGCCCAGGCCGGCGAGGCGCCGGAAGGCGAGGTCCAGTACGAGTTCCGCCCCTATGCGGTCGTGGCCGACGAGGTGCTGAGCTTCCTGGCCGACCGCCTGAAGGTCGCCCTGCGCGATCAGGGCAAGCGGCACGACCTGGTGGACGCGGTCTTTGCGCTCGGCGACGACGATCTGGTGCGGATCGTCGCGCGGGTCGAGGCCCTCGACGGCTTCCTGACCGGCGCCGATGGCCCGAACCTGCTCGCCGGCTACAAGCGCGCCGGCAACATCTTGAAGGCCGAAGAGAAGAAGGGCGCACTGCCCGCCGGCCCCGCTGTCGCCATGCCTGGCGCACCGAAGGAGGAGGGCGATCTTATCGCGGCTCTGTCCGGCGCCGAGGCTCCGGTGGCGCGTGCGTTGCAGGATGAGGATTTCGCAGGCGCCATGCGTGCACTATCGGCACTGCGCGGCCCCGTGGACGCCTTCTTCGAAGGTGTATTGGTAAATTCGGAAAACGCGGCGGAACGTGAAAACCGCCTGCGTCTTCTCGTGCAGGTTCGCGATCTGATGGAACGGGTCGCGGACTTCTCACAAGTGACGGGCTAAGGAGGCCTCAAGGAATGTCGACCGATACGCTGACCAAGTCGCGCTGGGTCTATTCCTTCGGCGGCGGAAGCGCCGATGGTGACGCCTCGATGAAGAACCTGCTGGGCGGGAAGGGGGCCAATCTCGCCGAGATGTCCTCGCTCGGCCTGCCGGTTCCTCCGGGCTTCACCATCACCACCGAAGCCTGCGTCCACTACTATTCGAACGAAAAGCAGTACCCGGCCGAGCTGAAGGACCAGGTCCTGACCGGTCTGGCCACCGTCGAGAAGCTCACGGGCAAGACCTTCGGCGATCCGGCCAATCCGCTGCTCGTCTCCGTGCGCTCGGGCGCCCGGGCCTCGATGCCTGGCATGATGGACACGGTGCTAAACCTTGGCCTCAACGACGAGACCGTCGCGGGCTTGGCCAAGCTTTCTGGTGACCGCCGCTTCGCCTTCGACAGCTATCGTCGCTTTATCCAGATGTACTCCAACGTGGTCCTCGATCTGGATCACCACATGTTCGAAGAGATCCTCGACGAACATAAGGAGCGCCTGGACGTCACCGTCGACACCGGCCTTTCGGCCGACGATTGGGAACGCGTGGTCTCCGATTATAAGGACGCCGTTCAGCGCGAGCTGGGCAAGCCCTTCCCGCAGGATCCGCACCTCCAGCTTTGGGGCGCCATCGGCGCGGTGTTCGCCAGCTGGATGAACGACCGGGCGAAGTTCTATCGCCGCATGCACGACATTCCGGAAAGCTGGGGCACGGCCGTCAACGTCCAGTCGATGGTGTTTGGCAATATGGGCGACAGCTCCGCCACCGGCGTGGCCTTCACCCGCAATCCCTCGACCGGTGAAGCACGTCTCTATGGCGAGTTCCTGATCAACGCCCAGGGCGAGGACGTGGTCGCCGGCATCCGCACCCCGCAGGCGCTGACCAAGATCGCCCGCGAGGAGATGGGCGAGAAGGCCCCCTCGATGGAAGAGGCGCTGCCCGAGGTCTTCCTGCAGTTCAAGGCGGTGGTCGAGAAGCTCGAGCACCACTACCGCGACATGCAGGACATCGAGTTCACGGTAGAGCAGGGGCGTCTCTATATGCTCCAGACCCGCAACGGTAAGCGCACCGCCAAGGCGGCGCTGAAGATCGCCGTGGATCTCGCCAGCGAGGGCCTGATCACCAAGGAAGAGGCGGTGATGCGGGTCGAACCCGGCAGCCTCGACCAGTTGCTCCATCCGACCATCGACCCGGCCAGCCCTCGCGACGTGATCACCACCGGCCTGCCGGCCTCGCCCGGCGCGGCGACCGGCAAGATCGTCTTCAATTCCGACGAGGCCGAGCGCCTGGGGTCGTCCGGCGAGTCGGTCATCCTGGTGCGTGACGAGACCTCGCCAGAGGATATCCACGGCATGCACGCCGCTCGCGGCATCGTCACCGCCCGCGGCGGCATGACCAGCCACGCCGCCGTGGTGGCGCGCGGCATGGGCCGTCCTTGCGTCTCCGGCGCCGGCGAACTGCAGATCGACGGCAAGATCGGCGAGCTGCGCGTGCGCGGCCGCACCTACAAGGCCGGCGAAATCATCACCGTCGATGGCTCCAAGGGCGAAATCCTCGCCGGCGCCGTGAAGATGATTGAGCCTGAGCTGACCGGCGACTTCGCCACCCTGATGGAATGGGCCGACAAGACCCGCCGCCTGAAGGTTCGCGCCAACGCCGAAACCCCGCTCGACGCCCGTATGGCCCGCCAGTTCGGCGCCGAGGGCATCGGTCTTTGCCGCACCGAGCACATGTTCTTCGACGAAGACCGCATCGCCGCCGTTCGCGAGATGATCCTCGCCGACGACGAGGCCGGCCGCCGCACGGCCCTGGCCAAGATCCTGCCGATGCAGCGCAACGACTTCGTCGAGATCTTCAACATCATGGAAGGCCTGCCGGTCACCATCCGGCTGCTCGACCCGCCGTTGCACGAGTTCCTGCCCCACACCGAGGCCGACCTCGAAGGCCTGGCCAAGTCGACCGGTCTGGACGCCGCCAAGCTGATGCGCCGGGCTAAGGAACTGCACGAGACCAATCCGATGCTCGGCCACCGCGGCTGCCGCCTCGGAGTGTCCTATCCTGAAATCTACGAGATGCAGGTCCGGGCGATCTTCGAGGCCGCCTGCGAGATCGCCGAAAGCGGCAAGACCGCCCCGATCCCGGAGATCATGCACCCGCTCGTCGCCAAGGGCGAAGAGATGAAGTACCTGCGCGTGCTCACCGACCGCGTCGCCCAGGCGGTGATCAAGGAGCGTGGCCAGAAGATCGAGTATCAGGTCGGCACCATGGTCGAGCTGCCGCGCGCGGCCATCCGCGCCGGCGACCTGGCCGAAAACGCCGAGTTCTTCTCCTTCGGCACCAACGACCTGACCCAAACCACCTTCGGCATCAGCCGCGATGACTCCGGCCGGTTCCTGAACGCCTATCTGGAGAAGGGCATCTTCGAAAAGGACCCCTTCGTCAGCCTTGATCAGGAAGGCGTTGGCGACCTGATCCGCATCGCCACCGAGCGCGGCCGCGCCGTCCGCCCGGACGTCAAGCTCGGCATCTGCGGCGAGCATGGCGGCGATCCGGCCTCGATCGAGTTCTGCGAGCGGATCGGCCTGGACTATGTCAGCTGCTCGCCGTTCCGGGTTCCGATCGCCCGCCTGGCCGCCGCCCAAGCCGCCGTCGGCGGCATGGAAAAGGACCGCTAGGGTTCGCTGTCCCGGCCACGCTTGGCCGTGATGACACCCACGGCCGCCTCACGCTAGGGAAGGGGGATGAGTAGTGATCATCCCCTCGACCGCCCCGTCTGGTCCGCGCTGACGGGGCGCCAGTCCGACTTTGCCTTGAAACAGGGCGCGGCCCTGCGTTTCGCTCCCGATTACGGCCTTTTCGCCGCCATGCGCGATGACGCGCCCGCCAGCCTCGCCGATCTCTCGGCCCTGGTCGCCACCCATGGCGATGTCGCCCTGGTCGAGGCCGAGGGGCCACCGCCTATTCCAGGCGTCGCCGTCCGCACCAGCGCCATCTGCTGGCAGATGGTGGCCGACGAACCGAACCAGATCGGCGTGGCGGCCTTCGCCTTCGAAGACCTGACCGAGGCCGATGCGCCTCAGATGCTGGCGCTGGCCACGCTCACCGCACCCGGCCCCTTCTTCGCCCGCACGCACCAGCTCGGCCGCTTTGTCGGCGTCAAGGACGGCGGCCGGCTCGTGGCCATGGCCGGAGAGCGCATGCGCCCTCCAGGCCATACCGAGGTCAGCGGCGTCTGCACCCATCCCGATCATCGCGGGCGGGGCTACGCCGCTGGACTGATGCTGGAGGTCGCCGCGCGCATTCGCAGCCGCGGCGAGATCCCGTTCCTGCACTCCTACGCCCACAACACCGGGGCCATCGCTCTCTATCAGGCGCTCGGCTTCGATTTTCGCCGTGAACTGGTCATGACCACCCTGACGCACCGCTAGCCCCGAGGCCGTGGTCGGGTTTAGGCTCGGCGCGACCGACAAGGAGACAAGCATGGCGTTGCAACTGAGCACTCGACGCGATCCGGCGACCCTCGTGGAAGCGGCCTCGCGCCGGCCACGCCCACAGTCCGTATTCGTCGCGCCGCGCGCCACGCCGGCCGGCGCGGTGGGGG
>JAVBXP010000020.1 GCA_030824495.1 bacterium
GGCGCGAGCCGCGGCGGGCGCAGCTTCGGCGGCCTTGGCGCGGCGCGCGACAGAGGCTCGGGTGGGCTTGGCGGTCGGCGCTCGGGCGGGAGCGGCGGCCTGCTGGCGCAAGGTCGCTTTGACCCAGTCGATGCTGGCCTGCAGTTCGGCGCGGCGCACGCCGATGGCGTAGCCGATGCCGGCCGCCGCAGCTATCGCCAGCAGGGTCGCGGCGAAGATGCCGCCGCCGGGGATGTGGGCGTAGGAAAAGACGCTGGCCAAGCCGTGCAGCACCCCGTCGCCCCAGAAGCCGCCAAGCCCCTTGGCCAGCGGCCAAGCCGCCGGGGCGGGGGGCGCGGCCAGCAGGCCGGCCAGAGCCAGGACGCCCAGCGTTCCGACCAGAGCGCGGATGCGCAGCTTCTTGCGGTTCTGATCTGGCTGAGGGGTGGTCGCCCGGCCCAGACCGAACACGACCATGAGCAGGGCCGCGACGCCGGCCGCGAGCCCGAGGGACTGGATACCGATATCGGCCGCCGTCGCCCCGGGGGCGCCGAGCACATTGGAAGGCGACAGCGCCGAGGCGGCGTTCAGGCTGGGGTCGGAGGCGTTGTAGGTCGCCAGCGCGATGGCCAGGGCGATGCCGGCCGCCGCGATGATCCCGCCGCGCAACCGCGCCGTAGCCGGATGGGTCCAGGCGAGGCTCGCAATGTGCAGCCCCAGCTCAACACCCGTTTTCCGCGCCACTCGCGCCATCGCCCGATCCCCAGTTCTGCAAATCCCATGTTTGGACGCCCGAGGGTTAAGAGGCGTTTACCAAGCCGGACGTTGGGGCGTGTGTTTTCTGGGCGCCCTCTCGAGCGCGGCGGAAATCCAGTTTTCGTTTGTCCAAACCCACACTAGGTTCGCCAGCATGTGGACCATGCCTCGAAGCGTCCTGCGGGTCGTCGCCGTCATCCTCGCCATCTGCGCTGTCGGCGGGTTCGTGCTTGGCGTTCGGGGCGCTCCGGAGCGGGCGCGGTTGCCGGGCGAAAGCGCCACGGGCGGCCCCGCCTTGCAGGCCACCGATGCCCAGCCCCTGGACGACCTGGTGCTCACGCCCTCGGAGCTGGAGCCAGAGCCTCCGAAGGTCGAGGAAAAGCCGGAGGAAAAGGTCGAGGAGCTTGCGCCGGTGACCCCGGTCCCCGTCGCGCCGCCGGTCACGCCTGCACCTAAGGCTCCCGCAGTCCCCTCCGCCGACGAAGACCGGGTCGGCGACCTGATCGACGGCCTCACCCCGCCGCCGGAACAGCCGCCTTACTGAGTTTCGCGCTAGGCCCTCGTCGGCGCCGCCCGGCGCAGGGTCAGGTTGATGCGACCGCCGCTGGGGAGCAGCCGCGAGGATCCGGCCAGGATCCGGTCGACGCCGTGGTGGAATAGCCGCGCCTCGCCCGCCAGCAGGCAGACATCGCCCGACGCCAGCTTCACAGACCGGGTGGGATCGGACCGCTTGACCCCGCCGATGCGGAATACGGCGGTGTCGCCCAGTGAAACCGACAGCACCGGAAACGTCAGTTCGGCCTCGTCCAAATCCTGATGCAGGCCCATCTTGGCCTCGGCGTTATAAAAATTGATCAGGCAAGCGTCGGGCGGAACGTCGGGATCGGCGAGTTCGGCCCAGAGATCCAGCAGGACCTGGGGAATATCGGGCCACGCCTGGCCAGTGACCGGATGGCGTGGCTCATAGCGGTAGCCGGCCGCGTCGGTGGTCCAGCCCAGGGATCCAAGGCTGGTCATGGCCACGCTCATCGGCTTTCCGCCGGGCGTCACCTGATGGACCAGGGGCGCCTGTTCGACCCGCGCCAGCACCTGCGCCAACAGATCGACCTGGGCCTGCGGCGACAGGCGGCCGGGCAGCAGTCGAAATCCTGTGGTCGTCGAAAGGCTCATGCGGTCTCATATAGGCGCAATGGCCCACTCTGCTCACGATCCGCGCATGGCGCCCATGAGATGGCGGTCCCTGACGCCAGGAGAGCGCGCGGCGTGCGCCGATGTCTTCGGCGACGAGCTGGACGCCCGCAGGGTCAGGCTTTTCAGCCTGCCGTTCTGGCCGCGACCTTTCGTCCCAAACGGTCGGCTGATCATTTGGCCCTCAACCTCCGCCATGGCCGATTTCGCCGACGCCCCGTTATGGCTGCGCTCGGTCCTGATCCACGAATTGACCCATGTCTGGCAGGCTCAGACGGGGGTGTTTCTGCCCCTGGCCAAGCTGAAGGCGGGGGACGGACAGGCGGCCTATGCCTACGATCTGGCCGATGGGCGAAATTTTTCGCAACTCAATATCGAGCAGCAGGCGATGGTCGTTCAGCACGCCTACCTGGCCGCTGGAGGCGGCGCGGCGCCCTACGACACCCAAGCTTATGCAAGGATTTTAGAAGCTTGGCCTGGACGCCTGGGGTGAAGACCCCGCAAGATATAGGGGCATTACGCCCTTGCAGGGATCGCAGGTGATCCCATATCGCGACTCGACGCCGGTTTCCCCGTGGGTTAACCGGCCGAGCCCTTATTCGAACCGGGGACGTCGATAAGAAACGGGGTGCTTCACTCGAAGGCCCTTCAACCGGCGTCCGCCATTCAGGAGCGAGCAAGACTCGATATGAGCAAGATCATCGGCATCGACCTGGGCACGACCAATTCGTGCGTGGCCATCATGGACGGCAAGCAGCCGAAAGTGATCGAGAACGCTGAAGGCGTTCGGACCACGCCGTCGGTTGTCGCCATCCTCGACGACGGCGAACGCCTCGTCGGCCAGCCGGCCAAGCGCCAGGCTGTCACCAACCCGTCCAACACCCTGTTCGCCATCAAGCGCCTTATCGGCCGCAGCTTCTCCGACCCGGTGGTCGAGAAGGATCGGCACATGGTGCCCTACGAGATCGTCAAGGGTCCGAACGGCGACGCCTGGGTGAAAGCCCACGGCAAGGACTATTCGCCCCAGCAGATCTCGGCCTTCATCCTGCAGAAGATGAAGGAAGCTGCTGAGCAGCATCTCGGCGAAAAGGTCGAGAAGGCCGTCATCACGGTTCCGGCCTATTTCAACGACGCCCAACGTCAGGCGACCAAGGACGCCGGCAAGATCGCCGGCCTGGAAGTCCTGCGCATCATCAACGAGCCGACCGCCGCGGCGCTCGCCTACGGCCTGGACAAGAACGACGGCAAGAAGATCGTCGTCTACGACCTGGGCGGCGGCACCTTCGACGTCTCGATCCTGGAGATCGGCGACGGCGTCTTCGAGGTGAAGGCGACCAACGGCGACACCTTCCTCGGCGGTGAAGACTTCGACATGCGCATCGTCGAGTACCTCGCCGATGAGTTCAAGAAGGAGACCAGCGTCGATCTGCGGAACGACAAGCTGGCCCTTCAGCGGCTGAAGGAAGAAGGCGAGAAGGCCAAGAAGGAACTCTCGTCGGTTCCCCAGTACGAAGTGAACCTGCCCTTCATCTCGATGAACGCCTCGGGTCCGCTGCACCTCAACATCAAGCTTTCGCGCGCCAAGCTCGAAGCCCTGGTCGAGGATCTGATCGCGCGCACCGTCGGCCCCTGCGAGCAGGCGCTGAAGGATGCGGGCCTGAAGAAGTCCGACATCGACGAAGTGATCCTGGTCGGCGGCATGACCCGCATGCCCAAGGTCGTGGACACCGTGAAGGAGTTCTTCGGTCGTGAGCCCCACAAGGGCGTGAACCCGGACGAAGTCGTGGCGCTGGGCGCTGCGGTGCAGGCTGGCGTTCTGCAAGGCGACGTCAAGGACGTGCTGCTGCTCGACGTCACGCCGCTGACGCTCGGCATCGAGACCCTGGGCGGGGTGTTCACTCCGCTGATCGAACGCAACACCACCATCCCGACCAAGCGTTCGCAGACCTTCTCGACCGCTGACGACAACCAGTCGGCCGTGACCATTCGCGTGTTCCAAGGCGAACGCCCGATGGCGCACGACAACAAGATGCTGGGTCAGTTCGACCTGGTCGGCATTCCGCCGGCCCCGCGCGGCGTGCCGCAGGTCGAGGTCACCTTCGACATCGACGCCAACGGCATCGTGAACGTGTCGGCTCGCGACAAGGCTACGGCCAAGGAGCAGTCGATCCGCATCCAGGCCAATGGCGGTCTCTCGGACGCCGACATCGAAAAGATGGTGCAGGAAGCCGAGGCCAACAAAGCCGACGACGAAAAGCGCAAGGCCCTGGTTGAAGCCAAGAACCAAGGCGAGGCCATCGTCCACTCGACCGAGAAGGCCCTGGCCGAACACGGCGACAAGGTCGCCGGCGCCGACAAGGAAGCCATCGAGACCGGCCTGGCCGATCTGAAGTCGGCTCTTGAAGGCGAAGACTCCGACGCGATCTCGGCCAAGACCCAGACGCTGATCCAGGCTTCGATGAAGCTCGGCGAGGCGATGTACGCCGCTCAACAGGGCGGAACCGACGATCAGCCGGAAACGGCTGGCGCCGACGATGACGTGGTCGACGCCGAGTTCGAGGAAGTCGGCGACGACGACGACGACAAGAAGAAATCGGCGTGACGTTTCGCCCGATGGCGGTCTCTGGCAATTCTTGCGAGAAGGCCGCCATGGGCGGCGCGACCGAAATGGAAATCTCCGCTCGATCCCTACTGGCTGAAGCCTTGCGGTCGAGCGGGGATCATCCCACTTCAATATTCAGATCAACTTTGAACGCCTGAACATAGCATGCGGGATTATTACGAGATCCTCGGCGTGGAGCGGAGCGCCGACGACGGCGCGCTGAAAGCTTCATTCCGAAAGCTGGCCATGGAGCATCACCCCGACCGCAATGGCGGTTGCGAGGAAGCCGAGGGGCGGTTCAAGGAAATCAACGAGGCCTATTCGATCCTCTCCGACCCCCAGAAGCGGGCGGCCTATGACCGGTTTGGTCATGCGGGCGTCAACGGTTCGGGCGGCGGCGGTGGTGGTGGCAACGGCCAGTTCCACGACGTAAACGACATCTTCAGCGAGGTGTTCGGCGACGTCTTTGGCGACATGTTCGGTGGTCGCGGCCGCCAGCGTAGCGGACCGGCCCGTGGCCAGGATCTGCGTTATGACCTCGAGATCACCCTTGAGCAGGCCTATGCCGGCTCCGAGGTGGAGATCACGGTCCCGGCCTCGATCAACTGCGAAAGCTGCGATGGTTCGGGCGCCAAGCCCGGGACCAGCCCTACAGTCTGCGGAAGCTGCGGCGGGGCCGGCCGCGTGCGGGCCAGCCAAGGGTTCTTCTCGATCGAGCGGGCTTGCCCGCGCTGCGGCGGCTCGGGCCGTCTGGTGCTCGATCCCTGCCAGGAATGCCACGGCCACGGCCAATTGCGGAAGGAGCGCACGCTCCAGGTCCGCATCCCGGCTGGTGTCGACGACGGCGCCCGGATCCGGCTGGCCGGCGAAGGCGACGCTGGCGCGCGCGGCGGTCCGCGTGGCGACCTCTACATTTTCCTGTCGGTGAGACCGCACGACCTCTTCGACCGCGAAGGTCTGGACCTGCTCTGCACCGTGCCGGTGCCGATGGCGGTCGCAGCCCTGGGCGGCGACATCGAGGCGCCGTGCCTGATGGGCGGCGATGACTGCGACGGAAACTGCAAGATCGAGGTCAAGGTGCCGGAAGGCTCCCAGACCGGCCGTACGGTCCGCCTGAAGGGTCGCGGCATGCCTTCTCTGCGCTCGCGTGAGCGTGGCGACCTGGTGGTCGAGCTGTTCGTCGAGACCCCGACCAAGCTGACCGCGCGTCAAAAGGAGCTGATGCGCGAGTTCTCCGACATCTGCGGCGAGCAACAGCATCCGAAGTCGGCCAACTTCATCGGCAAGGCGAAGCGCTTCTGGGAAGACGTCACCGGCGCCTAACACGCCGGCGATCGCCTCGCCGGGCCGCTAGCGCTTGAGGTCAATGTCCTTGCCGCCGGCCGGCAGGGACACGACGTCGCCGTCGCGCGCCACCCAAAGCGGCCCATCGAAGATGCGGCGGGCGTTCCCGAGGAACGGTCCCTCAAGCGCTCGCATCCGCAGCGGCGGAACCATGTGCGTCAGCATCAACGCCCCGACCTTTGCAGTCTGCGCCGCTTGCGCAGCTTCCTGCGGGGTCGCGTGATAGTCGGGGATGTCGGCCATCAGCTTGGCGACATTGGGCCGGTCGGCCTTTTGCGCAGCCTCGCGCAGGATGGCGACCAGCCGCGGCGATAGCGCCTCATGCACCAGCAGGTCGGCGCCGCGCGCGGTCTTCTCCACCGCCAAGCTCTTCGCCGTATCGCCTGAGATCACCAGGCTGCGGCCCTTGTAGTCGAAGCGGTAGCCTACGGCCGGGTGGACCGGGCTGTGATCGACCGCGAAGGCGGTGATCTTCACCCCACCCTCCTCGAAAACCACTTTTCCGTCAGGACCGGGCTCGGCGAACGGCTGCGCGGTCAGGCCAAAGCCGCTTGGCGGAACGGTCGCGGCTCCATGATGGGCGACCCGGTAGGTGGAATCCTGGCGATAAGCTTCGTTGAAACCCGCCGCGATGCTCTCCACGCCGGGTGGGCCATAGAGGGGCAGGGGCGCCAGCGCCGCACCCGACACCCACCGTTGCATCGCCAGGGCGCCCAGGCCGTCGATGTGGTCGGAGTGGAAGTGGGTCAGGAACACCGCCTCGACTAGGCCGGGCGACAGGCCGATGCTGTTGAGGACCTCGGCCGACCCTTCGCCGGCGTCAATCACGAACACGCGGCGCCCGGCGACCACCGTCAGACAGGGTCCCGCCCGGGTGGTGTCGGCGAGCGGCGACCCGGAGCCGCAGACCACCGCGTGCAGCCCGTCAGGCAGCTCCTTGGTCAGGTTGGTCGCCATCGCCTTGTTGGCGACGCGGGTGGTGACGGCCAGGGCGATCTCGCCCCGCGCCAGATAGAGCCCGCCGAGGATCGCCACGAGGCAAGCCCCGCCCGCCAGCCAAGCTAAACGCCGCGTCCGATTGGCAGCCATCGCATCCTCCCACGGAATATATTGGCACGATTAATGCCATTATATTGAGGCCCGCGTCAAATCGCATGCGCTGGCCTGCGCCACGGGTTATCCAGAGGGCGATGACCGCAGACCTGGACGCCGAAACGCTCGCCCCGCCCGTCGATGGCCGCCGCGCCCGCACGGTCGCCAGTCGCGCCCGCATCCTTGAGGCGATGATCGACCTGTTGCAGGAGGGCGAGACCCAACCCTCCGCCGAAGCCGTGGCCGCCAAGGCCGGCGTCGGGGTGCGGACAGTCTTTCGCCTGTTCAGCGACGTCGACGGCCTCTACCGGGGCCTCCAAAAAACCATGGCCGAGCGTCTGGCCCCCATTCTGGCCGAGCCCGTCACCGGCGCCTTGGCCGAGCGGCTCGACCTGCTGGTTGGGCGCCGGGCGCAGATCTTCGAGGAAATGGCGCGGCCCAAGGCGTTCGCCGACATGCACCGGGCGCGGTCTTCGGAACTGCAGGAAACCCACCGGCTGTTCATCGTCGCCCAGCGCGCCTTGCTGCTAGGCCACCTCGATGGCTTGCTGCCCGATGACGCGGACCTGGCCTCGGCGCTCGACCTGGCGCTCAGCTTCGACGCATGGCGGCGCCTGCGGGACGATCAGGGGCTGTCGCGCGAGGTCGCCGAGCGGGTGATGCGGCGGATGGCCCGGGCCCTGATCGCCAGCACGCCCCATTCCTGAGAGGCCGAGGCCGCGTCAGGCGGTCTTGGTCAGCATCCGGATGTCGGGCCAGCGATAGCTGACCTCATAGGTGACGCCACCAGGGCCGGGTTCGCGTCGAGGAGCCTCAGCCTGGCCGCCCAGATGTTCGTAAAAGCCGCGGGCCGGGATGTTGTCGCGCAGGACCGACAGCATCAGCGAGGTGGCCTCGTTCGCCGCGAAGACGCGGGCGATGTCGCACAGCAACCGCCGCCCCAGTCCATAGCCCTGCGCGGTGCGCAGAACATATAGCGTGGTGACCTCAGCCTCGCCCGCCCGCTTGGACCGGGACGGGCCGCCTGCGGCGTAGCCCACCAGCCCTGAGCGGTCGGCGGCGACCAGGGTGGCTTCCTTTTCACCTGGCCTGATCAGGCTGGCGGCGAAGCGGCGCGCATAGACCGGGACTGTCATGCGGTTGAGGAACGAGTCCGGCAGCAGGCCTTGATAGGTCTCTCGCCACGACTGGATGTGCACGCGCGCGAGATCCTCGGCGTCGCCTGGTCCGGCGGGGAAGATGACGTGCTGCAACGGATGCTCCTGAATCGATACTTGGGCCCTGGAGGGCGCTGTTCAAGGGGGCTGCGGCTCCAATGGGGGCTGACGCCGGGCGCGGGCGCCGTTAGCTTCGGCCCACTCATGAACGCCCCGTCTCCCACGCTCCCCGATCCCGCCGGCGCCACGCCGGTCATGGCCCAATTCTTCGAGGCCAAGGCCCGCCAGCCCGACGCGTTGGTGTTCTTCCGCATGGGAGATTTCTACGAGCTGTTCTTCGAGGACGCTGAGAAGGCTTCGGCGGCGCTGAGCATCACCCTGACCGCGCGCGGCAACCACGGCGGCGCGCCGATCCCGATGTGCGGCGTGCCGGTGCATGCGGCCGAAGCCTATCTGGCCAAGCTGGTCCGCGCAGGCTTCAAGGTCGCGCTCTGCGAGCAGATGGAAGACCCGGCCGAGGCTAAGAAGCGCGGTTACAAGTCGGTGGTGCGTCGCGACGTCGTCCGAGTGGTGACGCCGGGCACCTTGACCGAGGACGGCCTGCTGGACGCCCGAGGCTCCAACCGCCTGGCCGCCGTGGCCGTGCGGGCTGGCGCGGCCGCTGTCGCCACCGTCGAGCTATCGACCGGCGAGGTCGAGTGCATGGCGCTGTCGCGCGACGGCCTGGCCTCGGCCTTGGCTGCGCTCGGTCCCTCCGAGACCCTGGTGCCTGACCGGCTGTTCGCCGACGAAACCCTGTCCGAGACCTTCAAGAGCGTCGGCGGATTGATCCAGCCCATGGCCTCGGCCCTGGCCGAACCTTCGGCGTCGGAGGCGCGTCTGAAGCGGCTCTACGGTGTCGAGACCCTGGACGGCTTCGGCGAACTCACCGGCGCTGAAATTTCGGCCCTGGGCCTGATCGCCGCGCACCTGGAAACCACCCAGGCCGGGCGACTGCCGGCCCTGACGGCGCCGCGCCGGGCGGGCCAGGCCGACGTGATGTCGATCGACCCGGCCACCCGGTCCAGCCTGGAGATCGAGAAAAGCACTTCGGGTTCGCGTGACGGCTCGCTGCTGGGCGCCATTGACCGCACCATCACCGCGCCTGGCGCGCGGCTGCTGTCGGCGCGGTTGGCGCGGCCGCTGCTCGATCCGGCCGCCATCAATGCACGGCTCGACGCGGTGGAATGGTTCTGCGAGCGCCGGCCGCTGCGCCAGAAGCTGCGCGAAACCTTGCGCGGCATGGGCGATATGGCCCGCGCCTTGTCGCGCCTGGCGCTCGGCCGTGGCGGTCCGCGCGATCTCGGCTGCCTACGCGACGGCCTAGCCGGCGGGGAGACTTTGTCGCAACTGTTCTCCCATCCCGGGCCGCTCGATCCCCCGCCGCCGGGTGAGATCGCCGGCGCGCTGGCCGGGCTTCACCCGCTCAGCGATCCCGGCCTGGCCGAGTTCCGCCGCATGTTGGCCGAGGGCTTGGGACAAGATCTTCCGGCCCAGGCCCGGGACGGCGGCTATGTCGCCGCCGGTGTCCGTGTCGAGCTCGATCAGGCCCGCGCCTTGCGTGACGACAGCCGCAAGGTGATCTTGCAGCTTGAAGCGCGGCTCGCGGCCGAGAGCGGCGTGGCGCTGAAGATCAAGCACAATGCGGTGCTGGGCTATTTCGTCGAGACCTCCGCCAAGGCGGCCGAGCCGCTCATGACGCCTCCGCTCAATGGCGCCTTCATCCACCGCCAGACCCTGGCCAACCAGGTGCGCTTCACCACCGTGGAACTGGCCGAGCTGGACGCCCGCATCGCCCAGGCGGCCGAGCGGGCCCTGGCCATGGAGGTCGCCACCTTCGAAGCTTGGCGCGAGGCCGCGATCGGCGTCGCGACGGCGATCCAGGCCGCCGCCGAGGGCGCCTCGCGCCTCGACGTCGCCGCGGGTCTAGCCGAATGGGCCGACGACGTCGGCGCCAGTCGCCCGGTGATCGACCGCTCCACCGCGTTTGAAGCCCAGGCCGCGCGCCATCCGGTGGTCGAGGCCGCGGTCAAGCGGGCCGGCGATCCCTTCACCCCCAACGACTGCCGTCTCGACGGGGCCGGTGTCGCGGGCGCCAGGCTTTCCATCGTCACTGGTCCGAACATGGCAGGTAAATCGACCTTCCTGCGCCAGAACGCCCTGCTGGCGGTGCTGGCGCAGGCCGGCTGCTATGTCCCGGCCAAGTCGTTGCGGCTCGGCGTGGTCGACCGGTTGTTCAGCCGCGTGGGGGCGGGGGATGACCTGGCGCGAGGTCGCTCGACCTTCATGGCCGAAATGGTCGAGACCGCCGCCATCCTCACCCAGGCGACGCCCCGCTCGCTGGTGATCCTCGATGAGATCGGGCGGGGCACGGCGACCTATGACGGCCTGGCCATCGCCTGGGCCTGCGCCGAGGCGCTCCACGAGACCAACCGCTGCCGGGGCCTGTTCGCCACCCACTATCATGAGCTCGCCGTGCTTGAGGATCGGCTGGCTCACGTCGCCAACCTGTCGCTCAAGGCCAAGGAGTGGAACGGCGACCTGATCTTCCTGCATGAGGCCGGACCTGGACCCGCCGACCGTTCCTACGGCGTGCAGGTGGCCAAGCTGGCCGGGGTTCCGCCCGCCGTCGTCGTGCGCGCCCGCGAAGTGCTGGACCGGCTGGAGCGGGAGGCCGGCGCGCCGGCCCATCTCGACGGGCTGCCGCTGTTCGCCGCCTCGGTCGCCGAGCCCGAGCACAAGGGGCCAAGCCAGGTCGAGGAAGCGCTGCGCGCGCTCGACGCCGACAGCATGAGCCCGCGCGAGGCGATGGCCGCGCTCTACCGGCTGAAGGAAATGCTCTAGTGGCGCTGAAGGCCCTGATGGTCGATGTCGACGGGGTGGTGGTTCGCCACCCCCATCCGCAGGGATGGTCCGTCAATCTGGAGGCCGACCCGGGACTGAAGCTCGAGGACCTTGAGAACGCCTTCTTCAAGCCCAACTTCGGCGACTTGGTGCATGGCCGCGCGCGCCTGCACGACCTGTTGGCCCCAGCCCTGGCCCAGATCGCGCCGCACCTCACCTCCCAAGTCCTGGTCGATTATTGGTTCGAGCAGGACAGCCATCTGGATCACGACCTGCTGGACCAACTCGCCTTGGTGCGGTCGCGGGGCGTCGAACTGCACTTGGCCACCGTGCAGGAGCACGAGCGCGCCGATTATCTCTGGACCAAGATGGCGCTGAAGGACCGTTTCGACGCGATCCACTACGCCGCCGCGCTTGGGCATGCGAAGCCTGCGCCGGAGTTCTATCGCGAGATAGAGACCCGAACGGGCTTCGCGCCCAGCGCGCTGTTCTTCATCGACGACAAGGCCGCCAATGTGCAGGCCGCCCAGGCCCGAGGCTGGGCCGCGGCGGTCTGGACGGGGCAAGACCGGTTGCCCGACTTGATGGCGAAGGCGGGGGTCTGAGCGGTTATCTACGCACGTATCGTCATCACCGGGCTTGTCCCGGTGATCCATAAACACGAACCGCCCAGATAGATCTCCGACCGCGGAGTCTATGGATGGCCGGCTCAAGAGGCCGGCCATGACGATCTTTAGGGGTGGCGTTAAGCCGCCCGGCGGCGCCTGACGGCATCCTCGGCCAAGCGGAAGCGACCGATCAGGTCGGTGAGGGTTTCGGCCTGGCGGGCGAGGTCCGCCGCGGCGTTGGCGGTTTCCAGCACCATGCCGGCGTTCTGCTGGGTGACGCGGTCCATTTCGTTGACCGCGGTGTTCACCTGGCCAAGGCCGATGGCCTGTTCCTGGGTCGAGGTGGAGATGTCCCCGACCAGCCCGTGGACTTCGCTGACCCGGCCGACGATGCGGTTCAGCGCCTGGCCTGTTTGACCGACCAGTTCGACGCCTTGGGCGACCTGGCTGCTGGAGTCGGTGATCAGGCCCTTGATCTCACGGGCCGCGTCGGCGGCGCGTTGGGCCAGGGCCCGAACCTCGGAGGCGACGACCGCAAAGCCGCGGCCGGCCTCGCCAGCGCGGGCGGCCTCGACCCCGGCGTTCAGCGCCAACAGGTTGGTCTGGAAGGCGATCTCGTCGATCACCCCGATGATCTGGCTGATCTTGTTGGAGGAGCCCTCGATCTGGCCCATGGCGGCGATCGCGGCCTCGACTACGGGGGCGCTCTGTTCGGCTTCCTGCCGGGCGTCGGCGACGGCGCCCGAGGTTTGCCGCGCGGTTTCGGCCGAGCGACGGACGGTCACGGTGATCTCGTCGACGGCGGCGGCGGTCTGTTCCAGCGAGGCGGCCTGGTTTTCGGTGCGGCGCGCGAGATCGTCGCCGGATGTCTTCAGTTGGCCGACCGTCGAAGTCATCGAGGACACCGCCCGCACCACCGCGGCGATGGTGCCGTGCAGTTCGCCGACGGCGCCGTTGAAGTCGTCGCGGAGCTGGGCATAGTCGCCGGTCAGTTCCCGCTCAATCCGCGCGGTCAGGTCGCCCTTGGCCAGGCCCGAAAGCGCCTGGGCCAGGGTCTGGACGACACGCGCCTGTTCGGCGGCGGCGGCCGCGCGTTCGGCCTCGGCCTTATGGCGTTCGGCTTCGGCGGCTTCGAAATAGACGTCGAGCACCAGGCTCATGTCGAGCATGGCGCCCTTGATGAGCGCGGTGATGATGTCGGCGGTCTCGGCGTTCTTCGCCTTGCCGCCGAACATGCCGGGTGCGCGCTCAGCCATGACCGAGCGGATCAGTTGCTCCAGCACCAGGGCGTAGCCGCCGATATACCAGCGCGGCTCCAGTCCGATGCGGGCGTGAATGCCGCCGATGGTCTGGACGGCCTTGGCGTAGTCGGCCGAGAACTCGCCGGATGCGATGCCCTGCCAATGGCGGAGCTGGGCGTTGTGCGCCTTGGTGATGTGGCCGTCGTCGCGGAAGTGGGTGCGCGTCTCGGGGGTCTTTCGGACCTGGGCGTAGAAGTGATCGAGCGCGGCCGGCAGGTTCTCTGAGATCAGCGGCTGCGCCGAACGCAAGGTTTTGCGGGTCTCCGCGGTCACCTGCATGAATTCCAGGCGTCCGTCCAAGCCGTTCCCAGTCATCACTCGCTCCACAAACGCGCAACACTCACGCATCAACATCTTGCGACGTCCTCCTGAACCTTCGCGGTTAAGGATGGGTAAGGAGCTCGAAGTCCTACCGGCAGTTGATCGTTTCCGCGTCATTTCGCCGCCGCGCGCGACCGTCAGCTATTGAACTGTGTTTTTCTTTGCCCTCGGCAGACGAAGCCGCCGAGACTATATCCAAGCCATGCCCCCACGCCTTCGCCCAACGCGCCTGGAATA
Organism: bacterium; assembly: GCA_030824495.1. GTDB lineage: Bacteria > Pseudomonadota > Alphaproteobacteria > Caulobacterales > Caulobacteraceae > Phenylobacterium. The sequence goes on from JAVBXP010000020.1 coordinate 13,469, forward strand.
TGTCGTCGACGGGGTCCGTCTGCGCGCCCAGCTTTCCGCCGCCGCCCTCGACGCCGTGGGCGACGAGCCCGAGCAACGCCGCCGCGCGCTGGAGATCCTGAAGCAGGCTCTGTTCCGTGGCCGGATGATCGCCAAGGAGCGGCTGGAGAACGGCGCTGGCGGCATCGAGACCGCGCGGCTGCTGTCAGGCGTCACCGACGAGGTCGTCACCGCCCTCTACGACTTCACTACGGTCCACGTGTTCCGGGCCCGCAACCCCACCGAGGGCGAACGCCTGGCGTTGCTGGCGGTCGGCGGATACGGGCGCGGCGCCCTGGCCCCGTTCTCCGATCTCGATCTGCTGTTCCTGCGCCCCTACAAGCAGACCGCCCATACCGAGAGCGTGATCGAGTACATGCTCTACGCCCTGTGGGACCTGGGCTTCAAAGTCGGCCACGCCTCGCGCACGGTCGAGGAGTGCATCAAGCTTTCGCGCGAAGACTACACGATCCGCACCTCGATCCTGGAGGCGCGGCAGCTCACCGGCGACAAGCAACTGGCCGACGAACTGATCCGCCGCTTCCGCGCCGAGGTGGTGAAGGGCACCGCCGCCCAGTTTGTCGCCGCCAAGCTGAAGGAGCGCGACGTCCGCCAGGAGCGGGCAGGGGCCAGCCGCTACATGGTCGAGCCCAATGTGAAAGAGGGCAAGGGCGGGCTGCGGGACCTCAACACCCTGTTCTGGATCGCCCAATATCTGCATCCGGTCAGCCAGGTGGACGGCTTCGTCCAGCTCGACATGTTCAACCGGCGCGAGGTCGCGGCCTTCATCAAGGCGTTCGATTTCCTCTGGGCGGTGCGCTGCCATCTTCACTTCGCCACCGGCCGGCCCGAAGAACGCCTGACCTTCGACCTGCAGCCCGAGATCGCTCGCCGGATGGGCTATGGCGATCGCGGCGACGCGCCGGCGGTCGAGCGGTTCATGCGGCGCTACTTCCTGATCGCCAAGGAGGTCGGCGCGCTGACCCGCGTGTTCGCCGCCAAGCTCGAGGCCGAACAGATCAAGCAGGAGCCGAAGGGGCTCTCGCGGCTCATTCCTGGTCACGGCAAGGCCAAGCGCAAGAAACTCGACCCTGGCTTCCACGAAGAAGGCGGGCGCCTGAACATCGATGGGCCTGAGATTTTCGAGGCCGATCCGATCAACATGCTGCGGCTGTTCCGGCTGGCCGACCAGCGCGACCTCGACCTGCATCCCGACGCCTTCACCGCCGCCAGCCGCTGTTCGGGCCTGATCGGTTCGAAGGTGCGGCGCGACCCGGCGGCGGCTAAGGTGTTCCTGGACATCCTTGCTCACGGCCGCGATCCGCAGCGGACCTTGTCCATGATGAACGACGCCGACGTGCTTGGGCGGTTCGTGCCCGAGTGGGGCCGCATCGTCGCTCAGATGCAGTTCAACATGTACCACTCCTATACGGTGGACGAACACACCCTGCGGGCCATCGGGGTGATCGCCGACATCGCCAACGGGCGTTTCGCCGAGGATCATCCGCTATCGACCGCGGTCATGCCGCTGATCGACGACCGCGAGGCGCTGTTCCTGGCGATGCTGCTGCACGACACCGGCAAGGGCGGGGTCGGCGGCCAGGAAAAGGCCGGCGCCCGCGCCGCCCGCCAGGCCTGCGAGCGTCTGGGCCTGGACCGCAAGCGCATCGAGATGGTGGCCTGGCTGGTCGAGCATCACCTGGTGATGAGCGACTACGCCCAGAAGCGCGACATCTCCGACCCGCGCACCGTCGTCGATTTCGCGCGTATTGTGGAGACGCCCGAGCGGCTGCGCCTGCTGCTGGTGTTGACCGTCGCCGATATCCGCGCGGTCGGGCCAGGGGTCTGGAACGGCTGGAAGGGCCAGCTGATGCGCGAGCTCTATGGCGCGACCGAAGCGGTGTTCCGCGGCGGCCGCGGCTCGGACGCCGCCGCCGCTATCCGCCGCTATCACGAGAACGCGGCCTATGACGCCCGGGTGCGGTTGATCGCCGCCGACCCGACGACCGCCGACTGGGTCCAGACCATGGAGGACGCCTATTTCACTTCGTTCTCCGATGAGGAAATCCTTGTTCACGCGGCCCTGGCGCGGCGCGCCGAGCAGGCCGGGGGCGCGGCGGCCCAGGGCCAGATCCGCAGCGGCCTGAACGCTTCAGAAGTGGTGGTCGCGGCGCCCGACCGCCAGCGCTTGTTCGTCAATCTGGTCACCACCATCACCGCGGCCGGCGCCAACGTGGTCGGAGCCCGTGTGTTCACCTCCGGCCAGGGCGAGGCGCTGGATGTGTTCTACGTCCAGGACGGCGCCGGCGCCGCCTATGGGGCCGACAATCCACGCACCCTCAGCCGTTTGGCCGAGGCCCTCGAAGCGGCCGGGCGGGGCGAGGCCACCAAGGGCGAACCGCGCCGGGTGACGGACTTTGGTCGCGCCGCGGCCTTCTCGATCACCCCCACCGTCATGCTCGATAACGACGCTTCGGAAGTCTCCACGGTGGTGGAGGCGTCGGGCCGCGACCGGCCGGGGCTGCTGGCGGCGCTGGCCAACAATATATCGGACGCCGGGCTGTCGATCCTGTCGGCCCACATTGACGGCTATGGGGAACGCGCGGTCGACGCCTTCTATGTCACCGAGCCGAACGGCGGAAAGCTGACCGACGCCAAGCGAATGGCGGCGCTGAAGGCCGATCTGATGGCCTCGTTGAACGAAGCCGAGGCCGCGCCGCCGCGCTCTCGGGCCAATCTGCAGAAGGCCAGGGCCAGCGTCGCGCGATAGGAGTGCGCGGGCTCTTGTCGCTCTTGACCCTGGCCTAGGGCTCAGCGCACACAAACCGCGTGACCGCATCCGCATCCTCGCCCGCCAAGAGCGGCCTGATCCGCTCCTCCATGGTGCTGTCGGGCCTGACGCTAATCAGTCGGTTCATGGGGCTGGCGCGGGACCTGGTGCTCACCGCCCGGCTCGGGGCCAGCGCCACCATCGCGGCCGACGCTTACTACACCGCCCTGGCTTTCCCGAACCTGTTCCGCCGGATCTTCGCTGAGGGCGCATTCTCCTCGGCCTTCATCCCGGCCTACACCAAGACCCTGGTCGGGGATGGGCAGGCGGAGGCCGACCGCATCGCCTCGGACGCCCTGGCGACCCTGGCCGCGGCCACGATCGGCCTGACCATCGCCGCGCAGCTGGCCATGCCGTGGCTGATGTACGTCATCAATCCGGGCTACGCCTCCGACCCGGCCAAGTTCAAACTGGCGATCCTGCTGACCCAGATCAGCATGCCCTATCTGCCGTGCATGGCGATCGGCGCGCTGCTCTCGGGCGTCCTGAACGCCCACCGGCGGTTCATCGTCACCGGCATTTTCCCGACCATCCTCAACCTGGTCATGCTGGCTGCGGTCATTCCGCAGACTGACCCCATCCGGGCCGCCTTCGCCGCCTCTGTCGCCATTCCCATAGCCGGCGTGCTGCAGGCCGGCCTGCTGTGGTGGGGCGCTCGGCGGGCCGGGGCGAAGATCATGCTTCGCCTTCCCAAGCTCAGCCCTGAGATCAAGGCGCTGATCGCCCTGGCCATCCCCGGCGCAATCGCCGCCAGCGCCGTGCAGATCAACATCTTCATTTCGGGCATCCTGGCTTCCCAGGTGCCGGGCGGCCGCGCATGGACCGAAGTCGCCGCGCGTCTTTACCAACTGCCGCTCGGCCTGATCGGGGTGGCGGTGAGCGTGGCCCTGCTGCCCCGGCTATCCAGCGCCATCCAGGCGAAGGATCATGCCGACGCCCAGGCGGCGACTGACCAGGCGATCATCTTCTCGCTGGCCCTGACGGCGCCCGCCGGCGCGGCGCTGGCGGCCATGCCGTTCTTCCTGATCGACGGGCTGTTCACCCGCGGGGCCTTCACCGTCGAGGACGCGCGCCAGACTGGTCAGATCCTGTTGCAATACGGTTGGGGCGTCCCGGCCTTCGTGCTGACCCGCGTGCTGCAGCCGGCGTTCTTCGCCCGCGCCGACACCCGCGCGCCGATGCGCTTCGGTATCATCTCGGTGGTGGTGAACATCGTGCTGGGCCTAGCCCTGTTCCAGGTGATCGGCATCCAGGGCATCGCTGCGGCGACCAGCGCGGCCGCGTGGTTGAACGTCCTGCAGATGTCTCTGTTGCTCGCCAAGCGAGGTGATTACACGCCCACCAAGGTGGCCTGGAACCGGATCGCCCGCATTGTCGCGGCCAGCACGGCGTTCGGACTGCTGATGGGCTTTGCGTCCCACAATCGGGACTTCATCGAGGCGCCGCTGCATGACCTACATTTCCTCGGTCTCGGGGCCAAGGAGATCGCCGTGCTGTCGGTCAGCGCGCTCGGCGTCCTGGCCTATGGCGTGCTGCTGCTCGGGTTCAGGGGGGTCACCCCCACCGAAATCCGCGCGGCCCTTCGCCGCCGTCCAGGCGATGTCGCCGTCTCGCCGGACCTCTGACGGGCTTGCCGTTTTTCCCCGAAAGCCTTATTCGCAAGGGCCATGGCTTACGGACTGAAAACTTGGCGATGGCGCAGCGCCTGATCCCGCCCACCGGCCGCGCCGCCGCGCGCCTGCACGTCCTCTTTTCAAAAGCCTGACATCATCATGACCGACCAAGCTCCCCCCGCCTACACGGGCCCGCAACGCGTGCTGTCCGGCGTCCAACCTTCGGGCGCCCTGCACCTTGGCAACTATCTCGGCGCGCTGGTGAAGTTCGCCCGCCTGCAGCACGAGGTGGAGACCTTCATCTTCGTGGCTGACATGCACGCGATCACCGTGTGGCAGGACCCGAAGTTGCTGGCCTCCCAGGTGCGCGAGATCGCCGCCGCCTATCTGGCCGCCGGCCTCGATCCGAAGGTCGCCACGATCTTCCCGCAGTCCGCCGTGACTGCGCACGCCGAACTGGCCTGGATCTTCAACTGCGTCGCCCGCCTTGGCTGGCTCGACCGGATGACCCAGTTCAAGGAGAAGTCGGGCAAGCACAAGGAGCGCTCAAGCGTCGGCCTCTACACCTATCCGGTGCTCCAGGCGGCCGACATCCTGCTCTACAAGGCGACCCAGGTTCCGGTCGGCGAGGACCAGCGCCAGCATCTGGAGCTGACGCGCGACGTGGCGGCCAAGTTCAACCACGACTTCGAGGTTCCGGGCTTCTTCCCGCTGCCCGACGCCATGACCCAGGGCCCCGGCGCGCGGGTCATGTCGCTGCGCGACGGCTCGGCCAAGATGAGCAAGTCCGACCCGTCGGACAATTCGCGGCTGAACCTGCTGGATGACGCCGACGCCATCTCCCAGAAGGTCCGCAAGGCCAGGACCGATCCGGAGCCGCTGCCCGAAACGCTTGATGAACTGAAAGAGCGGCCGGAGGCCCTGAACCTGCTCGGCATCTACGCCGCGCTGGAAGGGCGCACTTCAGCCGAAGTGCTGACCGAGTTCGCCGGCCAGGGGTTTGGCGCTTTCAAGCCGAAGCTCGCAGATCTTGCGGTGGAAAAGCTGGGCCCGGTGGGCGCTGAGATGCGCCGCTTGATGGCCGATCCGGCCGAGATCGACAAGGTGCTGGCCGCCGGCGCCGAGCGCGCCCGCGAGGCCGCCGCGCCGACCCTGGCCGAGGTGAGGAAGATCGTCGGCTATTGGGGCGCCTGAGCCCACGTTCAATCGTTATCCTCCGGTCGTCTGAAAGACGATCCGGGGGACCCAAGCTGAGTTACAGAACTCGATAGGCCGATTGGGTCCCCCGGATCTCGCTTCGCGAGCCCGGAGGATGACGATGGTGGTTCAGTGTTGCCTTCGCCTGCGTCAGACCTCACCGTCACCCCATGAGCCCACGTAAGTTCCTCGTCATCGCCGACGACAGTCCGGAGTTTCAGGCCGCCCTGCGGTTCGCCTGTCGCCGGGCGCGCTCGACCCAGGGGCATGTGGCCCTGTTGCGGGTCATCGAGCCGGCGGTGTTCGAGCATTGGAGCGGCGTGCGCGACGAGATCGAGCGGCAGGCGCGTGAGGAGGCCGAGGCCATCCTGCAGAAAATGGCCGAGTACGTGGTGGCTGAAACCGGCGCCCCGCCGGAATTCATCATCATGCACGCCGACAGCACCCGCGCGGCCCTGCGCGAGGTGATCTCCGCCGATCCGTCGATCAAGATCCTGGTGCTGGCCGCCGCGGTCGGGGGCAGGGGCCCTGGGCCGCTGGTCGCCTCCATCGCCAAGGACGGGGTGAAATGGGGGAGCCGCAAGGTGCCGGTGACCGTCGTGCCGGGCGATCTGACCGATGAAGAGATCGCCGACTTGGCCTAGCGACATCGCGAAACTTGCGATTTGGCCGGCAAAGCGCCACATCACATCCATGTTCATCCAGACCGAAGTCACGCCGAACCCCGAGGTTCTGAAGTTCCTTCCCGGCCGCGAACTCCTTGCCGAGGGTTCGCGCGATTTCCGGACCATGGACGAGGCCCGGGTCTCGCCGCTTGCACGCGACCTTTTCGATATCGAAGGCGTGACCCGGGTGTTCTTCGGAACCGACTTTCTGACGGTGGGCAAGGACGCTGATCACGATTGGTCGCACCTGAAGGCGCCGATCCTGGCGGCGATCATGGATCACTTCACCTCGGGCCGCCCTCTGTTCGAGGAAAGCGGCGGCGAGGCCGGCGGCCACGACGATCTGGTCTATGAGGGCGAGGCCGCCCAGGTGGTCGCAGAGATCAAGGAATTGCTGGATACCCGCATCCGCCCCGCCGTGGCGCAGGACGGCGGCGATATCCTGTTCAATCGCTTCGAGCCCGACACCGGCGTCGTCTGGTTGCATATGCGCGGCGCCTGCTCTGGTTGTCCGTCTTCGTCTGCGACCTTGAAGGCCGGCGTCGAGAACATGCTCAAGCACTACGTGCCCGAAGTGACGCGCGTCGAGCAGACGCTCTAGGCGTCTCCAGGGTGGGGCTTTCTCGAATTTCAGCGGCGAACACGCGATGATCGTGCTCGCCATCGACACCTGCCTGTTCGCCTGCTCGGTTGCGGTGGTGGACGGCGAGCAGGTCTTGGCGCGCCGTGTCGAGCCGATGAGCCGTGGCCATCAGGAGCGTCTGGCGCCGTTGGTCCAGGAGGCCATGGCCGAGGCCGGGCTCGGCTTCGACAAGCTTGAGCGGATTGGCGTCACCGTCGGTCCCGGCTCGTTCACCGGTCTGCGGGTCGGATTGGCCTTCGCCAAGGGCCTGGCTTCCGCGCTCTCCATCCCGGCGGTCGGGATCGGCTCTTTGGAAGCCTTGGCTGACACCGAGCGTGGGAACGTTGTCGCCGTGCTCGATGCAAAACGCGGTCAGGTCTATCTGCAGGCCTTCTCCGACGGGGTCCCGGTCAGCGCGCCGGACGCCCTGCCGATCGAGACCGCAGCGGCCCGCGTGGCCGAATTCGCGCCCGACACCTTGATCGGCACCGGCGCGGCCTTGCTGGCCGATGTCCGGCCGGGGGCCAAGGTCATCGAGGCCGACGTCACCGACCCGGTGGCGGTGGCGCGCCTGGCGGCGCTGCGATCGCCGGTCCCGCCGCGCCCGCTCTATCTGCGCGCGCCGGACGCCAAGCTGCCGGGCGGAAAGACGCTCGAAGCGTGAAGCTGCGCGGCGCCTTGGGCGACGAGGTTGGCGCGCTCGCGCAAGTCCACGCCCTGGCCTTTGATCATCCGTGGTCGGTTGATGAGATCGCAGAGTTGATGTCTGGACCCGGGGCGTTCGCCCTGGTGGCGGAGGACGCCGCGCCTGTCGCGTTCATCCTCTGCCGGGCCATCGCTGGCGAGGCGGAAATCTTGACCTTGGCGGTGTCGCCGGCCGCGCGTCGTCGTGGCGTGGCGCGTGGTCTCGTCGAGGCGGCGGCCGGCGCGGCCAGCGTTGCAGGCGCTGAAGCGATGTTTCTGGAGGTCGCCGACGACAATCTCGCGGCCATCGGTCTCTATGAGGCGGCGGGGTTCACGCGTGCGGGACTGCGGCGCGGGTACTATGATCGTGGTCCACAGGGTTTGGCCGACGCGCTCGTGATGCGTCTCGACCTTGGCCGCGCGGCGCTGTAGCCCTATCCTTAGGTCGTCTGAAAGTCCGAGGAGCCCGTTCGTGGATCGCATTGAAAATCTCTGCATCGAGAAGGGCATGCGCATGACCGAGCAACGCCGCGTGATCGCGCGGGTGTTGTCGGCTGCCCACGACCACCCCGATGTGGAAGAACTCTATCGCCGCTCCCACGAGGTCGACCCGCACATTTCCATCGCCACGGTCTACCGGACCGTGCGGTTGTTCGAAGAGGCGGGCATCATTGCGCGCCACGACTTCCGCGATGGTCGTTCGCGCTATGAAGAGGCGACCGAGGTCCACCACGACCACCTGATCGACATGAAGACCGGCCGCGTCGTCGAGTTTGTCGATGAGGAAATCGAGGCCCTGCAAGAGGCGATCGCCCGCAAGCTTGGCTACAAGCTGGTGGATCACCGCCTTGAGCTCTACGGCATGCCCCTTGACGACAAATAGGGCCGGCGCGCTTCGCCTCGGCGGAGTTTTGGGCTGATCTTGGACGATTTCCGGATTCGGTTGCGACGCTGGGCTGGCGAGCGTGCGCGCTGTTCTGCGCCTTGCGCCAACCTATCCACAGCCCCATAAACCCGGCCATGTCCGCTCCAACCAAGCGCCTCTACATCAAGACGTACGGCTGTCAGATGAACGTCTATGACAGCGAGCGCATGGCCGACGTCCTTGCGCCGCTGGGCTATGGGATGACGGACGAGCCCGAGGGCGCCGATCTGGTGGTGCTGAACACCTGCCATATCCGGGAAAAGGCCACCGAAAAGGTCTATTCCGAGCTCGGCTATATCAAGCAGATGAAGCAGGCTCGCGCCGAGGCCGGCGCGTCGATGACCATCGTGGTCGCCGGCTGCGTGGCCCAGGCCGAGGGCGAGCAGATCATGATCCGCCAGCAGGCGGTGGACCTGGTCGTCGGGCCGCAGGCCTATCATCAGCTGCCCGAGCTGATCGCCCGCACGCATCGCAAGCGCGGTGAGCGGCTGGCGGCCGACTTCGCCGCCGACGAGAAGTTCGACGCCCTGCCGGTGGAGCGTAATCCCACCGGCGTCACCGCCTTCCTCACCGTGCAGGAGGGCTGCGACAAGTTCTGCACCTTCTGCGTCGTGCCCTACACCCGGGGCGGGGAGTGGTCGCGGCCGGTCGAAACGATCCTGGCCGAGGCTCGCGATCTGGCCGCCAAGGGCGTGCGCGAAATCACCCTGCTGGGTCAGAACGTCAACGCCTACGCCGGAGAGGGCGGGCTGGCAGGACTGGCGCGCCAATTGGCCAAGATCGAGGGCCTGGACCGGATCCGCTACACCACGAGTCACCCGGCCGACATGGGCGATGATCTGATCGCCGCCCACGCCGAGCTGCCGCAGTTGATGCCCTATCTGCACCTGCCGGTGCAGGCCGGATCGGACAAGATCCTCAAGGCCATGAACCGCGCCCACACCGCTGAAAGCTATTTGCGGCTGGTCGAGAAGATCCGCGCCGCACGGCCCGACATCGCCATGGCCGGCGACTTCATCGTCGGCTTCCCCGGCGAGCGAGACGCCGACTTCGAGGCGACGCTGCAACTGGTTCGGGAGGTCGGCTACGCCGGCGCTTTCAGCTTCAAATATTCTCGCCGTCCCGGCACGCCGGCTTCGGCCCTGCCGGGCCAGGTGGCCGATGAAGTGAAGGAAGAGCGGCTCGCGCGTCTGAACGCCTTGCTGGACGAGCAGCAGCGCGCCTTCAACGCCAGTCAGGCCGGCAAGGTCTTGCCGGTGCTGTTTGAACGGCCCGGCCGTCATCCGGGTCAATTGTCAGGCCGCAGCCCCTATTTGCAGGCCGTGCACGTCGATGGTCCGGATCGCCTGATCGGCCAGATCGTTCCCGTTCGGATCGAGGCCGGAAGCAAGATGAGTCTGGCCGGTGTGCTGGAAATGGAAACCGCGTGAGCAAACCCGAATACATCCAGTTGTCCGACGCCGCCGCCCGCGCGGTGGCCGGCGCATCCAGCCGTCACGCCGCCTTGATCGAAGACGCCTTCAACGTCCTGATCGAGACGCCTGGCGGCGGGGTGTCGGTGGACGGCGACGCCAAGGCCCGCGCCGGCGCCAAGCAGGTGATCTCGGCCCTGGCCGCGCGCGCCGACGCCGGCCAGGAAGTGTCCGAGGCCGATGTGCGCGTGGCGATCGGCCAGGTCCGAGTCGGCGCGGCCAAGGCGCCGGGCGGATTGCCGGCCGGCCGTCGCGGCCAGGTCGCCCCCCGCACCCCCGGGCAGGCTCGTTATCTCGACGCCTTGGCGAATTGCGAACTGGTGTTTGGTCTTGGTCCCGCCGGTACAGGCAAGACCTTCCTGGCCGTCGCCCATGGCGCGGGTCTGCTGCTGCGCGGCGAGGTCGAACGCCTGATCGTCTCGCGCCCCGCGGTCGAGGCGGGCGAGCGGCTGGGCTTCCTGCCGGGCGACCTGACCGAGAAGGTCGATCCCTATATGGCGCCGGTCTGGGAGGCCCTGACCGACATCCTCGGCGTCGATCAGTTTCGCCGCCGCCGCGAGAAGGGTGAGATCGAGGTCGCGCCCATCGCCTTCCTGCGCGGGCGCACGCTCAGCCACGCCTTCGTCATCGTCGATGAGGCGCAGAACACCACGCGCCTGCAGATGAAGATGGTCCTGACGCGGATCGGCGAGGGCTCGCGCATGGCGGTGACGGGCGATCCGACCCAGATCGACCTGGTGAACGCCTCGGATTCCGGGCTCGCCCACGCCGTCAGCCTGCTGGAGGGCGTGAAGGGGGTCGGGATCAATCGCTTCGCCGCCGAAGACATCGTGCGCCACCCGATGGTCGAACGTATCGTGCGGGCCTATGACGCCGATGCGGCCAAGCGCGGACGAGCGATTTGATCGACATCGAAATCGAAGACGAGGCGTGGCTGGCGGCGGCTCCCGATGCGGAGCTGCTGGTCGAGGACGCCGCGGCCGCGGCCTTGACCCAGATCGACTTCGACGGCGGCGGGGTCACCATCCTGCTGACAGACGACGAAAGCGTGCGTGAACTGAACGCTCGGTTTCGCCAGAAGGACAATGCGACCAACGTCCTGTCCTTTCCCGCGCCGCACAATCCGGAGGGGCATCTGGGCGACATCGCGCTCGCCTTCGGCGTCTGCGCGCGAGAAGCAGCCGAGCAGGGCAAACCCTTGGCGCACCACCTGCAACACCTGGTGGCGCACGGGGTATTGCATCTTGTAGGATACGATCACGAAACTGACGCCGAGGCCGAACAAATGGAAGGTCTTGAGCGCGTCATCCTGGCCGGGTTGGGCGTCCCAGACCCTTATGCGGCCGAGCAGGGAGACCATGACTAACCCCTCGGACGGACCATCCAGTCCGCCCGAACCCGCCAGGCAAAGCCGCGGTGTTCGGGCGTTTCTTCGCAGGCTTCGCGGCAAGAGCGGCGCTGATTCCCCGGCGTCTCATCAGCCCGCCCATGGCGCGGCCAATGGATTGGTCGAGCAGGCCGCGGCGTTTCAATCCATGCGGGTGGGCGACGTCATGACCCCGCGCGTCGATATCGTGGCGGTGGAGCTGTCCACGCCCTTCGCCGAGGTGGTCGAGCGCTTCGCCGAGGCCGAGCACAGCCGCATGCCGATCTATCGCGAGACGTTGGACGATCCGGTCGGGGTCATCCACGTGAAGGACATCTTCAAATTGCTGGCGCGCGGCAAGCAGCCGGAACCGGAGGCCTTGGTCCTTCAGAAGCTGCGCCGCGACGCCCTCTATGTGCCGGGCTCCATGCGTGCCGCCGATCTGCTGCTGCGGATGCAGACCGAACGCACCCACATGGCCCTGGTGATCGACGAATTCGGCGGGACCGACGGCTTGGTGACCATGGAGGACCTGGTCGAGGCGGTGGTCGGCGACATCGACGACGAGCATGACGAGGCGACGGTCGCCAGCGTCATTCCGCGTCCGGGCGGCGTCTACGAAGTCGATGCTCGCGCGCCGCTGGAAAAGCTCGAGGCCGCCATCGGCCACGATCTGGCGCCCGGCGAACTGGACGAGGAAATCGACACCGTCGGCGGGCTGGTCTCCGCCCTGGCCGGACGGGTGCCGCAGCGCGGCGAGGTGATTTCCCATCCCGGCGGCTACGAAATCCAGGTGCTGGATTCCGACGCCCGGCGAGTGAAACGAGTCAGGTTCAAGCCCACGGCGAAGGCCGAGGTTGGCGGCGAGGCCTGACCTGAAAACCTCGTCTCCCTGGATCCCGCGCCTGCTGGCGCTCGCCGCCGGCCTGGCCGCGGGCCTGGCCCATCCGCCGTTCGGGCTGCTGCCGGGGCTGCTCGGCTACGCGCTCCTGATGCGCCTGGCCGACACCGAGGGGCCGCGCCCGCTGCGCTCGGCCTTCTTCCGGGGCTGGCTGGCGGGTGTCGGATATTTCGCGATCAGTGTCTGGTGGATCACCGAGGCGTTCCTGGTCGATGCCGCCGCCCACGGCTGGATGGCGCCCTTCGCCCTGCTGTTCATGGCTGGCGGCCTGGCGCTGTTCTGGGGGCTCGCGGCTTTGGCCTATCGATGGGCGGCCGTGCGCGGACCATCGCGCGTGCTGGTCTTTGCCGGGTGCCTGGCCTTGGCCGAGTGGGTGAGGGGGCACGTCTTCACAGGCTTTCCCTGGAACCTGCCGGGCGAAACCTGGGGCGCTGGCGGAGCGATCTCGCAAACAGCCGCCCTGGTTGGCTCCTACGGCCTGAGCTGGATCACCATCGCCTTGGCGGCCAGCGCCGCCCTGGTCTTGGACTCCACGCCGCGCCGCGGCCGGGCGGCGGGGCTTGGCCTGGCCGTTGCGACACTCGCCGGCCTGTTCGCGTTCGGCGCGATGCGCCTGGCCGCCGCGCCGCAGGGGGCGCCCGCCGCGCCGCTTATCCGCGTCGTCCAAGCCAATATCGACCAGAAGGATAAGTGGAAGCCCGAGAACCTCGATCTGATTGTCGACACCTATGTGTCGCTTTCGCGCAGCCGTCCGGGCCAGCCCGTTCCCGCCGTTGTGGTTTGGCCTGAAGGTGCCCTGCCGGCGGTGATCGACCAACTGTTGGCGCCGGGCAGTCCCTATGCGCCGCGTATCGCCGCCGCCTTGCAGCCCGGCCAGACCCTGATGCTGGGGGCCAATCGCATGGGGCTGTCGGCCACCGGCGAGCCTGACTATTTCAACAGCCTGATCGCCCTGCGCCGCGAGACGGGGGGGCTGAAGGTCACCGGCGTCTATGACAAACACCGGCTGGTCCCGTTCGGCGAGTTCCTGCCGTTCGGCGATCTGGCGACCAAGTTCGGCATCCGAAGCCTGGTGCATATGCCCGAGGACTTCACCGCGGGGCCGGAGCCTCGGCCGATGTCGCCGGACGGCCTGCCGCCGGTCCAGCCGTTGATTTGCTACGAGGCGTTGTTCCCCAGGCTGGCCGATGGTGCGGCCAAGCGGGCCGGCGTCCGCGCCGAATGGCTGCTCAATGTCTCCAACGACGCCTGGTTCGGCGCCACCAGCGGTCCGTGGCAACATTTGAACATCGCCAGCTACCGGGCGATCGAGGCGGGCCTGCCGATCGTTCGTGCCACGCCGACCGGAGTCTCGGCCGTGATTGATGCGCAAGGCAAGATTTTGTCAGGCGCGAAGCTCGGCCTTGGTGAGACGGGCGTCATCGATGCGCGGCTGCCGCCGGCCCGTTCGCCGACCCTCTACAATCGCATCGGTGAATCAGCCTTCGCCATGATGTTGCTCATTTCGGCGGTGACGATGGCGTGGGGACGCTATCGTAGAGCTTCGCGGAATTGACGGTTCATTCAGGCAAATGAGGCGTCGGCCCGGGGCTCATTTAGGGTTGAGCCATGGCTAAGGATATTGATCTCGCTCCCAATCCCGTCGACGTGCATGTCGGTTTGCGGATCAGGTTGCGGCGCAAGGAGCTTGGCGTCAGCCAGGAGAAGCTGGCCGAAGCGATCGGCCTTACGTTTCAGCAGGTTCAGAAGTACGAGCGCGCGGCCAATCGGGTCTCGGCGTCCAAGCTCTACGAGGTGGCTCGCGCCCTCGACACTTCCACGGCCTACTTCTTCGAGGGCCTGACCGACGCCCATATTCGCACCGCCGCCGAGCCGGGCGGCCAGAACCAGATGCAGGCCTTCCTGCTCACCGCCGAGGGCGTCGAACTCGCAACGACCTTCCCGCGGATCCAGCCCTCCCGGGTTCGTCGCCGTATTCTCGATCTGGTTCGCGCGATGGTCGATGACGGAGCGGTGGTTCCCGAGGACTGATCTCTTTCAACAGCGGCCTCTTAACCCTGCGGCGATTGACGCGGCTTGCGGGATATAAAGATTTCTTTATAGGTTTCCGCCGACGTCCAATTGGGGCTGCCGCGCGCCGGCGCCTGCACGATTTCCGGAGCTAACACTTGAGCCGTTCCTCCTACATTTTCACCAGCGAAAGCGTGTCCGAAGGTCACCCGGACAAGGTCGCCGACCGCATCTCCGATACGGTGGTCGACGCCTTCCTGGCGGCGGAGCCCGAGGCTCGCGTAGCCTGCGAGACGCTGGTCACCACAAACCGGATCGTGCTGGCCGGTGAAGTTCGCGCCGGCAAGCCTGGCGCCTCCAAGGCCGAAAACAAGCAGCTGACCAAGGACATCCTGGCCAGCCTCGAGCCCAAGGTCCGGGCCGCGGTGAAGGACATCGGCTACGAGCAGAAGGGTTTCCACTGGCAGAAGGCGAAGTTCGCCAACTACCTGCACGCCCAATCCGCCGACATCGCCGTCGGCGTCGACTCGACCGAGAAGAAGGAAGAGGGCGCGGGCGACCAGGGGATCATGTTCGGCTACGCCTGCGACGAGACCCCGTCGCTGATGCCGGCGACTCTGCAATTCTCGCACGACATCCTGCACAAGCTGGCCGAGGTCCGTCACTCGGGCGAATGCGAGGCCCTTGAGCCCGACGCCAAGAGCCAGGTCACGGTGCTCTATCAGGACGGCCGCCCGGTCGAGATCCTGCAGATCGTCGTCTCCACCCAGCACAAGAAGAAGATCGGCGACCAGGCCGCGAACTCCAAGCGCATCCAGGCGCTGATCAAGCCCTATGTCGAGAGCGTGCTCCCCTCGGGCTTGGTCACCAAGAAGACCAAGTGGCACGTCAACCCGACCGGCCGCTTCCTGATCGGCGGGCCGGACGGCGACGCCGGCGTCACTGGCCGCAAGATCATCGTCGACACCTATGGCGGCGCCTCGCCGCACGGCGGCGGCGCTTTCTCGGGCAAGGATCCGACCAAGGTTGACCGTTCGGCCGCCTATGCCTGCCGCTACCTGGCCAAGAACGTCGTGGCGGCGGGCCTGGCTCGCAAGTGCACCATCCAGATCAGCTACGCCATCGGCGTGGCCAATCCGCTGAGCTTCTACGTCGATCTGCACGGCACCGGCGAAGTCGATCCGGCCAAGCTGGAACTGGCCCTGCCGCAGATGATCGGCGGCGCCACGCCGCGCGCCATCCGCGAGCACCTGCAGCTCAACCGCCCGATCTATGCGCGTACCGCGGCCTACGGCCACTTTGGCCGCCAGCCCGACAACGAGGGCGGCTTCTCCTGGGAAAAGACCGATCTGGTCGACCAGTTGAAGAGCCTGGCGTAATCTAGGTCCTGAGCCCCGCTTCGGCGGAATGTTCAGTCTGTGTGGGGGCCGTCGTGCGCGAGCGCGGCGGCCCTTCTCATTGCCCCGACACGCTCGGCCGCATTCCCTCCAGGCCAGGACCGCGCTAGAGGGCGGCGATGGAAGACACTGCTCACCCGCTGCTCCGCTCCTATGGCCGGATCAAGTCGCGCCCGATCAAGCCGCGCCAAGCCGCCTTGGTGGAAACCCTGCTGCCGCAGATCCGCGCGCCCCAGGCGCCGTTCGATCCCGCCGACCTGATGCCGGGGGCCGACGAGGTCTGGCTGGAGATCGGGTTTGGCGGTGGCGAGCACATGGCCAGCCAAGCCGCGCGGGCGCCGAACGTGCTGATCATCGGTTGCGAGCCGTTCCTGAACGGCGTGGCCAGCGCGGTGCGCCACGTGGACGAGCAAGGCCTGAAGAACGTGCGGATCAAGGACGGCGACGCCCGTGAACTGATCGGCCATCTGCCGGACGCCTGCCTGAGCCGGGTCTTCATCCTGTTTCCCGATCCTTGGCCCAAGGCGCGTCACCACAAGCGCCGGATCGTGCAGCCCGAAGTGTTGGCGGATCTGGCCAGGGTGCTGAAGCCCGGCGGCAAGCTGCGCTTCGCCACCGATGTTGCGGGCTATGCCGACTGGGCGCTGGAGCGGGTGCTCGCCTCGCCGCACTTCAAGTGGGCCGCAGAGCGCGCCGACGACTGGCGTGTCCCGCCTGCCGACCACATCACCACGCGCTATGAGGAAAAGCGCCTGGGCGATTGCGAGCCGGTGTTCTTCGACTTCGAGCGGGTCTAGCGGCCCCGCAAAGGCTACCTCCCAGGTAATGGCGCGGCTTGATCTCGCCCCCTAGGCTGCCGCCAGCAATGGAGGGCAGACCATGTCGCGTTTCTGGCGAACCTGGATGATCGGAGGGTGCTGGGCCGTGGGCCTCTTTGGGGTAATCCTGGCGGCGAGCGCGTTTGAAGCGACCGCCGGGCCTACCCGCCTGCTGTTTAGCCTGCTGAATGATCGCGTCGCGTTCGATCCAGCGCCGCACCTGCGGTTCAGCCTGGCGGTTCTGGGAGCGGTGACGATCGGCTGGAGCCTGACGCTGGCGGCGGCGATCCAGGCGGCGCATCTACTGGGCGATCAGGCCGGGCCCGTGTGGATCCTCGTGACCGCCAGCCTGGTGGCCTGGTACGCGATCGACACGACGCTGTCGGTGGCCACGGGCTTCGGGCTCAACGCCATCCCGAATACGATTTTTCTGGTGGTGTTCCTGCTGCCGATCATTCGCAGCGGCGTGCTCAAGACGCTTTCGTCCTGAGGAAGGCGCATCACCAGGCCGGGCCTGGTGATGCGTGTCGTCGGGCCTACTTCTGGCCCCAGCCCTTGCCGGCGGCGTTGGCGCGCTCGATGCCTTGGCGGATCAGTTCGCCGGTTTCTTCCGGATCGGCCCAGCGGACGATCTCGACCGACTTGCCCTTTTCCAGATCTTTGTAGTGCTGGAAGAAGTGCGCGATCTGCTCGGTCAGGATAGCGGGCAGGCCGCGCCAGGAGTCCACGCCGGCGTAGAAGGGGTGCAGCTTGTCGACTGGCACGGCCAGGACCTTTTCGTCGCCGCCGGCCTCATCGACCATCATCAGG
Source organism: bacterium (assembly GCA_030824495.1). GTDB lineage: Bacteria > Pseudomonadota > Alphaproteobacteria > Caulobacterales > Caulobacteraceae > Phenylobacterium. The sequence goes on from JAVBXP010000020.1 coordinate 30,797, forward strand.
GTGCCGATCGGCCGCACGCGGATCACCGCGCCGGGGACGACGGGGGTCGGGCCGACCACCAGCACGTCCATCGGGTCGCCATCGTCCGACAGGGTGTGGGGGATGAAGCCGTAGTTGCCCGGGTAGTACATGGCCGTGTGCAGGAAGCGATCGACCATGATCGCGCCCGACTCCTTGTCGAGCTCGTACTTCACCGGTTCGCCGCCTTGCGGGATCTCGATGATGGCGTTGACGTCGTAGGGCGGGTTCACGCCGGTGGGGATCTTGGAGATGTCCATAGGGAGGAAGGACCTTGAAGACGCGACAGTTGAGGGCGCCGTCTGTGGACTATTCGGAGCCAGCGGAAAAGGGGCGCTGGGAATTCGATGGTGCGAATGCTGCAAATAACCGCCGAAATGGCAGGGTGAAACGCTCGAAACTGGGAGGGGCTGACAAACGGCGGCGCGCGCGCTATATAGGCCTTCACATCGTCCGTTAGCGCTGGATAGCGCCTACGAGCGGCAGGCTTCGGCCCGGCCGCTTTTTTGTTGCCGGAGAGTAGCCAAGCTTATGCGAGGCAAGACCACGGAAGACCAAAGGCTCGTTGAGCTGCTCGACCCTGTCGCCGAAGCCGCCGGCTACGAGATCGTGCGCCTGCGCCTGATGGGCGCCGAGAGCGCCCGCCGACTACAGATCATGGCCGAGACGCCCGATGGCGAGATGGTCGTCGAAGACTGCGCGCGCCTGAGCCGCGCCATTTCCGAAGTGATGGACGCCGCCGACCCGATCAAGGGCGAGTACACGCTGGAAGTTTCCTCGCCCGGCGTCGATCGCCCGCTGACGCGCCTGAAGGACTTCGGCACCTATGAGGGGCACGAAGCCCGCATCGAGCTCGACCGTGTCGCCGAGGGCCGCAAGCGGTTCCGCGGCGTGCTGGCCGGCATCGACGGCGACAATATCGGCATCGACCTGGAAGGGGAGGAGGCCACCGCCATGGTGCCGTTCTCCTGGATCGTCGACGCCAAGCTGATCCTGACCGACGCCTTGATGAAGCGCGGCGCTGAAGAGCGCGCCGCCCGCATCGAGGGCGACGAACAACCAGATACACCCGAGTAAAAGGACACAACCGATGAGCCTGACCGGCATTTCCGCCAACCGGCTTGAGCTGTTGCAGATCGCCGAGGCCGTGGCCCGCGAGAAGTCGATCGACAAAGAGATCGTCATCGAGGCCATCGAGGAAGCGATCCAGAAGGGCGCTCGCGCCCGCTACGGCGCCGAGCACGACATCCGGGTCCATATCGATCCCAAGACCGGCGAGACCACGGTCAAGCGGGTGATCACCGTCGTTCCGGACGAGACCGTCTACGAGAACGAAGAAGGCATCCCGGAAGAGCCCGTCGGCGTGCGCCGTCTGTCTGACGCGCTGCGCGACGACAAGACCGCCGAGGTCGGCAAGATCTACGAAGAGGTTCTGCCGCCGTTCGAGTTCGGCCGCGTCCAGACCCAGATGGCCCGCCAGGTGGTGACCGGTAAGGTCCGCGAAGCCGAGCGCGAGCGTCAGCACGAAGAATTCAAGGACCGCGTGGGCGAGATCGTCAACGGCGTGGTCAAGCGCGTCGAGTACGGCAACACCGTCGTCGACCTGGGCCGCGGTGAAGGCATCATGCGCCGTGATCAGTCGATCCCGCGCGAGAACTTCAATATCGGCGACCGGATCCGCTGCTACATCTACGACGTCCGCCGCGAGACCAAGGGTCCGCAGATCCTGCTCTCGCGCGCCCACGGCGGCTTCATGGCCAAGCTGTTCGCGCAGGAAGTGCCGGAAGTTTACGACGGCGTGATCGAAATCCGCGCCGTGGCCCGTGATCCGGGTTCGCGCGCCAAGATGGCCGTCGTCTCGAACGACAGCTCGATCGACCCGGTCGGCGCCTGCGTCGGTATGCGCGGTTCGCGCGTGCAGGCGGTGGTGGCCGAGCTGCAGGGCGAAAAGATCGACATCATCCAGTGGAGCCCGGACGAGGCGACCTTCATCGTGAACGGTCTGGCCCCCGCCGAAGTCTCCAAGGTGGTGATGGACGAAGAGGACGAGCGCGTCGAAGTGGTCGTGCCGGACGAGCAACTGTCGCTCGCCATCGGCCGCCGCGGTCAGAACGTCCGCCTCGCCAGCCAGCTGACCGGCTGGCAGATCGACATCATGACCGAGAGCCAGGAGAGCGAGCGCCGTCAGCGTGAGTTCGCCGAGCGTACGGCTCTCTTCCAGGAAGCCCTGGACGTCGATGAGGTCATCGCCCAGCTGCTGGTGACCGAAGGCTTCGCCACCGTTGAAGACGTGGCCTATGTCGACAACGCCGAAGTCGCGGCCATCGAAGGCTTCGACGAAGACACCGCCGAGGAAATCCAGGCTCGCGCCCGGGACTTCCTGGAAAAGATCGCCACCGAATACGACACCAAGCGTCTGGCGCTGGGCGTCGAGGACGGCTTGCTCGAGATCCAGGGCGTCACCCTGCCGATGGCCGTGGCACTGGGCGAAGGCGACGTGAAGAGCGTCGAGGATCTCGCCGGGCTGATCCCCGACGACCTGCGCGGCTGGTTCGAAACCAAGGATGGCGAGCGCGTGCGCGAGCCGGGCATCCTGGAAAGCTTCAACATGGACGCGGCGGACGCCGAGGCCCTGATCATGCGCGCACGCGTCGCCATGGGCTGGGTCGAGGCGCCTGAGCCGGTTCCGGAAGCAGAAGTCGAGTATTCTGAAGTCGACGCGGTGTTCGGGCATGCGCCTGAGCAGGCGCCGGTCGCGGCGGCTGAGGCTGAAGAGCCCGCGGCTGAAGCTCCGGCCGCTGAAGAAGATCCGGAGGCCTAGTCCACGGTGACCAGTCCCGCCCCGACCGTGACCGCCACGCGGGCTCCAAAGACCCTCGCGGCGGCCGCGCGGGAGCGGCGGGACATCGTCTCCGGCGAAGTGATGGACGAGGATCGCCTCATCCGTTTCGTCGTCGGTCCCGACCAAACCGTGGTTCCGGACCTGGCGCGCAAGCTGCCGGGCCGGGGGCTGTGGGTCGCCGCCGACCGCGTGTCGGTGGAGACCGCCGCCAAGAAGGGCCTGTTTTCGCGGGCCGCCAAGAGCAAGCTGACGCCGCCTGTGGGACTGGCCGATCAGGTCGAGGAGCTGATGCTCCGGCGGCTTATGGACGGGCTGGGCCTTGCGAAACGCGCCGGCGACCTTATCTCGGGTTTCGAGAAGGTCGCCTCGGCCGTGAACGCCGGCAAGGCCGCCTGGGTCATCGAAGCCGCCGATGGCGCTGCTGATGGCCGCCGTAAGATTCTAAATGTGGCCCGCAGGTCACCGAAACCCCCGCAAATCTTCGGACTCTTCGCCGCCGAGGAATTGGGTTTGGCCTTGGGGGCAGAGAATGTGATACACACCGCCTTCCTTGCGGGGCGTGGCGCCGATCGTTGGACTGTAGATGTCCGCAGATTGACTGGCTTCCGCCCGCTCCTTCCCGAGAGTTGGCGCGAGGAAAAGCCTTCTGAGGCGAGCGGAACCTAAGTCGGTTTCGCGCGCCTAGAGCTATTGAAATGTCCGTGGTCGGGACCGTCCCGACCTGTAAGTAAAGCGAGCGCATGAGCGACGAGAACGACAACGGCCGGGCCCCTGGCGGGCGAGCTCCCCTGACCCTCAAGCCCCGTGGGGCTGGATCGGTCAGCGCGGGCACGGTGAAGCAAAGCTTCAGCCACGGCCGCTCCAAGACCGTGGTCGTGGAGACCAAACGCCAGCGGACGCACAACGCGCCGTCGGGCAATCTCGCCGCGCCTTCGTCGGCCGAGAAGCGCGCCTTCACGCCTCCGTCCTCCGCGCCGCGCTCCTCAGGTCCCTCGGGCGACAACTCGAACCTGTCGGCTGAAGAGCAGCGGGCCCGTCAACGCGCCATCGAATTGGCGCGTGAGCATCAGGCTCGTCAGGCCGCTGAGCAGCAAGCGCGTGAAGAACGTGCTCGCGCCGAGGCTGACGCCGCGGCCCGCGCCGCTGCGGCCGCCGCCGCCGCTGCTGCTGCGAAGCCCGCTGAGGCCCCGGCCCCCGCGCCGACCCCGGCTCCTGAAGCGCCCAGCGCGCCGCAGGCCGCCGCGCCTGAACCTGCGCCTGCTCCGGCCGCGCCTGTCGCCCCGGTGACGCCGGTCGCTCCGGCCGCCCCCGTGGTTTCGGCTCCGGCCGCGCCGCAGGCTGCTGCGCCCCAGGCTCCGCAAGCTCCTCAGGCCTCGACGCATCAAGCGCCGCGGACCGAAGGCCCGCGGCCTTCGTCCGGCCAGACCCGCACCTACGAACCTTCCCGCGAACGCCGCGATGATCGCGCCTCGACGACGACCTATCGTCCCGAGCGTGCGCCCGGCCGCTTCGAGAACGCAAACTTCGGTCAGCGCGCGCCGCGCGCCGACGGCGGCGGCCAGCAACGGCCGCCGGCGCGTGAAAACGACCGCCCGCAGGGTGGTGATCGCGGTCCGCGCACTGATCGGCCGCAAGGCGATCGGCCGCAGGGTGATCGTCCTCAGGGCGGCGGCGATCGTCCGCGTCCCAGCGGCGAACCTGTTCGTTATTCGGCGCTCGCGCCGCGTCCGGCGCCGGGCCGTCCCGGTGATCGTCCCGGTGGGCCCCGCCCGCCGCGCGGCGGCGCGCCGAACGCTCCGCCCGCCACGCCTGAAGTCCAACGCGCCACCCGTTCGGCTCCTCGCCCTGGCGGTGAGACCGGTCGTCGTCCCGACGATGAAGAGGATACGCGCCGCAAGACCGCCGCTAGCGCCCCCAACAAGGCGATCAGCCGCGTCAAGGGTGCGGCCCAGCGTCGCGAAGGCCGCCTGACCATCCAAGCTGTGGCTGGTGATGATGAGGGCGCCGTCGAACGGATGCGCTCGCTCGCCTCGGTCCGCCGGGCGCGTGAACGTGAACGTGAAAAGCGCAAGGGCGGCGGCCAGGAAGCGGCCCGCGCGGCTCGCGAAGTCGTCATTCCGGACGTCATCACCGTGGCCGAACTGGCCAACCGGATGGCGACTCGCGGCGTTGAGATCATCAAGTTCCTGATGCGTCAGGGCGTGATGCTCAAGGTCAATGACGTCATCGACAACGACACCGCCGAATTGGTGGCGACCGAATTTGGTCACACCGTGCGCCGGGTTTCGGAATCCGACGTCGAAGAAGGCTTCATCGGCGAAGAGGATGTCGACGATCACCTGCTCCCGCGTCCGCCGGTCGTGGCGGTCATGGGCCACGTCGACCACGGCAAGACCTCGCTGCTGGACGCCCTGCGTTCGGCCGATGTCGCCGGTGGCGAGCGTGGCGGGATCACCCAGCACATCGGCGCCTATCAGGTGCGTCTGGAAAGCGGCCAATCGGTCACCTTCCTCGACACCCCTGGCCACGCGGCCTTCTCGGCCATGCGGGCTCGCGGCGCTGACGTGACCGACATCGTCATCCTGGTGGTGGCCGCCGACGACGGCGTCATGCCGCAGACGATTGAAGCGATCCATCACGCCAAGGCGTCGGGCGCTCCGATCATCGTGGCGATCAACAAGATCGATAAGCCGGGCGCCAATCCGCAAAAGGTGATCAACGAGCTGCTGCAGCACGAGATCGTCGTCGAAAGCCTGGGTGGCGAAACCCAAGCGATCGAAGTCTCGGCCCTGCAGAAGCTTGGCCTGGACGACCTGATCGAAGGCATCCTGCTGCAAGCCGAAGTCATGGACCTGAAGGCCAATCCGGACCGCATCGCGGACGGCACGGTCATCGAGGCCAAGCTCGATCGCGGACGCGGCGCGGTTTCGACCGTGCTGGTCAAGCGCGGTACGCTGAAGCGTGGCGACATCGTCGTGGCCGGTTCCAACTTCGGCCGCGTGCGCGCTCTGCTCAACGAACGCGACGAACAGCTCGACTCCGCTGGCCCCTCGGTGCCGGTGGAAATCCTTGGTCTGGACGGTACGCCCAGCCCGGGTGAGCCCTTCGCCGTCGTGGAAAACGAAGCTCGCGCCCGTGAACTGACCGAGTATCGGACCCGTGTGAAGCGCGAGAAGGCCGGTTCGCCGGTCTCGGCGGGCGTGACCATGGCCGACTTCATGGCCAAGCTTCAGGACAAGAAGATCTCGGAGCTGCCGGTCATCATCAAGGCCGACGTCCAGGGTTCCGCCGAAGCCATCGTGGGTTCGCTGGCTGCACTGGGCACCGACGAGGTGCGCGCCCGGATCATCCTCCAAGGCGCCGGCGCGATCAGCGAGAGCGACGTCATGCTGGCCAAGGGCGCGGGTTCCCCGATCCTCGGCTTCAACGTCCGCGCCTCCAAGCAGGCTCAAGCCCTGGCTGAACGCGAAGGCGTGGAAATCCGCTACTACGCGATCATCTACGACCTGATCGACGACATCAAAGGCGTGCTCTCGGGCATGCTGGCGCCGGAACAACGCGAAACCTTCCTGGGTAACGCGCGCGTCCTGCAGGTGTTCGACATCACCAAGGTCGGCCGGGTCGCCGGTTGCCGGGTCACCGACGGCGTGGTTCGCCGCGGCGCTCGCGTCCGGATCATCCGCGACGATATCGTGGTGTTGGAACTGGGCACCCTCAAGACCCTCAAGCGCTTCAAGGACGAGGTGGTCGAAGTCACCGCCGGCCAGGAGTGCGGGATGTTCTTCGAAGGCTTCCAGGACATCAAGGAAGGCGACGTCATCGAGTGCTTCAGCCTCGAAGAGGTCAAGCGCAGCCTCTAAGGCTCGCTATTCTCCAGATCGAAAGAGCCCTCCGGGAGACCGGGGGGCTTTTTCTTTTTCGGAGCCAAATCGAGGCTCGGTCATTTGGGTCTGGAGCTTAGTCGGAGGTGGTCCATGCGTGTTCTGATCGTCGCACTTTTCGTTGTTGGCCTGGCGGGCTGCGCCGCGGGTCCTCGAGGCAATTCGGCGGTGCCCGCGCCGGCCAAGAGCGTGGATCTGCAACGCTATAGCGGCCTCTGGTACGAGTTCGCCCGCTATGAGAACCGCTTCGAAGAAGGATGCGAGGGGGTGACGGCCGAGTATACGCCGCAGCCGGACGGGATGATCGCGGTGAAGAACAGTTGCCGGGAAGCCACCGTGGATGGCCCGCTAAAGGTGTCGAACGGCAAGGCCAAGCCGGCTGGCGATCCTAAAGGCGCCAAGCTCAAGGTGTCGTTTTTCGGCCCCGCTCTCATGACCAACTACTGGGTGCTCGATCACGGTGACGACTACGACTGGTCGATCGTGGGCGAGGGCTCTGGGCGCTATCTCTGGATCCTGACCCGCGAGCCCCGGCCCTCGGCCGAACGGCGCGTTGAACTGATCGCGCGCGCCAAGAGCCTGGGGTACGACACAGACATGCTTCGCTACACGGAACAGCCTGCCCGATGAGATATCTGATCCTGGCCCTGGCCGCCCTGACCCTGTCGGCCTGCGCCACGGCGCAGCGCTATGACGCCGCCAACGACGTCCACGCCTTGTTGATCTCGATCCGTGACAACGACCAGGCGACGTTCGACGCCCACGTCGATCGCCCGGCCCTGAAGCGCCAGATCGAAAGCCGGCTGATGGCCGAGACGACCAAGGCCAGTTCCAACGACAGCCTGGCGGCGCTTTCGGCGATCCTCGCCCCGGCGCTGGCCGACATCGCCGGCGAGGCGCTGGTTCAACCGCGCGTCTTCCGCTCGGTCGCGCAGTACTATGGCTATGACCCGGCGAGCCCCATTCCCGGCCCTTTGATCATCGGCGGCCAGTTGAAGGCGATGGGCGAGGGTCAGGTCTGCGCGACGCGAAAGAAGGACGGTCCGTGCCTGCTGGTCTTTACTGAGAGCGGCGGCACATGGCGGCTGTCGGGCTTTGACGGCGATCTTTCCATGCTGCGCACCAAGCGCTGATCGGCCTAAGCTCCATCCCTACGACTTCCGGGGAGGGAGCGATGGGCTACGAAGCTGCACTTTCTGAGTATGAAGAAGCCGCGTTCAGCCACGGCGGCCGAACTCGAAAGGTATTCAAGCGTGGCTCGGGCCCCGCCGTCATCGTCATCCACGAGATGCCTGGCCTGCACCCCCTGGTCGTCCGGTTCGCCGACCGCGTCGCGGCCAGCGGCATGACCGCCTATTGCCCCAGCCTGTTCGGCGAGCCTGGCCGCCCGGTGTCCACCGGCTACGCGCTGCGCGAGATGATCGCCGGCATTTGCATCCGCCGGGAGTTCAATGTCTGGGCCAGCGACAAGTCGAGCCCCATCGTCGACTGGTTGAAAGCCCTGGCTCGCCAGGCCCACGCCGATTGCGGCGGCCATGGCGTCGGCGCTGTGGGCATGTGCTTCACCGGCGGGTTCGCCTTGGCCATGATGACCGAACTGTCCGTCGTGGCGCCGGTTCTGTCACAACCCTCCTTGCCGCTCGCCGGCAAGAACCAAAAGCGCGCCGCCGGCATCGGCGTCTCGGCCAAGGAGATCGCCTGTGTCCGCCAGCGGTTCGCTGACGAGGACCTCTCAATGATCGGCCTGCGGTTCAAGAGCGACGACTTCGTGCCGGACGCCCGTTTCGAGACCTATCGGCGCGAGTTCGGCGAACGGTTCGAGGCGATCGAGCTGGAGGACGCCGACGCCGCGCCGGCGTCGATGAAGCCCCATTCGGTGCTGACCCTGCACCTAAAGGAGGACGGCCCGACCAAGGCCGCCGAGCAACGGGTTCTGGCCTTCTTCCGGGAGCGGACCGGGGCCTGAGCGGGGTGGACTTTTCCAAGTCACGCGCCTAGAAGCCCGCGCTTCTCCTGAGCTGCCGCGTCCGAGCCGCGGGCCAGGTCCTATGAAGGCCAAGTCCATGAAACGTACTCCCCCCAAGGCCAAGAAGGCCCCAACGGGTCCGTCGCAACGCCAGCTTCGCGCAGGCGAACTGATGCGCCACGCCCTGGTCGAGATCCTCCGCGAGGAAGACTTCACCGACGAGGCTCTGGTCGGCGTCTCGGTGACGATCACCGAGGTCCGGATGAGCCCCGACCTGCGCCACGCCATGTGCTTCATCGAGCCCCTGGGCGGCAAAAACGCCGAGGCCGTGGTCAAGGCGCTGACCCTGCACACCAAGTTCCTGCGCGGCCGGCTAGGCAGGTCGATCGACATGAAGTTCACGCCAGAACTGAAGTTCATGCACGACGAGACCTTCAACGAGGCGACCCGGATCGGCGCCCTGTTCGACAATCCCAAGGTGCGCCAGGACCTGACGCCGGACACCCCGTCCGACTCCTGGAAGGACGAGGACTGATGGCGCGGCGCCGGAAGGGCGACGCGATCTCGGGCTGGATCTGCCTCGACAAGCCGTACGATCTTGGATCCACCCATGCGGTCAGCCGCGTGCGCCGGCTGTTCAACGCCCAGAAGGCCGGCCATGCCGGCACGCTGGATCCACTGGCCACCGGCGTACTGCCGATCGCATTGGGCGAGGCGACCAAGACGGTCTCGTTCCTGGTCGACGCCGACAAGGCCTATCGCTTCACCATCGAGTGGGGCCGCACCACAGCCAGCTTCGACCGCGAAGGCGTGACGACGGCGACCTCCGACGTGCGGCCTAGCGTCGCCGAGGTCGAGGCGGTGCTGCCGGAGTTCGTTGGCGAAATTCAACAGATCCCGCCGATCTTCTCGGCCATCAAGGTCGATGGCGAGCGCGCCTACGATCTGGCCCGGGCCGGCGAGACGGTTGAGCTCAAACCCCGCGCGGTGACCATTCATGCCGCGCGTGTGGTGTCGGCCCCGGACGCCGATCATGTCGAGATCGAGGTCGAATGCGGCAAGGGCACCTATGTCCGCGCCATCGTCCGCGACCTGGCCGAACGGCTCGGCGCCTGTGGACATGTCAGTGCTTTGCGGCGGACCCGGGTGGGGCCGTTCGACGAGGCGAAGGCGATAACGCTGGAATTACTTGAGGAATTGGGCGATAAGGCCCGCTGCTTGGAGGCGCTGCTTCCGGTCGAGACCGCCCTGGACGACATCCCGGAGTTGGCCGTGACCACCGAAGATGCCTTCAAGTTGAAGCAGGGACGGCCGATCGTTCTCGTTCCCCGACAGGTGGAAGCGCTAAAGGCCCGGCTAACCCCCGGGACTCGAACCGTTTCAGCCATGGTGGACGGGATCGTGGTGGCGCTCTGCGAGATGCGTGCGGGCAAGCTCGAGCCTTCACGGGTCTTTCATCTGGAAAAGAGCGGAGACTGACCGATGTCGATTACTCTCGAGCGCAAAGCTGAGCTCATCAAGACCCACGGCCGTTCGGCCGGCGACACCGGAAGCGCTGAAGTGCAGGTGGCGATCTATTCTGAGCGGATCACCAACCTCACCGAGCACTTCAAGACCCACAAGAAAGACAACCACTCGCGTCGTGGCCTGCTGAAGCTGGTCTCCGCGCGTCGTTCGTTGCTCGATCACCTGAAGAAGTCCGATGAGGGCCGTTATCAGGCTCTGATCGAAAAGCTGGGCCTGCGCCGCTAGGACCGAAAGGTCAGCCCCCGGGAAACCGGGGGCTTTGCGTATCAGGCCTACACTACAGCGCCGCTCGCTCCGTAACAGGCCGGAGCGGCCAAGCGGCGATCCGGGCGACCCATGTCGGGTCGCTCGCTACACGCCGAGGGTTCCAAAGAAATCCTCACCCCCCGCCTGTTTGTCTGGAGAGGATTTCGGAAGTCCGACGCCCTGTCCGCCCCCGTTGGGAATACGCCCGCGGGATAGAAAGAAGCAAAATGTTCGAAATTAAACGCAAGACCATCGAGTGGGGCGGCAAGACGCTGACCCTCGAAACCGGCCGCATGGCCCGTCAGGCTGACGGCGCTGTCCTGGCCACCTACGGCGAGACCATGGTTCTCGCCACCGCCGTCTTCGCCAAGAGCGCGAAGCCGGGCCAGGACTTCTTCCCCCTGACCGTGAACTACCAGGAGAAGTTCTACGCCGCGGGTAAGATCCCGGGCTCCTTCCCCCGTCGTGAGGGCGCGCCCTCGCAGAAAGAAACCCTGACCTCGCGCCTGATCGACCGTCCGATCCGCCCGCTGTTCGTCAAGGGCTTCAAGAACGAAGTCCAAGTGGTCTGCACCGTGCTGGCCCACGACCTGGAAAACGATCCGGACATCGTGGCCCTGGTGGCGGCCTCCGCCGCCCTGGTGATCTCAGGCGCCCCGTTCATGGGCCCGATCGGCGCCGCGCGCGTCGGCCTGGTCAACGGCGAATACGTCCTGAACCCGACGTTGGATGAGATGAAGGAGTCCTCGATGGACCTCGTCGTCGCCTCGACCAACGACGCGGTGATGATGGTTGAATCGGAAATCCAGGAGCTCAGCGAAGATGAGGTCCTGAAGGGCGTCATGTTCGCTCACGCCGGCATCCAGCCGGTGATCGACGCGATCATCGAACTGGCTGAGCACTCCGCCAAGGAGCCCTTCGAGTTCACCCCGGACGACACCGACGCCATCAAGGCCGAAGTGAAGAAGCTGATCGGCAAGGATCTGGCCTCGGCCTACAAGATCGTCGCCAAGGGCCAGCGTCACGACGCCGTCTCCGCCGCCAAGGCGAAGGCGACCGAGAAGTTCGCCAAATCCGACACGAACCCGGCCGGCATCGACGCCGCGAAGCTGGGCGGCGTGTTCAAGGAACTGGAAGCTGACGTCGTTCGTCGCAACATCCTGGACACCGGCATCCGCATCGACGGCCGCACCGTCGACAAGGTTCGCCAGATCGTCTCGGAAGTGGGCGTCCTGCCCCGCGCCCACGGTTCGGCCCTGTTCACGCGCGGCGAAACCCAGGCCCTGGTCGTGGCCACCCTGGGCACCGGCGACGACGAACAGCTGATCGACGCTCTCGAAGGCAAGTACTACGAGAAGTTCATGCTGCACTATAACTTCCCCCCCTTCTCGGTCGGGGAAACGGGCCGCATGGGCGCGCCGGGCCGTCGCGAAGTCGGCCACGGCAAGCTGGCGTGGCGGGCGATCCGTCCGATGCTGCCGAAGCAGGAAGACTTCCCGTACACGATCCGTCTGGTCTCCGAGATCTTCGAGTCCAACGGCTCGTCCTCGATGGCCTCGGTCTGCGGTTCCTCGCTCGCCCTGATGGACGCCGGCGTTCCCCTGAAGAAGCCGGTCTCCGGCATCGCAATGGGCCTGATCCTGGAATCCGACGGCTTCGCGGTTCTGTCCGACATCCTGGGTGACGAAGATCACCTGGGCGACATGGACTTCAAGGTCGCCGGCACCGAAGACGGCATCACCTCGCTTCAGATGGACATCAAGATCGCCGGTATCACCGAAGAGATCATGAAGCAGGCGCTCGCCCAAGCTAAGGACGGCCGCAAGCACATCCTCGGCGAAATGGCCAAGGCCATGGAAGCCCCGCGTCAGGAACTGGGCGAATTCGCCCCGAAGATCGAGACCATGAAGGTCCCGGTCGACAAGATCCGTGAAGTGATCGGTTCGGGCGGCAAGGTCATCCGCGAAATCGTGGAAAAGACCGGCGCCAAGGTCGACATCGAAGACGACGGCACGATCAAGGTTTCGGCCTCCGATCAGTCCAAGATCGATGCGGCCAAGGAGTGGATCAAGTCGATCGCTTCGGAGCCGGAACTGAACGCCATCTACACCGGCAAGGTCGTGAAGATCGTCGACTTCGGCGCCTTCGTGAACTTCTTCGGCGCCAAGGACGGCCTGGTCCACGTCTCGCAGATCTCCAACGAGCGCGTCGCCAAGGTCTCCGACGTCCTGACCGAGGGCCAGACCGTGAAGGTCAAGCTCCTGGGCTTCGACGATCGCGGCAAGACCCGCCTTTCGATGAAGGTCGTCGACCAGGAAACTGGCGAAGACCTGTCGGGCAAGGCTTCGGCCGAGACCGAGGAAGCCTAGGCTTCCGCACCATCTAGGTGATCTGAGAGGGCGGCCGCAGCGATGCGGCCGCCCTTTTCATTGCCCCTTTCGAGCCGCCTCGATGTCCTCCGTCGATTGCTCCTCGATGGCGGTCATCTCGTTGCGCGCGCCCTCGGTGGCGAGGATCAGTTCATCCAGCTTGGCCTGGAGCGCCATCGTATCGCGCCGGGCGTTGCGCTCGATGACCACCGCCATGACCACGGTGATGAGGGTGGCCCCGGCGTGCCAATCGAGCGTCTCGCGCTCGAACATCACCCAGGCGACGACGAACCCGACCATGGCCAGTAGGGCGGCCGGGTGGGTGAAGAGCCGGCCGGCGGTGTCGAGCAGGCGGTGGGGATGTGATGTCATGGGCGCTTAACGGCCCAGTCCGTCGCGCGTTGCAGGCGGCCGCCGAACCGCTAGGCTGGCGACCATGTGCAACGAGTTTCAGCGCCATAAATTGCTGACCGCCGCGATCGAGGAGTTCGACCGGCGCTCGCTGCCGCTGTTCAAGTGGCATGACGGGCTGATCCCCAATCTTGACGCCCAGCCCTCGATCAAGATCCGCGACAGCGCGGTGATCGTGCGGCTGGTGGATGGGGCCCTCAGCGGTTCGACCGCGACCTGGGCCTGGCCCGGTCCGCGCGGGGCGCCGGTGTTCAATTTCCGCTCCGAGGGCCGAGACTTCTCCCGCGCCGACCGGGTGCTGATCCTGGCCGATGGGTTCTTCGAATACACCGCGCCTCAGTCGCCCAAGGTGAAGTTGAAGGATCGCCATCTCTTCACCATGGCGGGGGAGGATTGGTTCTGGATCGCCGGCGTGGTCAGGGATGGCTGCTTCACGATGCTCACGACGGTGCCCGGGCCTGACGTCGCGCCGTATCATGATCGCCAAGTCGTGACGCTGGGGTTGGAGGCCGGCATGGACTGGCTGGCCTTGTCGCGTCCGGAAGGCGAGTTGCTACGCCCCTCGCCGCCGGGAGCCTTGACCGTGCGGACCCTGCGCCAGGACGGGGTGGATCAGGCGGCATCGGCCGCTTAGGCGATTTCGCGGCTCCGGCTCAGCGCCTTCTGTAGCGCGAGGGTCAATTGCTCGGCGCGAAACGGCTTGCGGAGCAGGGGCCAAGCCAGCGTCTCGGCCCCATCGCCTAGCCGCTCGCCCCCATAGCCCGTTGTCAGGACGATCGGCAGGTCCGGGGCGCGCGCCTGGGCGGCGTTGGCCAGATCAACGCCGCTCATGCCGCCCGGCATGACGATGTCGGAGATCAGCAGGTCGAAGCGGTCGCCGGCCTGGATGCGCGCCAGCGCGCTAGGCCCATCGGACACCCCCTCGACCTGGCAGCCCAGATCAGAAAGCAGGCCCTCGGTGACTGTTCGGACCGCCGCATCATCCTCGACCAGCAATACCTTCAAGCCGGCGGCCCAGGGGCTGTCGTCGGTGTGGGAACGTTCCGCGGCGGGGGCTTCCATTTCGGCGTCGGCGGCTGGCAGGTAGAGCGAGACCGTGGTGCCGAAGCCAATCGACGAGTCGATCGTCACTGCGCCGCCCACCTGGTTTACGAAGCCGTAGACCTGGGCAAGACCGAGCCCGGTCCCCTTGCCGACGTCCTTGGTCGTGAAGAAGGGTTCGAACGCCCGCTCGAGGGTGTCGGGGTCCATGCCGCCGCCATTGTCGGACACCGCCACCAGGACGTAGTCGCCAACCAGCTGCGCGATTTCGCCCTCCTGCACGGTGCGCCGCTCGATGGAGATTTCGACGTCGCCTCCTGAGTCGGGTACGGCGTCGGTGGCGTTGACCACCAGGTTAAGCAGCGCGGCCTCAAACTGGGCTGGATCCAGGCGGCCGCAACCGACGGGCGTTTTGTGACGAATGGTGAGGTTGACCGCCTCGCCCACCGCGCGGCGCATCAGCGGCTCGATCTGCTGGATCAGCGCGGTGACATCGACCACCTCCAGCTTCAGTTCTTGCCGGCGCGAGAAGGCCAGCAGTTGGCGGGTGAGCCGCTCGCCTCGCCGTCCGGCGGCCAGCGCCGCCTCCGCCAGGCGCGTGACCCTGCCGGTGTCGTCGGGGCGCTTAAGGATCATGTCGAGCCCGCCGATCACCACGGTCAGCAGGTTGTTGAAGTCATGGGCCACGCCGCCGGTCAGCCGTCCCACGGTTTCCAAGCGCTGAGCCTGGGCGAGGGCGGCTTCGGTCCGGGCGCGCTCGAGCAGGCTCTCTTCCAGCTCGCGCGTGCGTTCGGCCACGCGCAGCTCAAGGTCGCTGCGGGCCTCGACGATCTCGGTGATGTCGCTGGAGGTGCCGAACCAGCGATGGACGCCGCCAACCTCGTTGTGAATGGCGGTGGCGCGTCCATTTACCCAGCGCCAGACCCCGTCATGGCGACGCAGGCGATATTCGATGTCGTAGGGCAGGCCGCCCTTGGCGGCCTGGGTCCAGGCCTGCTGCACCCCGTCGCGGTCCTCGGGGTGGACGGCGTCGAGCCAGCCCTCTCCAAAGTGATGCTTGGCCGGAACACCGGTGAACGCCTCCCATTGCGGGCTGAGATAGTCACAGGCGCCATCGGGGCGGGTCGACCAGATCAGTTGGGGCAGGCTGTCGAGCAGGGCGCGGATGCGGGCCTCTCCGGCGCGCAGGGCGTTCTCCGATTGCCGCTGGGCGGTGACATCCTGGAACGTCACGGCCAAGCCGCCGGTGACCCTCATCGCGCTGGACCGGACGAAGCGTTCCTGGCCGTCGAGCAGGCGCCGCGCCTCGATATCGTCCGGGCCGCCGCTTTCAAACGCGCCCACCAGCCGCTGGACGATGGCGCGGCCATTTTCACCGGGAAAGATTTCGAGGATGCGCGCGCCTTTCAGCGTTTTCACCCCGCTGGGCGTCAGGCGGTCCGCGGCGTCATTCGAATAGGCCCAGGTAAAGTCGATGATCGTCTCGCCCTCATAGATCGGCTCGACGATGACGAAGCCGTCCAGGGACTGCTCTTGAAAAACACGAAACCGCTCTTCGGCGGCCACGCCCCGCAGTACGGCGATGCGGATCGCCCGCGCGATGAAGACGGTCGCTGACGCCGTGGCGACGAAGGTCGCGAGCGAGGCGTATTGCGGGCCCTCAAGCCACAAGACCCATACCGTGAGCGCGCTAGCGAGCGTCGCCAGCAGACCGCCGCGCGCGCCCGCGATCAGGGTCGCGAACAGTATGGCTGGGTAGAAGATCATGTAGTCGGGGGGATCGGCCATCACCAGGCCGATGGCGGCGCGGAGCGCGGCGGCGGCTGCGACGGCGCAAAGGGAGGCGGCGTAGGCCAGCGTCGGGCGTTCAATCGCCGTCGCGAACCGCTGCGCCAATCGTCCCATCATGGCGCTGTCGACGCCCCCCAAGAAGTTCCCAGGATACGGAACCCCCAAAAGGCCACGACGTAAAGCGCCACGGAAAATTCACTGGGCCCGCCGTCGCCGGCAGGCCCAGCCAAGAGCTTAGCGCGGAGCCATCCGAATGGCGCCGTCGAGGCGGACGTCTTCGCCATTGAAGTAGCCGTTGGTGATCATGGTCAGTGCGAGCTGAGCATAGTCTTCGGCGTTGCCGAGGCGCTTGGGGAACGGCACCGAGGCGGCGAGGGCTTCCTTCACCTGCGGCGGTGCGCCGTTCATCAGCGGGGTATTGAAGATCCCGGGCAGGATGGTGTTCACCCGGATGCCCTCGCTGGCCAGGTCGCGAGCGATCGGCAGGGTCATGCCGACAACGCCGCCCTTGGACGCAGAGTAGGCCGCCTGGCCCATCTGGCCGTCTTCGGCCGCGACCGAGGCGGTGTTGACGATCGCGCCGCGTTCGCCGTCTTCCAGCGGAGCCAGGTCCAGCATGCCCTTCGCCGACTTGGCGATGCAGCGGAAGGTGCCGACCAGGTTGATCTGGATGATGGTGTTGAAGGCGTCGAGCGGGAAGTGCTTGGTCTCGCCGGTCTGCTTGTCGCGGCCAGCGGTCTTGATGGCGTTGCCGGTGCCGGCGCAGTTGACCAGGATACGTTCCTGACCGTGGGCGGCGCGGGCCTTGGCGAAGCCGGCGTCGACATCTTCTTCAGACGTCACATTGACCTTGCAGAAGACGCCGCCCACTTCTTTAGCAACGGCTTCACCCTTGGCTTCGTTCATGTCGAAGATGGCGACCTTGACGCCCTGGGCGGCCAGTTGGCGCACAGTGGCTTCGCCGAGGCCCGAGGCGCCGCCGGTGACGACCGCCGCAATGGAGGAATCGAGTTTCATGGACGCTTGGCTCCCGTTCACGTCTAGTAGGGTCTCGTTATCTGAGGCTTTAGCTTGATGAGCGCTAACTCAAAAGCGTCACCCCACGTCAACGGCGCGGCTTTCGACGCCAAGGATCCACTCAATCCGTCACGCGCGCTCGTGCCCGCGGTGGCGCGTGTGAACGAGCAACGTGTGACGCGCGGCTTCTGGCCGAAAATCCGCCGGGTGGCGACCAAGATCCCCTTCGCCGGCGACGCGCTTTCGATCTGGTTTTGCGCGCGCGATCCGGCGACGCCGGCGGGCGCCAAGGCGATGATGATGGCGGGCTTGGCCTACTTCGTCCTGCCCACCGACGCGGTGCCCGATTTCCTGGCGGTGGTCGGTTTCACCGACGACGCGGCCGTCATTGCGGCTCTGCTGGCCATCGTCGGCAAGAACCTGAAGCCGCGTCATAAGGCCGAGGCCAGGCAGCTTCTGGATCAGCTCGGGCGCGACGCTGACTAGGCTGTGTCCGCAGCGGCGGCGGTGGCCGCCTTGCTGGCCTGCATCTCGCGCCAGGTGATGAACAGGGTCGAGACCACGACGATGGCCGCGCCGGCGACGGTCCAGATGCTGGGGATCTCGTTGAAGAGGGTCAGGCCGACGATCACGGTGAACACCAGCCGGATATAGTCGATCGGGGCCATGGCCGCGGCGTCGCCGATCGACATGCCCTTGATGTAGCAGCCCTGAGTGACCGTCCCCAGCACGCCCATCAGGATCAGCAGCAGCAGGTCGAACGGTTCAGGCCAGCGCCAGGTGAGGAAGGCGCCGGGGATCCCCATGACTAGACCCAGCGCGGCCGACCAGACCAGCAGCACCATGGGCGAGTGGTCGCGGGTCATCACCTTCATGCCGGTGATGGTCAGGGCGAACAGGAAGGACGAGGCCAGCATGGCCAAGGCCGGCCAGCCGATGGCGAACTGGCCGTTCATGCCCGGCAGCAGCATGATCAACACGCCGATGAAGCCGATGATCGCCGCGCCGATGCGCAAGGGGCCGACCGTCTCGTGCAGCACCAGGGCCGCCAGCGGCACCAGCCATAGCGTGCGGGTGAACGACAACGCATTGGCGTCAGCCAGCGGCATCTTCTGGAAGGCGTAGAACGACAGGATCATCCCCAGCGTCCCGGCCGCGGACCGGAAGATCAGGATGCCCGGGCGTGTCGTGGCGAAGGCCGCGCCCCGCCGCTTCATGATGAACGGCAGCAGGATCACGAAGCCGGCGAGCTGGCGATAGAAGGTCTGCAGCGAGGCCGGATAGTCGTCGCCCAGATACTTGATCAGGGTGGTCATGGCCGTGAAGCCGATCGCGGACGCGACCATCCAGAGAGCGCCGTGCAGATTGCGGTCGAGCTTCAGCGCCGCGGGCTTTTCGTCGGTGCTCATGGGGTGAGCCCGCGGCGCTCGGGGTTCAAGATTGACCGGGGATCATGTCGCCGAGGATCGTGGCGAAGGGCGAGACACTCGTCGTATCCCAGGCGTGGCGCCCGCCGACGGTGATCCCGCCGTCGACCACCAGGTGGGTCCCGGAGACAAAGGCCGCAGCGTCCGAGGCCAGATAGAGCGCCGCCTGGGCGATGTCGTCGGGCAGGCCGGCCTTTGGCACCGGCTGGGCCTTGGAAGCGTTCTCGGCGACGCGGGCGGCCATCTGGTCGGCGACTTCGAGGGGCAGGCCGATGGAAGCGCCGAATATCGAGGTGGCGATCAGGCCCGGGCAGATGGCGTTGACGCGGATCTTCTGCGGTGAGAGCTGGGCGGCGGCCACGCGGCTCATATGGATCACGCCGGCCTTGGCGGTCGAATAGGCGATGGGGCCAAAGCCGGCCTGCAGCCCGGCGATGGACGCGGTGTTGATGATCGATCCGCCGCCACGTTCCAGCATCAGCGGCGCGGCGTGCTTCATGCCCAGCGCCGGACCCCGGACCAGGATGTCGAAGATCCAGCTCCAGCCCTCGGCGGTGATCTCGGTGATGGTGCTCATCCGGTCGGAGATGCCGGCATTGTTGAACAGGATGTCGAGGCCGCCGAACTCAGTCTTGGCCTTCTTCACCGCCGCTTCGATATCGGCTTCCTTGGTGACGTCGCAGTGGGCGTACAAGACCTTGCCGGGGAAACGCTTCTCCAGCATGGCGCCCTTTTCGTCCTGGATGTCGGCGGCGACCACCTGGGCGCCCTCGGCGACAAACAGTTCGACCGTGCCCAGACCAATGCCCGAAGCCGCGCCGGTGATCATCGCCACCTTGCCGTCCAGACGCCCCGCCATGTTTCTCTCCCGATCTATTTTTATGTGATCGGCGATAACTAGAGCGGGTTCGAGGCGACGTCGAGGCCTCCCTTCCTCCCCTGCAAAGCGGGGGAGAGGGACCACGCGGCACGCGTGGTGGAGGGGGCGGGGCTGGGCTCTGAGCTT
>JAVBXP010000055.1 GCA_030824495.1 bacterium
CCGCGCCGACATTCTCGCCGCGCTCAACGCCGCGAGCGCGGCCTACGCCGCCGGCGAACCGGCGCTCGCCGACCCGCTCTCCGGCCGCGCCTTTGCGATCCGTCTGCCGTTCGGCTGCGGCGGCCCGGGCGCCGCCCCCGAGGGCTTGGCCCAATGGGCTTGGGGACCGCAGCAAAAGACCATCAAACTCAGCTTGACCCCGGCTGACTGGGCCGAGTCGCCGCTCCTCGCGCCGCCGGAGGGCGAGGCGCCTCTGGAAGCCGCCGAAGGGTTCTGGATCGCCCGCCCCTGGATGACCGCCGAGACCTGCCCCGCCGCCTTCGGCTCGGCCGCGCCGGATGGCGCGGCGACGCCCTCGGCCCAAACTGCCGGCCTGGTCGCCGTGTTCGACGCCGAGGGCTCACGCTTCGGCCGCCGCAACGGCCGCGCCTACAGCTTCACCGTCCGGCCAGCCGGCGAGACGCCGCTGACCCTGCCCGACCGGGGCTACCGCGTGGTGCTCGAGGGCCGGCTCGGCGCCTTCCCGGACGGCCGCACCATCCGCTGCCACGCCGAAGGCCCGGACCAGCGCCCGGTCTGCGTCGCCGCCGTCCAGCTCGACCGCGTGGCCTTCGAGGACGGCGCCTCGGGCGCCACCCTCAGCGAGTGGCGCAAGGGCTAGTCGGCGCCCGATCTAGCCCGCCCGCGTCGGGTCAGCCCGCCGCGCCCAGATAGTCCATCTTGCCGATCTTGACGCCCTGGCTGCGCAGGATGTCGTGGGCGGTGGCGACATGGAAGAAGAAGTTCGGCAGGGCGAAAGTCAGCAGATATTCGTCGCCGGGGAAGCTCACCTTCCGCTCGGGACCAAAGTTCAGCTCGACAGTGCGGGTCTCGCTGCCTTCCATAGCGGCGGGGTCGATGGATTGCAGATAGGCCACCGTATCGGCCACCCGCTTGGTCAGCTCGGCGAAGGTGGTCTCTGTGTCGGGCATGGAGGGCGAAGCCACGCCGCTGAGCCGCTGGCCCGAAAGCTTGGAGGTGTCGCTGGCCCGCTGCACCTGGCCGGCCAGGTTCAACATGTCGGGCGCCAGTTGGGCGGTGATGAGCTTATCCTCCGCCGTCCCGGTCTCGGCCGCGTAGGCCGCGCCCTTCTGCAACAAGCCCGAGAGCGCCTGGAGCCCCCGGACGAAGACCGGGATCGAGACCTGGTGCATGGACAGGGACATGGCGCGCTCCAATGGTAGAGGTGAGCGCTCGATATGGTCGCGGCGCCGCCCCGCCGCAACCGAACGAGCTCTTCAGGCGAACTCGGCCAGTCTCGCGCTCGGCGGCGGCGGCGCGGCGCGGGCCTCCTCGATCAGCCAATCGCGGAAGGCGCTCACCACCGGGCGGGGCGAAGCCCTGGGCGCCACGAAATAGAAGCGCGCCGGCGTGCGGACAAAGCCGAACGGCGCCGCCAATCGGCCCGAGGCGACATCGCCAGCGACATAGATCCACGGCGAGACCCCGACCCCCAGCCCGGCGACGGCCGCCTCCAGCATGTAGAACAGGTGCTCATACTCCCGGTGCTCGGCGGCCTCGCCGACCTCCAGCCGCGCATGCTGCGTCCACTCGGCCCAAGCCTGGCGATGAGGACGGGTATGCAGGCGCGGCGCCCGGGCCAGATGCTCCAGGTCCCCGGCGAGGCTGGGCGTCATCACCGGGCCATGGAAGTTGTCGAGAAAGGCCGTGGCCTCCAGCCCCTCGCCGGGAATGTTCTCGGCCAGCCGGATCGCGGCGTCAAACTGGTCGCGGCCGAAGTCCACGGGACCATAGGCTTCTGTCACCCGGATGCTCAGACCAGGATGCAGCGCATGAAACCCCGCCAGCCGCGGGATCAGCCAGCGCATCGCCAAGGTCCCCACGCAGGAAACATGCAGTTCGCGGTCGGCGCTGGCCCGCAATGACAGAAAGGATCGCTCGATGCCGTCGAACGCCTCGCCCAGGCTGGCGGCCAGCCGCGTTCCGGCCTCGGTCAGTCGCAGGCTGTTGCGCGGCCCTTGGGTCAGCCGCGCCCCGCACTCGCGCTCCAGGCTGCGAACCTGGCGGCTGATCGCGCCATGGGTGACGCACAGCTCGTCGGCGGCCAGGCTCATCCGCCCCAGGCGGGCGAACGCCTCGAAGGCGCGCAGGGCGGTCAGGGGCGGCATGTTTCGCTTGGGCATGTGACCTCAGATCACGACAACGACGGCCGGCGCCGGCGTCAACGATCGCGTTCGCCAGGACCTTGCAGGACCCGCATCCAATCGAGCGGCGGATCTTCCAGCGTGCTCCGGGGAATGCCGTTTCGCGCGGCGATATGCACGCGCCAGACCCACCAGTAGCAGGTCCACATCCACGCCAACTGGTAGACGATCCAGGCGATCAGCCACTGCAGGACCCCGCCCTGCTGGCCATCGTCCATCGACATGTTGTCTGCCCGCATCGATCCGTTCCTCGCGTCATGCGAGTAGGATGCGAGCGCTCCCCCGTCGGCGCAAACGACATCTCCACCGCCTGTTCGTGAGCTCACGTCACATATATCGCGGTTCTTCGAGAAAGTCCCATAGCTCCCGTCGCCGCGCGCCATGCACGGCGATAGAGTGTCGCGACCCCATACGGAGAAGGCCACATGAGCAGCGGCGACATCGAACGGCGGAGTTTACTCGGCGCGGCGGGACTGGTGCTGGCGACACCGGCCGTAAGCCTGGCTGCGCCGGGCAAACCCCAGGTCGTGATCACCACCACCCATGGCGTGATTGTCGTCGAGCTCGAAACTCAGAAGGCTCCGATCACCTCGGCCAACTTCCTGCGCTATGTCGACGCCGGGGCCTATGATGACGGCGTCTTTTTCCGAGCGTCGCGCGATCCCGGCGCGCCCAAGCAGGGCACAATCGTCGGGCGCCCGCGCGCCAAGGTCCTGCCCTATCCGCCGATCCGCCACGAGAGCACGACCAAGACCGGCCTTCGCCACACCACCGGGACCATCTCGCTCGGCCGCTTTGCGCCGGGCACCGCGACGAACAACTTCTTCATCTGCGCCAGTCCGGAGCCCTATCTCGACGCCCACCCGGGCGCGCCGGGCGACAATCTCGGCTACGCCGCCTTCGGCCAGGTCGTGAAGGGCATGCCGGTGGTCCGCAAAATCCTGTCCCTGCCCACCAACGGCAAGTCGGAATATGCCGACCAGCGCGGCCAGTGGCTTAGTCCGCCCGTGACGATCCGCAGTATGCGCCGCGCCTAGGCCAGCTTCAGCCGCACGGGATCGAGCGCGGTCATCAGCGGGTAGTGATCGCCCAGCACCTGGATGCCATGCATCAGAAGCGCTGTCGGCAGGACGATTTCGCCGTCCTCAGTCGTCATCGCCGCTAGGTCCAGGCGCGCGATCTCGACCCGACGGGTGCGTGACTTGCTGTCAGCGACGGTCAGGACCGCGCCCGACGGCCCGACCTCGACGATAGGGTCAGCGAGGAACACCGAGAGCATGCCGCCGTGGGCCTCGAACTTCAGCTCGCCGGTGAACGTCCCGCGTCCCTCCAGCTTGCCGTCCGCGTCCAGCCGCAGGTCGCCGCCCGGAGCCGGAGCAAATGTGAAGCCGCCGTCTTGCGTACGCTCGGCTCCGCCGCCAGCCTCGATCACGCCGCCTGTGGCTTCCACATAGCTGCGGAAACTCTGCTTCACGCCCCAGCTGAGCATCGTCACGTTCGCGGCCATTGTTCACTCCCCATTCGGCTCGGCTCTTATCCCACCAGCCTATGCCCAACCTCGGTGCCTAGTGCAATTTGTCCGCTGCGCCGCCGCCGCGCGGGGCGTGGAACATGATGAGCAGATGGCCGCGCGCCGCCGACGCCAGGGCCGCCGAGAGGGCCCCCACCAGCAGGAACATCGCTGCCTCCGCGAAGGCGGGCGCCAACATGACCAGGTCAGGAGCCGGCGTGATGTTGACCAGCCCCATGCACACCTTCGCCACTTCGTAGGCCGCCCGCACAAAGGCCAGCAACGGAGCGGTCACCACCACCGCCGAGAGATAGGCCAGCGCGCTGTCCAGCCAAGCCCCGCGGCCCCGAGCCAGCGCGACCCCTTGGACCACCCAGACGATGATCGTCGCGGCGATGCACGCCAGCAGGATCGCAAAGACGATATGAGCCAGCCAATCCGAGTGAGCGAAGATCCTAAAGATCGTCAGACGTTCCTCGTCTGGAACCAGTCGCCGCAATACGCGCCCCCCGCTACCTAGGCTGGCAGTAGGCTGGGAAAGCTCCAGCTTGGCAATGTCGGATTGGAGCGTCCGACAGCGGGTTCCATCGCCCGGAAATTTCCACTGGACGCAGCGTCCGGTCCTCTTCAGCGTTTCGCCCCTTGCAGAGGGAGCGCGGCGCATGAGCGGACAAACCAGCGAGATCGGCGGACTGCGCGCCTATGCCTGGCTGCCCGAAGGACCGCTGCTCGCCACCTCGCGCGACGCCTCCGATCTGGTCGGCGAGGCCTTCTCCGCCTCGGCCGAACTGGTGATCGTCCCGGTCGAACGGCTGGGCGCGGACTTCCTGCGCCTGTCCTCTGGCCTCGCAGGCGAGGTGCTGCAGAAGTTCGTCAACTACCGGCTGAAATTCGCCATCCTCGGCGACATCTCGGCCGCCACGGCGGTAAGCGCCCCCCTGCGCGACTTCGTCTACGAGTCCAATCGCGGCCGCAGTGTCTGGTTCGCCCAAGACCTGCCGGCCCTCGAAGCCCTTATCGCCGGCCGCTAAACGGCCGGGGCAACAGAAGGCGTCTCCATGCAGCAGCAGATTTCAGTGATCACCCTCGGCGTCGCCGACCTCGCCCGCTCGCGCCGGTTCTATGCCGACGGCTTCGGCTGGCGCCCGGTGTTCGAGAACGAGGAGATCGCCTTCTACCAGATGAACGGACTGATGCTGGGAACCTGGCTTCAGTCAGGCCTTGAGGCCGACATGCAGCGGCCCGGCCTCACCGCGCCCGGCGCCTTCGCCCTGGCCCATAATGTGCCGGGCCAAGCCGACGTCCAGATCGTGCTGGACCGGTTGGCCCGGGCCGGAGGGACCATTCTGCGCAATGGCGAGGCTCCCCCGCACGGCGGCTTCCGCGGCTATGTCGCCGACCCGGACGACCACGCCTGGGAGATCGCGTGGAACCCGGCCTGGAAAATCGACGACCGCGGCATGGTGACCTTCGGCGTCTAGGACGCCACCTTGGCCAGATGTCCGACGTCGTTCAGGCTCAGCACATTGCGATTGAGCCACCGATCATCCTCGCTCAGCCGGCTGATACCCGCCGCGCTGGACCTGAAATTGACCCATCCCACCGCCTCCAGGGGCATCCGGATCCAGGCGGCGATGGCGAAGGTGACCGCATAGCCGTGCGTGACCACGACCTGGGTCGAGCCCTGGCTCTCGGCGATCTGGTCCATGGCCCGGTAGATCCGCGTGGCGAACTCACGCTTGGTCTCGGCCTCATCCAGCCCGTCCCGGTGGTCGAGCCGGCCGTCTTCCGGCGCGGGAACGAAACGCTCTTCCAGCCATGCGTCGGTGCGCCCGCCCGCCACGCCGTAGCTGCGCTCGCGCAGGTCGCTCCAGTGCGTGACCTTGGCCTGCAGGGCCTGCGCGATCGGCGCGGCGGTCTGCGCCGCGCGCCGCAGATCTGAAGAATAGATCTCGACCGGCGCCTCGCCGACCAGCTGTGCGATCCGGCTCGCCACGGCCTGCGCCTGGCGCTGTCCGAGTTCGGTGAGGTCGCTGTCATACCAGCCGCCCACCAGCCCCTCGACATGGTGCCGCGCCTCGCCGTGAGCGACGAGATAGATGTCCTTGGCCATGATGCTCCCCACTGACGCCGCCAGCGGCCAGCCTAGGGGCGCGATCTATCCTCGTCGAGCACCGCCCGCACAAGGCCGCCGAGTTGCCGGATGCCGAACGGCTTGGCCAGGAAGTTGACGCCTGGATCGATCACCCCGCCATGGACCACCGCGTTGCGGGTGTAGCCAGTGGTGTAGATCACCTTCAGGTCCGGCCGCAGGGCCATGGCCTGGTCGGCCAATTGCCGGCCGGTCATCTCCGGCATGACGATGTCGGTGAACAACAGGTCAATCGCCTCGCCGCGACGGATGATCTCCAGGGCCTCCGCCCCGTTCGAGGCGTGGATCACGCCATAGCCCAGCTCCCGCAGGGCTTCGACGGAGTAGTGCCGCACCCGCTGCTCGTCCTCGACCACCAGGATGATTTCGTGCGCCTCGCCGCCGCGCGGCTGGGCGGCCGCCCGGAGCGGCGCGGGCGCCTCGGCCCCCCAGAACCGCGGCAGATAGATCTTGAAGGTGGTCCCGTGACCGACCTCGGAATAGATGCGGACCTGACCGCCCGACTGCCGCACGAAGCCGAACACCTGGCTGAGACCAAGGCCCGTCCCCTTGCCCACCGGCTTGGTGGTGAAGAACGGATCGAAGGCTTTGGCCATCACCTCCGGGGTCATGCCAGAACCGGTGTCGGACACCGCCAGCATCACGTACTGCCCGCTCTCGATCTCCGCATCCGCGGCATGCTGGGCGTCGATCTCGACATTGCTGGTCTCGATCAGCAGCCGCCCGCCGTCGGGCATCGCGTCGCGAGCATTGACCGCTAGATTGAGAATGACGTTCTCAAGCTGGCTAGGGTCGGCCTTGGCCTTCCATAGGCCTTCCGTCAGCACGGTTTCCACCGTGACCGTCTCGCCCAGAGTGCGGGTCAGCATCTCGGACATGTCGGCGATCAACCGGTTGCTGTCGATCGCGGCGGGAGCCAGCGGCTGCTGCCGCGAGAAGGCCAGCAATCGCTGGGTCAAGGCGGCGGCGCGCTCGGCCCCCTCCATCGCCCCGTCGATATAGCGTCCCACATCAGTGTCGCCGCGCTGCAACCGGCGCTGCAACAGGTCCAGCCCGCCGATCACCACGCCGAGCATGTTGTTGAAGTCGTGGGCGATACCGCCGGTCAGCTGGCCGATGGCCTCCATCTTCTGGCTTTGCCGCAAGGCCTCCTCGGCCCTGGCCTGCTCGGCGACCGCCTCCTCGACCCGCCGGTCAAGCGTCTCGTTCAGCTCGCGTAGCTGCAGCTCGCTGCGGCGCCGGTCAGTGATGTCGTTGAACAGGACCGCCACATGGCCCGCGCCGGCTGGCCCCATGCGGAAAGCGTGGACGTCATACCAGCGATCATCCAGCGCCTGGGCGGCGTTCTCAAACCGGATCGGCTCGCCGGTGGTCGCCACCCGGCCATAGAGGTCGAACCAATGCTGCTCGTGGTCCGGCGCCAGCTGGCGCATCCATTTGCCCACGGCGTCTGTCAGGCCCGTCTGCCTGGCGAAGGCGTCGTTGACCTCCATGAAGCGATAGTCCCTCGCCACGCCCTCGGCGTCGAAGGCCATTTCGATGATGCAAAAGCCGGCGTCGATGGAGTTGAACAGGCTGCGATAGCGCGCCTCGCTGATCGCCTGCGCGTCCTGCGCGTCCTGGCGCCCGCGCACCTCGGTCTCGATTTCCCGCGCCCTGGCGGCGTAGAGCGCGACCGTCTTGCGCAACTCCAGCTGCGTCATGACCTGCCGCGCGAGCAGTTCCAGAGCCAATTGCTGGCGCGGGGTGATGCCACCTGGCCGGGGCGTGCGATCCAGCACGCACACCGTGCCCAGCGGCAGGCCCTCAGGCGTCTTCAGCAGCGCGCCGGCATAGAACCGCAGTCCGTCATCCACCGTCACCAGCGGATTTTCCACGAAACGCGCATCCTCACGCGTGTCGGTGACCACCATCGTGTCGTGCTGCAGGATGGCGTGGGCGCAGATCGATACGTCCAGCGGTAGCTCCCGAGCGCCGATGCCGATCTCGGCCTTGAACCATTGCCGGCCGCTAGCGATCAGATTGACCACCGCGATCGGCGCCTCGAGCACCTCGGCCGCCAGGCGCGCGATGTCGTCGAACTCCGGCTCCAGCGGCGTATCGAGGATCGCGTAGCTCTCGAGCGCGGCGAGACGGTCGGACTCAGTCCAGGTCTTGGGCGTCATCAGACGGTTACTCTCGACGGCACGGCAGGAGGGCCGTTGATAGCACAGCTCGGGGCGGCGCTCAGTGGGTCACATCGCCCCGATGAATCCGGGCTGACGCGAGCGCGACCGGACGTTCGCCTATAGCCCAAAAACGTCGGCTGCTTTGTCGGATAGCCGTCCCAAGTCGGGATTCCGACATCAACGGCGCCATTGTGTCGCTTCGCGGGAACATCGAGCAAGTTTGTGGGTTATCGCTCTAGCCAAGATTGCATACCGCGCGGCCGATCGAGGAACGGTTCGCCGGGGCAGACTCGGCCACGTCGTGTTTGAGTTTCACCGCGTATGGACACCGGTCTGTGGGGTGACCGTCCTAGTTGAACCATGAGGATGTGGAAAAATGCCCCGGCTGATAAATCGTATCGCGAGCGCCCCGCTCGCCGTTACCGCCGCCCTAGTCATTGGCGGCTTAAGTCTTAGTGGCTGCGCTACGCAGCAGTATGTCGACGAGCAGATCGCCGGCGTGAACACTCGCATCAGTGCGGTGGATTCGAAGGCGACGGACGCCATTCAGCGCGCCGACGCCGCCTCCGCGGCCGCCGCCGCAGCACAAGGCACGGCTCAAACCGCCGCCAGCGACGCTGCAACCGCGAACCAGCGCATCGATCAGCTCACCGCCAGGGTCGACCAACTCGGACAAGCTCCGGGAAGACGGCCTCGGAACTGACCTTCATGTCGTCACCGTTCAAGTCTAGCCCGCCGCGACACGGCCGCCAGGGACGTCACCTCGACGGCGCCTGGCGCAGGTTCATGGAGCGACGGCTATTCGTGATCGGCTGAAGACAGCGCGTCAGGCTTCGACGCTCTGGCTGGGGCTCGCCCTGGCCGGGGCGTCCTTGCCTGCCGCGGCCCAGACCCTAGGCCAGGATGGCGATCAGCCCGCCGCGATTGAACCCGGCTCATCTCAAACTGTCTTGGAAGTCGCCGACTGGGTCGCCGCCTCCGGCGACAACCGCGGCCTGCCGTTCATGGTCATCGACAAGACCACCGCCCAGGTGTTCGTCTACGGTCCCGAGGGCCAACTCAGGGGGGAAACCCCGGCCCTGCTCGGCATCGCCAAGGGAGACCACTCGGCGCCCGGCGTAGGGGACCGCGAACTGGCCGACATCCCGGTCCCTGACCGCACCACGCCCGCCGGCCGGTTCATGGCCCACTACGGCCCCGCCATTGGGACGACCGAAAATGTCCTCTGGGTGGACTACGAGACGGCGATCTCCATGCATCCCGTCGTCACGTCCAATCCCAAGGAACATCGCCTTGAGCGCCTGAAATCGACCACTCCGGACGACAACCGGATCACCTTCGGCTGCATCAACGTTGCGCCCGCCTTCTATGAAGACCTCGTGCGTCCGGCCTTCACCGGGACCGGCGGCGTCGTCTACATCCTGCCCGAGACCATGTCGCTGGCCGAAGCCTTGCCAGCATTCCAGGCTCAGACCGCCACGGCCTCGGCGCAATCGCGATAGGCGCTGGCAAGCGGAACCATTGGCGCTCCCAGACCGTTCGCATCCGGTAATCGGGAGACTTTCATGAAGCCAATCGCCCTGGCCACGCTTATCGCGGCCTGCCTCGCTCCGTCGCTCGCCGCCGCCCAGCCCGTCGCATTGGGCCTGACCCGCCTCCAGATCGAAGACGCCGACCTTGTGGACCTGAAGGGGCGCGAGATCGGCGAGGTCGAGAGACTGGTTGTCGACTCCGGTGGAAAGGTCACGCACCTGATCGTCGAGATCGACCGCAACGATCCGAAGCCCGATCACATTGTCCAGATCCCGCTCACCGGCCTGGCCGCCGTTCCCGACCCCGATGACCGGGGCGAGTTCGACGTCCAAACCCGCCAGGGGGTGGACGAACTCCTGGCGATGCCGGCGGTGGCCCTGCGCTAGGGCTCCAGATCGACCGCGGCGCGGAAACTGCCGTCCATGTAAAACGGCACGGACTCGTGGGCGTGGGCGATCAGCCAACGCCCGTCGATCTTGCGCAGCCCCAGCGTTACGCGGTTCCAGACCGAGAACGGCCCGCCGTTCACCGCTGTCGCGCTAAGCCGGCCGAGGAAGTGGCAAAACGCGACCTCCTCGCTGGCGGCGACACGCAGTTGCGCCACCTCGAAGCCGATCGGCCCCTCGAAGGTGGCGAACCATGCCCGGAGCGCGTCCTTGCCCCAGGCGTTAGCGCCGCTGAACTGGAGCGGCGGGGCCATCAGGAACTGGACCTCGTCATCGGCGAAATGGGCGAGGACGCGGTCGGCGTCCTTGGCCCGGCGGGCGCTCGCCCAATCGTCCAGCACCGCGCGGATCTCGCTTTCGGCCCGGGTTTGTTCAGCCTGCATCGTCATGGTCGCCTCCTACGGCGGTTACGCCCCTTGGGGGCTTCCCCAAGGACGAACCAGCGCGCGTCGAACCGACAGGCGCGAAGCGGACATGCAAAAGGGCGCAGCATAGCCACGCCCCGCACATCGGGTAGTTTCTGATCCCCGATCAGTCGCCAGGCGACAGGCCGGGATAACCGTCAGTCGCGCAAAGTGCGACTAGACGTGTTCAGGAGCCTGATGGGTCGCCGCGCAGATGGCGCTGAGGTGACCTTGCAGGGACCGGCTGGCGAGCAAGGCGTCGACAGCGCGGCAGCCTTCTTCTTTCAGACGGGTCTTCAGTTGCGCGATGCTCGCGAATTGACCCGTGCGGGCCAGAGCGTAAGCGCGTTCGACGGTAGAAACTTCAGCCATAATAATCACCGCTTCCTAAAGGGAGGACGTTGACCACCACCAACCCGGGGGCCGTCAGTCTTGTGCCGGAAAGTGATCCGACCACGGGTCAGATCGTAGGGCGTCATCTCGACGATAACGCGGTCTCCGACCAGCGAACGGATTCGATTCTTTTTCATCTTGCCGGCGGTGTAGGCCAGGATCTCATGATCGTTATCGAGCTTCACGCGGAACCGGCCTTCTGGCAGCAGTTCAATGATCAGCCCGTCGAATTCGATGAGCTCTTCCTTGGCCATACAAGGCCTCCTTTCTGCTAGGCCGCGTTTCACCCCGTAATATCAGGATAACGCGGCAAACGAAAAAACGGGCCGGCGAATCGCCGGCCCGTCTCAACTTAGTGCAGGCTTAAGAAGCCTGCCGCCGTCTTAGACGGACTGGAGCTGGCCCGCGGACATCTTGCCGCTGCGCTGATCGCGCTCCAGTTCGAACGCGACCTTTTGGCCTTCGTTCAGGGTGCCCATGCCGGCACGCTCAACGGCCGAAATGTGCACGAAGACGTCCGCTCCACCTTCATCAGGTTGAATGAAGCCAAAGCCCTTGGTTCCGTTGAACCACTTCACAACGCCGGTAGCCATTTTTAGTCCCTTTCCGGGTCTAGTATATTCTCCGAGCCAAGTTCGGCCGAGAGATCAAAATTTCGGAGAGGGTCGAAGGCGGGTTCCGGATGTCCGCAGAGCGAACGAGGGATAGCGGCCGAACCACAACGATATTCGATGGGTCCTTAAAACCTATATTTGCGCGAAAAGCAAATTCTTTCGGAAAAGCTAAGCAGTAGATCGAGCTAAGCAACTGACAACCATGGTGTTTTCATGCGCTTCGTTCAGCTAGATTCAAAGGCTGCACACTGCGCCGCGAGCGCCGAAGCATCGCCCCCGCAGCGGCGAACCCGACGATCGTCATCGCCCAGGAGCTCGGCTCAGGAATAGGCGACGGGAACGGATTGGCGACCGCGCCGTCATAGATCGCGTACCGCAGCCCGGCGCTTTCGGCTGTGAACAGGGCGCTGATCTGAACCCCGAGATAGTCGAAGGTCCGATACTCGGTATAGCCGTCGGTGATCCCGTCGTAGGATTCGTCGTAGTGCACCGGCGGATCGTCCTGCTGCAGGGCGAACGACACCTTGAAGCCGTTCGAAATACTGGTGATCGTCGCCGGCGCTCCGAAATAGGTCGGGACGAACCCGTATGACGCCCCGGCGTCTGTGATCACGCCCTGGATCTCGTCGTAGGCGGCTTCTCCCTCGGCGAACAAATAGTCCCCCAGGCTGTAGAAGTAGAGGTCCGGCGGGGCGGCGACGAACCGGCTCACCGACGACACGCCTCCGGTGTCCGGAAGTATCCCCGAAGCCAGCAAGGTGGCCGCCGAACTCGGCGCCGCCGATACCAGCACGACTGCGGCCAAGGCCGCTCCAAACGTCTGCTTCATGCTCTGCTCCCGGCAGGGCCCCGACCCGCTAACCGTGATTTGGCGCAGTGGCGATGTCGAGACGCTTGTCACTCACCAGCGCGCACCACCGTCACGTGACCCCGGTCACGGCAGGACTGGCTCCCAGCGCCTAGGAAAGCAGCACGCCGCATCCCGCGGCGCCAAACCTTAGGAGTTAGTTATGCATCGCCTTATCGCTTCAACCGTCGCGCTGATCGCCCTGGTGGGCGGCGCCGCACATGCCCAGGACGCGGCCATGCGTGTCCGCATCGGCGATCTGAACCTTCATCACGAAGACGGAGCCAAGGTCGCCCTGCAGCGCATCAAGTCCGCCGCCACCCGGTTCTGCGGCAGCGAGATCACCTCGCCCCTGGAGTTCGCCAACCAGATGAACTCGTGCCGCAAGGACATGACTGAAAAGGCTGTCGTCCAGCTCAACGCCCCCCTGGTCACCGCCCTGTACGCGCCACGCACCAGTACGACCCAGTACGCCAGGCGCTAGCCTTGGTTACGAACTCCCGGGTGCGCCCCTGAGCCTCCGCTCTTCCGAGCGGAGGCTTTTTTCTGGCCTGCTCGGACGCCGATCTCGGCTCTCGCCCGGCGTGTGACCCAGGTCACGGCGAACGGCGCTCCCCGGGCCTACAAAGATCCCACACCGCATCACGCGGCCCTTACAGCCTAAGGAGTTAGCTATGCATCGCTTGATTGTCTCGGCTGCCGTCCTCATCACCCTGGTGGGGACCGCAGCGCGCGCCGAGGAAGGAACCATGCGGGTCCGGCTCGGCGACCTGAACATCCGTGAGGAAGCCGGCGCCCAAGTCGCCCTGCGGCGGATCAAGGCCGCCTCCAGCAACTTCTGCGGCGAAGGCCAAGTCTATCGCTCGGTCGAAGGCACAACCAATATTCGCAAGTGCCGGAAGACCATGACCGACAAGGCCGTCGCCCAACTGGGCGCCCCGCTGGTCACGGCCCTCTACACGCCCGCCACCTCGAGCCCCACGGAGCTCGCCCGCCGCTGAACACACTCGCAGACCTCCCACGCAGTAACGTGATAGCCTCCGCTCCCCAAGGCGGAGGCTTTCTCTTGTCCCATCGCGACAAAGAGGCGCCAGCGGCGGCGGTTATCGCGGCCATGGCCAGGAGTTCGGTGCTTTCGAGCCTGTCGGCGGCCGGGCGCGAGGAACTTGCCCGCGCTGGCGGCTGGCTCAGCCTGGTCCCCGGCGAAATGCTGTTTCGCGCCGGCGATCCGGGCGACGCCGTGTTCATCGTCGTCGAAGGCGAGATCGAGGTTCGCAACACCACGCCGGGCGGCCGCGACATCCGGCTGGTGGCCTTTGGTCCCGGCGATCTGGTCGGCGAGATCGCCGCGCTAGACGGCGGGTCGCGCTCGGCCGATGTCGCCGCCATCCGGCGCTCGCGCCTGTGGCGCATTCCCCGCGCCCCCCTGCTCGCCGCCCTGGAGGCTGAGCCCAAGGCCGCCGTGGCCCTGATCGTCGAACTCAGCGCCCGGCTGCGTGCAACCGACGCGGCGCTGGAAGACAAGGCGGTGCTCGACCTAGCCGGCCGCCTGGCCCGCATGCTGCTGGCCGAAGGCTATGGCCGCACCGTCGCCCTCACCCAGACCGAGATCGCTCGTCGGCTCGGCCTGTCGCGGGAAAAGATCAATCGCAAGCTTCACGCCTGGGCCGACGAGGGCTGGGTGGAGCTCTCCCCCGCCGGCATCCGAATCCTGGCCGCCGGCCACCTGGAAGCGATGATCGCCCGCCGACAGCAGCAGTAGCGCCCTAAGCCTTGGTCGCGATCCAGATGACGTGCCGCGCGCCCTTGCCCTTGCGGTTGGCGTTGGCCCGCACCTCCTCGACCTGATAGCCGGTGGTCCGCAGCCGCCGGGCGAACTCGTTGCTGGGACCTGACGACCACACCGCCAGCAATCCGCCCGGCTTCAACGCCTTCGCCGCCGCCCGCAAGCCGTCGAGCGAATAGAGACTGTCGTTCTCTTCGCGGCTTAAGCCCCCCGGACCGTTGTCGACATCCAGCAGGATGGCGTCATAGGCGCCGGTCGCCCCGCCGATCAGCCGCCCGACATCGGTCTCCTCGACGCTGACGCGTGGGTCCTCCAGGCTGCCGTCGAAGATGTGCGCCATCGGCCCCCGCGCCCAGGCGACTACGGCCGGAACCAGCTCGGCCACCACCACCTGCGCCTGCGGCGGCAGGTCGGCCAGGGCCGCGCGCAGGGTGAACCCCATCCCCAGGCCGCCGATCAGCATCCGCAGACTTCCGCGCCCGGCCAACCGATCGCAGGCGGCGCTGGCCAGCACCTTCTCCGAATTGCTCATGCGGCTGTTCATCAGCTCAATGCCGCCCGACATGATCGAGAACTCCTCGCCCCGCCGCATCAGGCGAAGCTCGGTGTCGCTGTCCGGTATCTGCGCCGAACCGAGATGGACCCAGGGAATCAAGAAAACCTCACCTTTTCAGCCGGCCGGCCTAACTAGAACGCTTCGGCTTCTTCGACCAAACCCGACATCGGGGCGACCAGAATGGAAGCCTGCGCGGCCAAGCTGGGTTACCTTGCAGGTCGCTGCGGCGGAGGCGCCCATGTTCAAGACCGATGAGACCCGGCAGGCGGCTTGGCTGACGCTCTGCATCTGGCTGCTGTCTGGCCTTTTGTTCTCGGTGACCCATGCCGTGCTCAACGGCGCAATCACCGCCCGCGTGCTGGCCACGGTCGCCGCGATGAACCTGTTCGGCATCATCGCCTCCATTGGCCTCTACCAGGCCGCGCTGCGCACGCGACGCCAACCGATGCTCCTGCGCGTCGGCGCCCTTACCGCGGCGGCTGTCGTCTGCGCCTTCTTGCTGGGGCTCGTCGATGTTTCGCTGATGGAGTTCATCCGCAAGACCTTCGAGCCCGCCACGCCGCCGTCCAGCATGCCGAACTGGGCGCGCGCCGTCGTGAACATGACGGCCTTCCTGTGGATCTTCGGAATGCTCGCGGCGATGTACCTGACCCAGCAAGCCAATTGGGTGGTGCGCGAGCGCGAGCGCCAACTCGCCGCCGCCCGCACCGCCGCCAGCGAGGCCAACGCCGCGGCCAGCGCCGCCCGGCTCGCGGCCTTGCGCTACCAACTCAACCCGCACTTCCTGTTCAACACGCTGAACGCCATCTCGGCGGCGGTCATCACCGAGCGCGCCGCCGAGGCCGAAGCCATGTTGTCCAAGCTGGCCGACTTCCTGCGCGTGACCCTGGTCGCCGACCCCGAGGCCTTGATCCCGCTGGAGGACGAGCTGGCCACCCTCCAGGCCTATCTGGAAATCGAGAGCGTCCGCTTCCGCGAGCGGCTGGCCCTGGAGTTCATCTGCCCGGACGACCTGCGCGCGGCCTTGATCCCAAGCTTCCTGCTGCAGCCGCTGATCGAGAACGCCATCAAGCATGGCGTGGCCCCCACCAGTCAGACCGTGACCATCCGGCTAGAGGTCGATCGCAACGCTGAGGACCTGGTGATCTTCGTCCAGGATGACGGCGAGGGCGGCGCGGGCGAGGTCCGCCCCGGCGCCGGCGTCGGCCTGCGCAACATCCAGCTCCGCCTCGAAACCCTCTACGGCCCGCGCGGCGTGCTGCAGGCCACGCCGCTGGCGCGCGGCTTCCGGGCTACGATCCGCCTGCCGCTGCAATGGCCGCCGGCCAAACCTCTCTCCAAGGCCGCCTGATCCATGCGCATCCTCCTGGTCGATGATGAGCCGGCCGCCCTAGAACGCCTGGCCGCCCTGCTCTCCCAGGCGCCCGACGTGAGCGTCGTCGGGACGGCCCGCAACGGCCGCGAAGCGGCCCAGGCCATCGCCGATCTGCATCCCGATCTCGTCCTGCTGGATATCCAGATGCCCGAGGCCAGCGGCCTAGCCGTCGCCGCCGCCCTGCCGCCCGAGGACCGGCCTGAGATCATCTTCGTCACCGCCTTCGAGCTCTACGCCGCCGACGCTTTCGAGGTGGAGGCCGCCGACTACCTGCTCAAGCCCGTGCGCTTCGACCGCCTACGCCAGGCGATCGAGCGCGCGCGCCGCCGCCAGTCCCAGCGCACCGCCCTGGCCCGCGCCGCCGACGCCGTCGCCGCCCCGGCCGACGAGGATCCCGTCGGCTTCTGGGTTCAGGTCCGCACCGGCTTCGTCCGGGTTCCGCTTGGCGACATCGACTGGATTGAGGCGGCCAAGGACTACGTGCTGCTGCACACCGCCACCCGCAGCCACATCCATCGCGCCACCATGAACGCCCTGGAGCGCAAGCTTAACCCGGCCGAACTCACCCGCGTCCACCGTTCGGCCTTCGTGCGCCCCGCCCGCGTCACCGAGGTGAAACGCCTTGGCAAGGGACTGATCTCGCTGGTGCTGCAGGACGGCGTCAACGTCGCCGTCGGCCCGTCCTACGTAAACGCCGTCACCGAACGCCTGGCGCTTCATCAGGCCTAGACGCTCCCCTCAACGAAATTGCGGCCCCCTGTCGGGAGCAGGCATACTCGTTCGTCCTTAGGGAGAACGAGAACCCAAATGCTGTACGCCATCCTTTGCTACAACGACGAAGCCGTCACCACGTCCTGGACCCAGGAAGAGGACGACGCCGTCATGGCCAAGCTCCAGGTGGTCCACGACCAGCTCTATGCCGACAAGCTGCTGGGGCCGTCCATTCGGCTGATGCCCACCACCACCGCCACCACCCTTCGCAAGTCCCAGGACCTGGTGCTCGATGGTCCGTTCGCCGAGACCAAGGAACAGCTGCTCGGCTTCTACATCATCGACGTGGCGAACCTTGAGGCCGCCCTCCAGGTCGCCCGCGACCTCGGCAAGGCCAACCCCGGCGGCGCCTATGAGCTGCGGCCTATCAACATTTATCAGCCAGGAATCGAGATCAAGTGAGCGACCCGGCCTGGATCGACGCCGCCCTTACATCCGCACGTCCCCAGGCCGTCGGCGCCTTGCTGCGCTATTTCCGCGACCTCGACACCGCCGAGGAGGCGTTCCAGGACGCCTGCCTGCGGGCGCTGAAGAACTGGCCGGTCAACGGCCCGCCGCGCGACCCGGCCGCCTGGTTGATCATGGTCGGCCGCAACAGCGGCATCGACGCCGCGCGCCGCCGCTCCAAGCAACAGGCCCTGCCCTCCGAGGACGCAATCTCCGACCTCGACGACGTCGAGGCGCCGCTGGCCGAGCGGCTGGACGGCGCGGACTATCGCGACGACATCCTGCGGCTGCTGTTCATCTGCTGCCATCCGGACCTGCCCGCCGTGCAGCAGGTGGCCGTCGCCCTGCGCATCGTCTGCGGCCTGTCGGTGGCGCAGATCGCCCGCGCCTTTCTGGTCGGCGAGAGCGCCATGGAGCAGAGGATCACCCGCGCCAAGGCCCGCATCGGCCAGGCCAAGGTCGCCTTTGAAACGCCGGGTCCCGCCGAGCGCGCAGAGCGCCTGGCCGCCGTCGCCGCCGTCGTCTACCTGATCTTCAACGAGGGCTATTCCTCGACCGGCGAGGAGGCAGACCGCAAGGCGCCCTTCGCCGAGGAGGCGATCCGTCTGGCGCGCCTGCTGCTGCGCCTATTCCCGGCAGAGCCGGAGATCATGGGGCTGACCGCCCTGATGCTGCTGCAGCACGCCCGGGCTCCGGCTCGCTTCGCGCCCTGCGGAGAACTGATCCTGCTCGAGGACCAGGACCGCACGCTCTGGAACCGCGCCCTGATCGCCGAGGGTCTGGCCCTGCTCGACAAGGCCCTGCGCCACGCCGCCCCCGGCCCCTATCAGGTCCAGGCCGCCATCGCCGCCCTGCACGACCGCGCTCCGCGCGCGCAGGACACCGACTGGCGCGAAATCGACGCCCTCTACGCGACGCTGGAGCGCATGACGCCCTCACCGGTCGTCACCCTCAACCGCGCCGTCGCGGTGAGCAAGGTGGCCGGGCCGCAGGCTGCGCTCGACATGATCGCACCCCTGGCCCAGCCCCTAGGCGGCTACTTCTATTTCTACGGCGCCAAGGGCGGCTTCCTGATGCAGCTAGGCCGAGGCCGCGAAGCCTACGAAGCCTTCGACCGCGCCATCGCCCTAGCCGGCACCGCCGCCGAGGCCGCCCACATCCGCCTGCACCTCGACCGCCTGGCCAAGGACGCAGAGGCCAGCGCCCGCTGAGCGCCCGAATGAAAAGGCCCGCCTCCTGCGCGGGAGGCGGGCCAATTTCACTCAGCTCAGATCACCGTCTCAGACGGCGCTGAATGCGTTCCGGCGACGATTGCTGCGAACCATCGTCCCGACGCCGCCAAAGCCGATGATCATCATCGCCCAGGTCGAGGGCTCGGGAACGCCCGCCGCCAGGCTGTAGAGGTTGATCTTGCCTTGGATGAAGGCGCTGTTGCTAGCCTGCTCCTTGGTCCAGAAGCCGTCGCTCGGATTGCCGCCGACCAGGAAGCCGGCGATGTCCAGGGTGTAGGTGTCAGCGCCGATCATGAAGGTGTCGGAACTCGCATTGAAATTCATCGTCACCCGGTCGGCGCAACCGTTCACGTTGATGCCGCTGTTGTTCGCCCCGCCGTTCGCGCAGGTGTTGCCCTGGTTCGGCGTCTCGAAGTGGGTGAAGTTATAGGTGAAGGTGCGGTCGCCGAGATTGACGTTGTCGACGATGACTTGAGCAGTGAACAGCAAGGTGATCCCAGTGATCGAAGTGCCCGAGCTGATCGGGAAATTCAGATGCTGGAACTCGCCCATGGTGAACGCGCCGGACGAATAGGGCGAGTTCACGCTGATCGGCCCAAAGTCCGATCCGATGAAGTTATAGCCGCTCTGGCCATAGCCTTGCGGGACGCCCC
Source organism: bacterium (assembly GCA_030824495.1). Classification (GTDB taxonomy): domain Bacteria; phylum Pseudomonadota; class Alphaproteobacteria; order Caulobacterales; family Caulobacteraceae; genus Phenylobacterium. The sequence goes on from JAVBXP010000055.1 coordinate 19,092, forward strand.
AACGCACCTGAGCGTTGGCGCTGTCGTTGTTCGTGTAAGTCGCGCTCGACCCGATCGCGTTGGACCACGCCCCGCGGACGTTTTCGAATGACACCGTCGCGGCGGCTGCGGGCGCAGCCAGAACCGTCGTCAAAGCAAAAGCCGAAATCGCGACAGCGCGCGCAGTCGCAGCGATATTCTTCATGTTAATCCCCCGTTAAGCAGCCTTAATCCGCCCAATAACGGCCACAAATTCAAACGTCAAATATTCACCGCTTATTCCACCGCGTGATTACTGCATTTTCTTCTCACAGGCGAAATTTTACATTTTGTCATCACAGAATTCGCCCGATAGGGACTGCAAATCAAAAATTGTATTGAGCGAGTTTTTGCTCGACCTGGACATCTGCTGCTCTAGGCGAAATCTACGCTCCGAGGTGGACCCTGCTTGTCGGCGCCTAGGGGACGGGTCATCTAGCCGGACGTCAGGAGGGCGATCATGGCCAAGAGCGAACTTCAGGAGCTGCTTCAGCAGCGGCTGACCGAGGAACTCGGCGAGGCGGAGGCCGCAGCGCGGCTGACCGGCCAGATTCTCGACATCGCCGTGAGCTGGCGACCGCCTCAAGCGCCCGCCGCCCAGATCTCGCGGATCGTGGCCTATGCGTTCGGCAATCGCCCTCGTGACGGCGCCGGGCCAAACGACCTCGCCGACCCCGGCCCTGTGAACGCGGCCCTGGCCCAGGCGGTGCTGGCGATCCATCGGCTGAACCCGGTCAAGATCTACGCCCAGTGGGAGATCGCCCGCTACCTGGTCGATCAGCCTGGCATGGCGGACATGGTCTCCATCGAGCCGGTCTATCTGCCGGACGGAACGCTGGAATACCTCTCGACCGATGGCGTCGCCGCCGAGGTCGTCCGCCTCGAGCACGGCGCATCGGCCGCCATGGGCGTCGTCGCCATCGTCGCCCATAGAGACCACGCCAAACGCTGCGTGCAGATTTCGCGCCGTCACGGCATGGACGCCTTCGTGGCCGCGGAAGTCGAACTGCCCGCCACCTACGACCCCCAATCAGGCCAAGCCTGGACACGCCGCCGCGACATCTACCTGGCGCACGACCTCGCCGCCCAGTTCATCGCCCTGCGCAGCCAGACGATCGCCGAGCTGGGCGAGACCTAATTCTCCGCGGCGAAAAACCCGATCGCCCCTGTCGGAAACGCCAAAACCGGTTCGTCCTCGGATCATCTGCAGCACAGACTGCGACGATCAAGCGAAGAGGACGGAAACGATGGCCAGCGAAACCATGACCCCGCCGACCGTGACCGGCGTCACCCCCTACATCAACGTCCAGGGCGCCAGCGAAGCCTCGGCCTTTTACCAGAAGGCCTTCGGCGCCAAGGAGCTGATGCGGATGCCGGCCCAGGACGGCAAGCGCCTGATGCACTGCCACCTCGAAATCAACGGCGGCCCGCTCTTGATGAGCGACTGCTGGCCCGAGGAAGGCCACCCGCACCAGCCCTCCAACTCCTTCACCATGCACCTGCAGGTCGACGACATCGACGCCTGGTGGAAGCCCGCGATCGACGCCGGCGCGACCCCGGTCATGCCGGTGGCCGACATGTTCTGGGGCGACCGCTACGGCACGCTCCGCGACCCCTTCGACGTCAACTGGTCGCTCGGCCAGACCAAGCGCTGACCCTCAGCCGAGCCGGAGCCAAACCCATGGTCACCATCACCGACAACGCGCCCGCCTCGACGCCAAAGCTGATGCTCTGGGCGGGCCGTATCCTCACCGGCCTGGTCGTCGCCTTCATGACCTTCGACACGGTCATCAAGCTGATCGACCTCCAGGTCGTCCGCGACAGCCTCGACCCGCTCGGCTACCCGACCGCGCTTGGTCCCACCATCGGCGCGATCGAGCTGATCTGCCTGCTGCTCTACATCTTCCCACGAACCGCGGTCCTGGGCGCGGTGCTGTTGACCGCGGTGATGGGCGGCGCCATCGCCAGCCATCTGCGGGTCGGCGACCCGCTGGTCTCCCACACCCTGTTCGGCGTCTATCTCGGCGCGGCGATCTGGGGCGGGCTCTATCTGCGCGACGCCAGGCTGCGCGCCATCTTCCCGATCCGGCTCTAGCAAAGGAACGCCCTCCCATGTCCGACAAGGTGGACGCCTACATCGCCGGCCTCGACGGCTGGCAGGCCCAAAGCGCCCAGCTCCTGCGCCGCGAGATCCTCGCCGCCGGCGACCTGGCCGAAGACTTCAAATGGGGCCACCCGATGTGGTCGGCGAGCGGCGCGGTCTGCCTGTTCAAGAGCTTCAAGAGCCACATGACGCTCGCCTTCTGGCGCGGCGCCCAGATGACCGACCTCGACCCCCGCCTTGAGCCCAGCGGCGGGTTCCAGATGGCCGCGATCAAGCTCACGGGCGCAGACCAGATCACCGCCGAGGAAGTCCGCCGCCTGGTCGCCGCGGCCATCGCCCTCAACCGTGAACATGGCGACCCGATGAAGATGGCCAAGACCTAAGCGCCCTCGTGGGTCCTCAGCCGAAGAGATGACTCTCGTAGGCGAGGCCAATCGCGACAAGAAGGATGATCGCCAACGCCTTCACCAATTGCCAAAGCGCGACGCTGAAGGCCTTCAAGCGGCCCATATCGCTACGGCTTAGCCAAGCGGTCTGCACGGCGAGGTACCAGACTGTGGCCGCGACGGCGAGCACACCGCCGGCGATCCGGCCATGTTGAAGGCCACGCTCCATCGTCATGCCGATCTGCAGCAGCAGCGCGAACACCGAGGCCGGGTAGCATTCGATGAAGAACGGCGCGCGCAAGGTAGTGCGCGACAGCGAGAGCCCCGAGGCCTTGACGTAGCGCAGTGCGAACATCAGCGGGAAGAGCGCAAAGACCAACGACCTGAACACGAGCAGATTCTGCTCCGACATCTGCAGGATGGACGCGTTGGCCTGCGCCACAGGATCGATGTTGAGCCCGATCTCCAGGAAGTGGGAGAGCAGCAAACTCAGCAGCAGAAACAGCGGCGGCGACAGCGAGTGGTCAAACTGCTCCTCTTCCGGACGGTGGAACTGCGCCTTGCAATATTCGAGGGTCTTGAGCGGCTGGACCAGGGTGAGCAACACCGTGCGAGGATAGAAGACCAACCAGGTCATCACCTCGTAGAGAAGTTCCTCCAGCGACCGGAGCATCCTCATAAAGTCCATGATCGGTACTCTCTCGCCTCAGATCAGGGTGGAGTCTCACGAGGAAACGGTAAACGAGTTCTCATCGGAGCACGGCGTCGCCGCCGACACGGTGACATGGATACCGGCCGTTGCATGCAAGCCAAGCGACATCCGCGCGCGGCAGTCGCCGCGGACGCCTACGGGTGGAACGCTTTCTCGCCTGGACCCTTTTAGCGCTTCATAATTTGCTGATACGGGGACCTGGTCTCCCTCAACCCTAAGTCATGGAGCCGGCCGATGTCGTCTGAAAGCGCCCGCATCATTGGGCTGGCCGCGCTGGCCGGCAGCGCCCTGATCGCCCTGCCCGCCGCCGCCCAGGTGACGCCTTCTGACGTTCGCGACTTGATCGGCGCACGCGCGGCGAGCGGCGAGTCCGAATTGGCTTCGCGAGGGTACGTGAATGTCGGCGGGCAAACCGGCGCCGATCGCAAATGGACCTATTGGTGGAATGACCGGCGAGGGGTCTGCCTCACCGTCGCGACCGCGGAAGGTCGATACGATTCCCTGGTTTCGGCTCCGAACGCCGACTGCCAGCAGCGTGCCGATCAAGGGTTTGCGCCGCCCCCATTTGGATATGGCGGACCTGGTCGTGACGACTATCGCGAGCACATTGCGCTCATCTGCTATGGCCAGGGGGACAAGCTCACAACCCAGCCGCAGACCGGCTACCAATGGGACGATGACAAGCGGAAGTATGTGGCCAAGAGCGGCTACGAACTCACGCACCAAGACTACAGCACGTCTGTGACCATCGAGATCGATGGTGAGAGGGGCCGTATTCGTCCGGCGAAGAACATGCTGCCGCCGCTTCGCTCCGGCGGGGATGACGGCTGGTACGACCTCGCCAACCTTTCGATCTCTCGTGATTTCATCCGCGGCGAGTTTCGGCTCAACGGCGCGAACAAGCCGAAGATGACCATCGATCGCCGCGCCGGTCACATCACTCTCGATGGGCTGACCAAGTTCAACGGGACCTGCACGCCGCTCGACGCGGACCGCAAATTCTGACCGACGCCTGCTAGGGCTTTCCGGCAGGGCCAAGCACTTCAGCGACCTTTGCCCGGCCAATCTCGGTTCAGCCTAGCGCGCCAATGCCGATGATCATCATCGCCCACGTCCCGGATGACTACGGCTTGCCTGCCGCTACAGCGGCTTCGTCGGATCCGAGCCTGGGTAAGACGCTACCGTCTCGGAACAGGATGAGATTGTCCTGCCAGCACGGCTCCAACGTTTTTTCAGCCGACCACCACCACTGCGAAACCGGGCCGCTCAGGTCTCGGCGCAATACGACCTCCCCCAACTGGTGGTCGGCGGGCGGCCCCATCAGGGTCACATATGGCGTATCGCTCCGCCAGCCGGCGCCCATGTTGTCTGGGCCGGCGAACCCGATAGGGGGCAGCTTCCCGATTGTGGCCAACACCCCGGCCAGGGCGGGGCATTTCCGACCGTCGATCCACTGGTGGCGAAAGGTGCTCTTGCCCATACGCACATCATGTCGCCGCTGCTCAACGAACCAGGCCTGATCAGCGTCGCCACCGCCCGCGAGCTGAACGACCACGATCTGCTCGACCATGACGCCCAGACCGCCGCCAGTCTGTTTGATCGTATAGATGGTCCTGACCGGCAAGCCGCTCCAGGGGTCGGCCGCCGCTGGCGCAGCCACTAGGCTCAAGGCCGCCAAGACCAAAGTTGCAACCTTCATGCCCCACCCCGCTCGCGGTGCAAGCCACCACTTGGCGGCCCGCCAGCCGATCATGGCCGCGGAAGGGTCGAGTTGCTAGGCCGCGGCGCGTTCGGTCGGCAGCACCTGGTCCAGCGACAGCAGGGTGACGATGCCCTCGTCGGTGGAGATGATCCCCTGCACGAACTCGCGCACCTCGTCGGTTCCGACGCCGGGCGGCGGCTGCACCATGTCCTCGGTCACGGCGATGATGTCGCAGACCGCGTCCACCAGCAGGCCGACCGGCACGCCGTTGATGTGAGCCACCACCACGACGGACGATGAGTCCGGCGTGCAGGCCCCAAGCCCCAACCGGGCGCTGAGATCGACCACCGCCAGCACCACGCCCCGCAGATTGATCATGCCCATCACATAGGACGGAGCATGGGGCACGGGGGTCGAGGCGCTCCACCCCCGGATCTCCCGGACCGCCATGATGTCCAGCGCGAACTGCTGCCCGCCGATGCGGACGCTGATGAGCTCGGCGGCTGATCCGGCGTCCATCAGAACTCCTCCCAGGTGTCGGCGGCCGGAACCACCGCCAGCTTGCGCGCCGTCGCGCCCATGGCGACCGGGCCACGCGCCGGTCCGCCGCGAGCCGCCGGACCGCGACGCGTTGCTTGCGCGCGGCCCCTGGCCTCACCGATCTCGAACTCGTCCATCAGCCCGTCCAACTCGCTGGCCTGATGGGCCAGGGCGTGGCTAGCCGCCGTCGATTGCTCGACCATGGCGGCGTTCTGCTGGGTCATCTGATCCATCTCATTGATGGCGGTGTTGACCTGGCCAAGACCCACGGCCTGTTCCTGTGCCGAGGCCGCGATCTCGGTGACCAGTTCGGTGATCTTGCCGACCTCGCCGACAATGCGCTGCAGCGCCTGACCGGTCTTGCCGACCAGATCGACACCCGAACTCACCTGCGCCGTCGACGCCGAGATCAGCGCCTTGATCTCCTTGGCCGCCTCGGCCGACCGCTGGGCCAGGGCCCGCACCTCGGAGGCGACAACCGCAAAGCCGCGACCGGCCTCGCCGGCCCGCGCCGCCTCGACCCCGGCGTTCAGCGCCAGCAGATTGGTCTGGAAGGCGATCTCGTCGATCACGCCGACGATCTGGCTGATCTGGGTGGCGGAGGCCTCGATTTTTCCCATGGCGGTGATCGCGTCGGCGACCACCACGCCGGAGGCTTCGGCGTCGCCGCGCGCGGCGTTGACCACGCCCTGCGCTTCGCGTGCGCCCTCGGCGGTCTTGCGCACCGTGGCGGTGATCTCGTCCAGCGCCGCGGCGGTCTCTTCCAGATTGGCGGCCTGACGCTCGGTCCGGCGCGAAAGATCGTCGGCGGCCGAGGTGATCTCGCCGGTGCCTGACCTGATCGCGCCCGCGGCGCCAGCCACATTGCCCATCACCTCGTGAAGGCGGTTGATCGCGGCGTTAAAGTCGGCCTGCAGCCGCTGATATTCCTCCGGGAAATGTCCGTCGAGGCGATAGGTCAGGTCGCCCGCCGCCAGCTTCGACAGCGCGGTCGCCGTCGCCTCCACAGCAAAGACCTGCTGCTCGCGCGCGGTGTTGCGCTCGGCGCTGCGGCGCAGATGCTCCTGCTCGGTCGCGGTGATGTCGGTGGCCAGCTTGATGACCTTGTAGAGCCGGCCCGACTTGTCGAACATCGGATTGTAGGACGCCTGCAGCCAGACCTCGCGGCCGCCCTTAGCCAACCGCAAGAACTTGTCGGAGACGAACTCCCCATTGTTCAGCGCTCGCCAGAACGCCCTGTACTCTTCGCTCGCCGCATATTCGGGCGTTGCGAACATGCTGTGCTTTAGGCCTTCAATCTCAGCGGCCGAATACCCCATTACCTTACTGAAATTCTCATTGGCCCGAATAATCGTCCCATCGAGCTGAAACTCGATCACGGCCTGGGATTTGTGGATCGCCCCTAAAATCGCTTCGATTTCAATTACTTGTTCTGACGCCTTCTCGCTTGCGCGACTTTTTCCGAAGATCATGAACCCTGCCCCCCAGCAGAAACACGAACGCCTCGACGCTCATGGCGTCACTCTATGGTTGCGCCCGCTCAAGTAAATGAAACCGTAACGACGTTATATTCTGCATCCAACACCTCGCGAGTCCTTGCAGAGCTTGATATTCGCGCCGACGAAGACCCATCCCGGGGATGTGAGCCGCCGCTCCAGATATCGCCAAACGCGCAGGCACGGACCCTTGGCGGCTGCTAGCATGCCCTCACCGCAGCCTTGGAGATCGCCATGAACCTCGACGCCATCCTCAAGCCCGGCGCCCTCGCCGTGATCACCGGCGCGGCGGGCGGCATCGGCCTGGCCGCCGCCATGCTCTGCGCGCGGCGCGGCATGAAGGTCGCCCTGGCCGACCTTCCGGGCGAAGCTCTGGATCACGCCCGCGACGCCGTCGCCGAGCTCGCCTCCAATTCCGGCGATGTCGTCGCGATCGCCACCGACGTCGCCGACTTCGATCAGGTCCAGCGCCTCCAGGCCCAAACGGCCACGGCTTTCGGCGCGCCCCCGGCCCTGCTGATGAACAACGCCGGCGCCGGCCTGAACCCCGGCGGCGCGGCGAAAGACCTGGCGACCTGGCGCCGCTTGCTGGACATCAACCTCTGGGGCGCAATCCATGGCGTCCAGGCTTTCCTGCCCGGCATGGTCGCCGCCGCCGCCCCCGCCCTGATCGTCAACTCCGGCTCCAAGCAAGGCATCACCACCCCGCCCGGCAACGCGGCCTACAATGTCTCCAAGGCCGCCCTGAAGGTTTACACCGAGGCGCTCGCCCACGAGCTGCGCAACACGCCCGGGGCGGAGGCGATCACCGCCCACCTGTTGATCCCGGGCTTCACCTTCACCGGCATGACCACGCGCCCCGGCGCCGACCCGGCCGCCAAGCCGCCCGCCGCCTGGAGCCCGGAGCAGGTGATCGACTTCATGCTGGAAAGCCTGGCCCGCGACGACTTCTACATCCTCTGCCCGGACAACGACGTCGACCGCGCCACCGATGAGCGCCGCATGCAGTGGGCCATGGGCGACGTGATCGAAAACCGCCCTGCCCTCTCGCGCTGGCATCCCGCCTGGAAGGAGCGGTTCGAGGCGTTCATGGCGGGGGGCTAACCACCGCGTCCCTCGGCGCCGCCAAGCATCGCCTGTAGGGCGGTCATGTCGAGCTGGCTCGCCGCCGCGATCAGCCGCCGCCGCTCCTGCGCGTCGCCGATTGTGCCGAGCTGCGGCACGATCAGAACAATGACCCCGGCCTTGCTGGCCGCCCCGGCGCCGGCGCCCAGCGCTGGGTTGATCCGCATCATCGGCCGCGCGCCAGGCTCTGCGCAGCGTCCGCTCAGATTGGCCGTCGGCGCGGCTCTGGTCATGCAGTAGGGCGCGGTGCGCGCTCCTGGCGCCAGGCCGGCCAGGGCTTGGCGCATCTCGGCGGCCTGGGCCGGCGACCCGGCTTTCTCCAGTTGCGCGGCGGTGGCGCCCAGATAGTCGCCGTTGCTGACCGGGACGAAGCCGGGCAGTCCGGTCGGCGTGATGATCGTGTATTCGTTGCCCGCGCGCGTGAACCGCAGGATCCCGCCCCCCTCCTGCCGCTGCTCTGGCAAGGTGAAGAAGCCGCTGTCGTCGGCCCCCAGCGCCTTGTCGGTCTTGTTGATCATGTAGCGCAGCACCGGCCCCTCCCCGTCGCCGGGGTAGCGGCCTGCCGCGTCGGGCTGGCTCCGCGTCACATTGATGCGTCTTGAGATCACTCCGCCCCAGACCATGTCCGGATCGCCGGCGCTTGAGGCGACCGGCTGCTCCAGGACCACGCTGGCGTGCAACGCAAAGCCGCGCCGATCCTTCAGCGCCGGAGTCGCCAGGATCGTGTCCCGCAGCCTCACCCCCTTGGCCTGCAACGGCGTCCGCTCGGCCGCCGACGGCGTGGGCCGTGAGCGATTGTAGGTGAAGTCCAGCTGGCCAAGCGCCGCGGCGGACGCGGCGTCCTGCGGCAGGTCGGCCAGGGCCGGAAGGGCTGAAAGTGCGAGGGCGATCGAGGCGAGGGCTAGGTGTTTCATGCGCCTGCGATGTCGCCATCAGCGCCGCGCTGAACAGCGGCCATCGCCCAGCCCCGCTCAGAATGCGACGGAATGCGCCACCCACGCCACCTTGCGCGCTGGACTACCTACGATAGGGTTAGCCGCCCTCTGGTAGTGGGCGAGATGGAGTAGCCGCATGCGCACGCTCATGATCGCAGCCTTCGCGACCCTCACCCTGGCAGGAACCGCACACGCCGAACGCGTCGGCTGCCGAGAGGTCTTCGGTGGCGGCGAGCGCTGCAAGCAAGCGGACGGCCACGTCACCGAAACCATTCCCGACGGCGAGGGTGGCGTGCGAAAAACCTCGACTAATCCCCACGATTGGAAGAACACTGATGGTCGCGGCGTGGCGGTGACCCCGCCCGACAGCATGATCCGAAATTCCCCCATGCTGCGCCGCGACTATTGGGGCCGGGTGACTGAGCCTTGGGAGCCGAAGAAACAGCCGACCTCGATCGACGGCGGCTGGAAAGCGCCCCGTCCGGACCCCCGCTGACCGCCCTTGGAACCGCTCGCCCCGGTCCCCGTTCAGCCGAAGAGGGATAGTCGTTAACGACGGCGCTCACCATGACGACGGAAGAGGAATATCTTGCACTGGCCAGAGAGGCGCGCGCCGCGGCGGCGAGAGCCAATCTGCCCCACGACCGCGCCCGCCTGCTGCAACAGCACGACTACTGGCTGAAATGCGCGCTCAAGGCCGGGACGCGATCGGCCCAGGCCAACTAGCGACCAGCAAAAAGGCCCTCCCACCAAGGCGAGAGGGCCCTGTAGTTCTAGCGCGAAGCCTGGATCAGGCGGCGCTTAACGCGTTGCGACGACGCGCGCTGCGGGCCATGGAGCCCACTGCGCCGAAGCCGATGATCATCATCGCCCAGGTCGCCGGTTCCGGCACGCCGGTGCCGGTGATGGTCTTGAAGTAGCCGACCGTGTGGTTGTCGCTCTCGTAGCCGCCGCCCGCCGGGTTTTCCAGGAAGACGACGCGGTCGAACTTGGTCCCGCCGGTCGCGTAGAAATTCACGAAGGCATAGGGCTCGCCGCTGTTCTGGCCTTGGTTCGGCGCGTCAGGCTTGCCGAAATACGCCGAGTTGCCGCCGATCTTGCTCAGCACGGTGGAGGCGTCGAAGGTGAAGATCTTCGTCGCGCCGGAATAGAGCTCCAGCACGTTCCCGCCATCGAGCGCCGGCAGATAATAGCCGAAATAGGTCACGCCAGCGGCGTCCTGCGTGCTGGTCAGGTTCAGCGAATAGCCGTTGCTGTCGAAGGTCACGGCGTAGTTGCTGCCGCCTTCGCCGCCGTACTGATCGCCCGCATGCACCTGGGTCGCGGCGCTGTACTGGCCGCTGATGACGCCGTTGCCGCCGAAGTTGGAGCTGAAGCCGCCAACGCCCACCGCCCGGCTATCGAAGGTCTCTTTGCCGAGAACGTCGAACAACGCCGTGGTGTTGGTCACCCCAGGGGCTTCATAGGTGACGGTGATCCCGGCCTGAGCCGCGCCGGCCATGGCCGCGGCTGCGGCGACACCGGCAATAAGCAAACTGAGTTTCATTCGTTTCCCTCGTCGCGAATGGGTGCGCTGTACTCCGCCCCGATTTTTGGAAAACGCCGTTCTACGACGCTTTTCGCGACCGCGCCTTAAGATTCGCGCCTAGCGTGCATCGGCGTGCGCGGGTCACAATTTTCGTGAGGCGGCACAAACTCCGGCGCGCTGCATTGGATCAATGGGAACCCTCTGAACTCGGAGGTCACGTCACCATGCAGAAGCTCAGATTCCGCGACTTCATCGACAGCTACACCCAGCACGAGGAACTGGTCGGCGAGGTCCCAACCGAGATCCGCCTGAACGCCAAGGCCCTGGAAGTCCGCACCTGGCTGGAGTTCGAGCAACGCTTGAAGGCGGCCGGCGCCGACGATGAACTTTGCCGGGCCGGCAAACGCATCTGGCGGCGCTATCGCATCGCGGCCAGATCGAGCCTGTCGTGATCGACCCAGCAAAAGACCCTCCCGCCGAAGCAAGAGGGTCCAAGGTGATTTCGACGGCTATCGACTAGGCGAGGCTGAGCATGTTCCGGCGACGCGAAACGCGCACCGCCGAGCCGGCCGCGCCAAAACCGATGATCATCATCGCCCAGGTCGCCGGCTCCGGCACCGCCGAACCTTCGAAGCGCACTTCCGACAGGCCCACCGGCGAATAGCCATAGGTGGCCGGGTCGCTCTGGTGATTGCCGGTCAGGTTCAGGCGCACGAAGCGCGCCGCGCCGCTCAGGCCAAAGCTCTCGCCGGCCAGCAGCTTGCCGGTCCCGCGCGAGAAGTTATCGGCCAGGATGTCGGTATAGGTCACGCCGTCGGTCGAGATGGCCAGGGTGAAAGCGTTGGCCGCACGGTCCAGGGTCGAGGCGTATTCCTCAACGCCGAAGTTGTAGTTCCACACCGTCAGACCAGCCAGCTTGTAGAGCCCGCCCAGATCGAAGGTGAGGGTCGCGGCGTCGACGCCCAGGTCGGTCATCCACATGTTGGTGAACCCGGCGTCGTGCAGGTCGCCGACCATGCCGCTGCCGTTGATCAGGTTCTCGGCCTTGTACTGATTGTAGTGGGTGAAGGTGCTCGAGGCCTCGACGCCGACCGGGGCGATCGTGGCGGCGGCGGCCGGGCTGGCCAGAGCGATGGCGGCGGCGACGAGCGCCGAGGAGATCAAGGCCTTGGTCATCATGCTTTCCCATTGGTTAAGACGTGGGCGACACATGACGCAGACCCGTGGCGGGCCGATTACGCTTTCATGATGGTTTGAACAGCCCAGCGAGCACCTGCGCGGGCCTCAGACCGCGTTCTTCAGGGCCGCCACCTCACGATAGGCCAGTAGGGCGAACACCCCATACATGCCGCACATCGACACCCCGTAGGCCGCCGCCGCGCCGGTGGCGCCATAGGCCGGCGCGAGGGTCACAAGCAGCACCAGTTGGCACGCCGCCGTCCCTCCGACCACCGCATAGGTGATGTGGTCGCGCTTCTGGTATTTCAGATAGGTCGGGGCCAGAGAGAACAGCACCGTGAACGCGGTGGTCATCGCCAGTATGCGCAGCGCGGCCCCGCCCTCCTGTGCGAACTCGGGCCGAAACAGCCCCAGCACCCGGCCCGGAAACCCCACCGTCGCCAGCAGGAAAACGGCGATGAGCGGGGCCAGCCACAGCAGTCTGCGCCGACGCAAAACCAACAGCGTGCGGAAATCGCGACGGTCGAGCAGCACTGACAGCTCCCGGCCATAGGCCCGGTTCGTCGATGTCGCCAGCACCGCGGCCATGCCCACCGTGCCCATCGCGGCCGCATATGCGCCGACCGCCACCGCCGACGGGTGCAACAATTCCAGCGCGATAACACCGGCCTGTCCGACCAAAGCCAATGACACCCGGTAGACGAAGAACGGGCGCGTCTCCGATCGCCACACCGCCGGCTCCATGACCGGCTCGGCGGCCAGCATCGCGCGCGGCGCCGAACGTCGGAACGCCGTCGCCATCACCGCCATCGCAACCACCCAGGCCAGGCCCCAGCAGCCGATCACCAGAGCGCCGCTCACCTCCGCCAGCCCCGTAAGCAGCGCGCCGGCGAGGGCCAGGGCGAGCGCCGGGACCAGCAGCTTGAACGTGCCCAAAGCCAGCATCGGCCGGCCCATCGCGGTCAGGACCTCCACCCCATAGTGCGCCAGGGCTCCTGCCGGCAGCGACAGGCAGGTGACCAGGATCGCCATCCGCGTCTCGTCGGAATGCTCGCCGCCCCAACCGATCCAGGCGCCCAGCGAGGCCCCGATCACCAACGAGGTCAGGATGGTCCGGCGCAATCCAAACCTCAGCAGCCCGCGCGCCCGGCCCCAATCCGCACGCTCCACCAGCGCCGGCAACCGGCGCAGCGCGTACTTCTCAGCCCCACGCGGGGCGAAGGCGGCCAGGACAATGAACACCGCCGACGCCACGACATAGGCCTCGAAGCCGTCAACGCCGAGACGCCGCGCGGCCAGCACCGACAGACCATAGCCGAGCGCTTGCCCCGCGATTGCGAGCCCCACCAGCCAAGTCGCCTGCGCGCGCTCCATCAGTCGCGACCTCGCGCCCTCAACGCGTCTAGGTAAAGCACCTGATATGCGCCCTCAGCTTGCATCGATAGCTTCACTATCAACAACCCAACTACGGGCAATGGGTCCTTGACGCAAATCAGGAGTAGTACTTTGAGTATTAGCCGCCGAGATGCCGTCAAATATTCAGGATTTGCAGTCGCCGGAGCGATGGCCGCCGCGAAATTCTCGCCCGCAGCTATGGCCGCCACCCCAGACTTCGACATCAACAAGGCATTCGCGACGTTCATGCGGGACCTGGGCGGCGCTCCGACCGACGGCGGCGGCGCCGTCACGTTCACCGGCAGCGACCCCATCGTCCGCAGCCGCTTTCGCATCGGGACCTGCATGGCGATCCCCGCCATGGCCGCCGGGGTCGGCGCCGCGGCGATCTGGAAACAGCGCACCGGCCAGGGCCAGGACACCCGCGTCGATCTGCGGGAGTCTGTCTACAACACCATGCCGGCCACCGGCCTGATCCTGCAGCACAAACACGCCCTGGGCATGTTCGACGCCGAGGATCCGCTGCCCGCGAGCTTCACCTTCGCCCCGACGGTCAACGGCCTGTTGCCCCAGGCCCCGCTGCTGTTCGGCAACCCGCTTTCGTTCGCCAGCTTCCAGACCAAGGATGGCCGCTGGATCACCCCGACCGGCCTTTACCCACAGCACCTCAACGGCTTCCTGAACATCGTCAAGGCGAGCCCCAACACCGAATCCATCACCGCCGCGATCAAGACCTGGAACGCCGACGAACTCGATGACGTCGTCGCCAAGAAGGGGATGGTGATGGGCGTCCACCGGACAGCCGCCGAATGGGCCCGCCACCCGGAAGGCATGCACCTGGCCCGGCGCCCCGTGATCGACATCGTCAAGATCGCCGACTCCGCCCCCATCCCCTTCGGGCCAAGCCCGACCCAGCCGCTGTCGGGCGTGAAGGTGCTTTCCCTCACCCACGTCATCGCCGGGACCACGGCGGCCCGCACGCTCGCCGAATACGGCGCCGACGTCCTCCACGTCGCCCGTGACCAGTCCTTCGAACACGAGATCATCGTGATGGACGTCAATGTCGGCATGCGCTCCTCGTTCATCGACCTGCGCAACCCGGCCCAGAAGCAGAACTTCGAAACCCAGCTCCTGCCCAAGGCTGACGTCTTCATCGAAGGCTTCCGAGGGCGGTCGATGGAGCGCCTGGGCCTTGGCGTCGAGGAGGTCGCCAAGCGGCGTCCCGGCGTCATCTATTGTTCGGTCCGTTGCTACAGCTGGGACGGCCCGTGGAAGGATCGCGCCGGCTTCGACATGGAGGCCCTGACGGTGTCGGGCTTCACTCTCGCCGAGGGCGGCGGGCGCCCCCGCTTCCCACCAACCATGGTGCTGAACGACTACATCGCCGGTTATCTGGGCGCGGCCGGCATCTTGGCGGCGCTGCGGCGGCGGGCGACCGAAGGCGGCAGCTATCACGTCCGCATCAGCCTGACCCGCGCGGCCATGTGGTTCGCCAGCCTGGGTCAGTTCCCAACCACCGACTTCGACGCCACCTTGCCCGACCACCGGATGATCGATCCGGAAACCATCAGGGGCCAGACGCCCTATGGCGAAGTCCACCGGCTCGCGCCGCAGGTCAAACTGTCCAAGACGCCAAGTCGTTGGCGCACCCCGCTGGTCACCGTTCGCGGCTCTGACCGCCCGACTTGGGAGGCCTGACATCGTGCGTAAAGTCGTGCTTAGCCCGCGCGCCGCCGGGCCTTTGATCGCCCTAGCGGCTCTGCTTGTTCCCACCCTGGCCGCCGCCGAGGAAGCCCTCGCACAGCCGGCCCCGGCCGACACACTGTCCTTCCAGTTGGCGTCCGCCGCCCAGGATGCGGCCGCCCCGTCCGAAGCCCCGTCAGAGGGCCTGGACATGCTCGAGCTCTATCCAAACCTTCTCGACACCACCCTGTCGGTCGAAGGCGACCTGGCCGAATCCGACGCGCCGCACAGTTCGTTCCTGCGCGGCGAGACCCTGCTCGGCCCCTGGTTCGCCTGGAAGCAGCGACTGGCTCAGAACACCGGCCTGTCCATCGGCGGCTCGTGGGGCCTGCTCTATCAGAACTACTCGGTCAGCCGGATCGGCGAGCGCGACGCGGTCGGCAGCAAGTTCACCTTCAACCTCTCCTATGACCTCGCCAATCGCGGCCAGGCCAATGCGCTCACCTTCGACATGGCGGTGGAGGACCGGCGCCCCTTCGGCACCGATCTGGCGCCGCTTCAGGCAGGTATCGGCGCCGGGTCAGGCGTACCGACCGCCGCCACCTGGGGCGACTTCGAGCTTGGCGTCACCCAGGCCTATGTCCGCCAGAACCTGGCGAACAACCGCTACCAGTACGCCGTCGGCAAGGTGTTCGCGCCGAACTTCGTCAACCCCTACCCGTTCTTCGACGACAACCGCCAGTTCCTCAGCCTGGCCTTCTCGACCAGCCCGACGATCGCCGTCCCGCTGCGCGGCTTCGGCTTCGTGGGCGCGGCCTATCCGACCGACGGAAACCTCTACCTGAAGGGCGGGATGTTCACCGCCCACAGCAGCGACACCGGCTGGACCGTCGACGACTTCTTCAACAAGGACGAGCACTTCTACTTCTTCGAGGCCGGCTTTAGCGGCTTCGCCGGCATGGGCGTCCCGATCCACGGGCGCGGCCCGATGGACCGCAACAACTTCCACATCACCAGTTGGTACCGCGACGCGATGAGCGACGGCAGCCCGCGCGCCTATGGTTTCGCCTTCAACGCCAACTTCATGGCCGGCGAGAACACCATGTGGTTCGTGCGCGGCGGCTGGTCCGATGGCTGGCTCGCCGACCAGGCCCTCAGCGTCGGCGTCGGCTGGCGACCGGGCCGGGAGTCCTCCGACCTGCTCGGTCTTGGCCTTGGCTGGGTTCACCCCTCCAACGACAATTTCGACAGCCAATACACCGGCGAGCTCTTCTACCGGTTCCACGTCACCCAGAACCTGGCCTTCACCCCGAACCTCCAGCTGGTGATCAATCCCACCCTGAACCCGAACAAGGACGCCATGGCGGTCCTCAGCTTCCGGGGCCGCGTGACGTTCTAGCCGACGGCTGAACATCTCTGGAATTGACTCGTGGCTTCGACACTCGTATTTAACTGATACGTTAAATAACTCATCGGCTAACTAAGCGACTGGATATCCGACAGAAGGACAGGTCCCGATGCAAACGCCCGCGATCGTCTCGCCGCAGGACTGGGAAACCGCCCGCCTGCAGCTCCTGGTGAAGGAAAAAGCTCACACCCGGGCCCGCGACGCCCTTGCCGCCGAGCGACGGCGGATGCCCTGGATGGCCGTGGACAAGGCCTACAGCTTCGAGGGGCCGGCCGGCCCCATCAGCCTGCTCGACATGTTCGAAGGCAGGCGCCAGCTCATCGTCTACCGCGCCTTTTTCGAACCAGGCGTCCACGGCTGGCCCGATCATGCCTGCCGCGGCTGCTCGTTCGGCGCCGATCAGGTCAGCCATCTGGCCCACCTCAACTCCCGCGACGTGACCTTGGCCTATGTCTCGCGGGCGCCGCAGCCCGACATCGCGCGCCTGAAGGCCAAGATGGGCTGGGACATGCCCTGGCACACCATCACCGACAGCTTCGACGCCGACTTCGGCGTGGACGAATGGCACGGCCACAACGTGTTCTTCCGGCATGGCGACCAGATCTTCCGCACCTACTTCATCAACAACCGTGGAGATGAGGCGATGGGCACGACCTGGAACTACCTCGACCTCTCGCCGCTCGGCCGCCAGGAGGCTTGGGAGGACTCGCCCCCGGGCTATCCGCAGACCCCGCCCTATCAGTGGTGGAACTGGCACGACAGCTACGTCGCCGATGCGCCGGCCGATCCCGAATGGGTCGCGGTCTCAGAGGCTGGCGAAGCCGCCTTCCGGGCCGCCAGCGCCGCCGCCCAGCCATGAGCGGGACATCCCCGGCTGAGGCCGCCGCCGGGTATCTGGCCCTGGCGGCCTCGCCGACCTTCGCGGTCATGGCGCTGGCGACCGCTCTCGTTGGCGGCGGCCCGGGGGACGCGTTTTGCGGGACCGGCCCGCAGGGTTGGGCGCCGGGCGGAATGGCCATGATGTACCTGCTAATGAGCGCGTTCCACCTCTCGCCATGGCTACGGCGGCGAACGCGATGAACGATCCAGGAGTTGAATGAATGCAGGCCGCGACCGACCACCTGAGCGCGACGCTCTCCGCCTTGGCCGACCCTACGCGCCGGGCGATCCTGGCTCGTCTGGCCGATGGAGCCGCGACGGTCAACGAACTGGCCGAACCGTTCGACATCAGCCTGCCGGCCGTCTCGCGCCACCTGAAGGTGCTGGCGGCCGCCGGCCTGATCTCCCGCGGCCGCGAGGCTCAGTGGCGGCCATGCCAGCTGGAGGCCGGTCCGCTGAAGGACCTGGACGGCTGGCTCGCCCAGTACCGCCGCTTCTGGGTGGGCAGCTTCGACAAGATGGACGCCTATCTGGCGTCGCTCACGAAAGGGAACCCCGATGGCCCCAAGAACTGACGCCGAGGCGATCTCGACACGGCCTGGAGTAGATCCCGGCATGCCGCTGCGCGACGACGAACTGCTGATCGTCCGCGCCTTCGCCGCGCCGATCCCGCTGGTGTTCCGGATGTGGGAGGACGCGGTCCACCGGGCGCACTGGTGGGCGCCGAGGGGCTGCCGCTGCAGCCACTTCAGCCACGACTTCCGCGAGGGCGGCGCATGGCGGGCCTGCTTCCTATTCGAGAGCTCCAACGAGGAGAACTGGCAGGGCGGCGTCTACCAGGAGATCGATCGCGATCGCCGGATCGTCTTCACCTTCACCTGGGACAACGGGCCGGCCGCAGGCGTCGAGATGCGGGTGACCATCACCTTCGCCGAAGCCCACGGCCAGACCATCCAGACCTTCCACCAGTCCCCGTTCACCGACGTCGCCCGTCGCGACAGCCACATCACCGGCTGGAGCGGGCTGCTGGATCGCCAGCAGGCCTATATCGAGGGCGAAATCGAAGGAGATCTCTCATGATCACCCTCTACGCATTCAAATGGGTCCCGGATTTCGCCCAGGGCCTGGTCCGCGACCTGCGGGTCCGCTGGGCTCTGGAGGAGGCCGGCCTTCCCTACACCACCAAGCTGCTCGGACCGGAAGACCAGAACACGCCGCAATACCGCGACCTCCAACCGTGGGGCCAGGTGCCGGTCATGGAGGACGACGGCCTGACGCTGTTCGAAAGCGCCGCCATCGTCCAGTACATCGCCGACAAGTCGCTTGCCCTGTCGCCGCCCGATCCAGCCGGCCGGGCCAAGATGGCGCAGTGGCTGTTCGCCGCCATGAACTCCGTCGAGCCGCACGTCGCCAACCTGGCCACCATCGACCTCTTCTGCGCCGATCAGGACTGGGCCAAGGCGCGGCGGCCCGACCAGGAGGCTTTCACCCGGCAGACGCTGGCGGCGCTGGCGGGGCGACTGGACGGCCGCGAGTGGCTGGAGGACCGGTTCACCGCCGCCGATCTATTGATGGTGACCGTGCTCAGAATCCTGCGCCACACCGACATCGTCACCGCCGATCCCGTACTTGGCCCCTACCTTGCCCGCGGCGAGGCCAGGCCTGCGTTCCAGAGGGCGCTGGCGGCCCAACTGGCGACGTTCAACGAGAACACACCGGTGGCGGCCTGAAATATCGGTCGCTCTAGGCCTGTTCAGCCGCTCGCGCCCTACGATGTCGGCGGGTCAAGCTGCCCCACCTCCTCGATGTCGCCCGGCCGGTAGTCGGGCAGCCGGCCCGCCGGGATGATGGCCAGCATCGCCATCCCGGCCATGATCAACAGTCCGATTTTCAGGGCCAGTAGCCGGGCGCTTTCATTCACCTGCACCGCCTCCTCCACCTGCTCAGGCGTGGCGGTCGTGTTCGCCATGAGGTTCCGCAGCCGGTCGTTGGAGACGAAGCTGATATTGTTCAGGTCCACCTGGCTCTGGATTTCAGCGGGCAGCGTGGGATTGGCCGCGATCCGCGTCATGACCGCGGCGCTCAGCAGTCCGACCATCAGCGCGCCGGCTACCGCGGTGCCGACCGCCGCCGCCAGGTTGTTGGTGGTGCCGCGCAGCGATCCCACATCGCCGGCCAGAGCCTTGGGCGAGGCGGTGACCAGCACATTGAACAGCAGCGTGACCAGCGAGCCCTGCCCGATGCCGAACAGCACCAGGCCGAACAGCACCGGCACCGAGCTCCAGTTGTTGCGCACCACGAAAGCCAGCCACAACAGGGCCACCGTGCAGAGCGTGAACCCCAGCCGGCCGATCTGGCGCGGCGTGAAGCGGTCGTAGAACCGCACGATCAGCATGGCGGCGAAAAACACCGTCAGATTGAACGGCAGCATCGCCACGGCGGTGGCGATGGGCGAGCGCCCCTGGACGATCTGGATATAGAGCGGGACCGAGAAATTCAGCGCCGCCTCGAGCGCGACCACCGCGAACATCGCATAGACCGCCGCCCGCTCCTGGGGCGAGGCGATCACCTGCAACGGCAGCAGCGGCGTCAGGCCGACGGCCTCGCGGCGCGCTGTCCACCAGAAGAAGCCCTGTCCCAGCACGATCCCGACCACGATGAGCACCGGAGCCGGCGAAAGGCCCAGGACGTTGAACGGCGCGTTGGGACCGGCCAGTCCAAGGCCCCAGCCGTTCAAATTGTTGAAGCCGAAGCTGATCAGGATAATCGCAGCGGCCGCCAGGACCACGCCGATCATGTCAATCTTCACATCGGGCCGGCCATAGTCAGGTTTAAGGCGGAAACTGAGCACGAACACCAGTGCCGAGACCGCGATCAGGATGCCGAACACCGGCCGCCAGCCGATAAAGGTGCCCAGCACCCCGCCGATCAGAAACGCCGCCACCCCGGCCGCTGCCCGGGCCGAGCCGAGCGCGCCGAGCGCCGTGGCCTGCTGGCGCCCGCGATAGTTCTCGGCGATGAGCGCGACCAGCGACGGCACGATCACCGCCCCCGCCGCCCCGCACATCGCCTGGGCTGTGATCATGAACGTCGCCGTGGGACTGAAGGTCATCATCACCTGGCCGGCGCCGAACACCACCACGGCGATGCGAAACACCCGCAGCGCGCCGAACCGCTGGGTTAGCTTGGCGCCCAGCATGACGAAGCCGGCGACCAGCATCGAATAGGCCACGATCCCGGTGGCGATCGTGGTCGGCGGCACGTCGAAACTCTCGACCATGCCGCCCATCGCCACCGGCAGAGAGGCGACGTTGAAGGACATGATCATCTGGCCCAACGCGATGGCGATCATCGGCACCCAGGAGTCCTGGACCTCGTCGGGCGGAGATTTAGCGGTCGCCGTCGTCGCCATGATCGTGTCCTTCTCTGGCCGCCTCCCCCGCGCGCGGCGAGGCCAGGTTCGGCGCGTGGGCTCAGTCTGCGGGCTTGGAGAGAAACAGGTCCAATCCCAGGCTCTGGGAGAGGAATCTCGAAGCGAGTTGCCCCTTGACGCTGTTGCCGGCGGCGTCGAGCGGCGGCGCGAAGGTCGCAAGCCCACCCTTGCCGGGCGCCACGGTGACGATCCCCCCGCCGATGCCGCTCTTGCCTGGCAGTCCGACGTCGTAAAGCCAGTCGCCGGACGTCTCGTAGAGACCCGCCGTCGCCATGATCGCCAGGGCGTAGTGGCAGGCCCAGGGCTCGATCACCCGCTCCTTGGTGATCGGATTGACGCCGCCGTCGGCCAGCACCGACCCCATCACGGCCAGGTCCCTGGCGGTCACGTTCAGCGAGCATTGCCGCGTGTAGAGATCGGTGGCTTCCGCCGGATCGCAATAGATCGCCCCAAAACTCTGGAGCAACCTGGCGATGCTCTGGTTGCGGAAGTTCGTTTCCGACGCCGAGGCGTAGACCGCGTCGTTGAGCGCCAGCTCGCGCCCGGCGAACTTCGACAGGCCCTTATGAATGAAGGACCAGCGCGCCGCAGCGTCGGCGCCAGGCGCCAGGCTCGTCGCGGCGATCGCGCCGGAATTGACCATCGGGTTCGTGCGTCCGTCCGGGCTGCGCTCGATCGCCGCCAGCGAGTTGAACGGCAGTCCCGTGCCGTTGGCGCCCAGCTTTGCCCGCGTCGCGTCTGGTCCCAGCTCCTGACAGATCAGCGCGAATATGAACGGCTTTGAGACGCTCATGATCGAGAACGGGTAGTCAGTGTCGCCGACCTCGAACACCGCCCCGGTGGCGCCGACCACGCAGATCCCGAACAGGTCGGCGGCGACCTCGGCCAGCGCCGGATAGACCTGCGAATTCTCGCCCTCGGTGTTTGATTTGTAGCGTGCGTGAGCAGTGGCCAGCAGGTCGTGCACCTGACCCGCCTCGGGAAGACGGCCCGTCGAGACGAACGGGTTAGCATCCTCATGCGCAATCAAGTCGGACATGGCCGCACACTCCCCGCGGCGCACCTCGTTGCATCCGAGGTTGCGCAAGTCCATCAGGACGCGAGCTCCCACAAAATGCAACCCCATCAAGGATGACTGGCCGCGTTCGGGCGGTCAGGGGTGGTCTTCAACTGGCCCGCGCGCCAGCGGCCTCCAAAATCGAGCGAAAGCCGCAGCCAGCGGGCCACCCTCAGAACCTAGTCGCCGGGGCCATGCTGACCACGTCGCCGACGATGACATCGCCTCTTCCCCTGCGCTCGGACTGGCCCCACAGTCGGGGCAACGAAAAGAGAGTCCCGGGGAAACGCCAATGGCCACGATCGACGCCGCCGCACCGCCCGCGGGGCCAAAGCCGCTGTTCTCGGAGAGCTACAAACAGTCGGTGCTCTGGCTGCTCGTGCTGGCCTACACCTTCAACTTCATCGACCGCACGATCATCTCGACCATCGGCGAGGCGATCAAGGTCGACCTGAAGCTGACCGACACCCAGCTCGGCCTGCTCGGCGGTCTGGCCTTCGCCCTGCTCTACACCACGCTCGGCATCCCGATCGCGCGGCTGGCCGAACGGCGCAGCCGCATCAACATCATCACCATCGCCATCGTGGTCTGGTCGCTGTTCACCGCCCTCTGCGGCATGGCGAACAGCTTCGTCCAGCTGATGCTGTTCCGCGTCGGCGTCGGGGTCGGCGAGGCGGGCCTCTCGCCGCCCGCCCACAGCCTGATCTCCGACTATTTCGAGCCCCAGAAGCGCGCTTCGGCCCTGTCGATCTATTCGTTCGGCATTCCGCTTGGCACCATGTTCGGCGCCGTGGCGGGCGGCTGGATCGCCCAGAACCTCGACTGGCGCATGGCCTTCATGCTGGTCGGCCTGCCCGGCATCATCGTCGCCATCCTGCTCAAGGTGTTCGTCAAGGAGCCGCCCCGCGGCTACTCCGACCGCCTGGTCGCCGATCAGGTCGCCGACGTCCCGCGTCTGGAGGGTGACGAGACCGCGCCCCCGGTCCACGCCAAGCCGCCGTCGATCATGGCGGTGGCCAAGCGGATCTTCGGCAAGTGGGGCTTCTTCCACATGGTCGCCGGCATCACCATGGCCTCGTTCGCCGGCTACGGCACCGGCCAGTATTCGGCCCCCTACTTCATCCGCATGTTCGGCCTGGACCTGGCCACGGTCGGCCTGATCTTCGGCGTCGTCGGCGGCATCGCCGCCGGCATCGGCACCCTGGTCGGCGGCTTCCTCACCGACTGGGCGGGCAAGCGGTCCAATCGCTGGTACGCCCTGGTCCCGGCCTTCGGCCTGCTGATCGCCTGCCCGCTCTACATCCTCGTCTACACGCGTGACGACTGGAAGCTGGCCGCGGCGCTGCTGCTGATCCCAGGCATCTTCCACTACACCTATCTTGGCCCCACCTTCGGCGTGATCCAGAACGCGGTCAGCTTGCGCATGCGCGCCACCGCCACGGCCCTGCTGTTCTTCGTCCTCAACCTTATCGCGCTGGGCTTTGGCCCTCCCTTCTGCGGCTGGGTCATCGACACGCTCAGCCAGGCGCAGTTCGCCGCCAAGGACCTGGGTCCGTTCTTCGAGATGTGCCCCGGCGGGATCGGCAAGGAAGGGGCCGGCGCGGCCATCGACGCCGCCTGCCGGGCCGCCGTCGCCCAGGGCACCCGCGAGGGCATCGTCTGGAACCTGCTGATCTATGCCTGGGCCGGCGTCCACTACCTGCTCGCCGCCATCACCCTGCCCAAGGACATGGCCGAGGCCCTGCGCCTGACGGAAGCCGAGGCGGCCGCTGCGGCCTGAAAGCTGGAAGGATCATGACCGAGCACCGGATCTACAAGACCAGCTTCGCGAGCGTCTATCCGCTCTACGTCGCCAAGGCCGAAAGGAAGGGACGCACGAAGGCTGAGGTCGACGAAATCATCGCCTGGCTGACC
Source organism: bacterium (assembly GCA_030824495.1). GTDB lineage: Bacteria > Pseudomonadota > Alphaproteobacteria > Caulobacterales > Caulobacteraceae > Phenylobacterium. The sequence goes on from JAVBXP010000055.1 coordinate 42,586, forward strand.
GGCTTCAGCCAAGCGCAGCTCGACGACCAGCTTGCCCGGAAGACGGACTTCCAGACCTTCTTCGACCAGGCCCCCGACCAGAACCCGGCGCGCTCCGACATCAAGGGCGTCGTCTGCGGCGTCCGCGTCGAGGACATCGCCGAGCCGCTGATGCAGGAGATCCGCTACCTCGACAAGCTCATCGACGAGCTCGCCAAGGGCAAGGCCATGGAGAAGATCCTGCGGCGCTGACGACGTCCGCGTGGCTCAGCAGAGGCCTGCCCCAGCCCGGCTCCCGCGAAGCCCCTAGCTCCGAATCCAAGCCTCTGCTTAGGCTCAGATCCTATGAGCCTCAGTCCCCTGCCCCTCACCACCGTGATCGGCGCCTTTCTCCTGGCGTTTCCCGCGCTGTTCTCGATCGTCAATCCGGTCGGGGCGGCGATCACCTTCCATCAGGTCACCGAGGGGCGCTCGGACCGCCACCAGCTCGCCTGGCGCATCGCCCTCAACGCCCTGCTCATCCTTCTGGGCTCACTGCTGCTGGGCAGTTACATCCTGAACTTCTTCGGCGTCAGCCTCGGCGCCCTGCGGGTCGCGGGCGGCTTGGTGGTGGCGATCCGCGCTTGGCAGCTCCTGATGCAGCCCGAGGTCAACGAGAACCGCAAGACCAACGCCGCGGCTCCCGCCGAACACGGCCAGGAGGATGTAGCCTTCTTCCCGCTGACCATGCCCTTCACCACCGGCCCCGGCGCGATCTCGGTCGCGATAGCCCTGGCCTCACAACGTCCGTCCGACGGCAACGGCGTGGTGGAGTTCTTTGTCGGCGTCAGCATCGCCGCGATCTTGGTCGCCCTCTTGGTCGGGGTCTCCTACCGCTGGTCAGGCAAGGTGCTCGCCCTGCTCGGCGCCTCCGGGGCGCGGGTGATGTCGCGGCTCGTGGCCTTCCTGCTGCTCTGCGTGGGCGTGCAAATCATCACCAGCGGGCTGGAAAGCCTGATCAGCTCGTACCTGAGCCGCCTCGCCTGATGCGAGCAGCCGCAGGCGGATGGAGTTCAGCCCACGAAAACCCAGTCGGTCGGAAGAGACGACAATTCCACGCCGGTCAAAGCCATCTGGCCGCTGCCGACTGTGATCACTAAATCGGCGCCGACCTGCGCGACGGCGTAGGTTGAACCTGTCTCCAGGCGAACGCGATCACCCTGGAGGTAGTTGAAATCCAGCACTCGGTCCGACCCCGCGCCTGCAAAGAAATTGAACGTGTCGGCGCCGCTTCCGCCGGTGACAACGTCATCGCCAAGATCGCCAGACAGAAAGTCGTTACCCTCACCGCCATCGAGGATGTCGCCATGCTGGCCGCCTCGGATAGTGTCGTCGCCAATCCCACCGCTCAGTGTGTCGGCTCCAAGGTTCCCGTAGACTAGATCATTGTCGTTCTCGCCAAAAAGCTGGTCATCGCCTTGACCGCCAACCACCCAGTCCGCGCCCGCCCCGCCATGGATAGTGTCGGCGCCGAGATTGCCATGCGTGTCGTCGAAGCCGTCTCCACCGCGGATAAGGTCGTTGCCCCCTTCGCCGCGCAAGAAGTCATCGCCCGCCCCGCCGTCGAGGGTGTCGTCGCCATCGCCCCCCATCAGCGCGTTCGCAAGATCGTTGCCATCGATACGGTCGGCGAACCCTGAACCGGTGACATTCTCCATCTCACCCATCAACCAGATGGCGGTGACGGGACGTTCAGCGCCGACCTCATCGAGGGGCCTCGCCAGGCCCGTGCGTGTCGACACCTCTGGCACGATACGCAGATACGGTAGCCTCACGTCGAAGCCTTCTCCCGCCGAAGCGAAGCTGAGCGTGTCTAGCCCCCCCGCGTCCCAGAGCGTGTAGTGGGTTCCGGTGGTCGTGAGATCGTGCCGGCTATCTCCAGCGTTCGTCAGCAAATTGGGGCCGAAGAGATGCTGCAGGCCAATGATGTCCCTTGGCAGGAAGCTCGTCACAGTCGGGAAATTCCGCGTCCATCCGTCGAGCGCCATGAGACTGGCGAGAACCTGGCCTGAATCGCCAAGAGACAGCTTCGTTGTTGACGGCGACTGCGAGAGCCCAGCTACCGCGCCGGCCGACCACAGCAGGGTTGCGAAACCCAAGCCCCCCGGCTCCAGGGTCGGATGATAGCTGAGGATGCGTTTGTTCAGGGCAATGTCGGCGGCCCAGTCTGGCCAGCCCGGCGCAAAGACCGCGGCTGGATCCTCGGCATCGATACGAGCACCCTGATCGAGATAGACGTTGATGTCCGAACCGGCTCGGTATGCCGCCCCCTCGCTCTCGAAATCACCGATGTAGTTGAACGAAACATCGGCGACCGACGAAACCGCGTTGAAGGCGCGCTGCATGTCGCCGGGCGTCAGGATCGAGTCTTGCCAACGGTCATAAGTGGGGCCGCGCGGCAGCGCCCAGTCGAACGCGCGCTCCCCGTCGAAGCCCCAGCGAAACCCGGCGAGAATGAAATCAAGCGTGGAGGCCGTCCATGGCGTAGGCGGCTGGATCACATAGGGCTTGGCCATGGTGGAACACTCGTTCGGCTGACATCAAGGGCCACAGACCTCGACGGCCTGCCCGAACACGAACGTAGCGATGTTCGATGAACCCGCAAACGGTAGAGCTTGGCTCCGCTTCTGGACTGGAGGGGAAAGCGGCAAGCATCGACGCAAAGCGCCCCTGAACATTGCGATTGCCGGCCTGCGGGGCTAAGCACCCCGCCGAAGGAGCCCTCGCCATGATCCCCCGTTACGCACGCCCCGAAGCTTCCCAGATCTGGGATCCCCAGACCCGCTTCAAGATCATGTTCGAGATCGAGGCCCACGCCGCCGACAAGATGGCTGAGCTCGGCGTGATCCCGAAAGAGGCCGCCGCGACCATTTGGGCCAAGGGCGGCGACGCCGTGTTCGACGTAGAGCGCATCGACGCCATCGAGCGCGAAGTGAAGCACGACGTCATCGCCTTCCTGACGCACGTGACCGAGATCGTCGGCCCCGAGGCCCGCTTCCTGCACCAGGGCATGACGTCGTCGGACGTCAACGACACCGCGCTCGCCGTCCAACTCTCGCGCGCCACCGACCTGCTGATCGACGACGTCGACATGGTGCTGGCCGCCCTGAAGAAGCGCGCCTTCGAACACAAGCTGACCCCCACCGTCGGCCGCAGCCACGGCATCCACGCCGAGCCCACGACCTTTGGCCTCAAGCTCGCCGGCCACTACGCCGAGTTCGTGCGCGCCAAGGAACGCCTGGCCATGGCGAAGTTCGAGATCGCCACCTGCGCGATCTCCGGCGCGGTCGGCACCTTCGCCAACGTCGCCCCCGAGGTCGAAGCCTACGTCGCCGAGAAGATGGGCCTGGCCGTCGAGCCGGTCTCCACCCAGGTGATCCCGCGCGACCGCCACGCCGCATACTTCGCGGCCCTCGGCGTCGTCGCCTCGTCCATCGAGCGCCTGGCCACCGAGATCCGCCACCTGCAGCGCACCGAAGTGCTCGAAGCCGAAGAGTTCTTCGACGTCGGCCAAAAGGGCTCGTCGGCCATGCCGCACAAGCGCAACCCGATCCTGACCGAAAACCTGACGGGCCTGGCGCGCCTGATCCGTTCGGCCGTCGTCCCGGCCATGGAAAACGTCACCCTCTGGCACGAGCGCGACATCAGCCACTCCAGCGTCGAGCGCGGCATCGCCCCCGACACCACCATCCACCTCGACTTCGCCCTGCGCCGCCTGGCCGGCGTGGTCGACCGCCTGCTGATCTATCCGGAAAACATGCGCAAGAACCTCGACCGCCTCGGCGGCCTGGTTCACTCCCAGCGCGTGCTGCTGGCCCTGACGCAAGCCGGCGTCGCCCGCGAGGTCGCCTATAGCGCGGTCCAGCGTAACGCCATGAAGGTCTGGCGCGGCGAGGGCACGTTCATGGAGTTCCTGCTGGCCGACCCGGAAGTCACCCTCACCGAGGCCGAGCTCTCCGAACTGTTCGACCTCGGCTACCACTTCAAAGCCGTCGACACCGTCTTCGCCCGCGTCTTCGGCCAAGACGCCATGGCCAAGGCCGCGGAGTAGAAGCACCCTTCTCCTCTCCCCGCCGGGGAGAGGCCGGGTGAGGGGCCGCGCCGCCAGGCGCAACGCGGCCTGACCGCGAGAACCCAACCACCCAAACCCCTCACCTAACCTCTCCCCAGCGGGGAGAGGAACACGGCCCGCGCCAACCTGCCGCAGCCCCGACAAGGCCAAGGTGACGCAATTTCGCCCTCGGCGCGAAATACCCCAAAATCATCAATTAGTTCAGCATGATGACGGGGGAACGAATGTACGAACCAAGCGCCGAAGAGCAATACATGCTCGAGCTGATGAACGCCGAGCGGGCCAAGGTCGGTGCCCAGCCTCTGGCCTTCGATTTTGACCTCAACGAAGCCGCTGAACTCCACAGCGAGTGGATGATCGGGGCGGACGTTTTCTCCCACACCGGCGCCGGTGGTTCGACGCCCACGGCCCGTCTCCAAGGCGCCGGCTACACGCTCAGCGGCTCCTGGGCGACCGGCGAGAACATCGCTTGGGCCAGCCTGCGCAACCCGGCCGGCCTGCAGGACGAGGTGCAGCTCCTCCACACCAACCTGATGAACTCGCCCGGCCACAAGGCCAATATCCTGAACGCCAATTTCCGAGAGGTCGGCGTCGGCTTCGAGACCGGCGAATACCAGGGATGGCAGGGCGCCTTCGCCACCCAAAGCTTCGCCAAGTCCGGGTCCTCCGTCGCCCTGACCGGCGTGGTCTATACCGACAAGGACGCCGACCGCGCCTATGATCCGGGCGAGGGACTTGCCGGCGTGAAGGTGACTGCGGTCGGCGCCGGCGGAGCGACCTACACCGCCAACACCTATGTCTCGGGCGGCTACGACCTGACCCTGCCGGCCGGCAGCTACAAGGTCAGCTTCTCCGGATCATCGGCCACCCACGACGTGACCATCGGCGGCCAGAACGTGAAGCTCGACTTCACCGGCGCCGGGACCACGACGCCGACGCCAACCCCGACACCTGAGCCCATCGTCGGCGACAGCCGCGCCAACACCCTGCTCGGCACGGTGGGGCCCGACACCATCCGCGGCATGGACGGCTCGGACAAGATCCAGGGCCAGGCCGGCGCCGACGTGATCGAGGGCGGCGGCGGCAACGACACCCTCACCGGCGGCCAAGGCGCCGACACACTGACGGGCGGCAGCGGCTATGACAGCTTCGTCTTCAACCACCCGACCACCACTGGCGTGGATCGCATCACCGACTTCTCCAGCGCCTATGACACGATCCAGCTTGAGAACTCGGTCTTCACGGCCCTGACCAAGACCGGGTTCCTGGCCTCGCCCGCCTTCTGGAAAGGCGCCGCCGCCCACGACGCCACCGACCGGATCATCTATGATCCGGCGACCGGCGTGGTGTCCTACGACCCTGACGGAACCGGCGCGGCGGCGGCCCAGCAGATCGTCAAGCTCGCCGCCAATCTAGCGCTGACCAACTCCGACTTCGCGGTGATCTGAGCCGGCGTTCCATGGTCAAGCCTGGAACAACTGTGGTGATCCTCCGTTCCTTCCCCCCTGAACGGAGGATCCCCATGACCACCACCCCAGCCGAACTCCAAACCAAGCTGTTCAAGTCCCTGAAGTCCGACATGACCCTGATGCTGGGGCTGTCCGGCGTCGATGAAGGCCACAGCCAGCCGATGACCGCCCAGTTCGATGGCGATGACCACCGCACCATCTGGTTCTTCACCGCCAAGGACACCGACCTGGCCCAGGCTCTCGGCGGCCGCCACGAGGCGATCGCCCACTTCTCGTCCAAGGGCCACGACCTGTTCGCCACCATCCACGGCGACCTCTCGGCCGACAATGACCCGGCCATGATCGACAAGCTCTGGAACAAGTGGGTCGCGGCCTGGTTCGAGGGCGGCAAGACCGACCCCAAGCTTCTTCTGCTGCGCTTCGACCTTGAGCGCGCCCAGATCTGGCTCAACGAAAACAACCTGCTGGCCGGCGTGAAGATGCTGCTCGGCTCCGACCCCAAGAAGGACTACGCCGACAAGACCGCCGAGGTCCGCCTGAACTAGGGCGATATAGCCCTCTCCCCTAGGGGAGAGGGCGCTGCGGCGTTAACCATCTGCTACTGGTGAAGGTCTAGATTCCCCTCAGTAAGAGGGAGTTTCCGCCGCCGATGACCGCCGCCGACGACATGTTCACGGCGGCGCTCGACAGGGCGGGGCCGGACCTCGCCAAATTCTTCACCGTCTCGCGCGACCTCCTCTGCATCCGGGATCGGGAGTTCCGCTTCGTCCGCGTGAACCAGGCCTGGGAAGTGGCTCTTGGCTATCGCGTCGAGGACCTGGAAGGCCAGAAGATGGCCGCCTTCATCCACCCCGAGGATATGGCCGCCAGTCTTGAGCACATGCAGCGGCTGGAGATCGAGGACGAGGTCGTCGGCTTCATCAACCGCTACCGCCACCGCGACGGCTCCTATCGCCAGTTCGAATGGCGCGCCCGGCGCAGCGGTGATCACGTCTATGGCGTCGCCCGCGACGTCACCGAGCGGCTGGAACTGCAGGCCCAGATGGCCGCCGCCCACGCCGCCGCCGAGGCCGCCAACCGCGCCAAGAGCGACTTCCTGGCCAATATGAGTCACGAGATCCGCACCCCGCTCAACGGCGTGATCGGCATCGCCAGCGCCCTGGCGCGCACCGACCTGACGCCTGAGCAGCGCGACATGCTGGGCATGATCCTCAGCTCCGGCTCCACCCTGGAGCGGCTGGTCTCCGACGTGCTGGACTTCTCCAAGATCGAGGCCGGCCGCTTGGAGATCGAGGCGCGCCCCTTCGACCTGCGCGCCGAGCTCGGCGACCTGTTGGAGGTGTTCCGCGGCCAGGCCCTGGCCAAGGGCCTGGACTTCCCCATCGCCTATGGCGACGCCGCCCAGGGCCAGTTCGTCGGCGACGCGGTGCGGCTGAAGCAGGTCGTCGGCAATCTGCTCTCCAACGCCGTGAAATTCACGGCCGAGGGCCAGGTCTCCATCTCCATCACCCTGGACGAGCCGCCCGCCGGCCCGGCGAGCCTGTTGCTGGAAGTCCGCGACACCGGCGTCGGCTTCCCGCCCGACTTCGCCGCGGCCCTGTTCCAGCGGTTCCGCCAGGCCGGATCGATCACGCGACGCTTCGGCGGCGCCGGCCTTGGCCTTTCGATCACCCGCGCCCTGGTCGAGATGATGGGCGGCGAGATCGAGGCCGCCTCCACCCTGGGCCAGGGCAGCGCCTTC
>JAVBXP010000054.1 GCA_030824495.1 bacterium
TGCGCAGGGCGAGTTTCGGCCCCACGCCGTTGGCGCGGCCGACCGCGGCCTTGTCCTCGCGCGCCACCGCGCCGGCCAGCTCGGCCGGGGGCAGCACGTCCAGCACCGAGAGCGCGGCTTTCGGCCCGACGCCCTGGATCGCCTGCAGCAGCACGAAGGCGCGGCGCTCGTCGCGGCCCAGGAAGCCGTAGAGCTTCATGCCCATCGATTCCGACCACTGGCTCTCGACGTGCAGCAGCGTCTCCTCGCCCATGGCGGGCAGGTGACTGAGCGTGCGCGAGCCGCAGCGCACCACATAGCCGACCCCGGCCACGTCGATCAGGGCCTCTTCCTCGCCGACCTCGGCGACCAGTCCGCGCAGCCGCCCGATCATGCCGCCGCTCCCAGATTGCGAACCTTGCGGTGGTGGGCGTGGGCGATGGCGACGGCCAGGGCGTCGGCGGCGTCGGACGTGGTCTTGCCGGCGGTGGGCAGCAGGCGGGCGATCATGAACCCGACCTGGTCCTTGTCGGCCGCGCCGGTGCCGACCACGGATTTCTTGACCACGGTGGCGGCGTATTCGGCTACGGCGAGGCCGGCGCGCGCCGGCACGATCATCGCCATGGCGCGGGCGTGGCCCAGCTTCAGGGCCGAGGCGGCGTTGTTGTTCATGAAGGTCTCCTCGACCGCCGCCTCGTGCGGGGCGTGCAGGGCGACGACCTCGCTGATCGCCTCGAACAGCACCAGCAGCCGCTCGGCGAACGGCAGGCTGTCCTTGGGCGCGATCACCCCGTGCGCCACATGGACCAGCCGCGAGCCCTCGACGGAGATCACCCCCCAGCCGGTTTTGCGAAGGCCCGGATCAAGGCCGAGGATGCGGAGAGGGGCGTGCATGGGAATCGGCGCGTTCGTCATCTGTTCCAACCAGGGATACAGGACGTCGGCGGGGTTAAGCAAACGTTGAGGGGGAGGGGCTTACGCCCAAAGCTGCATCTGGTATCCGCTTTGTGCAGTGGCCGCGGCCGGAGGAGAGAGGCCCCAGCGCGGGGGAAATATCGGCGTTGGCAGGCTGCCAGATCCTTGTCGGTAACTCTGTTTGATCCGGGTCCGATTGGAGATTCCCAGCACGTCAGGATGAACAACGCGCGCATACTTAGAAATCTCGCAGAACAAGTTCTGGCAGTCGATCGGCTGAAGCCGCCGGCCAAATAGCCCATCGAAGGAGAGCCCGAGGCGTTTGAACTCCTCTTCTTGACGATCAGCCATCTCGTAGATCGTCGCTTCTGGAGACCGACTGCCGGAGCCCGAAAAGCACTTGGAAATGCCGTCAAGTGCGCCGGGGCCAGCCACCACGAACTCCGACTCTTCGAAATCCAACATGGCCGAATAATTTAGGTCAATGGCATACTGGAACGCCAAAAATGGACCGAGGCCAGGGTAGGGTCTTAGGAGTGAATATACAGCCTCAAGACTAGATGCCTTCTCGATGCGAGCAGGGAGATTATCCTCCATCATCATGCGAAGTAAGCTTAGGTGGTTTGAATGCTTGCGTGCATGGCCGAGGTTGGGAGCGGGCATTATGTAGGCTGCGGAATAAATTCGCTGCCCTCTAGCAATTGCTTCTGAAAGTATTGCGTCGATGCCTTCGAGGTTGATCGATTGCCAGGAGAGAGGCCCAGCTTCTCGCTCCAGCATCTCCCACGTCTCAATCTTATTGAATATTTTGAAGAGGATTGTGCGAAGAAACAACTCGGCGGGCGCTTGCGACCGGCCATCGCGATATTGTACTTGGCCGATGAGGTACTGGCTCACCCGATCGGCTGCGCGAAAGGGATTGGTGAAGCGAAATGCTCGAAGGACCGCATCCTCGGTCCATGGCGCAGCTTCCCCTCTGAGACGTCTCAGGTAAACGGCCTGACGCTCAGCGGCAAATCGCCAATAGCTGTCGTAGACACAGGTCGGCGTCATGGAGTCCTCATGAGGTCGCCTGCGCAGATCTGGCGATGGTGTTCTAGGGGCCGGCGATGGCGCTCAAGCCGGAGTTTTAACCTGTTCAACTAGGCCAGCGCGCACCTTCGAGTCAAAGGCAAGGGAGCGCGTGTCGAGGTCCACTGTCACTGTGCCTTGGCCTTCGCTGCGCAGTCGGTGAAAAATCTCGTAGCCGTCGAGTATGGCAGCTTCCCATTCGGAGTATCGGTTGGTCTTGACCTCCAAATCGGAAACGAGATTTCGAATAGATTTCAACAGTCCAAAGCTGATTTCGGCGCTGCTTGAAAATAGTCGCAGCGGGCCAGCTTTCTCACGCTGTCCTCTCAGGGTGGCAAGCCTTTCACCTTCCGCATGAATGGCTTTGATAACCGCTTCTTCAACAATTTGAGCCCGAGCGCCATCTTCAACTTCGTCTGTGCGCGGGTCGCTCTTGCGTTTGCGCTTCATCAGGCTTCGCAGGACCGGTGACCAACCGAGTTTGGCGGCGTTTGCGAGGTGCATTACGTCGTGGAAACGATAACCGTCGTCGCCATACGAGTTGTCAGTAAGCTCGCTTCCTAGCTGCTGATCGTTGATGTACATGCGAGAGCGTCCCTCGGCTACAGTGATGAAGGTCACCTCAAAGCGCCGTGGTAGCTGTTCCGATGGGGCCGCATCAACGTCGTGTAATGGTGTTCTTACATCCCGATCCCAGCGGTCAGAGACTTTCTCAACATTGGCTTGCGCAACTTCGCTCAGACTTAGCCTAAATAGGCTGGCGAGGGCGGATATGTGCCATGCCATCTCCCCGAGAATGTCATTGATCGGGCGGTCAACCACGGCGTCGTTGAGTTCACGCTCGATCGAAGGCAGCTTTGGCCGCAAGAGTTGCGCACTTAGTTGCTGAAGCACTACAAGGCACACTTCCGCCAAGGTACGCTCGCTGGTACGCGCGGTGAGAAATGCTATTTTCTGATAGTCTTCGAAAGTCATGTCGCGCGTCGCGCGCGGAAAATCCTCGGCGGCAGCAAGGAAAACCTCTCGCTTTGAGGGATCAAGCACTCTTCTGATGCGCTCAGCGCGCTCGTCGCCTGCACCTAGCTCTCGCTTCAAATTCACGATGTCGTGGCTGAAGAGGTTGACTGGCTTGGTCGGGTTGGCAAGGCGAGCCAACAAGAAACAATACCAAATTACGTCGCCGAGTTCTTCTATGATTTCTGTATCAGCAGTATTCCATGTCGCGGAACCTGCGTGGGCAAGTAGGCGCTTTTTTATCGCGGAGATTACCGACCCGACTTCGGCGGCGATACCATAGGTCGCCACGTCCAAGCGCTCCTCTGAGGAAAGGGTAGCTGTTTGGTCGGTCTTTTGGACGAACGTGTCGTAAGTGGAGACCAGCACGAAGCGCTTCCTATAATTGTGTGTCCGATGGGTCGGTTGGGCTAGTCCCAGTCGATGGGCCGACCTAGCCGGCCGCGTGGTTCAAGCGCGCGAAACCAAGTGTCGACTGCTGCTACAAAAGCGGGCTCGAATAAAGAGCGTCCATTCCGAACTCTATCGAGATTGAAGCCGTTAAAGACGGCTGGAATGTCTGCGGCGTTACGGCCCCAGTAGATAAAGTCGTCGCTCCACAAGACGTTATCTGAGCGGGTGTCCTGCGCGAGATTGGCCTCGTTGAGTCCGCCGTTCGGCAGGCTGTGATGCGAATCCTCCTGGATCCAGCCCTGCGAGCCTTGGTGGTAGATGTTGTCGCCATAGGCGCGGCGCCTGCTCGATCCGAGGATCGGCCGTTTACATTCAAAGCGTATGTCGTCCCAATACTCTTGAAATGTGTGCTTTCCGGTAACACGGAACATGCAGATCAACTTGCCGGGAAAGCCATTCTTAACGCTTCCACATGCGGCGACGAGATCACCTTCCCTCGCAGCCTTTCGGATGTCCGGCTTGCAGGTCGCAAGCGTGCAAACACCCTCGAATGGGTTCGGTGCGAAGCCGTAGTCCCGCACCATCTTGTACGCGAACAGACGAACTGGTTTCACTGGCATCGAACGCGGACAATCTCGCGTTCTGGCAACCGGCTCCCGTTTGGATGCTCCCAAGTGGGCGTGCCGTTAATAGCGGCACCGATGCGAGGGCTTTCGCTACGCACCATGGACTCCGCATTTTCATCGAAGACCAGCGGATACTCCGCTCTGAGGCCCATTACGACACCGATGATGCGCTTGTTTCCAGCATCGGCGGCCTCAGCCGCTCTCCCTACTCCAGCATCTTGCTCTGTCGTGTCCGGAATTAGGAAAACACACAGTTCGGAATTATCGATGCAGTCGGCCAGCGGTTGTGGGAGGGGGTTCTCATCTGTTTGAGCCGCTATCGCAACAGGAAGGGCTACTTCTACTTCGCATACAGTGTAGCCAGCGTCTTCCATTTCACGGCGCGTAGCTGCTCGCATCTGCGCGGTCGCAGCGACATATACCAAGCAGGCGCGTTTCTCTTCGATCGCCTTCATCGTTCCATCCCTTGTTTAGCTAGAACATATGGGCAACGATTCGAGTCGCGTCCAGAGGGTGGTGGCCTCGTGCACAATTTTTGTGTGTGGAGCGCTGGGCGAAATGCTCCTTACGCGCCGCAAATCGCGTCGTTCGGCCGTGAACCGATCGCGCGCGGCAAGCAGCCGAGATCGGCCGGCGAGCTTGCGGCAGAGCTAATAGTTCCTAATTTGTTCCTGCGCGCAATCACGCAGGAACACCACCCCAATGGCGCTCGCCACCTACACCGCCGCCACGCCGGGGACGCATCCGGACTTCCGCTGTGGGTTCGATATCGAGCTGGCGCACGCGATCCTGCAGCGGATGGCGGACGGGGAGAGCCTGGCCGCGATCTGTCGGACGGCGGGGATGCCGACGGCGGCGACGGTCTATCGCTGGGCGGCGCGGTATGAGGACTTCGGCGAGGCCTTTGTCCTGATCCGCAACCTCGCGCGGCAGAACCAGGCGGGGCGGACAGCGCGGGCGCGGGCGACGGCGGCCAAGGCGCGCAAGGGCGTGAAGAACCCCAAGATCGCCGGGCGGCCTAGCGGGTTTTCAGCTCAGGTGGCCGAGGCGATCTGCAAGCGGCTGATGCGCGGGGAGGGGTTGCAGGAGATCTGCCGGGATCCGGCGATGGTCAGCGTCGGCACGGTCTATAACTGGCTGCATCACTATCCGCAGTTCGCGCGCGACTATGGCCGGGCGCGGCAGATGCAGGCCTTCGTGATGCAGGATCGCTCGGTGGACCTGGTGCTGTCGACCGGGCCGGGCGGGCATCGCCAGGCTGACAAGGTGCTGGCGCGGATGCGCCAGCGGATGGCGGTGTTGTCGGCGAAGGCTTGGGATTTGGAGGCGCGGCCGGGGGCTCCGGCTGCTCCTCTCCCCTGTGGGGAGAGGTCGGGTGAGGGGTTTTGAGGCCTATCGGTTTTGCGGCGGTTGGGCGGTGGAGCGCTTCGCGCCCCCTCACCTAGCCTCTCCCGAGGGAGAGGGATTTCTTCTCCTCTCCCCGTTGGGGAGAGGTCGGGTGAGGGGTCTTGAGGGCCATCGGCTTTGCGGCGGATGGGGGGTGGAGCGCTTCGCGCTCCCTCACCTGGCCTCTCCCGAGGGAGAGGGACTTTGGTGCTAGGCTTCGTTTTCCGCCATGCTCTCGCGGAAGTCGTCGGCGAGGATGAAGGCGGCGCCCTCGTCGTCCAGGATCCAGATGCCGACGAACGCGGCGTGCGCCGGATCGAGGTCTTCGTCGAGCAGGTCGCCGTCGTAGAGGCCGACATTGCTGTAGTCGAAATCCAGGGTGAGCTGGTGGGCGAGGCCGATCATCTCTTCGGCCATCCGCCGCGAGTAGCCGATGGCTTCGCTCTGATCGCCGAAGTCGTCGGTCAGCGTGTTCACCTCGGCCGCATCGCTGCCTTGGGTCGCAGTGGTCGTGACGATGGTGTACGCGGGCATGGTCATCTCTCGTGGGCTACAAGTCTCCCCACCTAACCCGTTCCTGCGCCAAAGCGGGCGGATATTCTGCAAAAGTTGGCGCGTGGATGGTCAGGCGCCGCCGCGCGCATCCTTTTTCGAGGTGCGGTAGGCTTTTTGAAGCGCAGCCAGGCGGCGGCGTTCGACGTCCTTGGCCGTGCGCTCGGCCTTTTCCTCCAAGGCCGCCATCTCCGAGCCGAGCTTTTGGAAGTGCGCCCAGCGGGCGGGGTCCAGGGTCCCGTCCTGCAGCGCCGCGCCGATGGCGCAGCCGGGTTCGCCGGTGTGGCTGCAGTCGTTGAACCGGCAGTCGTTGGCCAGGCGCTCGATGTCGTCGAACACCACGCTGGCGCCTTCGTCGGCGTCGATCAGGCCGACCTCGCGGATGCCGGGGGTGTCGAGGATTAGGGCGCCGCTGGGCAGCAGGACTAGCTGGCGGTGGCTGGTGGTGTGGCGGCCCTGGTCGTCGGAGACGCGGATCGCCTGCATCTGCATTCGGTCCTCGCCCAGGAAAGCGTTGACCAGGGTGGACTTGCCGACGCCGGACGAGCCGATCAGCACGCAGGTCTCGCGCGGGGCGACCTGGGCCAGCAGGTCCGCGAGGCCGAGCCCTTCACGCGCCGAGACCATCAGCACCGGGCAATCGCCGGCCAGGGCGGCGATTTCGGCGAGCTGGCCCTGCGGATCGGGGCAGAGGTCGGACTTGGTCAGCACCACCACCGGGCGGGCGCCGCTCTGCCAGGCCGCGGCGAGATAGCGTTCGATGCGGCGCGGATTGAGGTCGGCGTTCATCGAGGTGACGACGAAGGCGACGTCGATATTGGCGGCGAGGATCTGGGGCCTGCGCAGGTGGGCGGCGCGGCGGACAAAGGCCGTGCGGCGCGGCATCAGTGCGTGGATGGTCGAGGTGCGCTGGGCCAGATTCAGCGACAGCGCCACCCAGTCGCCGACGCCCGGGTGGCCGACTTCCCGGGCTTCGTGCAGCAGGCGACCCGAGGCCTTGGCCCGCATCTCGCCCTCGTCGGTGAGGACCAGATAGCCGTCGCGCTGTTGGACGACGATCCGCCCGGGGACATGGCCGGCGGCGGCATGGGGCGCGAACTCCAGCGCCAGGGCGTCGGACCACCCGTATTGCTGGATCAGGCCGGCCGGAGCCATCAGCGCCGGTCGCGGCGGAAGCGGGCGGCGTCCAGGGCCAGGGACGACTTCATCGGGTCAGGCTCGACCTCCGCCTGGAACGGCAACTCGCCGGCGACGCCGCGCAGGGCCAGCCAGAGCTGGGGCGCGAAGTGGTCCAGCATGCGCAGCGGGCGGCGCTTGTCGTCGGTGACGTCCCAGCCTTCGGCTTCGAAGGCGTCAACCTGTTCGCGGGTCGGACGGCGCTCGATCCTGTCCCAGCCCTCGGGGCGGGGAACGTCGTCGGCCTCGTCCTGCGTCAGGCCGAAGATGGCGCGCGAGCAGTCGTCGATCTCGGGGAATTCGGCGCGGGCGTCGGCGTCGGCGTAGCGCGGCTTCATCAGCGCCTTTTGCTCAAGCTCCTTGATCCCAGGCAGGTCGATGAGGCGGCGAAGGGGCGCGGTTTCAGGCATGCCGGACGGAACGCCAGCCGCCGCGCGGCGTCAAGGGCGGGGGCTTCAGAGGCCTGGCAAAGATTGCATCCAATTAATGCAAGATTGGATGCAATTTCTTGACCGGCGTGGAGCGGCGTGGTGTCAGCTTCGGATAACGGCGTCGTTCAGGCGCTGTTTGGTCGCAAGGACATGCCCGGACATGAGACGCTCGGCCTCGCCGCTGTCGCCGCTTTCGATGGCCGTGAGCAGGCGTCCGTGATCGGCCTGGGACCGCGCGATGTGCGGCGGCGTGGCGGTGGGGACCTGGCGCAGGCGGGGCGGGACGTTCGCAGCGATGCTGGGGCACAGGCGGAGCGCATCGCCGAAGATCGGGTAGATCAGCGTCATGCGGATGGCCGCGCGCAGCACGCTGTTGTGGCAGCCGTGATGGATGGCGCGGTGGAACACCCAGTTCAGGTGATACCACTCGGCCTCGATCTGCTCGGACCAGTCGCCGCGATCGACGATCATCCGGGCGCTGGCGACGGCGCGGCGCATCGCGTCCAGCACCTGTGGCTCGCAGCCGCGCTGCACGAACTGTCGGGCGGCCATCGCCTCGAGCGCGGCGCGGACCTCGATGGAGGCCAGCACGTCGTCGATGCTGACGGCGCGCGCGGTGTAGCCGCGATTGACGCCGTAGTTCACCAGTCCCTCGGCCGACAACACCGCCAGGGCGTTGCGGATCGGCGTGCGGGAGACGCCGAGCTGAGCGGCCAGGCCCTCGGCGCGCAGCGGCGCATTGGCCGCGATCTGGCCGGTGACGATCATTTCCCGCAGCGAGGCCAGCACCGAATGGGTCGCCGGCTCGGTGTGCTGCGGCTCGCTCAGGGCCTCGCCTTCGGCTGTCTGCAGTCCCACCGCCATCGCCTTCCTCTAAGTTCGCCCGGAGTCGACCTTGAACATCCTGCTTAGTCCGGCCGCCCTGGGTTTGGCGATGGTCGTCACGTTCATGACCCTGATCATGACCAAGAAGATGTCGGCGATATCGGCCCTGATCGCGGTGCCGATCGTGTTCGGGCTGATCGCCGGGGCAGGGCCGGAACTTGGCGACATGATCATCACGGGCGTGTTGCAGGTCGCGCCGACCGCCTTGCTGCTCGCCTTCGCGGTTCTCTATTTCGCGGTGATGATGGACGCCGGCCTGTTCGATCCGCTGGTGGACAAGGTGCTGGCGACGGTGGGGGAGGACCCGCTGCGGATCAGCCTGGGGACGGCGACCCTGGCGACCGTGGTGTCGCTGGACGGCGATGGAACCACGACGGCGCTGATCGTCATCACCGCCTTCCTGCCGGTCTATCGGCGGGTGGGGATGAACCCGCTGATCCTGGCCACCCTGCTGGGCCTGGCCAATTCGCTGATGAATTTCGTGCCGTGGGGCGGGCCGTCAGCAAGGGCGGCGAGCGCCGTGCATGCCGACCTGGGCGAGGTGTTCATGCCGCTGCTGCCGGCGATGGTGGTGGGGCTGGCGGCGGTGTTCGCCCTAGCCTGGATGTTCGGGCGTTCCGAGCGGCGACGCCTGGCCTGGGGCGGCGAGCGTGCAAGCTCGCCTCAGGACCTGGAAGAGATGGACCGTGTCGAGGGCGGCGGGTCGGAGACGCGGCGGCCCAAGCTGTTCGTCTTCAACCTGATCCTGACGGTCGCCCTGATGCTGGGGATGATCCTGGGCCTGGCGCCGCTGCCGGTGATGATGATGGGGGCGTTCGCGATCGCGATGACGGTCAACTATCCGCGCCTGGCCGATCAGAGGGCGCGGATCGGCGAGCATGCCGAGAACGTCGTCAATGTGGTGCTGCTGATCTTCGCGGCCGGAGCCTTCACCGGCATTCTCAACGGCGCGGGGATGGCCGATGCGATGGCCAGCGCCGCCCTGTCAGTGCTGCCGCCGCAGGTCGGCCCGCTGCTGGCGCCGATCACGGCGCTGGCGAGCATGCCGCTGACCTTCGTGATGTCGAACGACGCCTACTATTTCGGGGTGGTGCCGGTGATCGCGAACGCCGCCGCCAGCTTCGGGATCGCGCCCGAGGCGATCGCCCGCGCCTCGCTGATCGGCCAGCCGGTTCACGCGCTAAGCCCGCTGCTGGCGCCGATCTATCTGGCGTGCGGGCTGCTGGGCGTCGACGTGGCCGACGCCCAGCGGTTCGCCCTGAAATGGGCGGTGCTGGTCTGCCTGATCGTCCTGGCGGCGGCGCTGGCCACCGGGGCCATTCCCCTGGTGGCCAGCGGCGTTCCCCTGAACTAGCCGGCGGCCATTTGCGCGGTCTCGGCCGCGCAGTCGCCGGCGGGCTTGAGTCCCTTGGCGCGGGCGGCGGCGACCTCGGCCTTGGCGGCCTCGACGTCGGCCTGGAAGTCAGGGTTGGACTGCAGCTTGGCGACCACGGCCGAGGCCATGGTGCGTCCCTCCTCGGTGTCGCTCAGCCAGTGGACGTTGCAGACCACGCGGCTGTTGGTGAAGGCGCGGCCACGGGCCAGGATCTCGTTCGCACGGTCCGGCGCGACCTGGGTCAAGACCAGCGCCCAGCCCCAGCCGATGGCGCTGTGGCCCGAGGGGTAGGAGCCGTCATTGCGCAGGACCTGCTCCTCGTTGGGCGTGCAGATCGGCGCGCCGTTGACGGTGAAGGGGCGGGCCCGCTTGTACTTGTTCTTGGTCGGATAGGTGGACAGGCCGTTGTCGGCCAGGGTGCGACGCAGAAGGACGTAGAGGGCCGGGGTGTCGGCCTCGCTGATCTTCACGTCCATGGCGCAGGCGAAGGTCTCGGCGGCCTTGGGAAATTTCAGTTCGGCGTCGTGCGTGGCCAGGGTCCAGCGCGGGCTCCCGTTGAGCGCCACCGCGGCCTTGGCGGCCTCGTCGTCGCGGGCCTGGGCGGCCGAGCCGGCGGCCGGCGGCGGGGGCAGGAGGTTCAGGCTGTTGGGCGCGGTCCCGGTGGGGAGGTAGCCGGCCAGATAGCCCGGAATGATCTCCTTGAGCGGCGGCTTGGCGGCGGCTTGAGACGCGGGACCAGTCCCGGCGCTGGAGGCGCAGCCGGCGATCATGGCGGCCAGGGCCAGTGTGGTCATCCATCGGCGCGCGGTCATCTGGTCTTCTCCCTGGGCGGCTTCTTGATTCTGCCGGGAGCTTAGGCGGGTTCCCTTAGGGCCGTCGAACCCAGATCCCCCACGCTGGGGCGGCGGGAACTTGGCTGGGGCCTGGGCTGTTGGTTCTGGGGAAGGAGGAAGCCCCATGGACTATCGACTTTATGTGCTCGATTCCGTTGGCCGGTTCGCCGATGTCGAGGAGTGGAACTGCCCATCCGACGTCGAGGCGTTGGAACAGGCGACGCGGCATGTGCACTCTTTCGGCGCCGAGCTCTGGCAGGGCTCGCGGCGCCTCAGCACCTTCGCCGGGCCGTTGGAGCCGCGGGCTCAGGTGGCGCGCGGGTAGGCCGCTTTTCTAATTTCCCCGTTGAGACCTTGAGCCTGTCCGGTTGAGGCGGGTGAGCCGCAGAGCGCTTCGCGCCCCCTCACCTAGCCTCTCCCAAGGGAGAGGAATGGGTGTTGTCAGCGCCAGAACCTGAAGGTGCGGTAGCCTTCCTGAACCGCTTCAAGCGGTACGCCGACGAGGTGCGAGACCAGGAAGGCCATGCCGAAGAACAGGTTGGCGACCGGCGGCACGAAGAACAGCACTGCCAACAGGGCCAGCATCGCCAAGCCTTCGTACTTGCGGGTCGCCTCGCGGACGTCCTTGGGCAGCCAGGGGCGGATGATGCCGTAACCGTCGAGGCCCGGCACCGGCAGCAGATTGAGCAGCAGGGCGGTGGCCTGAAGGAAGGCCAGGAACGCCAGGGCCGGGATCAGCGGATTGGCGAGGCCGCCCTCAAGGCGCGGCGCGGCGAAACCGATGGCGGCGGTGAGCACGACCAGCACCAGGAAGGTGCCGAACGGGCCGGCCAGGCTGGCGGCTGAGCGCCAGGTGCGGTTGCGCATCAGGTCTTCGCGCAGATAGACCGCCCCGCCCGGGAAGCCGATGCCGCCCAGCACCACGGCGATCACCGGGATCACGATCGAGACGCCCAGGTCGGCGTATTTGAGCGGATCGAGGCTGAGATAGCCCTTCTCGGCGATGGTCGGGTCGCCGGCCTTGTGGGCGATGAAGGCGTGGCCGAACTCGTGGGCGACCACGGCCAGAACCCAACCCAGGATCACGAAGACGAAGGTGAAAACCCCGGCCGCCTGCGGGGCCATGACCAGACCGACGCCGCTGGCGATCCAGGCCGCCAGCAGGATTAAGGCGTTGGGGCTGATCGGCGGCCGGCTGGCGTCGGTCGCGGGAAGGTGGGTCAAGTCAGCTCCGGTCGGTTGGGCGTGATGGCGGTGATGGCGTGGCCCGGACCCTTGCGCACGATCAAGTCGGCGCGGGGGCGGGCGTGGACGATGTGGTCGTGCAGGTTCTTCAGGTTCACCTGACGCCAGACCATCTGGGCCAGAGCGGTGGTCTGGTCGCGGTCCATGTGGCGGAAGCGGGCGTAGAAGGATGTGGGGTCGGTCTCGGCGGCTTCCCAGAGCTCTAGGAACCGGGCGACGTACCAAAGCTCCAGGTCGGTCTCGTCTGCCTCGATATAGATCAGGGCGTCGAGCAGGGCGGCCGGGCCGGTGGCGGGATCGCGCAGGGTCAGGCCCTCGATGATCAGCACCGGCGGCGGGGCCAGGGTGCGGGCGAGCTGCGGATCGATGTCGTAGGTGATGTGGGAATAGGCGGGGAAGGTCGCCGGCCCCGAGCGGATCGCGGACAGGGCGCTCGCCAAGGCCAGGTGGTCATAGGTGTCCGGCGCGCCCTTGGCGGCCAGGCGGCCCAGTTCTTCCAGCTTGGCGTTGGAGTGCAGGAAGCCGTCGGTGCAGACCAGTTCGGCGCCCTCGAACTGGCCCTGGAGCTGCTGGGCGAAGGTGCTCTTGCCGACCGCGACCGAGCCGGTGACGCCGATGATGAACGGCGCGCCGGGCGGCGCCAGCGGCGCCAGGGCGGCGGCGACGTCGGCCGCGGTCACAGGCCCAGGACCTTGGCGAGGTTGGGCTTGGGAATCGCCGAGGCGAAGGCGCCCTTGGCGTTGGCCTTGTCGCGGGCGAGGTCGGCCCAGGCGCCGGCGAAGGCGTTCGGCGTCTTCGCATCAGGATCCGAGCGGGCGAAGGTCGCCGGCCGGCCGGGCAGGGCGGCGGCGAGCTGGGCCCAGAGGTCGAGGTCGTCTTCCGGCGCCTCGTCGCCCTGCGGCTGCAGGCCCTTGGCCAGCATGGCGCCGACCCGCACGACTTCGGCGTTGTCGGTCTGGATGGCGATCGGGCCCTTGGGGGCCTCCTTCAACGCCGCGACCAGGCCGGTCAGGGCCATGCGGACCGGGGTTGTGTAGCGGTCGCCGCCGGCCTGGCCGACCAGGCCCGCGGCGTCGTCGCGCACATAGGCCCAGCCGCCGCACTTGAAGGCGGTGTGATAGCTGGACTGGGTCCAGATGCGGGTGGTTTTGCTCATGTCAGCTTGGCTGTAGCACTTTGCGGAAATCGCGGCATGATCCCCGCAAAATAGGGGAGAGGAACATGGCCGCCACCACCAATCACACCAGCGTCGAAAAGCTGAACCAGGCGAACGAGGGCAAGCTGCCCGGACACCTGGGCCTGGTCATCACCGAGGTTGCGGACGGCAAGGTGGTCGGACGCTGGAAGGTGCGCCAGGATCTGGTGGCGCACACCGGCTATCTGCTGGCCGGCGCGGTGCTGTCGGTGGCCGACATCCTCTGCGCCTATGGCGTCTCGACGGCCTGGCCCGAGGGGGCCAACGGGTTCACCACCGCTGAGGTGAAGGCCAATTTTGTGGGCACCCTGCGCGAGGGCGAGGCGATCTGCACCGCCACCCTGCTGCACGGCGGCCGCACCACCCAGGTCTGGGACGCCAAGGTCGAGGACGCGGCCACCGGCAAGCTGATGGCCGCCTTCCGCTGCACGCAGATCATCCTCTATCCGCGGGCCTAGGACGCCCGGGGCGTCGCTTCCCCAAACTGTTCGTCATCACCGGGCTCTTGACCCGGTGATCCATAGACTGTGACCCATCTGGGTGAGGCGGCGTCTATGGATGGCCGACACAAGAGGTCGGCCATGACGAACGTGGGGTGGTGGGGCTCGTCCTAGGGCCAATCGATATTCAACCGTACAGACAAACCCGCTCATCCCGGCGAAGGCCGGGACCCAGATGAAGCCACGGTCCTGGGGGACGATCCGGAATCTTACGCTCTATGACGTGGGTCCCGGCCTTCGCCGGGATGAGCGGAGTGGGGTGGGGCGCCTAACCCATTGCGGCGACGGCCTTGATGGCGAAGGCGATGTCCTCGGGGGTGTTGCGGATGCTGGGGGTCAGCCTGGCGTGTTGCTCGGCATAGGGGGCGGCCGAGCCGATGATCCGCCAGCTGCGCAACCTCGAGACCGTGTCGCGGGCCGAATGTCCGGCGACGTCGAAGCTGACGATGCCGGCCGACATCTGCGGGCTGAGCGGCGTGCGCACGCGCACATTGGGCAGGGCGCTGAGGCCGGTCTTCAGCAGGGTGGCCAGTTCATGGGTGCGCTTGGCCACATGCGGCTTGCCCAGCATCTGGTGGAAGCCGAACGCCTCATTCAGCGACCAGACCTGCTCGAAGGCCTTGAAGCCGCCGGGCGTCATCCGCGCGGCGGTGGTGGGGCCGGGGTCGTAGTTGCCGATCCAGGCCGAATAGGCGTCGGGGGCCAGGAAGCTGGGGATGGTCGGGGAAAGGCGTGAGAGCGCCAGGGGACTGAAGAACATCACCCCGGTGCCGCGCGGGCCGAACAGCCACTTGTGGCAGCCGGCGACCAGAACGTCGCAGCCGAGCTGGGGGAAGGTGGTGTCCTCGACCCCAAATCCATGGACGCCGTCGACGAAGAACAGCACCTGGTCGGCCGGCTGCCGCGTGGCGTTGATTGGCTTCAAGGCGTCGGCGATGGCGCGGATCGGCAGTTTCAGACCGGTGGAGGAATGCACCCAGGTCAGGGCCAGGACCCGCGTCGCGGGCGTGATCCCGGCCACCACGCGGCGCACGATCTCCGGCGTCGAGGCAGTGCTGGCCCCGTCATGGAGGGTGATCTTGCGCACGCCCATCCCGGTCTTGCGGGAGGCCAGGCGCAGGGACTCGTGGGTGACGTAGTAGTCGTGGACGCTGGTCAGCGCCTCCTGGCCATAGCGCAGGTTGAGGCCCGCATAGACCAGGCCGATGCCTGAGGTGGTGCTCTCGCAAAGGCCGACCTGCTCAAGGGGGACGCCGAAATAGGCGCCGGCGGCGGCCCGGGCGGCGTTCTGCAGCCGCTTGTTGTTGTGTTCCAGATAGGTGACCGGGTTGCGGTCGAGCGCCGCGCGGTGGCGGGTGATCGCCTCGCGCACCGGCTTGGGGTTCGAGGCGAACAGCATGGCCGACAGGTCGACTTCGCCCCAGTCCAGATCCCACATCGCGCGCAGCCGGTTCCAGTCCGGCGGACGGGGGCCGGGAGGCGGGACCGCCGGGGCCTGCGCGGGGGCGGCGGCGGTTGCGGGAGCAGGCGCTTCGTCCATCTCCTGGGCCGCGGCGATGGCCGGCGCGGCGGCAAGGCCAAGCGCCAGCAGATGGCGTCGGTTTAGGTTCGGTGCGCCCAAGTCCGGGTTCGCCCGCATGAACAGCCCTCCAATACCCCGCATAAGACAATGCGCAGCTTGTTGGTCGGGTTTCCTCGGAGGCGTGAAACGCTTTGCGACGAAGGCGCTATTCGTGGCGAGGAGATAGATCAAAGGCGACGACGCGCGGATCGGCGATGAGCCGTTCGGTGATCCCTTGGGCGTTCAAGGCGCTCGTTCCGCGGAAGGTGGTGGCCAGTTCGATCCCTTCGCCACCTGGAAGCATCCGATGGACGATGGTGTCGGGCTGCAGGCCGAAGGCGGAGAACACGGCGAGGAATTCAGCCTCGGTCGCCGGGGTGGCGCGGGCGTAGCGGACCGAGATGTCGACATGGCGCTCACGCGGCATCCGCCCATCCAGCAGCCGCAGGCCGGCCAGGACGATGAGGGTGGCGACCGTCCCCACGATGGCCAGGCCGTGGAGCCCGATCCCATAGAGAATGCCGAGCGCCGACGTGATCCAGAGCGAGGCCGCGGTGGTCAGGCCGCGAACCGAGAACCCCTCGCGAAAGATCACCCCGCCGCAGAGGAAGCCGACGCCGGTCAGCACCCCATGGGCCATCCGAACCGGGTCGATGCGGATGACGTCATGCGGCGTCCCCAGCATCCAATCGACCTGGTAGATCGCCGCCAGCATCAGGATGGTCGAGGTCAGGCAGACCAGGATGTGCGTGCGTATCCCGGCCGAGCGGCCCCGATACTCGCGCTCGAAACCGATGATGCCCCCGGCCGCTATGGCGGCGAGGATGGGGATGAAATAGTCGTGGCGAAACAGGTCCATGCGTTCAGAACGCACCAGTTGCGGTTAAGCTTCCGTGGCGGCGCACCGAGATGTGAATTGGCGCATTCGTCAGGCCGCGGAGTTTTATTTGCGTCCCTGCGAAAAAGGGTACAGCCTGACGAACGACCCGCCAGAAGGTCGTGAGGAATATCCAGGGAGGCGCGCGTGAAAGTCTTCACGTTGTCGATGATGTTTGGGCTGGCCGCGACCAGCGTAGCCTTTGCTCAGGGCAGCACCCTGATGAGCGGCTATACAAAATCCACCGCGAACTTCACCTCCGCGCCGGCCAAGATCGAGCGCGTGAATACGGCGACCAAGTCCAGCCCTGGCGTCGTCAAGATCGACAACAAGCAACCGGTCTACATCTACAAGGCGCCGATGGCGACGCGGCCACTGAAGACCTGGTAGTACTAAGGCGACTATCCGACATTGTAAGTTTGCGGAGTGAGGGCTGCGCCAATTGACGCAGTCGGCGTCGCTGTGGACGGCGTTATACCCAAATTAAGCCTCAATGATCAGAACGGCGCCTCTCGCCTCGGGGGCGAGTAGTTGGGCGATCGGTAGCGACGGACAGAAGTCCCGCCGCGCCTTGGGTCGCGTTGTTATTGGGGCGTTTTGTGAATTCTATCAGTGTTATGCGTGCGCCAGAAGGCGCGCGTAGCGTTGCGTTCGATCTGCTCGGCCATTCCGTAAAACGTGTTAGCGGCCTCTCGCGGTTCGCGATGTTGGCCCTGGCCGGGACGGCCTTGAGCTTCCCGACAGTCGCGTCGGCGGCGCCGGCTCCGTCGGAGATCCTGGCGGGCTCCTACATCAAGATCGGCCTCAACGGCTTCGGCACGCTGGGCTCCGAGGACAGCACACCGCCGGGTATCCTCTACGATGGGACCGGCACGGGTACGTTCAATCCGTCCTACGACTACCTGACGCCCGGCACGCCGTTCGAAGGGTTCACCTTCACCGGCAGTTCGTCGGCGGGCGCCTTTACGGCGTCGAACAACAATGCGAGCGACTACTCGCGCGACATCGGCGGCGCGCTGACCCTCTATAACGGCGTCGCGCACGCCGGGACGACTTACGACAATCGCGCGGTGTGGACCGGAACCTACGGCGCGCTCTTCACGGTGACGCACGACTACTACTTCAACGACGATGGTCAGCAGCTCAATATCACCACGACCATCGAGGCCCTCACCGACCTTACCGGGCTGAATTTCTCCCGCTTCACCGACCCGGACGCTCGGGCCGCGACGGGCGACAGCAGCAGCACCAACAACTTCCAGGGCGGGACGGGCGTCGCGACGAACGATCTCGTCTATGCCGAGGCGCTGGCCTCGAAATATGTGATCGGCCTCTATACGTCCGATGCGACCGCTCACAATTCCGCCGTCACCGATTGGACGCAAGACACGGCGTCTTATTTGGCGGGGGGAAGCATCGGTAATGGTGACAACACCATCGGCCTTGGCTTCAATATCGGCGATCTGACGTCGGGCGACATCTTCAGCTTCAACTATCGCTACATCTTCGGCACCGACATCTCGGCGGCGCTCGGCGCGGCGGGGGCTGGCGGCGGCGGCGGTGGTTCCAAGCCGACCATCCAGGACGGCGGGGCCTATACGGTCGAGCAGTTGCTGAGCGGGGCGGTCGATCCGACCTTCAATGGCGGCGTCCTGACCCTGGGGTCCAGCGGCGCGGCCCCGACCGACTTCACGGTCGAGACGACCGGGGGCACCATCGATACGGCGGGCCATGACCTGACCCTGTCTGGCGTGCTGTCGGGGCCAGGCGCCCTGAACAAGAGCGGCGAGGGCGTTCTGACCCTGACCGGCTCCAACACCCATGGCGGCTTCAACGTGCAGGGCGGGGTCCTGGCGTTCGACTCGGGCGCAGCCCTGGGAGGCGGGGCCACGATCAGCAACGGCGCGACCTTGCGGACCTTGGCCGACATGACGCTGGTCCAAGGCCTGCAGATCCAGATCGGCCAGGAAGGCGGCTTCGATACGGCTGGCCATGACGTGACCCTCGGCGGCGACGTCACCGGTGGCGGCGTGCTGCAGAAGATTGGGGCCGGTTCGCTGACCCTGAACGGCGACAATCGCCACTCGGTCTTGGACGTGATGGGCGGCACGGTGGTGATCGGATCGCAGCAGTCGCAAGGCGCGGCCGGTGGGCTGATCATCCTGCAGGGCGGCGCGACGCTGGGCGTCGGCACGGGCATGACGATCTCGCAGGGGCTGGATATCCAGGGTGAGGGCGCGCGGTTCGACACCGCCGGCAACGATGTCGTCATGACCGGCGTGGTCTCCGGAAACGCCTGCCTGATCAAGGCCGGCGCCGGGCATCTGAGCCTCAACGCGGCGGGTTCCAACGCCATCGGCGCCTGTGTGCAGCAGGGCCAGCTAAGCTTCAACAACGTGTTCTCGGGCCAGGTCTGGGTCGACAACGGCGGCGTCGCCAGCGGCGGCGGCCTGATCCGGGGCGACGTGGCGGTCAATGGTGTCCTCGCGCCCGGCAACTCGCCGGGCCGCCTGGTGGTCGCCGGTGACGTGACGCAGTCGGCGACCGGCGTGCTGGCCATCGACATCGATGGTCCGACCGCGGGCGTCGGCGCCGGCCACCACGACACCCTGGTCCTGACGGGCGCCGGCAGTACGTTCACGGCGGGGGGAACCATCGCCCCCATTACGCGCGGCATCACCGGCGCGGCGTCCAACACCTACACGCCGCAGATCGGCGACGTGTTCGAAGTGGTGAGCGCCGAGGGCGGTGTCGCCGGTTCGTTCGCGGCCGTCACCCAGCCCACGCAGGGCATTCCGGCCAACTCGCGCTTCGACGTGATCTACCTGCCCAAGGCCATCGCCCTGGCGGTGACGCCGAACAGCTATAGCCAACTGGCGATCAGCGGCCGGACCAACGCCGAGGCCGCCGCCGCCGCCGCCGACCGCGCGCGCGGTCCGGCCGGCCAGCGCGCCAGCACGCTCCCCGGCGCCTTCGCCGCGGGGCTGGCCGGGTTGAACCAGGCGCAAATCCTGACCGCCCTGCAACAGGGCGCCGGCGAGATCCACGCCGACAGCGTCGATGCGATGCTGCAGTACAACCGCACGAACCGCGCTCAGGTTTCGGGCCGGTTGAGCAACGCCCAATTGGGCGACGGCAAGCTCTGGGTCGTGGTTGGCGGCGACACCCTGAAGGTCGAGGCCGACGCCCATGCGAGCGGCTATCGCGCCGACAGCGGCTCGGTGACGATCGGCCTGGACCGCGCCCTGACCGACAGTCTGCTGGTCGGCGCAGCGGTCAGCTATGGCGAAACCGAGCTCGACGCCGGGGTGATGGGCGACGGTAAGTCGTTCAGCTATCAGGGCCATGCCTATGCCGGCTGGCGTTCGGGCGACTACTACGTCAACGGCGTGGTCTCGGTCGGGAACGACACCTACAAGACCACCCGGTCGATCGACTTCTTCACCGGCGGCGAGCGCTTTGCGGCCAAGACGGACGGCGCCTCGCTGGCGGCGGATGTCGAGGCCGGGCGTCACCTGACCTGGGGGCCGGCGGCCGTGACCCTGGCCGCTGGCCTCTCCAGCGACCGGATCGAGCGCGACGGCGTCCAGGAGATGGGCGGCGCCATCGGCGCCTTGGCGTTCGAGGATGAGACCCGGACCGCCGTCCAGGGCCGTATCGGCGCCCTGGTTCGAGCCGAGACGGACGTCTGGTCGGTGAAGGTGAAACCGCAGGCTTCGCTCTTCGTGATGCAGGAGTTCGGCGACAAGGCTAGCGCCTTCGACACCGCGCTGCATGGCGAGCGGTTCTCGGTCACCGCGGCCTCGCCGGGGGATACCTCGGTGAAGCTGGCCACGTCGGTCGAGACCGCGCTCTCCGAACGCACCCGTGTCAGCCTCGGCTATCGCTATGGCTGGTCGGACAACGCCCAGAGCCATGCGGTGCGGGCCACCGCGGCCATCGCCTGGTAATGAAAAAGGCGCGCCCGGGGTGACCCGGGCGCGCCCTATATCGGCTGGCAGGTGGCCGGCCCGCCGGGGCGGGCCGGGCTTTCTCAGCCGAACTTTTCCATATCTTCGTCGGAGATGTCGTAGTCGCCGTAGACGCTCTGGACGTCGTCGTCGTCTTCGAGGGCGTCGACCAGCTTCATCAGGGTGGCGACAGGGTCGCCGCTGATCGGCGTGAGATTCTTGGCGCGCCAGATGATCTTGGTGGACTTGGCCTCACCGAGCACGCCTTCCAGCGCCGCGGCGACTTCGGCGAAGTCCTCATAGGCGGTGTAGATGATGTGGCTCTCTTCGTCGGACTCCACGTCCTGGGCGCCGGCCTCGATGGCTGCTTCCATGACCTTGTCTTCCGAGCCGACCTTGGCCGGATAGGTAAGTTCGCCGAGGCGGTCGAACTGGAACGAAACCGAGCCGCTGGCGCCGAGATTGCCGCCGTTCTTCGAGAAGATTGTGCGGATGTTGGCCGCCGCGCGGTTGCGGTTGTCGGTCAGGCCCTCGACGATGATCGCCACGCCGCCGGGGCCAAAGCCCTCGTAGCGCACTTCGTCATAGCTTTCGCCGTCGCCGCCGGCGCCCTTCTTGATCGCGCGGTCGATGTTGTCCTTGGGCATCGACTCGGCCTTGGCGTTGGCGACGGCCAACCGGAGGCGCGCGTTCATCGCGGGATCGGGCAGGCCAGCCTTGGCGGCCACGGTGATCTCGCGCGATAGCTTGGAGAACAGCTTAGACCTGACCGCGTCGGCGCGGCCTTTACGGTGCATGATGTTCTTGAACTTGGAATGTCCGGCCATGGGTCTCTCTGAACGTTCAGTGTTCGGCTTCTAACCTTGCCCGCGCCCGAGCGCCAGTCGGCCGGAACCTTGAGCGGTCGCATGGGTTAGGAGGGGCGCACGATGGAGCCAAGGCCATGAGCGATTACTTCGAAGACACCCTAGGCGACGAGCCGGACGCCGCAGTGGTGCGTTGGATGGACCGGCCGCCGCTGCATGTCGGGGCCGCGGCCCTGTCCAGCGCGGTCGCTGGGGCGTTTCTGCTGGGGGCCGTGGCGGCCTTCGGGCTGATCGCGCTGTCGGGCCGGTTTACGGCTGAACCGACAGTTCGCAATCGAATCTCTCGATTGCTCCACTAGCCAGGCGGTAGACCGCGTCCTGAGGAACCGGCTGGGTCCAGGTTTCTGAGCGCGGAAGGCCCAGATAGGCGCCGCGTACGACGCGCCCGGAGCCGCCGTGGGACACCACGATCACCTTGCGGTCCGGCTCGGGCGGCAAGTCGGCCAACCACTCGGCGATCCTGCTCTCGACAGATTCGTAAGTTTCCCCGTCCGGGGGCGCGAACTGCCAGTCGCCGCGGCCGAAGGTGTCTGGGAACTCCGCGGCCAGTTCGTCGCGCAGCCGCCCGTCCCATTGGCCGAATGACACTTCGATCACCCGGCGGTCGGTCTCGACCGGCAGTCTAAGGTGTTCGCCGATGATCTGTGCGGTGTGCTGGGCGCGGCCAAGCGGGCTGGCGATGATGCGCCAGCCGTGCTCGCCGCCCACCTGGCGTTTCAGCAGATGTCCGACGGCGTGGGCCTGGGCCCGGCCCAACGCCGTCAGCGGAGAGTCCATGTGACCCTGCTGGCGGCGCTCGGCGTTGAACTCGGTTTCGCCGTGCCGGACGAGATAGATCATGCAGCAGCCTCAGCGCAGGAGAGCCGTTGAACGGCCCCCTCCGCCAGCCGGAAGATCGCATCCTGGGGCATATCCTGGGCCAAGGTTTCCTCACGCGAAAGCCCCAGATAGGCGCCGCGCAGCAGGCTGCCGGAGACGCCGTGGGCGACCGCGATCAGCTTGCGGGGCTCAGGCGCCTGGGCGGCCAGCCAGGGGCGGACGCGACCGTCGACGTCCTCGAACCGCTCGCCTTGCGGGGCCTGGAAGAACCAGTCACGGCCGGCGAAGGCGGCCGGATGTTCCTTGGCCAGATCGGCGTAGAGCCGGTCTTCCCAGGCGCCGCAGCCGACCTCGATCAGGGCCGGCTCGATCTCGACCTCGAGACCGAGCGTCGCGCCGACGATGGCGGCCGACTGGCGCGTCCGCTTGAGCGGGCTGGCCAGCAGCCGCCAGCCGGTGGTGTCGGTGATCTCAGCTTTCAGCAGGTCGGCCATGGCCTGGGCCTGGGCCATGCCGAGGTCGGTCAGCTGAGACTCCAGCTGACCCTGCATCCGGCCCTCGTGGTTGTAGTTCGTCTGACCGTGGCGCAGCAGGTAGATCATCGCTTGCGACGCACCACCGGGTGGGACGAGGACAGGCCGCCGTCGACGACGATGGCCTGGCCGTTGACGTAGGAGCTTTCGTCCGAGGCCAGGAACAGGGCGGCGTTGGCGATCTCGATGGGCACGCCGCCGCGCAGCAGCGGGTTCAGCTGGCCGATCTTGTCCTCGTTGCCGCGCGCGCGGGCGCCGTCGAAGATCGGCTGGGTCATGCCGGTTTCGATCAGGCCGGGGCAGATGGCGTTGACCCGTACGCCGGTTCCGTAGAACTCGTTGGCCGAGGTCTGGGCCAGGTTGATCACGCCGGCCTTGGACGCCGAATAGGGCGAGCCGCCCGCGCCCGAGCGGATGCCGGCGACCGAGGCGGTGCAGATGATCGAGCCCTTGCCCTTGGGGATCATGTGGCGCGAGGCGTGCTTCACGGCCAGGAAGGCGCCGATCAGGTTCACGCGCAGGATCTCGGCCCAGAAGGCGGCGTCCTGTTCGTCGAAGGTGGTCCAGCCGCCGGAGATGCCGGCATTGGCCCAGACGACGTCCAGCCCGCCATATTCGGAGACCGCGCGGCCGATCAGGCTCTCGACAAAGGCTTCCTCACCGGCGTCGCCGACCAGGGCGATAGCCTTGCCGCCGGCCTCGGCCACCAGCTTGGCGGTCTCGTTCACGCTGTCCATCTTGTCGGCGATGACCAGGCTGGCGCCCTCGGCGGCGAACAGCAGCGAGCTGGCGCGGCCGATGCCCGAACCGGCGCCGGTGATGACGGCGGTCTTGCCGGAAAGACGTCCCATGGGAATTCCTTTTCTTTAAGCTTCAGGCGCGCGCGGCGGCGGCCAGGATGGCGTCGATGACGGTGTCGTAGAGGGCCGGCGGCACGTCGTGGCCCATGCCCGGAATGATGCGCAGTTCGGCCCCTGGGATGGCCTTGGCGGTCGCCTCGCCGCCGATCGGCTTGATCAGCGGATCATCGGCGCCATGCAGCACGACGGTCGGCACAGAGAGCTTGGACAGTCGCTCGGTGCGGTCGCCGTCGGCGCGGATCGCGCCCATCTGGCGGGCCGAGCCGGTCGGATTGAAGGCGCGCGCATGTTCGGCGATGGCGCGTTCGCGCAGGGCGCCTTCGGGCCAGGGATAGCCGGGGCTGCCGATGGTCAGGGCGTTGTTCACGCCGTGGGACAGGAAGGTCTCATAGTCGGCCTTCGGATCGGGCGGGGCGACGGAGAGGACCAGGCCCGCTTCCGGCGTCGGGTCCATCGTGCCCGGCGCGCCGCTGGACGACATGATGGAGGTCAGCGACAGCACGCGACCTGGATGTTCGATGGCCACGGCCTGGCTGATCATCCCGCCCATGGAGACGCCGGCTATGTGAGCCTTGTCCGCGCCCACGGCGTCGAGGATGGCGACCGCGTCGGCCGCCATGTCGGAGAGGCTGTAGGTTTCGCCCGGCTTGAACCAGGTCGAAAGGCCGGTGTCGCGGTTGTCGAAGCGGATCACGCGGTAGCCGCAGGCGGCCAGCTTCTCGCACAGGTCCGCGGGCCAGCGGGTCATCTGGGAGCCCAGGCCGTTGATCAGCAGGACGGTCGGGGCGGTGTCGGCGCCGAAGGTCTCGTACTCGATCTCGGCGGTCGCGGACTTGGCTTTGGGCATGGCGGTCCTTTTCGTGAGTCCTCTCCCTCGGGAGAGGCTAGGTGAGGGGGCGACGCGGAGCGGCGCTCTGCGGTTGTTCGGGCAGGCGATGCGGCTGAAAGGCCCCCCTCACCCTACCTCTCCCCCCGCAAGAGGGGGGAGAGGAGAGTCTGAGTTCTACGGGACCATGACCACGCGGCCGACGGCGGCGCGGCTTTCGATGTAGGCGTGGGCGGCGGCGGCGTCGGACAGGGAGAAGACCTTGTCGATCACCACTTCCAGTTCGCCCTTGGCGGCGTCTTCGATCAGTTGCTGGATGTTGTTGTGAACGCGGTCGGTGCCGATTTCGGCGCCGAGGAACACGCCCGACAGGCTGCGGTTGCCGCCCATCATCGAGCCGACATCGACGACCATCGGTTCACGGCCAGCGGCGCCGACCATCGAGACCCGGCCGCGATAGGCCAGGGCGTTGATCGAGCCTTGCAGGGTGGGGCCGCCGACCGAGTCGACGATGACGTCCACGCCCTTGTTGTCGGTCAGGCGCTTGGCTTCGGTCACCACGTCGTCGCGGCTGTAGTTGATGCCGTGGTCGAGGCCGAGGCGCTTTAGGGCCTCCAGCCGCTCGTCGGACGAAGCTGTGGCGAGGATCAGGCCCGCGCCGGCCCGCTTGGCGAGCTGGATGGCGGCGACGCCGACGCCCGAGGCTCCGGCCTGGATCAGGACGGTCTCGCCCGGCTGCATGCGGCCGAACTCGAACAGGCAGTCATGGGCGGTGCCGAAGGTCACCGGAATGGCGGCGGCCTTTTTCATGTCGTAGCCGTCCGGCACGACCCAGCAATTGCGGGCGGGAACGGCGCGCAGGGCGGCGTGGCTGCCCCAGCTGTTCAGGGTGGCGACCTTCTGGCCGACCTTCAGGTGGGTGACTTCCGAACCGATCTCGATGATCTCGCCCGAGGCCTGGTAGCCGACCACGTGCGGGTTGGTCATCAGCTTGCCGCCGAAGCGGCTAAGGACGTCGCCGCCTTCGATGGCGATCGCCTCGACTTTGATGATCACGCCCTTGGGGTGGCACTGCGGGTCCGGGATTTCCTCGTATTTCAGGACTTCCGGACCGCCGGTCTCATAATACACGGCAGCTTTCATGGGGCCTCTCCTAATGAATTAAACAATTGTTTGATGTGGCAGCTAACCGAGTCCCGCGGCCGGACGCAAGGGAAAGCCGGGGTGGGCGAGCATCGTGTTTGGGCCGGCCTAGTCCATTTGCGCGATGCGGCGGTTCGGTGCGGCGTGGTCCGCTGGGAATCGATCATTCCGGCTCGTGGTGTCCTCTCCCGACCGGTCTCCCGCGATGGTCACGGCGATCAGGCGAACTCGCCTTGATCGGCGAGATCCAGGATCCGCCGTCATATCAGCCCCACCCAGCGCCGACGGCGGGTCCGAATCGCCACAGCGCCCCATCGGGGCCATGACTACCAGGAGGCGCGGCGGCGCTCGGTCGCCGCGCAGGCCGATCTCGGGGGAGATGAGGTCCGCTCCTGGGAGACGGACGCGGTTCTAGATGAGCCGCGTCCGTGACTTCTCGCCTCCGCAGCGATCAAGCGCGCCCTCCAGGTGACAGGCCGCCAGAAATGCGAGGCCTCGGGCCGGCCGGTTCGTGACAATTTCGTTGCAGTGCGACACGGTCCGCCGCGACCGGGCAACCGGGTTCGGGACTTGGGGTTTCATGGGCGATCTACTGTCGTCGCGCGCGGATGTCCGCGACATCTACAGCGGGTTCGCCGGCGAGCCCCTGCACGAACCGCGCGCGCCGCGCCCGGGGCCGGCCGCCTCCGCGCGCCTGCCGGTCAAGGACGGGGCGGGCTATTGGGACGTGGTGCGCCTCTATGACCACCTGCTCGTCTGTGTCGCCGACAGCAGCTATAACGACGACTACATCTTGCCGATCCATGTGCCGGAAGACCTGGTTTCGCTGCGGTTCGTGGTGGCCGGCGCCGTCGGGCTGCAGGACACGGGCCTGAACGCGATGCGGGTCGAGAAGGGGCACGCCTCGGTGCTGACCTTGCCGGCGGACGGCGACTTCGATCTGAACATCCACGGCCGTGAGCGGCTGACCTCCCTGACCCTGCATCTCCACGCCGGCAACTTGGCCAGCGTGATGGGCATGGAGCCCGACGAGCTGCCGGTCGCGCTGCGGAATATCGACCTGCCCAGCCAGGGCTTCCATCACCTGGGGATGCGGCTGACCCACGGCATGGAGGCGGCGGTGCGCGACATCGTCAGCGCCTCGTTCCAAGGCAGCCTGCGGCAGCGCTACCTGGAGGCCAAGGTCATGGAGGTGCTCTGCCTGCTGGTGGACGCCGTCGACACCAGCGAACGCGGCGAGCGATCCGCGCCGCCGCTGCGCCACGCCGACCGCGACGGCCTCTACGCTGCGCGCGATATCCTGATCGCCGAGTTCGCGGAGCCTCCGACCATCGACGCCCTGGCGCGGCGGGTGGGCCTGAACCGCACCAAGCTGCAGCGCGGGTTCAAGGAGATGTTCGGGGCCACGGTGTTCGAGTTCTGCCTGGGTCAGCGGATGGAGCTGGCCCGGGGGCTGCTGCTGGACGGCGGCATGACGATCTCCGAGATCGCGGAAACCGTCGGCTATGAGCATGCGACGAACTTCACCGCCGCCTTCCGCCGGCGCTTCAACGCCCTGCCCAAGGACTACCGACGCGGGTAGCGGCGAGGAACTCTCGGTGCAAAAGGGCGATAGACTGCATTTCGCATCGAAATTGCTGCTCTCCGGATCATTTCCCCGCGCGCGACCTGCCTATGGTCCCGCCTCGAATTTGCGCGACGCCGCGCTGGGTCTCGGGAGGGGATTTCCATGACTATGAGTAACAAGACGCGCCTGTTGGCGGCATCGGTTCTGGTGTCGGCCGTGGCGCTGACCTCGGCGCCGGCCTACGCCCAGGCGGGCGGCGCGACGGTCGACGAGCTGGTCGTCACCGCCCGCAAGCGCACCGAGTCGGTTCTCGACGTCCCGATGAGCATCAACGTGGTCGGCGAGCAGGCCATGAAGAACATGGGCGCGGAGACCTACACCGACCTGCTGGGCTCGGTGCCCAGCCTGACCGCCTATCAGAACGGCCCCGGCCGCACGCGCCTGTCGATCCGCGGGATCAACAACGGCGGCGGCAACGACAACGACACCCAGAACCAGGAAACCGTCGGCATCTATATCGACGAAATCCCGATCTCTATGGGCGCTCTGAACCCCGAGCTGGCCCTGTTCGACCTGGAACGCGTCGAAGTGCTGCGCGGCCCGCAAGGCACACTGTACGGCGCGGGCTCGATGACCGGCACCGTGCGGATGATCACCCACCGTCCGAACCTCACCGAATTCGAGGGCAAGGTCGATGTGGGCCTGTCGACCGTCAGCCACGGCGGCGAGGGCTATTCGATGAAGGGCCTGGTGAACGTCCCGATCATCACCGATCGTGTCGCCGTTCGGGCCTCGGTCTATTACACCCAGACCCCGGGCTATATCGACAACGTGCTGACCGGCGAGAAGGACGTGAATGACGGCCTGGCGCGCGGCGGCCGGGTCGAAGCCCGCTTTAAGGTCACCGACGACTTCACCGCCGATCTCTCGTACTTCAAGCACAACTATAAGGACGGCGGGCGTCCCGAGGATCTGGTGCGCGTGCCGGGCCTGGGCCGCGACTATCCTTCGCCGGACGGCTACAGCGACGACCTGAGCGTCTACAACCTGACCCTCAACTACGACCTGGGCTTCGCGAACCTGGTCTCCTCGACCTCGTACTTCGACCGCACGGTCGTCAACATGCGCTCGCTGGACGGCCTGCTGGCCCTGTTCCCGGTCAAGCCGAGCCCGCTGATCGACACCACCGACTCCGAGTTCTTCGCCCAGGAAATCCGCCTGGCCTCGCAAGGCGACGGCCCGTTCAGCTGGGTGGTCGGCGCCTATGCCGACAAGAAGACGATCTACTACTTGAACACCATTCCGGTGCCGGGCTTCGACGCCGCCATGGGCATCAACTCCAACGACTTCGGCGCGCCGACGGACAACCCCTATTGGGGCTACGACGACCTCGAAGTGAAGACCTACGCCTTCTTCGGCGAGCTGACCTATGAGTGGAACAAGCTGAGCGTCACCGGCGGCCTGCGCTACTTCAACTGGGAGCAGGACTACAAGCTGTACGCCTCGGGCTTCCTGAACGGCGCCGTCCCGAGCGACCCGCCGCGCCGCACCTCGAAGGAAGACGGCTTCAACCCGAAGCTCAACATCTCCTATGACGTGACCGACGACGTGCTGGTCTACGCCCAGGCCGCGCGCGGCTTCCGCTACGGCGGCACCAACACCCCGGTGCCGAAGGACGTCTGCGCCGCCGAACTGGCCGACTTCCAGCGCAACGGCGAAGACCCGAACGTGTTCGAGGCCGACAAGCTCTGGAACTATGAACTCGGCGGCAAGGGTACGTTCGCCAATGGCCGCGTGATGGTCTCGGGCGCCTACTTCCACCTGGTGTGGGACGACATGCAGACCCAGCGCGCGCTCGATTGCGGCTTCGGCTTCCGTGAAAACGTGGGCGGAGCGGTCAGCGACGGCGTCGAACTGGAAGTCACGGCCAGCCCGCTCGACGGCCTGACGCTGACGGCCGGCGGCGCGTACATCAATTCGCGCCTGTCGAACGACGTGGCGAACCTGAAGGCGAAGAAGGGGGACAAGGCCCCCTTCGTGCCGGAGCTCAGCTTCAACACCTCGGCTGACTATCGCTTCCCGATCAGCAGTGAGGCCGAAGGCTTCGTCTATGCCGGTTACCAGTACGTGGGCGAGCGCTTCACCCAGTTCAGCCCCCAGCAGGCCAACTATCGCAAGATGGCGGCCTATGGCGTGGTGAACCTGCGCACCGGCGTGACCTTCGACAACATCGAGTTCTCGGTCTACGCCAACAACCTGCTCGACGACCGTGGCGTGATCCGCGCCCTGGCCGCCAGCCCGTTCGACCCCGAGGCGCGCATCCGCGTCACGCCCCGGACGATCGGCGCCAATGTGCGTATGAACTTCTAGGACCAAGCGTGGCGGGGGAGGCGTCAGTCTTCCCCGCCATCGTTCTGCAGATCTCAGAGAGGCCAAAGCCGATGAAGCTCGTTCGCCGTACCGCGCTGGGCGCGGCCTTTGGTTTGATGCTTTGCGGCGCCGCCTGGGCGGCTGGCCCAGCCCCCGTCGCGGTGGTGATGGCCACCGACGCCGGCGTGGTCGAGCTGGAGCTCTATCCGGCCAAGGCCCCGATCACGACCGCCAACTTCCTGCGCTATGTCGACGAGGGCCGCTATGCCGGCGCCCAGTTCTACCGCGTGGTGCGGGCCGACACCGATCCCAACCTCAAGGCGCCGATCCAGGTGATCCAGGGCGGTATCGACAGCGACGCTCATCGCGGCCAGATGCTGGCCCCCATCGCTCATGAGCCGACCGGCCAGACCGGGCTAAGCCATACAGACGGGGTGATCTCGATGGCGCGCGACGGTCCCGGCACCGCGACCTCGGAATTCTTCATCACGCTCGGCGACAACACCAGCCTGGACCAGGGCGGCGCGCGCAATCCCGACGGCGCGGGCTACGCAGCCTTCGGTCGGGTGACGAAGGGCATGGACGTGGTGCGCGCCATCCAGGCCATGCCGTCGAACGCCCCGACCCCCGAACCCATCGTGCGCGGCCAGATCCTGGAAAAGCCGGTGCAGATCCTTTCCGTGAAGCGCAAGTGAGCCTCGACATGACCCTCCGTTCCATCGCCGTCGGCACGGCGCTCAGCCTGATGGCCACCGCCGCCTTCGCCGGCCCAGCCGAGGACAAGGCCGCCATCGCCAAGGTGTTGGGCGAGGCCAGCGCCGGCTGGTCGCGCGGCGACCTGGACGCCTTCATGGCCAGCTACGAGAAGGCCCCGCAGATCAACTATGTGAGCGGCGGCAAGGTCACCCAGGGCTATGACGCGATCCGCGAGATCTACGCGCCGCGCTTCACCAAGCCGGCGGAAATGCCGAAGCTGAGCACCGAGATCGTCGATTTCGATCCGCTCGGCGCCGACTACGCCGCCGTGGTCGGGCGTTTCCACCTGACGCTTGAGGGCGGCAAGGACGCCACGGGGCTGTTCAGCCTGGTGTTCCACAAGACCGCCGATGGCTGGCGGATCGTGTCGGACCACTCGTCTTAACTCTCCCCTTGGGGAGAGGTCGGGTGAGGGGGTTTGGCCCTCGCCGACGCGTTGATCGATCGTCAGTAGAGCGCCGCTGCGCGTCGCCCCCTCACCTAGCCTCTCCCGAGGGAGAGGAACGCGGGCACTTCTCCTCTCCCCGCCGGGGAGAGGTCGGGTGAGGGGTTTTGGGTCTGGCCGATGCGCTGACTGATCGTCAGCAGAGCGCCGTTGTGCGCCGCCCCCTCACCTAGCCTCTCCCGAGGGAGAGGGACTTAGCCGTTGCGCTTCACGTAGGCGCGGATGGCGGCGATGACTTGGTCCTGATGGTCGGGGGTCAGGTAGGGGTGCATGGGCAGGCTCATGACCACATTGGCCTTGGCCTCGGTCACCGGCAGGCCGCCCGGGGTCGGATAGATCGAATAGACGTCCTGCTTGTGGATCGGGATCGGGTAGTAGACCGCGCTGGGGATGTCCTGGCTCTTCAGATGCGCCACCAGGCCGTCGCGATCGGCGGTCTCGATCGTGTACTGCGCCCAGACCGAAATCCCGCCGTCGATCACTTTCGGAACGGTCACGACATCGGAAAGGCCCGCCGCATAGCGGTCGGCGACCTTGTTGCGGGCCTCGATCTCGCTCTCGAAAATGGTCAGCTTCTGCAGCAGGACGGCGGCCTGGATGGTGTCCATGCGGCTGTTCATGCCGATGCGCAGGTTCAGATACTTGGGGTCATGGTCGAAGGTCTTGCCGACCAGGTCCGACTTCACGGCCTGGCCGTGGACGCGCAAGCTGACCAGGATGTCGTGCAGGCGCTCGTCCTTGCACAGCACCGCCCCGCCGTCGCCGTAGCAGCCGAGCGGCTTGGCGGGGAAGAAGCTGGTGGTGGTGACGTCGGCCCAGTGGATCGGGTGCTGGCCGCTTAGGGTGCAGCCAAAGCCCTGGGCGCTGTCGGCGATAAGCTTCAGGCCGTGCTTCTTGGCGACGGCCGAGATCGCGGGATAGTCGGCGGGCTGGCCGAACAGATCGACGGCGATGATCGCCTTGGGCGTCAGCTTGCCTTCGGCCTTGACCGCCTCGATGGCGGCGTCGAGCTTGGCGGGATCGAGATTGTAGGTGTCAGGCAAGATGTCGACGAACACCGGGCTGGCGCCGACCAGGGGCATGACCTCGGCGGTCGCCGCGAAGGTGAAGGAGGGGCAGAACACCGCGTCGCCCGGCCCGATGTTCCAGGCCATCAGCGGCAGTTGCAGCGCCTCGGTGCCCGAGCCGCAGGAGAGCACGAACGGCGCCTGGCCGAACTGCCCCAGCGCCTGCTCGAACTGGCCGATTTCCGGCCCCATCACATAGGCCCCCGAACGGACCACCTTGAGGATCGCATCTTCCAACGGCTGACCAAGACGGGCGCGTTGGGCTTGCAGGTCGATGAACGGGATCGGCATGGGAATTTCCGCGAGGTGAAGCGGCGCGCTTCATGACATGCGGACTCTAGCGAAACCACACACGGTTGTTTTCGGAAAATTTCGGGCGAGCCGGCAGGGCACCGGCGGCAGGTTGAGCGACCGCGAGCGGGCGGCGAGCCTGATCAGCGCCGCGCCCCTCTCCTGCCGCTCGTCATGGCCGGCTTCTTATGCCGGCCATCCATACGCGGCGCGGTCAGGGATTTGCCTGGAGGCGCCAGCGTCTATGGATCCCCGGGACGAGCCCGGGGATGACGATCATAGGATCAGATCTGCCGCGTGCGGCCTTCCCAATAGGGAGCGCGGACCTTGTTGCGTTGGATCTTGCCGGCTTCGGAGCGTGGCAGTTCGGTCACGAAGTCGAGGCCGCGCGGGACCTTGTAGGCGGCCAGGGTCTGGCGTCCGAAGGCCAGGATTTCCTGGGCCAGTTGGTCCGAAGGTTCGTAGCCGGGCTTCAGCAGAATGACCGCCCGGACCTGTTCGCCCCACTCGTCGTGCGGGATGCCGACGGTCGATGAATCGGCCACGGCCTCGTGCTTGATCAGCTCGTTGTCGACTTCCTGCGGGTAGATGTTCACGCCGCCGGAGATGATCGTCTCGGCGTTGCGGCCGGTGAGGAACAGGTAGTCGTCCTCATCGAAATAGCCGACGTCGCCCATGGTGAAGAAGTCGCCGACCCGGTTGGAGTTGGTCTTGGCTTCGTCCTTGTAATAGGTGAAGCCGCCGCCGGGCGGGAGCTGGTGATAGATGCCGCCGGGCGTGCCGGGGGGCAGCTCATTGCCTTCCTCGTCGAGGATGCGGACCTGCAGCAGGGCCGGGCGCTTGCCGACGCTGCCGGGCTTCTTGAGCCATTCTTCCGAAGAGATCGCGAAGCCCGCGCCGCCTTCGGAGCCGGCGTAGTATTCCGACAGGATCGGGCCGAACCACTCGATCATCGCGTGCTTGACCTCGGGCGGGCAGGGGGCCGCGCCGTGGACGATGTATTTCACGTGATCGACGGGGTACTTGGCTTTCACTTCCGGCGGCAGGGCGAGCAGGCGCTGGAACATGATCGGCACCAGATGCAGGTGCGTGACCTTCTTTTCGGAGATGGTCTTCAGGACCAGTTCCGAATCCCACTTGTCGATGAAGTAGAGCGGCACGCCCGCGCCCATGGCGGCGCGGATGTCGAAGGCCAGCGGCGCGGCGTGGTAGGCCGGACCGGCGCAGAGCTGGATCGAGGTTTCGGGATCGTAGCCGCGCATCGTGTACATGGCCTGGGGCGTGACGGCGGCGGCGGGGCGGAACACGCCCTTCGGCCGGCCGGTGGTGCCCGAGGTGTACATCATCTGGTTGCCGAGCACCGGGTCGGTGATGTCCGATCCGTCGAGCGGGGCCAGGGCGGCGTCATAGTCCTGGAAACCGTCGATCGAGCCGCCGACGGCGAGCCTCAGCACGACGCCGGGGCACTCGGCGGAGGCGGCGGGCAGGCTCGCAACGCGGGCCTCGCCGACCAGGACCTTGGCCTCGCAATCCTTGATGATGTAGGCGATTTCGTCGGCGGTCAGGTGCCAGTTCACCGGTGTGATCCGCAGGCCTGAACGCAGGGTCGCGGCCTGGACCTCAATGAACTCGGCGCGGTTGGAGCACACCAGGGCTAGGCTGTCGCCGGCGCCTAGACCGTGCTGACGGAAGAGGCGTGTGAGCTTGTTGGCCGCCGCGTTGATCTCGGCGAAGGTCTTCACCTTGCCGTCTGGGTCGATGACCGCGGGCTTTTCGGGGTGAACCTTGGCCCATACCGCGGTGGTCATGCCCGTTTGGGCCGCCGCGTCCAGGGCTTCATCCAGGCTTACGCGCTCTTTCAAATCTTCCATCAAATCCTCCCGTCGCCGGTGACCGGAGGAACGGAACACGCGGCTCTTTTTCTATGATCCGAGACGGCGTTTCGTCGGCGATCGCGGCGCGAAATATGCGCGGCGATGGTGACCGTTTCCGTTTCGGAAACCCACAATGACAGGCGATCGCGCGCCCGACAACGGCGCGCGCGATCCGAACGTGGGCCGGATCATCCCAGACGGGTCTCTGTCCAGCGGTAGGCCGCAAAACCGGCGGCGGCCGCGCAGGCCGTCAGCACCGTTCCCCAGCCGATGTCGGCGAGGGTGACCTTGAGCGACCAGACCTTCAGCGTCGCCTGGTTGGTGAGGTCATAGGTCGCGTAGGCCACGAAGCCCAGCATCGCGCCGTTGGCGAGCGCTCGCGTCCATCCCGCGCCTTCGCGTACGGCCGGCAGGATGGCCAGCATCAGCACGCCGGCGATGAACACCAGGTAGAAGGCAATGGCGGCGGGCAGGTTGAACTGGTCGGCCAGCACGTCGTCCAGGGCGGGCCGGTAGAGTTTCGGCCCCACGGTGGTCAGCCAGACGGCGTCTATCACCGCGAAGGCGAGGCCCGCGCCCAGATAGGCGGCGAGGTGCTTCAGCATGGCGATTCTCCCGCGGGGCTCATCAGATAGTGGCTGACGCCCCACTCGGTCCCGCCACGATGGCCGAACAGGCCCGAGGTCGCCAGGAAGAACAGCCGCCAGCGGCGCCCCCAGAGCAGGGCCTGATCGCCGTAGACCTGGGCGAGGATGGGCCTGATCGTCTCGGCGTTGCGATCATAGTTGATGAGCCAGGCCTCGGCCGTGCGGGCGTAGTGCTCTCCGCTCCAGCGCCAATCGGCGACGACTTCGAACAAATCGGGGAACTGGCGCGCCAAGTCGTGACTGGGCATCACGCCGCCGGTGAAGAAGTGCTGGGCGATCCAGTCGGCCTCGTCGTTCACGTCGAACCGATAGGGCGTCGAACGGTGCGTAAAAACGTGCAGGAAAAGCCGGCCGTCGGGCCTGAGCCAAGTCTTGGCGCGGGTCAGCAGGGCGCGCCAGTTGGCCATGTGCTCGAACATCTCCACCGAGACGATACGGTCGAAGGCGGCGGGATCGGCCTCGAAATCGTTCATGTCGGCCGTGACGACGGTCAGGTTGGAGAGGCCTTCAACCCGCGCCTTGGCCCGGATGAAGTCGCCTTGGCTGGCGGAGTTGGAGACCGAGACGATCTGCGCGTTCGGCAAGGTCCTGGCCATCCAGAGCGAAAGCGAGCCCCAGCCGCAGCCGAGTTCCAGAATATGCTGGCCGTCTCGCAGATCAGCGTGAGCGGCGGTCTCGGCCAGCGCCGTATCCTCGGCCTGGGCCAGGGTCTCGGCGCCGGATGTGAACAGGCCGGAGGAATATTTGAGCCGCGGACCCAGCACGGCCTTGAAGAAGGCGGCGGGGAGTTCGTAGTGCTGCCGATTGGCCGAGTCGGCATGCTCGGCGATGGGGCGCTCCTCCATGTCGCGGGCGAACCGGGCGGCGGCGCCAGGCGCGGCTTCCAGATTGCGACGAGCGTTGGCGACCAGAAGACCGACCGCCGCACGGCGCAGAGCGTCGGGCAACGGAGCGCCTTCGAAGGCGTGGATTGCTGATGCGACCAGGCTCATTCGGTTCCCTTAGTTGCCGTCTTCTCTAGGGATACGGGCGCGGCCGGGTGTTGGATGCATCCAGCCGCGCGCCCCGCCCGTAGCTCCTCGAAGGCGGGTGTCCCCGTCGTAGCGGGAGGAACCGACCCTTTGACCTGGACCCCACAGTCTCGAATCGCGGTGATCGGCGCCGGCGCCGCCGGGCTTTCCGCCGCATGGCTGCTGAGCCAGCGTTATGAGGTGACCCTGTTCGAAGGCGATGGTCGGGTGGGGGGGCACGCCAACACGGTCGAAGCGCCGGGTAAGAAGGGGCCGGTCAGCGTCGACACCGGCTTCATTGTCTATAACGAGCCGAACTATCCGAACTTCACCGCCCTCCTGAAGCACCTGGGTGTCGATAGCCGCCCTGCGGACATGGCGCTGAGCGTATCGCTGGACGACGGCGATTTCGAATATTCGTCGGGCGCGCTGTTCGCCCAGGCCAGCAATCTGTTCAGCGCCCGCTATTGGGCGATGCTGCGCGATGTCGGCAGGTTCTATCGCCAGGGGCCGAAGGACCTGGCCAGCCTGGAGGCGCCGCTGACCTCGCTGGAGGACTATCTGGCGACCAAGGGTTACTGCCAAGCCTTCCGCGACGATCACCTGCTGCCGCAAGCCGCCGCCATCTGGTCCACGCCGCTGGGGGCGATTCGCGACTATCCGGCCGCCGCCCTGATCCGGTTCTTCCAGAACCATGGGATGATGAGCGTCTTCGGGCGCGGCAAGTGGCGCACGGTGAGCGGCGGCAGCAAGGCTTATGTAGCTAAGCTGGCGGCGGCCTTCACCGGCGAGATCCGGACCGGGGTGCGGGTCAGCGCGGTGCGCCGCGACCTGTTCGGCGTGGATATCCGTGATTCAACCGGCCGCACCGAGCGTTTCGACCAGGTGGTGATCGCGACCCACGGGGACACCGCCTTGTCGCTGCTGGACGACGCCAACCAGGAGGAGCGCCGGTTGCTATCGGCTTTCAAATATCACCGTAATCTTGCCGTTTTGCACGCTGATGCTCGCCTGATGCCGAGGCGGAAGGCGGCTTGGGAAAGCTGGAACCACATCGGCCGGCGCGAGACGCCAGGGGAGGGCTGCGTGACCTACTGGATGAACCGGCTGCAATCCATTCGCGACGCGGGCGACCTATTCGTGACGCTCAATCCCACGCGAGAGATCGCGCCAGACAAGGTGATCCGCACCGACGTTTACGACCATCCGCTGTTCGACGCCGCCGCCATCGCGGCCCAGGCCGAGCTGTGGTCGTTGCAGGGCGAGCGGCGGACCTGGTTCTGCGGCTCCTATTTTGGGCACGGCTTCCATGAAGACGCCCTGCAGTCGGGCCTGGCGGTGGCCGAGGCCATGGGCGGCGGACGCCGGCCGTGGCGTGTGGCCGACGAGTCGGGGCGCATCCAGATCCAGACGGCGCCTCTGCGCGGGCGGGCGGCATGACCGGGCTCGCGTCGGGGCTCTATCTCGGCGCGGTCACTCATGCGCGGCTGAAGCCGCGAATGCATCGGATGCGCTATCGCGTCTTCATGCTGCTGCTCGACCTGGATGAGCTGGGGCGGCTGGATGGCCTGCTGCGGTTGTTCGCGCATCGGCGCTTCGCCCTGACCAGTTTCCATGAGGCCGACCATCTGGACGGCTCGGGCCGTTGCCTGAAGGCGCAGGTCGAGGCCCACCTGGAGGCGGCCGCTGTCGCGCACGGGGGGCCCATCAAGATGCTGTGCATGCCGCGCATTCTGGGGGCGGTGTTCAATCCGCTGACGGTCTATTTCTGCCACCGCCTGGACGGCGTGCTTTCGGCGATCCTTTACGAGGTGACCAACACCTTCGGAGAGCGGCACATCTACCTGATCCCGGTCGAGGGGCGCGGGCCGATCACCCAGACCTGCGACAAGACTTTCTATGTCTCGCCGTTCATGGACATGGACCTGACCTACGCCTTCCGGATCCGACCGCCGGGCGAGGCGGTCTCGGTCGTCATCGATGTCCACGACGCCGAGGGCCATGTGATGGGCGCGGCGTTCTCGGGGATCAGGCGCGAACTGAGCGACCGCTCGCTGTTGCACGCATGGCTGTCCCATCCTTTGATGACGCTGGGCGTCATGGCCGCAATCCATTGGGAAGCCTTGAAAATCTGGCGCAAGGGTGGGCGGTTGCGCGCCCGGCCGGCGCCGCCCGCGACGTCGGTGACGTTCGTCCACGGCGTTCGCGCTCGCGCGGCCTAGCCGCCGCCGCGACGTCGGCGATATTATCCGGATACGTCAAAACAAGTCTGGCGTGCACCGAGGCGGCGCCTCAGAATGACTTCCATACTTGAAGATGGAATTTCTGATGAGTGAGTCACACCCCTCCCGGCGGGGTGCGGGACCCTCTGACTCCGGCTCTATCAAGGTCGACGTCAGCGAGATGCCGCGTGTGCTGCAGAGGATCACGGCGCTTTCGTTGCGTTACCCGGGCCGGATGGCGGTGGCGATCGGTTGTTCGTTGGGGGCCGCGGTCGCCAGCCTGACCTTGCCGCGCCTGTTTGGCGGCGCCGTGGACCAGGCGCAGGCGCTGCTGGAGGGCGGGGCGGC
Source organism: bacterium (assembly GCA_030824495.1). Classification (GTDB taxonomy): domain Bacteria; phylum Pseudomonadota; class Alphaproteobacteria; order Caulobacterales; family Caulobacteraceae; genus Phenylobacterium. Next base: position 37,609 of record JAVBXP010000054.1, read on the forward strand.
TCATGCCAGTGAGGCGCAGGCCGCGCTGTGGGGGACGGCCCTGCTGGTGATCGCCGCCACGGTGATCCGCGGGCTGCTGACCATGATGTCCGGCTACCAGGGCGAGTATGTCAGCCAGCGGGTCGGCTATGACCTGCGGCTGCAGTTCTTCCAACAGCTCCAGCGGCTGTCGTTCGGCTTTCATGACCGTATCCATTCCGGCGACCTGATCACCCGCGGCATGCTCGACCTGGAAGGCGCGCGCGTCTTCATCCAGGGCGGGGTGATGCAGGCGGTCAGCCTGGTCCTGCTGCTGGGGTTCGCCAGCTACATGATGCTGTCGGCCGACCTGACCATGGGGTTGATCGGCCTGGCCTTCGTGCCGATCGCCGGTTGGGCGCTGGCGCGGATGGGCTTCCTGCTGCGGGTGACCTGGCTGCGGGTGCAGGAGCTGATGGCGGTCCTGACCCTGACCATGGAGGAGAACCTCCAGGGCATTCGCGTGGTTCGCGCCTTCGCCGGCAAGTCCTTTGAGATGGCCAAGTTCGACGCCGCCTCGCTGGACGCGCTGAACTTCTCCTACAAGCGCATCACCCTGCGGTTTCGGGCGGTCTCGGTGATGACCGTCTCGTTCTACGGATCGATGGGCCTGCTGCTCTGGTACGGCGGTCACAAGGTGGCGGCCGGGACGATGAGCGTCGGCAAGCTCACCGAGTTCCTCACCTATATGACCCTGCTGCAGACGCCGATCCGGCAGATCGCCATGATCTTCAACGCCGCGGCGCGGGCGACGTCCTCGGGCGCGCGGCTGTTCGAAGTGCTGGACCTGGAGCCGGAAATCGCCGACGCGCCGGGCGCCAAACCCTTGGCCCCGACCAAGGGCGTGCTGCGCTTCGAGAACGTCGACTTCTGCTACGATCAGGGTGGCAAGCAGATCCTGCATGGGGTCAGTTTCGAGGTCGCGGCCGGCCAGACCCTTGGGATCGTCGGCCCGCCCGGCAGCGGCAAGTCGACCATCGCCAACCTGATCCCGCGCTTCTACGACGTGACCGGCGGGGCGATCACCATCGACGGCCAGGACATCCGCGACGTGACCCTGGCGTCGTTGCGCGAATATGTCGGGCTGGTTCAGCAGGAGGCGTTCCTGTTCGATAGTTCCATCGGCCACAACGTCGCCTATGCCGATCCCTGGGCGCAGGAGGACCGCATCGTCGGCGCCGCCAAGACCGCCCAGCTTCACGACCACATCGCCGGCCTGCCGGCTGGCTATGAGACGAGGGTCGGGGAGCGCGGCGTGGCTCTCTCCGGCGGCCAGCGTCAGAGGATGAGCATCGCGCGCGGCGTGGTGCCCGGTCCCGGCGTGATGATCTTCGACGACAGCACCGCGGCCATCGACGCGGTGACCGAACGCCGGGTGCGCGACGCCCTGGCGGAAGCCACGGCCGCCAAGGCCACCATCATCATCGCTCACCGCCTGTCCTCGCTGATGCACGCCGACAATATCGTGGTGCTGGACGAGGGCCGGGTGGTGGAGCGCGGGACCCACGCCGAGCTGGTGAAGCAGGGCGGGGTCTATGCAGACCTCTATGAACTGCAGACGCGCTCGGACGCCGAGGCGACCCTGGACGAAGACGCCATTCTCCAGGAGGTCGGCGCATGAGCGACACTGTGCAAGCTCCGCCGCAACGCCGCGCCTCGCTCGGGACCTCCGAGGGCGAGGACATCTTCGGCACGTTCGACATCAACGTGGCCAAGCGGTTCCTGGAGATCTTGAAGCCGCACAAGCGGTCCTTCATCATCGCCGTGGTCGCGGTGCTGATCTCGGCGACCTGCGCGGTGATGATCCCGGCGCTGATCGGGCGGGCGGTCACCGCCGCGGTCAATCGCGACGGCCATCTGCTCGACCAGATCCTGATCGCCTTCGCGGGCCTGATCGCGGTCTACGCGACCGCCTTCTTCATGGAGCAGTGGCTGTCGGCGCGGCTGGCGCAGCGGGTGATCTTCGACGTCCGCCGCAAGATGTTCGACCACTTCCAGGACGTGTCGCTGTCGTTCATGGACAAGACCCATGTCGGGCGGATCATGTCGCGCCTGCAGGGCGACGTGAACGCCTTGCAGGAGTTCCTGGAAAGCTCCACCGGCGCGGTCGGCGACCTGGCGATGCTGATCGGCATCACCGCCGTCCTGATCAGCATGGACTGGCAGCTTGGCCTGCTGACCCTGACAGTCCTGCCGCTGCTGATCATCGTGCGCGCGATCTGGCTGCCGTTCTCGAAGAAGAGTTTCCGCGACGCGCGAGACGCCTCCTCGACCGCCAATTCGGCTCTGGCCGAGAACATCAACGGCGTGCGCACCGTGCAGGAGAGCCGCCGCGAGGCGGTGAATTTCGAGCTCTACAAGGAGAAGGCCCACGAGAATTTCGTCGCCCAGGCGCACGCCTCGTGGATGAGCCAGATCATGGTGCCGACGGTCGATGTGCTGACGGGCCTCGCCATGGCTATCGTCATCGTGGTGGGCGGCAACGCGGTGCTGGGCGGACGACTGGAAGTGGGCGTGATGGTCGCCTTCATCTTCTATGTGCAGCGGTTCTTCGATCCGGTGCGGATGCTGTCCATGCAGTACACGATCATGCAGCGGGCGATGGCGGCCGGGCACCGGATCTTCGAGGTGCTCGACGTGAAGGTGGCGATTACCGACAAGGCCGGCGCCCAACCGCTGGCCGACGCGCCGGCGACGGTGGAGTTCAAGAACGTCACCTTCGGCTACGACCCGGCCCGGCCGGTGCTGCACGACATCAGCCTGAAGGTGAACCCGCGTGAGGTGGTGGCCCTGGTCGGACCGACCGGCTCGGGCAAGACCTCGATCATCGCCCTGACCCACCGCTTCTATGAGGTCGATCAGGGCCAGATCCTGGTCGGCGGCCACGACGTGCGCGATGTGACGCTGGACTCGCTGGGCAAGACCATCGGCATGGTGCTGCAGGAGCCGTTCCTGTTCACCGGCACGATCGAAGAGAACATTCGCTACAATACGAAGGGCGCCAGTTTCGACGACGTGGTCCGGGCGGCCAAGGCGGTGAGCGCGCACGACTTCATCATGCGCCTGCCGGACGGCTATCAGACCAAGCTGGGCCAGCGGGGGCGGAACATCTCGATGGGCCAGCGGCAGCTGATCTCGTTCGCGCGGGCCCTGGTGGCCGATCCGCAGATCCTGATCCTGGACGAGGCCACCGCCAATATCGACAGCTTCACCGAGCAGGCGATCCAGAAGGCGCTGAAGGTGTTGTTCTCGGGTCGGACCTGCATCGTCATCGCCCACCGGCTGGCGACCATCCGCGACGCCGACCGCATCGTGGTGCTGCAGCAGGGGCGGATCCTGGAGCAAGGGAACCACGACGAGCTGATGGAGAACGGCGGGCTCTACTCCCACCTCTACACCTCGGCCCACGCCTCGTTCGACGACCAGGTGGTGGCGGTCACTGGCGACTCTGAGTTCGCGACGCGGACTTGAAACCAACGCCGCTCATCCCGGCGAAAGCCGGGACCCAAACGACGGTGAAGCCCGATGCGCCTTCTCAAACTGAAGCTCAGCTTGGGTCCCGGCTTTCGCCGGGATGAGCGGTTGGGGTAGGGTCGCCGCTTCAGCCGTCTGGATGCCCCCATGTTCCGCACTGCAGCCGTTTCCCTCGCCCTGACCCTGATGGCGAGCGCCGTTTACGCCCAGGACGCCGGTCCCATTGATCCGGCCCGGCTGTCGGCGATCGTCAAGACCATGGCCTCGGACGAGTTCGAGGGTCGCTCGCCTGGAACGCCGGGCGAAGCCAAGACCGTCGAGTACATCGCCGCTCAGTTCAAGGCGCTGGGGCTGGAGCCGGCCGGCGATAAGGGCGGCTACACCCAGGATGTGCCGCTGGTGCGGTTCCAGGTGAAGGATGGCGGGAAGTTCGGTCTCACCTTGCAGGGCAAGGCGCGCGCGCTTGAGCGCAACACCGACATCTCGGCCTCGACCCTGCGGCCGGTCGATCAGGTGACCATCGAGAACGCGCCCATGGTCTTTGTCGGCTATGGCGTCTCAGCGCCCGAGCGCGGCTGGGACGACTTCAAGGGCGTGGACCTGAAGGGCAAGATCGCCGTCATCCTGATCAACGATCCCGACTTTGAGGCTAAGCCCGGCGAGCCGGTGGCCGGCAAGTTCGGCGGTCTGGCCGCGACCTATTACGGGCGCTGGACCTACAAGTACGAAGAGGCCGCGCGCCGTGGCGCGCTTGGCGCCCTGATCGTCCACGAGACGCCCGGCGCCGGCTATGGCTGGTCGACGGTGGTCGCCTCGAACGGCGAGGCGTTCGACATCGTCCGCACCGATCCGGCCAAGGAAAAGGTCCTGCTCCAGGGCTGGCTGACCGGCGAGGTTTCCAAGGAACTGTTCAAGTCCGCGGGCCTCGACTTCGACACCCTGAAGACCCAGGCGCGGCGTGCCGACTTCAAGCCGGTGACGCTGAAGGGCGCGACGTTTTCGGCCGACTATGGGCTGGAGCACGTCCAGGTCGTCAGCCGCAATGTGCTGGCCAAGATCACCGGCGCCTCGCGCCCGAACGAGAGCGTGATGTTCGCCGCCCACTGGGACGCCTATGGCGCCGGCGCCCCCGACGCCCAGGGCCGCACCGTGCGCCCCGGCGCCCTGGACGACGCCATCGGCGTGGCTGGGACCATGGAGATCGCGCGCGCCTTCAAGGCTGGCCCGCCGCCGGCTCGCACCTTGGTGTTCGCCGCCTGGACGGCCGAGGAGCGCGGCCTGTTGGGCTCTGAATTCTACGGCGTCCACCCGACCGTGCCGCTGGAGACCATGGCCGCGAACCTGACGATGGACGTGCTGCAGCCCAACGGACTGGCGCGCGACGTGGTGTTGATCGGGGCGGGCCAGAACAGCCTGGAAGACATGCTGGTGAAGGCCGCCAAAACCCAGAACCGCACGGTGACGCCCGACGCTCACCCGGAGCGGGCGCTGTTCTATCGCGCCGACCACTTCTCGATGGCTCGGCGCGGGGTGCCGGTCCTGCTGATGATGGGGCTGGGCGGCGGCGCCGACCTGATCGAGGGCGGCCGTGCGGCCGGCGACAAGTGGGTCAGCGACTATACGGCCAACTGCTACCACAAGACCTGCGACGCCTGGTCAGCCGACTGGGATCTGCGCGGCGCGGCCCAGGACGTGGAGTTGCTGTACGACATGGGCAAGGAGCTGGCGAACCCGGGCGTCTGGCCGAGCTGGAAGCCGGACTCCGAGTTCAAGCCGCTGCGTGATGCGACCGCCGCCCAGCGGCGCTAGCTGTCCTCCGCGTCCTCTTTCAGCAGATGGGTGCGGCGGATGGTGGAAATGAGCAGCTGCAGGTCGCGGCGGTTCTTCTCGATCACCTGGCGGATTTCCGGACGTCGATAGATTTCGGCGGGGATCATGACCCGCCGGCCCTGGACCTGGATGCAATAGCCGCGCTGCAGCAGGCGGGTGACGTGGCGCCGGGTGGTCTCGCGCGGCATTTGCAGCGAATTGGCGATGGAGAGCACCGTCACCGGCCGACGCAACTCGTCGGGGATCAGGCCATCGCCGCCGAAGTCTGTGAAGTCCCGGTTCAGCCCCAGGTGATCGGTGGCCGCTTGGCCGATCGCCATGAACACGACGGCGCGCGCCATGTCGCCGTCGAACGCCTCGGTCAGGTTGGCGAGCGCACGCAGCAGATAGTTGCTGCCCACCCGAGCCAGAAACAGGTCGATTTTGAAGCTCGGCTCGTTCACCGGACCTCCTGCATGAATGCTGGGAAAAGCAGGGGGGCGAGTGATGCGCGCGCCCCAACCGGTTCAGTCGGCGAGATCTCTCACGCGAACCTCGAGCCCGCTTTCGGCAAGAGCGCTACGGAAGGACAGGTTGAACGCCCAGGCTTCCTGCTCTCCGAGCTGCACCCGGCGAAACGGGATGCAATCGGCCAGCGGGGTCGGCCCCGGTTCGGCGTAGGTATTGAGGATCGCTTCGACATCCTCCCTCAGCCGTGGGTGGAGGGCGCGGGCGAAGCGGTGCTGGGCGTAGAGCGTCAGCTCTTCGACCGTCGAGGGCTCGCCGAGCATGCGCAGCCCGCTGACGACGACGACCAGCATCCTGGCCTGCACGGCAGGGGTGAGTTCTCGATAGCGGCTATCTTGGGCAAACCGGATAACCGTCATATCCAGTTTCCTCCCGCATCGAACGAACGCCAGCACCGCTTGGCGAGGCTGTAGACGAACGGCGTGGAGGTATGCGGGCCGCGCGCACGATGGTCGTGTCGCGCTTTCGCGGTTCTGCGAATTATCATGTTTCGATCAGCCCCCTGGCGATGCCATGGGCCGATACGCGTTCCAGTATGCCTAACAACCTCTGAACGAGTTTGGGAGGGTTCCCCAATTTGGGGAAAGCCGAGATCCTGCGGCCGTTTTAGGCCCTGATCCACGCCTCAGCAGGGCGTTTTATCGCCCTTTCGGCGAACGACGGTGTGCCGTTATGGGGCAGTCGCGAGTGGCCAACCGGTCACCGCCTCCTCAACTTGTGGAGGAGGCGGCGCCGCAGGCCGGACCTAGTCAGTCCACTTCTTGAACAACACGCAGGCGTTGACGCCACCGAAGCCGAAGCCGTTCGAGAGCGCGTAGTTGAGGTCGGCCTTACGGGCCTTGAGCGCCACCAGATCGAGCCCGGCGGCGGCCTCGTCTGGGTTTTCGAGGTTGAGGGTCGGCGGAATGACGCCGTCGCGGATGGCGAGCACGGTGAACACCGCCTCCAGTCCGCCGGCGGCGCCGAGCAGGTGGCCGGTTGCGGACTTGGTCGAGCTGATCGCCGGGCCGTTGCCTTCGCCGAACACCGCCTTGATGGCGGCGAGTTCGCCCTTGTCGCCGACCGGGGTGGAGGTGGCGTGGGCGTTGAGGTGGTCGATGGCGGCCGGTTCGACCTTGGCCTGAGCCAGGGCGATGCGCATGGCGCGGGCCGCGCCCTCGCCGTCCTCGGGACCGGCGGTCAGGTGGAAGGCGTCAGCGCTGGTGCCGTAGCCGACGAGTTCGGCGATCGGCGTGGCGCCGCGCGCCAGGGCGTGCTCCAGGGCTTCGATCACCAGGATGCCGGCGCCTTCGCCCATGACGAAGCCGTCGCGGGCGGCGTCGAACGGACGCGAGGCCTTTGTGGGCTCGTCATTGAAGGCCGAGCCGAGCGCACGGGCGGCGGCGAAGGAGCCGAGGCTGACGCGGTCGATGGTGGATTCAGCCCCGCCGCAGATGGCGATGTCGGCCTCGCCCGAACGGATCAACCGGGCGGCGTCGCCGATCGCCTGGACGCCGGCGGCGCAGGCGGTGACCGGGGCGCCCAGCGGGCCCTTGAAGCCGTGGCGGATCGAGACCCAGCCGGCCGCAAGATTGGCCAGGAAGGAGGGTACGGTGAAGGGCGAGAGGCGGCGCACCCCGCGCGTGTCGGTGATGCGCACCGCCTCGGCGATGGCCGGGAAGCCGCCGATGCCGGTGGCGATGATGGTCGCGGTGCGATCCTTCTCCGCGTCGGTCTCCGGCGCCCACTTGGCCTGGGCGATGGCTTCGTCCGCCGCGGCCAGCGCGAACTGGATGAAGCGGTCCATTTTCTTCTGGTCCTTGCCGGGGACCGCGGCGTCGAGGTCGAAGCCCGCCTCAGTGTCCTCGGTCTTGGACTGGACCGTGCCCGCCACCTGGGCCGGTACGTCGGGGGCGAGGTCGGCGGGCAGGCGCCGCAGGCCCGACTGGCCGGCGATCAGCCGCGCCCAGGCGGCCTCCGTGCCCGTCCCGAGCGGCGAGACGACGCCCATCCCGGTCACAACGATCCTACGCATAGAAGTCACCTTTCAGCTTTCTCAAGTCCCACCGCCGCCTGTTCCAGGTCGGCGAGGGCGGCACGGGTCGCATCGGCCGAGCCGCCGAGCGCCTGGGCGAGGTCCGACTGGGCTTTCACCCAGATCGGTACGCCCGATGTTATCAGGTCCAGCCCCGGCTGGGTGATCGCAATGCGGCGACCACGTCGACCGCGGCCGCCGGTGATCGCGATCAGGCCGCGCTCTTCCAGCAGTTTCAGGTTCCGCAGCAGGGCGGAGGGTTCCAGGTCGATCTCTTCGGCCATTGCGGCGACGGAGCGATCCACCCCGCGGGCGATGACGCCCAGCAGGATGAACTGGCTGATATTGAGGTTCAGGGGGCGGAGCCGCTGGTTGAACGCCCGGGTCACCGCACGCGCGGCGCGGCGGCTGCGGTGGCCAAAGCAGAAGGCGTCCATTTCGGCGAGCAAAGCCATAATCAAGCATATACCGCTTTCTTAATCCGGTATCTACCGGTTTTGGCTACCCAGCCCGCAGTCTCGCCAAGGCTTCGGGAAAGCGCCGGGACAGGGGCGCTTCCAGGCCTCCCAGGCCGACGGCGTAGTCGCCGGACTTTTCCGGCCGCAGTTCGGTGACGCGCGCGGCGTTGACCAGCCAGGAGCGGTGGGTGCGGACAAAGCCGTGTGGCGCCAGTTCGGCTTCGATGGCTGTGAGCGACGAGCGCATCAGCGGCTTGCGGCCATCGGCCAGGACGAACTCGACATAGTTGCCGGCCGAACTGATCGCCAGGATGTCGGCGACAGGGGTCCTGACCACCTTGGCGCCGTCACGGATGTCGAAGTTGGCCGGAGCCGTGGTCGAGGGCGAACTCGGCGGCCAGCCATAGGCGCGCAGGAGGGCCCAGAAGGCGGTGACGCCGATGAAGTACCCGAGCGCGTCCTTGCGGAGCTCATAGATGAAGCGGTCGGGAACCACATACTGGTAGGGGATGTCCAAGGCCGCGAAGATCGGCAGCCGCAGGGCATAGAACCCCAGGACGTGCACGCTCGAGAAAACCAGCAGGCCGGCGATATGCACGGCCAGGACCCGCCAACGCGGCGTGCTGTCCAGGGGGGCCATGCGATAGGCGAGCAGGGCGATCGGCAGGCAGGCGATGGCGGTTAGCGCGCTCGTGTACTGCTGGATCACCGGGTAGATCCAGTGAACGCCGGGCCGGTCCTGAATCTCCGTGAAGACGTTCACGGTGTTGAGCGCCAGGATGGTCACCGCGAAAAGCGGGAAGGCGCGGCGCCAGAAGATCCCGTTCATCCCCGATAGGTCGCCGTTCGTCACGCCGGGTCTCCGCCTGTCCCGACGGCCGCGCCGCGCGTACCGGGGCGCTTTCCGCGCCGGGCCGATATCACCGAACACTGGCTGATCTCGTCCACCCCAGAGCTCACGCCATGACCTCCGCTGTCTCTTCCGAGCGCCGCCCCGATCTCGACTGGATCCGCGTGGGCGCCTTCTTCCTGCTGATTCTCTATCACGTGGGCATGTTCTACGTGCCCTGGGACTTCCACGTGAAATCGCCCCATCCGGCCGCGTGGCTGGAGCCGGTGATGATGCTGACCAATCCCTGGCGCCTGACCCTGCTGTTCCTGGTCTCGGGAGCGGCGACCCGGTTCATGGCGGACAAGGTGAGCGCAGGCGGCCTGGCCAAGGCGCGCGTGGCGCGGCTGTTTCCGCCCTTGGTGTTGGCGGTCTTCGTGATCGTGCCGCCGCAGAGCTATTACGAGATCGTCGAGAAGCTCGGCTATTCGGGCTCGTTCCTGGACTTCTACGGCAAGTACGTCACGGCGTCCGGGCGCTGGCGGCCGAATGGTCAGCCCCTTATCACGCCGACCTACAACCACATGTGGTTCGTGGTCTATCTGCTGGCCTACAGCCTGATCCTGGCCGGCCTGCTGCGGCTGGCGCGGCCGAGCCTGGCGAGCTTGCAGGCGGGACTGGACCGCGGGCTCGGCGGCTGGGGTCTGCTGGTCTGGCCGGCGCTGTTCCTGGTCGCCTTGAGGGTGACGCTGTTTCCGGTCTTCGGCATCACCCACGCGCTGGTCGATGATTGGTACAACCACGCCCTCTCGTTCAGCGTCTTCATGTTCGGATTCCTGACCGCGAAGTCGGTGGTGGTGAAGGCCGCGTTCATCCGCGCCCGCTGGCCGGCGATCGCGATGGCGGTGGTGGGCTATGGCGTCTACGCCTTCGTGCGCTGGACCTATCGTGCCGATTACGCCACGCCGTCTCTGGCCGTGCAGGCCTTGGCCCAGGTCGCCTACGGCCTGAACCAGTGGGGCGCGATCGCCGCGATCCTGGGCTTCGGCGCCAAACACCTGACGCGCGGCGGGCCGATGCTGACCTACCTCACCTTGGGCGTCTTTCCGTTCTACATCATCCACCAGACCTTCATCGTCGCAGCCGGCCACCACCTGGCCCAGCTGGGCCTGCCGCAGGGGCTGGAGGCCCTGATCCTGGTCGCCGGGACCTTCGCCTGCTGCTTCGCCACCTATGAGATCGTTCGCCGGGTGGCGGTTCTGCGGCCATTGTTCGGGCTGAAGGCGGCTCCAGCTTCAAGCGGGGCCGGCGGCCTAGGTATTCGTCCAGAGATTGCGCCGGACCACGCACCGGGCCAATGATGCCTGGGCCAAGCTCGGACTTGGCGCAGGCCTGGGAGCTTTCTCACGTGACCAATCTTCGCCATCGCTTTGCGCGCGCGGCCCTCATCGTGCTGGCGCCGATGCTGATCGCCGGCTGCGGGGTCAACACGATCCCCACCAAGGACGAAGCCGCCAAGGCCCAGTGGGCCGAGGTCCAGAACCAGTATCAACGCCGCGCCGACCTGATCCCGAATCTGGTCGAGACGGTGAAGGGCTACGCCACCCAGGAGCGCGAGGTCCTGACCCAGGTCACCGAAGCCCGCGCCTCGGCGACCCAGGTGAAGGTCGACGCCTCGACCATCACCGATCCGGCGGCTTTCGAGAAATACGCCCAGGCCCAGGACCAGCTGTCGGGCGTGCTGGGCCGGCTGATGATGATCCAGGAGCGCTATCCGGACCTGAAGTCGAACCAGAACTTCCTGGCCCTGCAGAGCCAGCTTGAAGGCACCGAGAACCGCATCGCCATCGCGCGGCGCGACTACAACGCCTCGGTCCAGGACTACAACACCGAGATCCGCACCTTCCCGGGCGCCCTGTGGGCCGGGACCGTGCATCGTTGGGCCAAGCCGATGCAGACCTTCGCCGCCAGCGCCTCGGCGCAGACCGCGCCGAACGTCGACTTTGGCGCGCCCGCCGCACCCTCGGTCGCAGCGCCTGCGGCCCCGGCGGCTCCAGTGACGACGCCTGCGCCTGCGGCGGCGAACGCCCGATGATCAAGCTTGCGGGACTGCGAGGCGTCTTCAGCCTCGCGGTCCTGGTCCTGCTGGTGAGCGTCGGCGCGGCTTTCGCCGCCGCGCCGAAGTTCCCGCCCCTGACCGGGCGGGTGGTGGACAACGCCAACATCCTGTCGCCCGAAGCCGAGGCGAAGCTCACCACCGAGCTGGCGACGCTGGAGAGCCAGACGGGGCGCCAACTGGTGGTCGCGACTCTGCCCGACCTGCAGGGTTACGAGATCGAGGACTACGGCTACCAGCTGCTGCGTACCTGGGGCATCGGCAGCAAGGAGCGCGACGACGGCGCGATCCTGATCGTCGCCCCCAGCGAGCGGAAGGTTCGGGTCGAGGTCGGGTACGGGCTGGAGCCGGTGCTGACCGACGCCCTGTCCAGCGTGATCATCAACCAGACAATTTTGCCGGCCTTCAAGGCGGGCCAGATGGAGCAGGGGGTCGTCGATGGGACGGGCGCGCTGGTCCAGCAACTGACCTTGCCTGACGGGGAGGCGCGCGCAGCCGCGGCCGCGCCGGCCAAGGCCAGCGAGGGCGAGAGCATCGGGCCGGCGGTGATCTTCGTCATCTTCATCATCTTCTGGCTGCTGAGCGGCGTGATGGGCGGCCTTGGCCGTCGCGGTCGCGGCGGCCGCGGTCTTTGGTGGCTGCTGCCGCTGCTGCTGAACGGCGGCGG
>JAVBXP010000057.1 GCA_030824495.1 bacterium
CCTCCCCCAACGGGGGAGGATCTACGGCGTTGCTAAGCCAGCGCCGCCTTCAGAGCCGCGGCGGTTTCCTTGGCCGCGGCGGTAATCGCCGGCGAGACGTCGCCCATCAGATAGAAGTCGTGGACCAGGTCGGAGTACTCGACATGGGTCGCCTTGACGCCGGCGGCGTTCAGGCGGGCGGCGTAGTCGCGGCCCTCGTCCTTCAGCGGGTCGTAGCCCGCCGTGACCACCAGGGCGGGCGGCGTGCCAGCCACGTCAGCCTTTGCGCCGATATTGGCGCGGGCGGCTTGCGGATGGTCTCCGACCGCCAGGCACTTGTCGAACCAGGCGATCGCCGCCTTGGTCAGGATCGGACCATCCAGGTCCTTGCGCGATTGGGTCTCCTCGTCGGGCCAGATGCCCGGATAGAGCAGCAACTGGAAGGCCAGCTTGCGCTTCGAATCATTCTTCAGGTCGATGGAGACCGAGGCCGCCAGATTGCCGCCGGCCGAGCAGCCGCCGACTGCGACCCGCGCCGGGTCGAAGCCGATCTCGGCGGCATGGTCGAACACCCACTTCACCGAGGCCAGAGCGTCGTCGTGGCCGGCTGGGAAAGGATGCTCAGGCGCGAGCCGGTAGTCGACCGCAAGGACGCGGATTCCCGCGAAGCTGGCCAGACGCCGGCAATGGCCGTCGTGACTTTCAAGGTCGCCGATGGCGAAACCACCGCCATGGAAATAGACGAGGCCCGGCGTCTTCGCGGGCGCGCCGGCGGGCGTATAGAGGCGGGCGCCGATGGGGCCGTCGGCTCCGTCGACCTGCAGGTCGCGAGCCTCGACATCCTTGGGCGCGTTCAGGTTTTGGGCGGCGCGCTGCATGCGGTAGCCGGCCCGGATCATCTCAGGCGGAATGGCGTCCAGCGGCGGCGCGGGCTGGCCGGCCACTGCGGCTTCGGCCTGGTCGATCATCGCCTTGATGTGGGGGTCCATGCCGGACTCCTTTCCTGTTCGCTCATCCCTGAGCCACCGCGATTGCGAGGGCCCCTTCAAGGATCGGGCGAGAGAAGCCTTAAGCTCTCTCGCCCTCTCACTTGCCGCTCAGTCCACCCTTACGAGGGGTGGATCTTGTCGTTGTTATTCAGCAGCTTCCTTCGGCGCGTAGCCGAGGACCGCCTTGACTTCGAGGAACTCGTTGAAGGCGAAATCGCCCCACTCGCGCCCGTTGCCGCTCATCTTGTAGCCGCCGAAGGGAGCCATCAGGTCCCCGCCGCCGCCGTTGATCGACACTTGGCCGGCGCGCAGCTTGGAAGCCACTTCGCGAGCCTTGGCGAGGTCAGCAGCCTGGACGTAGGCGGCCAGGCCGTACTCGGTGTCGTTGCCGATCTGGATGGCTTGATCGACGTTCTCGTAGCCCAGGATCGACAGCACCGGACCAAAGATCTCTTCCTTGGCGATGGTCATTTCCGGGGTCACGTTGGCGAAGACGGTCGGCTTCACATAGTAGCCGACGTCCAGGCCTTCCGGACGTCCGACGCCGCCGGCGACCAGGGTCGCGCCCTCGTCGATGCCGGCTTGGATCAGCTTCTGGATCTTGTTGAATTGGACCTCGGAAACCACCGGGCCGAGCTGGCTGTTGCCGTTCGGGTCGCCGACGGTGACCTGGGCGGCGGCTTCCTTGGCGACGGCGATCGCTTCATCCATGCGCTTGGTCGGGACCAGCATGCGGGTCGGGGCGTTGCAGGACTGACCCGAGTTGGTCATCACGGTGGCGACGCCACGGCCCACGCCCTTGGCGAAGGCGTCGTCGTCGAGGACGATGTTCGGGCTCTTGCCGCCCAGTTCCTGGGCCACGCGCTTGACGGTCGGGGCGGCGTTCTTGGCCACCTCGATGCCGGCGCGGGTCGAACCGGTGAACGAGATCAGGTCCACGTCCGGGTGGCTCGACAGCGGCACGCCGACGCCGATGCCGTCGCCTTGCACGAGGTTGAACACGCCGGCCGGCACGCCGGCGGCATGCATGATCTCAGCGAAGATGTGGCCGGTGAACGGCGCGACTTCCGAGGGCTTCAGAACCATGGTGCAGCCCGTCGCGATGGCCGGGGCCACCTTGCAGACGATCTGGTTCAGCGGCCAGTTCCAGGGGGTGATGAACCCGCAGACGCCGATCGGTTCCTTGACGATCATCGTCGGGCCGCGGTCTTCGGAGAACTTGAAGTCCTTCAGCACGGCGGCGGCGGTGCCGATGTGGCCCATGCCGATCGGAACCTGAGCGCGTTGCGCCAGCGAGGCAGGCGCGCCCATTTCCTCGGTGACGGCGGTGGCCAGATCGCCGAAGCGCTTCTGGTACTCGGCCATGATGCGGTTCAGGACATCCAGGCGCTCTTCACGGCTGGTCTGCGACCAGGTGACGAAGGCCTTCTTGGCGGCCTGGACGGCCTTGTCCACGTCGGCGGCGCCGCCGAGGGAGATCTTGCCGGCGACCTTTTCGGTGGCCGGGTTGATGACGTCGAGCGTCTTGGGCTCGACCGGATCGACCCACTGACCATCGATATAGAACTGAAGATATTCGCGCATGACGTCCTCCCGGAGGCGTTCGTTGGATTTTTGGCGCGCCGACGAGAACCCCCGACGGCTTCAAACAAGCATTTTAGTGATCAATGATCACTGTGGAAGCCCCAATACCCAGCTTCCCTTGGGTAGGCCTATGCCAATTGGTGCACGTGCGGCTGTCCCGCAACCGGGCTACAGCCCTTCAGCACATATCCGGCCCGGATCGAGCCGATGTAAAGGTCCCTCAAATCGGCCCCGCCCCAGGTGATGTTGGTCGGATGATTGACCACCTCGCCAGACGGATCGTCGATGACGGTGACCACCTCGAACGCCGGCGTGATCGCGACCACCTTGTTGGCGGCCGGCAGGCAAACCCAGAGATTGCCCTCGGCGTCCATGCCCACGCCGTCGGTATAGCCAAGATCGCCCATCGCCACCTGCGCGCCGCCAGCCTGTTGCAGTTGGCCGAGCACCGGGCCGTAGCGTTCGCCCGGCCCAAGCTTGCCACCGGGCAAGATCGCGAACCGCATCACGTCCGCGCCGCTGGTCTGGGCGCAGAACAGGAACGCATCGTCGGCGGACAGCGCCATGCCGTTCGGAAATCTCAGACCCTCGGCGACGATCTCCGACGACCCGTCCGGCCGCAGGACGAAGATGAAGCCGTCATCGCGCCCATCCAGCGCCTGAGGCCAGGTCTCGGCATGGGTGGAATTGGCGCACCATATGTTTCCCGCGCGATCCATGACCGGATAATTTGCGGAAGTCAGCCGCTTGCCGCCCACCTCCGCCACCAGGGTTTCATGCTGGCCGGTCGCCGGATCGAACCGCTGCAGCGGTCCCTCTTCGCGGTCATAGATGCCGAAATTGGCGATCAACACGCGGCCCTGGCGATCCATATTGATCCCGTTGGGCGCGCCGCCCTTGGGGCCCATGCGCTGGAACGACCCATCGGGCAGGATTTCAGCGACTGCGCACTGATGGTCGGAGGCGAACACTCGACCGTCCTTCGCCACGACCACGTCCTCGGGTCGATCAATGCCGACAGCGACCTTGGTGAAGTCGCCGGGCGCGATGGGCTGGAGCGGCATGGTTTCCTCGGGCGTTTCTTTTCAGCTTGGCCCGCCCGAACACGGTTCGACAAGAGCGCTCGACCGCCATCGGCGCAGAATCGCGACCAGCTCTTGCCACTCAAGCCGCCGGAGCCGCCCGACGGTTTCGCCCGAGATGGGTCACACGCCTGTGGTTGGGCCGATCCCCTTGCCGTCTTTTGGGAAGTTCATGAGGCTCTCGCGCTCGTTGCGTTCGCGACGCTGCCTCAGGAAGTCGGCGGCTTTGGCGACCAGGTCGTCGGCCTCATGTCCGATACGCTCGATCGGGGTCTCGGGCGGCGCAGTCACGATTTCCGGCTGATAGCTCTCGATGTCGTGGAGAAGCTCGACGAATTTCTCATCGGCGGGCGTACCATGCGCCGGAGGGTGCTCCAGCAAGTCCGCGACCCGCTGCAAGGCTGCCTCGAAGGACGCTTGGTCTTTGATCATACGCTGCTCCTGTCGTTCCACGCCTGCTGACCGCTGCGTGCAACAAGGCAAAGCCTGAAGGCGCACTCGAGTTCCGCGATGATCAGAAGCCCGGCCCGACCAAGCCGTCAAATGTTCGCGATGGGCTCATGCGCCAAGCGCCGCCTGCACTTGCCCGCCAGAGACGCTCGGCGACGCCATCGCCCGCCCCTTGCGAACCAGCCCCGCGCGCTCTAAAGCCCGAGGAACGAACCCGGAGCTTTTCTCATGACCGCGATCCTGACCATCCTCGTCTTCCTCGTCGTGATCGGCGGACTGAACTACTTCGAATTCGGCCGTCTCGACTAAGATCGCCTTGGCGGACACCTCGCGTGGCGCGGCCCTCATCACCGGGGGTTCGCGCAGGATCGGGCGGGCCCTGACGCTGGCCGCCGCCGACGCGGGCTTTGATGTCGCCATCCACGTCCGCACCATCGATGATGACGCGGAGGCCGCCGCGGCCGACGTCCGCGCTCGCGGCCGCAAGGCTTCGCTTCACGCCTGCGACCTCCGCCACGAAGGCGCCACCGCGCCGTTGGTCGCCGAGGTCGAATCCGAGCTTGGGCCCGTCACCCTGCTGGTCAACTGCGCCTCGGTGTTCGAGGACGACTCCTTCGCCAGCATGAACCGCGCCTCGTGGGACGCGCATCTCGAGACAAATCTTCGCAGTCCGCTGGTGCTGGCCCAGGCCTTTGCGCGGCGCCTGCCGCCAACGCGCAACGGCCTGATCGTCAATATCCTCGACCAACGGGTGCTGGCGCCATCGCCGCATTTCTTCAGCTATTCGCTCTCCAAAAGCGCGCTTTGGGCCGCAACCCAGATGCTGGCCAAGGAATTGGCGCCGCGTATTCGGGTAAACGGAATTGGCCCGGGGCCGACCCTGCCCTCCATCCACCAGCAGGACGCCGACTTCATCGACGAAGTCGCCACCACCCTGCTGAAACGACCCGTCGACCCGGCCGAGATCGGGCATGCGCTGCGCTACCTCATTGACGCCGCGTCAGTGACCGGCCAGATGATCGCCGTGGACGCCGGGCAGCATCTGGCCTGAGCGGCTTCCAGCATCAACGGAGCGCACTTGGTTCTCCCACTGCAAGACAACTCTTCCGAGGTCCCGGTTCCTGACGTTCAGGGGCGCGTGGTCATGACCAAGATCTTCGTCACCGGCCTGAAGGTCGAGGCCGAGATCGGCGTCTACGCCCACGAGAAGGGTCGCGCCCAGCCGCTCGTGGTCGATGTCGAGCTTGACGTCCCCACCGCGGGCGCCTCGCGCCTGGCCGACACCGTGAACTACGAGACCATCGGCGAGTCCGCCCGCGCCATCGCGGCCGAAGGACATATCCAGCTGGTCGAGGATTTCGCTGAACGCCTGGCTCGCGCCTGCCTGGCCGACGGCCGGGTGATGCGCGCTCGGGTCCGCGTTGAAAAGCCCCTGGCGCTCGCGCCCCACGCCGCCGCCGCCGGGGTCGAGATCACCGTCGTCCGCGGCTGATTCCTTGGCGATTTCGCACACGATCCGGCTCTCGCCGTTCCAGGCGCCCACCGTCTGGACCTTGGAAGACGGCGATGTCGTCGAGCGCAAGGGCTCGCGCGTGCGCCGCTTTCCCCTGACCCAGCTTCACCGCGTGACCCGCGCGGGCCGCGGCGCGACGCTGCACTTTCACCGCCGCCGCTTGACCATCCCCGCCTTCAGCTATGGAGAACACCTGCGGCCCGAGGATCACACCGCCTCGTTCGAGGCGTTCATGGACGGTGTAGCCGGTCTCGCCCCGGGCAGCCGCGTTGGCCCGCCCACCGCCAATGGCGAGGCGGTGCTGTGGATCATGGGAATGATGGCGGTCGGCGCGATCGCCGTCCTGTTGGCGGCGGGACTAGCGGGCGCTTGGCTGCTAGGTGTCGCCCTGGCCTGCCGGCTGGTCTTCGTCGCCATCCTGGGCGCCGCTGTACTGCCCTGGCTCTATCGCAAGCCCAGCGCGAAACGCGGATGAACGCGATTTAAGCTGGCAATCGCGACAATCAGGGCCACATTTCAGTCAGAGCTTTCACTGGGAGACTGAATTGACCGAGACCCAAACCGCCGTTGTGACGTACGAAGACCGCACGCTGCCAGCCGTGGTCTATGGGCTTTACCTGTTGGGCCTGGTCAACGGGCTCACCATCCTGGTGGGCCTGGTGATCGCCTACATGAACCGCGACAACGCCGGCCCGCGCATGCGGACCCACTACACCTTCCTGATCCGCACCTTTTGGATCTCGATCGCCTGGTTCGTGATCGCCGGCCTGCTCGTCCTGTTCGGCGGGGTGTTGTCGCTGGTGCTGGTCGGCATCCCGTTCCTGATGCTCGGCCTGTTCATCTGGGGCGTCGTCGGGATCTGGTTCGCGATCCGCTGCGTCGTCGGCCTGGTCTATCTGTCGCAAGGCGAGGCCTATCCCCGCCCCGACACCTGGCTGATTTAACGGCAAAGGCCGCGTCGTTCGCTTGATCGGGCGGCGCGGCGACTTGTCTCGGTCCGGACCGGGAAGTCCGTCTGGACCTCCGGTCGAGCTTGCGGCAATCAAACCCCGTGTCGACGCAATGGGGGCGACGGCGCGGGGGGATTCGTGGCGGACCTGGGGTCGGCGCCACCGCTAAAAGCAAGGCGACGCCAAAAGGCGCCGGAGGGGCGAATCCCCCCAACCACTTTCAAACTGAATATGAGAAGGGCCGCCCGCCCTTCAGGACAGGCGGCTCTGTTCCTTAGGCCGCGACCAGTTCGCGACGGACCATGCGAGCATAGTCATCCATCAGGCCGAGCGAGAGCTCGCCCGGGGTGAAGGTATATTCACCGATCTCGGCCACCGGCGTGACCTCAGCGGCGGTGCCGACCACGAAGCACTCGGTGAAGCCGGCAAGCTCCTCCGGCTTGATGTGGCGTTCGATGACCTCGACACCCTTGCTCTTGGCGAGCGCGATCACCGACTGACGGGTGATCCCGTTCAGGAAGCAGTCGGGCGTCGGGGTATGGAGCGCGCCGTCCTTCACGAAGAACACGTTCGAGCCGGTGCTCTCGGCGATGTAGCCCCGATAATCGAGCATCATCGCGTCGGTGTAGCCGGCCTTCTCGGCGGCGTGCTTGGAGATCGTGCAGATCATGTAGAGGCCGGTGGCCTTGGCATGAACCGGCTCGGTTTCCGGCGACGGGCGCTTGTACTTCGCCCAGGTCATGCGGATGCCCTTGGCGCGCTCTTCCGGCTTGAAGTAGCTCGGCCAGTCCCACACGGCGATCGCCACGTGGATCTTGGTATGCTGAGCCGAGACGCCGATCATCTCCGAACCGCGCCAGGCGATGGGACGCAGATAGGCGTCGGTCAGGCCGTTCTTGGCGCAGGTGTCCTTGCAGGCCTGGTCGATCTCGGCCACCGTGAACGGGATTTCAAAGTCGAGCATCTCGGCCGACTTGAACAGACGCTCGGTATGCTCGGTCAGCTTGTAGATCTCTCCCCCATACATCCGCTCGCCTTCGAACACCGCCGAGGCGTAATGGAGGCCGTGGGTCAGTACGTGCACCGTCGCCTCGCGCCAGGGCACGAACTGGCCGTCCAGCCAGATCCATCCGTCGCGGTCATCGAAGGGCAGTAAAGACATGAGGGAAAGTGCTCCTTTCAACAGGGCCCTCTTACAGACCCCCGAGCCGGCCGCGTCAAATAAAATGGATTGCAAAACGTAATGGCCGCCGCCGATCCAAGGCTCATCCTGCGCGACGAGGAGCTCGACGCTGGACTTGAATTGATGATGCTTGCGGAGGCTGCGCTGTGGGCCGGCGTCGATGCTGGTCTGGCGGCCGAAAGCCTTGGTCTTGGCCGGTCCCATTGGCGCGCGGCCTTCCTGCTGAAACGCAGGCCGGGCGTGGGTGTCCAGGAACTCGCGCACCTGACCAGCCTGTCCAAACAGGCGGCCAGCCGCATTCTTACCGACCTTGAATCCAAGGGGTTGGTCGAAAAGGTCGCGGGCGATCTCGACGGCCGCCGACGCGCGGCCAGCCTGACCGAGGCCGGCCAGGCGTTCGAGGAGCGGATATCCGAACGCTTGCGCGGCCAGCTCGCCAGGTCCTATCGCGTGGGCGGTTTGGACGGCGTGGCCGGCGCCAGGCAGATCCTGTCGGCGCTGGCCGGCGGGCGAATGAAAAGCGGAGGCGCCTGATGGCCGTTGCCGAAACTCCCGAGCGTCACCTGCTGGTCGTCGACGACGACGACCGCATCCGCAGCCTGCTGAAGGAATATCTCAGCCGCAACGGCTTCCGCGTGACGGCCGCGCCCGGCGGGGCCGCGGCCCGCAAGTTGATGGAGACGCTGGATTTCGACCTGGCGGTCTTCGACGTGATGATGCCGGGCGAGGACGGCTTTTCGCTGACGGCATGGCTGCGCGAGCGCAAGGGCGCGGCCGGTCGCACGCCGGTGCTCATGCTGACGGCGCGAGGTCTGGCCGAGGATCGCATCGAAGGTCTGCGGCGCGGCGCCGACGACTACCTGCCCAAGCCGTTCGAGCCCGAGGAACTGCTGCTGCGGATCGAGGCCATCCTGCGGCGTTCACATGCCAGGCCCGCGGCCGGAAACGGTTCGATCTCGCTGGGGGTTTGCCAGTTCGACATCGAGCGAGGCGAGCTTAGCCGCGAAGGCGCGCCGATCCGCCTGACCGAGGCCGAGGTCGCGCTGTTGAAGCGCCTGGCCCGCAGCCCGCACGAACCGGTCGACCGGTTGGAACTGGCGCGTGAGACGGTCGATCCGTCGGGACGGGCCGTCGATGTCCAGGTCACCCGCCTGCGCCGCAAGATCGAGAGTGATCCAAAGGCGCCGCGTTATCTGCAGACCGTTCGCGGGGTCGGCTACCTGCTGGCGCCTGATTGATGAAATTTCCGCGCCTCCTTGAGCCGATCCATATGCAGCGGCTGATCAAGCGCAGCCTGCCGACCTCGCTGTTCGGGCGATCGCTGCTGATTATCGTGCTGCCGGTGGCGCTGATGCAGATCGCGGTGACCTGGATCTTCTTCGACGCCCACTGGCAGACGGTGACGGGCCGGCTCTCCGATGGCCTGGCGGGCGAAGTCGCCTGGGCGGTGGAAAGCTACGAGGACGAACCGAACTCCAGCACCATGGCCAAGCTGGCCGACCGGGCCGAAAAATCGCTGAGCCTCTCCATCGCCCTACAGCCGGGCAAGGAACTGCCCGCTCGCCGGCGGACCAACACCTTCGCGGTCGTGGACCGGTCGTTGGAGCGCGCGCTGTCGGACCGGCTGGACGCGCCCTTCTGGTTCGACACCACCCGCTACCCCGCCTATGTCGATATCCGGGTGAAGGTCGACCAGGGCGTGATCCGCATCCTGGCGCCGCGCGACCGGGCCTTCGCCACCCAGGGCCATATCTTCGTGCTGTGGATGGCCATGGCCACCATCCTGCTGACCGCCATCGCCATCCTGTTCATCCGCAACCAGACCCGCACCATCGAGCGGCTGGCCTCCGCCGCCGACGCGTTCGGACGCGGGATCGACGCCCCGGCCTTCAAGCCCAGCGGCGCGCGCGAGGTGCGGCAGGCCGCCCACGCCTTCCTGGCGATGAAGTCGCGCATCCAGCGCCATATCGACCAACGCACCGCGCTGCTGGCGTCGGTCAGCCACGACCTGCGAACGCCGCTGACCCGCCTGAAGCTGGAACTGGCCATGGCCGAGCCCAGCCCGCGCAACGCCGAGATGAAGCGCGACCTGGCCGAGATGGAGCACATGATCGACGAGTATCTCGCCTTCGCGCGCGGCGAAGGCGGCGAGGCGGTCGAGATCGTCAGCCTGAGGTCCCTGATCGACGCAGTCAGCCAGGGCGCTCTGCGGGCCGGCGCCAAGGTCAATGTGACCGTGGACCCGGAGCTGATCGCCAACGTCCGGCCCAACGCCTTGAAACGAGCGCTGTCGAACCTGGTGATGAACGCAGCCGCCCACGGCGAGAACATCGAGGTCAGCGCCGCTCCACGGCTGGCCGGCGGGGTGGAGATCACCGTCGATGACGACGGGCCAGGTATTCCGCCTGACCGCTACGAGGACGCCTTCAAGGCCTTCAACCGCCTCGACGAATCCCGCAACCAGAACGCCAAGGGCGTGGGTCTCGGCCTGGCCATCGCCCGCGACGTGGCGCGCAGCCATGGCGGCGACGTCACCTTGGACCGCTCGCCGCAGGGCGGCCTGCGGGCTATCGTCCGCCTTCCCGGATAGCAACGTTCATCGAGACTTCACATGCCGCCGGCAAAGCTTGCCGAAGAGCAAGGGAAACAATCGCATGAAGCTGGTACATGTCGCCGCCGCCACCTTGGCGTTCGCGGCCTTGGGTTCAACGGCCTATGCGGCTGATCCGGTGGAGGGAACCTGGCTGGTTCAAGCGGGCACCGCCAAGGTCCGCGTCGCGCCCTGCGGCGGCGACAAGGCCAAGATGTGCGGCGTCGTCGTCTGGATGAAGACCCCGAACGACAAGGCCGGCCAGCCCTTGAAGGACCTGAACAATCCTGACGCCGCCATGCGTGGCCGCCCGATCGTCGGCCTGACCATGATCCGGGACTTCAAGCCGGCCGGAGCCGGCAAATGGGCCGGTGGAAAGATCTACGACCCATCCAGCGGCAAGACCTACGGCTCAAAGATGAGCGTCAATCCGGACGGCACGCTGAAGGTCGAGGGCTGCATCACCGTCGTCTGCCAGGCCCAGACCTGGAAGCGGTCGAGCTGAATCCTCAGCTCGTCATCCTCCGGTCAGCCGAAGGCTGAGCCGGGGGACCCAAGCTGACTTCGCAGAATGTGGTGAGCCCGTTCGGGTCCCCCGGATCGTCTTGCAGACGACCGGAGGATGACGAGCGGGTTGGGCTAGCCGCCCAGTTCCTTCGACCGCCGCGCCGCCGCGGCGACGGCGTCGCGCAGCAGGTCCGGGAAGCCGCCCTGCGCCATCAGCACCTCGAGCGCCGCCTGGGTCGTCCCGCCCGGCGACGTCACCTGCTTGCGAAGCTCGGCCGGCTCCTCGCCGCTGTGGGCGAGCAGAGCCGCGGCCCCGGTGATGGTGGAGCGGGCCAAGCGCGAGGCGTCCTCCGCCGGCAGGCCGGCCGCGGCCCCGGCCGCCTCCAGCGCCTCGACAAACGCGTAGAGATAGGCCGGCGCCGAACCGGAAACGCCGGTGGCGGCGTGCAGCAGTTCCTCGTCAGCCAGATCGACCGCGGTCCCCACTGGGCCGAACAGCGCATGCGCCCTGGCGCGCGCCTCAGGGCTCGCGGCGTAGATGCTGGTCGTGCCCTGGCCGATCGCCACAGCCGTCGTCGGCATGACGCGCGCCACCGAGCGCCCGCCGAAAGCCTGCGAAATGTCAGTCGACTTAACGCCTGCTGCGATCGAAACGATCACCGCGTCAGGCGCCAGATGCTGAGCGACCTCGGCGGCGGCTTCACGCCAGATCTGCGGCTTGACCGCCAGCAGCACGGTCTTGGCGCGGGCCAGCACTTCATCGGCCGGGTTGATCAGAGCGCCGGCTTGCGCCGCAGCCTCCACCGTCGGGTTGGCGTTAGGCTCGCGGATCAGCAGGTCGGAGGCCTGGAAGGCGCCCGCAGCGCGCCATCCATCGATCAGCGCCCCGCCCATGCGGCCGGCGCCCAACATCAAAATCGGCGTCATCGAAAGTCCTAGGCCTCGCCGACCGTCTCGAACATGCAGGCGGCGATCGCATCGGCCGGCGACTTGGAGCCGCCTACCAGGAAGTCGAAAGCCGGATAGAAGCGGTCAGCCGCCTCCATCGCCACGTCGATCATCGCCGCGGCCTGGGCCAGGCTCGGCCGCTCGCCGGTCATCAGCGACATGGCGTGGCGGAAGATGATCTCGCCATCGTCCCAGACCTCGAAGTGGCCGAGCCAGACGCGCTGGTTCAGCGTCGAGACCAGTTCGAACGCGGCGGGGCGTTGCTCGGTGGTGACCTGCTGATCGATCGAGAGGCAGAGCTGAAGGCAGTCGGCTTCCGGCCGCCACGCAAACCACAGCTCATAGTCCTTCCAGTCGCCGGCGAGGGTGAAGGCGAGATCGCCATCCTCGGTGCGGTCGAACTGAAGGTTCTCGGCCGTCAGAACGTGCTCGACAACGTCAAGCGGGTCCAGGGTGACCAGGACGTCTTCGTCAGACTGAGGCGTGTCCATAAGACCGGCGGTCCTTTCGCAGAGGGCGTGGAGGCCGAGCGGGCCACCGAATCGCCTGCGATCTTGAAATTAAGCTGCTTCGCGCTGTGTCCGTCACCGGCTTCTTCGCCTTGGCGACCCACATTCGCGTGTTTGTCTCTAGTCTTTTTTGGCGGTCTTCTTCGGCGCCGCTGTTTTGAGCGTTTCAAGCTCGGCGCGCAGAGCCGCGATCTCCGACTTCAACGCCTCGAATTCATCGCGGCGGATCAGGTCGAGGTCGGCGGCGAAGCGATCGCCTTGGGCGCGAAAAGCCGCTTTCGCCTCTTCGCCCGCGGTCTGGGCGAGGCCCATGGCGGCGTTGGTAAGCTTGGCGAATTCGTCCAGGAAGGGATTCTGGGTCTGCATAGCTTCCTATATGGCCCGCCAGGGGATGAAAGCGAAGGTCTTCTCGTCTAAACCCACAGGCGACGCTTTCGGAGACATCAGCCTTGCCGTTCCCCGACTTCGACCCGGTCCTTTTGCAGATCGGGCCTTTTGCAATCCGCTGGTACGCGCTGGCCTATGTGGCGGGCATCCTGGTGGGGTGGCGCTATGTCGCGGGATTGATCAAGAATCAGGCCCTCTGGGGGCCGCGCGGCGCGCCCGCCACCATTCCCCAGGTCGATGACCTGATCTTGTGGATCACGTTGGGCATCATCCTGGGCGGGCGTCTCGGCCACGTCTTCTTCTATACCCCGTCGCTGATCTTCACCGATCCTCTGGAGGTGGTGAAAGTCTGGAACGGCGGGATGAGCTTCCACGGCGGGGCGCTCGGCGTGCTGATCGCCGTCTTCATCTTCACCCGGGTCAACAAGATCGACGTCCTGCGGATCGGCGACGCCATCACCGCGGCCGCGCCGATCGGCCTGTTCTTTGGCCGCATCGCCAACTTCATCAACGGCGAGCTTTGGGGCCGGCCGACGGATGTGCCCTGGGCCTTTGTCTTCCCCCACGCCGGGATCATGCCGCGCCACCCCAGCCAGCTCTATGAAGCGGCGCTGGAGGGCCTCGTCCTCTTCCTGATCCTGCGTTGGGCCACCCACGGGGCCAAGCTGCTTCAGCGCCGCGGCGTCGTCGCCGGCATCTTCCTGCTGGGCTATGCGACCTTCCGCACCTTCATCGAAAACTTCCGCGAACCCGACAACTACCTCCCCAACTTCCCGCTCGGACTGACCATGGGGATGATGTTGAGCGCGCCGATGTTCATCGGCGGCGCCTGGCTGATCTGGCGCGGCCTGCGCGAGCCTTTGGCCACCGAGGCCGACGCCCCGCCGGCCAAGCCGCAGACCCCATGACGCTGCGCGATCGCCTGACGGCCCAGATCCGGGCCAGCGGGCCGCTGACGGTCGCGCAATATATGAACGCCTGCCTGCACGATCCGGAGTTCGGCTACTACGCCACGCGTCCGGCCCTAGGCGCTGGCGGCGATTTCATCACCGCGCCGCTGGTCAGCCAGATGTTCGGCGAATTGATCGGCCTTTGGGCGGTGGAGAGCTGGACCCGGCTCGGTCGTCCCTCGCCCTTCCGGCTGGTGGAGATGGGGCCTGGCGACGGAACCCTGATGAGTGACCTGCTGCGCGCCGCGCGGCTATCGCCGGAATTTACCGACGCCGCTGACGTCTGGCTGGTCGAGGTGTCGCCGCCGCTACGCGATCGCCAGCGGCAGGTCCTGGGCGAGCGGATATCCTGGGCCGGTTCGCTGGCGCAGGTCCCGGACGACGCGCCCATCCTGTTGGTCGCCAACGAGTTGCTGGATTGCCTACCCGCCCGCCAGTTCATGCGTACCGAACGCGGCTGGGCCGAACGGATGGTCGGGCTGAATGAGACGGGCGACCTCGCCTTCGGCCTCGCCCACACCCCGCCTCTGCCTCGTGAGGGGCCGGTCGGCGCCGTCCTCGAGCAGGCTCCGGCCCAAGCGGCCCTGGGCGCCGAACTCGCCACGCGGATCGTCGCCGACGGCGGCGCGGCGCTGTTAATCGACTACGGCCGCGCCACGCCCGGCTTCGGCGACACCCTGCAAGCCTTGCGCAAGCACCAGAAGGAAAGCCCGCTGGCGTCTCCCGGCGAGGCCGATCTCACCGTCCACGCCGATTTCCCGGCTGTCCTCGCCGCCGCCCACGCCCAGGGCGCAGGCACAGCGCAGATCCTCACCCAGGGCGAGTTCCTGGTGCGGCTCGGGATCGGCGCCCGCGCCGAGGCCCTGGCCGCGGCCCGCCCTGACCGCGGCGACGAGATCGAACGCCAACTTGAGCGGCTAGTCTCGCCCGACCAGATGGGCGAGCTGTTCAAGGTCGCCTGCATCCATACGCCGGGCTTCGTCCCGCCCGGCTTTGAGGGACTGACTTGACCGACCTGCCTGTGATCACCTCGCCCCTGCTCGATCTCGCCGGCGTTCAGCACGCCTTCTTCACACGCCAGGGCGGGGTCTCGACCGGCATCTACGAAGGCCTGAATGTCGGGCTGGGATCGGGCGATGCGCCAGACGACGTCGCCGAGAACCGGCGCCGCGCCGCGGCCCGTTTCGGCGTCGGCCCCGAGGCCCTGAACACCGCCTACCAGATCCATTCGGCCACCGCCCTCATCGCCGACGGTCCGTGGGGCGACGTCCGGCCGGAAGCCGATGGCGTGGCGACGAACCGGCAGGGCCTGGTCTGCGGCGCCCTGGCGGCGGACTGCGCGCCGATCCTTTTCGCCGACCCAAAGGCCGGTGTCGTGGCCGCCGCCCACGCCGGTTGGAAAGGCGCCCTGACTGGCGTCGCCGAGGCGACTCTCGACCAGATGCTCGCGCTGGGCGCGCGGCGCCCCGATATCGTCGCGGTCGTGGGTCCGTGCATCGGCCCCGCCTCCTATGAGGTCGGCCTGGAATTCCTGGAACGCTTCACGGCGGAGGCGCCTGCCAACGCCCAGTTCTTCACGCCGGGCGAGACGGGGGAGAAAGCCATGTTCGACCTGCCGGCCTTCGTGCTGCACCGCCTGCGAAAGGCCGGCGTCGAGACTTGCGAATGGATCGGCCGCGACACCTGCGCCGAGGAGGAGCTGTTCTTCTCCAATCGCCGGGCGTTCAAGCGTGGCGAGCCTGACTTCGGCCGCCTGCTGTCGGCCATCGCCCTGACCTAGGTCCGGCGCTCTAGGGCACGATGGTCGTGAACAGGTAGACCGCGAAGATCAGCAGGTGGACTACGCCCTGCAGCACCGTGGTCCGCCCGGTGCCCAGGGACAGGGTCGTGACGATCAGGGTGAGCATCAGCAGCACCATGGCCTTGGCGTCGAGGCCCAGCGACAGCGGCCAATCCATCACCAGCGAGACCACCGCCACGACCGGAATGGTCAAGCCGATCGAAGCCAAAGCCGATCCGAGCGCCAGGTTCAGGCTGGTCTGAAGCCGGTCGGCGCGCGCCGCCCGCACCGCGGCCAGGCTCTCGGGCGCTAGCACGAGAGCGGCGATGATCACCCCGACCACGGCCTTGGGCGCGCCGGCGTTGGCCACCGCCTGCTCGATGGTCGGCGCCAGCGACTTGGCCAGCAGCACGACGGTGACCAGTGAAAGAACCAGCAGGCCTAGGCTGATCCAGGCGTCGAGCGCCGTCGGCGGGGCGGCGTGCGCCTCTTCGTCGTGCGCCTTTGGTCCGGTGGGAAGGAAGTAGTCCCGGTGGCGCACGGTCTGCACCAACACAAAGGTCCCGTAGAGCACCAGCGACACGAGGCCGACGAAGGCCAGTTGGCTGCCGGAGTAGACAGGCCCGGGCGTGCTGGTCGTGTAGTTCGGTAGCACCAGGGTCAGAACGGTCATGGCCGCCAAGGTGGCGAGCGCTGCGCTGACGCCGGCCTGGCCGAACTTCTGTTCAAGATGGCGCGCGCCGCCGACCAGAAGGCAGAGGCCGACCAAGCCGTTCAGGATGATCATGATGGCGGCGAACACGGTGTCCCGCGCCAGCCCCGAGGCCGCCATGCCGCCCGAGAGCATGAGCGAGACAATGAGCGCGACCTCGATGACCGTCACCGCGACGGCCAGCACCAGGGTGCCGTAGGGTTCGCCGATCTTGTGGGCCACGACCTCGGCATGGTGCACAGCGGCGATCACGCAGGCGATCAAACCGGCGGCCAGGGCTATGTCGAACGCCCCGCCGAGTTTCGCGCCGAGCAGCAGGAGAGCGCCGACGATGGGCGAGAGCCAAGTCCAGGCCGGAAGTCCGATTTTGGGCATGGCGCATCCTAAACGAAGCGTAGCCATGGCGCGAGGCGTTGGCGTGTCATTCATGCGCCGGCGACTCTGAGCCCTTGCCCCTGACCATGGCCCTGCTAAAAGCCCGCCGACACCGACACCATTGCCCCCGAGGGTCCGATGAAGCTGCTGGCCGGCAACTCCAACCGCGCGCTGGCCGAGGCTGTGGCCTCCCACCTGGATCTCCCGCTGACGCGGGCCCAGGTCAAACGCTTCGCCGACAATGAAGTCTGGGTGACGATCGACGAAAACGTCCGCGGTGAGGACGTCTTCATCCTTCAGTCCACGAACTACCCCGCCAACGACAACCTGATGGAGCTGCTGGTCTGCATCGACGCGCTGAAGCGCGCGTCGGCCAAGCGGATCACCGCCGTCATGCCCTACTTCGGCTACGCCCGGCAGGACCGGAAGACCGGGGGCCGCACCCCAATCTCGGCCAAGCTGGTCGCCAACCTGATCGAGCGCGCGGGCGCCGACCGGGTCCTGACCATGGATCTGCACTCCGGCCAGATCCAAGGCTTCTTCGACATCCCCACCGACAACCTGCTGTCCGCGCCGCTGCTGGCCACCGACATCAAGGAAAACTACCAGAACCCTTCGGACATCATGATCGTCTCGCCCGACGTCGGCGGGGTGGTTCGCGCCCTGGCCGTGGCCAGCCGGCTGAACGCCGAACTGGCGATCGTCGACAAGCGTCGCTCGGGCCCGGGCAAGAGCGAAGTGGCCAATGTGATCGGCGACGTCGCCGGTCGCCGCTGCATCCTGTTCGACGACATGATCGACGGCGGCGGCACGCTGTGCAACGCCGCCCAGGCCCTGGTCGACGGCGGCGCCCTGGAGGTGTCGGCCTATGTGACCCACGGCGTGATGTCCGGCGCCGCGGTCGAGCGGGTCAACAGCTCCGTCCTTAAGGAGTTGGTCATGACCGACTCCATCCCCGCCCCCGAGCGGGCGGGCGATGGCGGCAAGATCCGTTATGTCAGCTGCGACAAGCTGTTGGGCGAGGCTATCCGCCGCATCGCCAACGAGGAATCGGTCTCGAAACTGTTCGACTGATCCACAGGCTTGACCGTCCTAAGGTCAAGCTTGGTGAATTCCCGTTAAGGATACACGGTCACATTCTCGCCCGTTCAAGGCGCTATGATTCGTGCCTATTTAATTGGGGAAGGCGCAGGATGATTTCCGCTTCTCGCGCGGGCCTGACGGCCTCCGCTATCGCACTCGCAGCCATACTGACCGCTTGCGCCGAGCCGCCCGCGCCGAAGTCGGCCCCGCCGCCACCGCCGCCTATCGCCCTGGCGCCCAAGCTAATCGAGCAGGCCAGCGCCTATCGCTACTACATGGACCGGGCCTCGAAGATCACCCCGGCCTTCGCCGCTGGCCCGGACATCGCCCAGGCCCTGAAGGTAGGCGTCTCCTACGAACCGAAACAGTTCCTGCAAGGCGCCATCGCCTATGGCGCGATCGTCGCGCTGCAAGATCCGGCCTTCGTGGCTGGCGTGCGGCAATATGCGGGCAGCCCGGCCCAACGCCAGGAAATCGCCTACGCCATCATGAAGGACCCTGCCTATGTGGTGGGGATCCAAGGCTCCAGCAGCGCTGCAGGCCTGGTGGTCAATGCGCTCGGCGCAGACGGCGCCTCGTTCTACGAAGCCGGCAAGACCGTGAAGCAGTCGGCCTACGACATTCAGCGCCAGTCCTGGTCCAAGGCCGACGTGGCCAGCCGCGACCTGCGCCTGTCCCAGGCCAAGTCCCTCAGCGCCACGCCGCTGGTCGGCGATCTGGCCGAGACTTCCCGCCTTCAGCAGGCGGCGACCGGCGGTCAGACCCTCGGCCTGACCGGCGCCCCCGCCACCCCGCCGTTCACGCCCGTGGTGATTCGCAGCCTCTCGATCGCCGCCCTCGCCATTCTCGGCTACGGCAACGAGACCAACATCGAGACGCTCAACGCCCTGATGGTCGAGCCGAACATCGCCTCGTGCACCAACCTGGCCAAGCTAAACCTCTATCAGTGCCTGGCGGTCTCCAAGCCGCACTACGAGGACATCTTCTGCCTCGGCCAGCACGCCATGATGGATACGGCCCGTTGCGTGATCAAAGCTTCCGGCCAGCCTGAGCCTTACGAGTACAAGTTCGTGCCGAAGGTTCGACCCGACGCCACCTACACCGTGACGCCGGTCAAGAAGCCGGCGAAGAAGGCCGCCAAGAAGTAGGTACAAATCATCGCCTGCGCCCGTTGCCACGGGCCTGGGTTTTGTGTATCTACGCGCACCTTTCGGCCCAAAGGGGTCGTTCCGTCGCCGCGCGGGTTATCGCGCGGCGGCTTCGTTTTGAGGCAAGGCCATGGCCGATATCATCCTGAACGTTGAAGTCCGCGAACGCACTGGTACCGGTGGCGCGCGTGAAACCCGCCGCGCGGGCCTGGTCCCCGGCGTGCTGTACGGCGGTGACAAGGATCCCGTGGCCGTCGCCGTGAAGTCGAACGAGTTCCGCAAGGCGCTCTACACCGGCAAGCTGCTCGGCCACCTGGTGACCCTGAAGTACGGCAATGAAACCCAGCCGGTCATCGCCAAGGCGATCGACATGGACCCGGTCACCGACGTGCCGGTGCACTTCGACCTCTTCCGCGTCGACGAGCACCAGCTGATCAAGATCGCCGTGCCGGTGCACTTCAAGAACCATGAAGCCTCGCCGGGCCTCAAGAAGGGCGGCACGCTGAACATCGTCCGTCACGACGTTGAGCTGTCCTGCCCGGCCGACGCCATTCCGGAAGAGCTGGTCTGCGACCTGACCGGCCTGGACATCGGCGACACCATCCGCATGTCGGCCTTCGAACTGCCCAAGGGCGTCGTCGCCTCGCTGGATCGCGACTTCGTCGTCGCCACCCTGGCCGGCTCTTCGGCGTCCGCCTCGGCCGACGCCGCGGCTGACGATGCGGCCGCCGCCGCTTCCTCGACCAGCGAGTAAGCAGAGCGATCTCTTCTTCGCAGGGGAGATCGTATGCTTGTCCTATCGGGCCAAGGAAATCCGGGAGCCCGTCATGCGGGCAACCGGCACAACATCGGCTTCATGGCCGTTGACGAGATCGGGCGCCGCTGGCGCTTCGGTCCCGAACGCTCTCGTTTCTCCTCCCTCGTTCGCGAGGGGGAGATCGAGACGCCGGACGGCGCGGTTCGCGCCCTGATCCTCAAGCCTCAGACCTTCTACAATGAGACCGGCCGCGCCGTGGCCGAGGCGCTCAAGTTCTACAAGCTGAAGCCCGCCGACCTCGTGCTGTTCTATGACGAGATCGACATGGCGCCCGGCCGCTTCCGCATGAAGACGGGCGGCGGCGCGGCGGGCAATAACGGCGTCCGCTCCCTCACCGCCCATATCGGCCCCGACTTCCGCCGCGCGCGGCTTGGCGTCGGCCATCCTGGGCACAAGGACCGCGTGCAGGGTCACGTGCTGTCGGACTTCCACAAGGTCGATCAGCAGTGGGTCGCCGACCTGCTGGCCGCCGTCGCCGACGCCGCGCCGCTGCTGGCCGCCGGCGAGGACGAGAAGTACCAGACCGAGGTCATGCGCCTGGCCCCGGCCGACAAGAGCGACATCCCGCAGGGCCGTGGCTGACTGGCCTGACGACATTTTCTCCCGCGTCCGCTAAACCGGCGCCGACCCAATCCTAGAGGACGACATGGCCCTTAAAGTCGCCATCGTCGGTCTGCCGAACGTCGGCAAATCGACCCTGTTCAACGCGCTCACCCAGACGGCGGCGGCCCAGGCCGCCAACTATCCGTTCTGCACCATCGAACCCAACACCGGCGACGTGGCGGTGCCCGAGCCGCGCCTGGACGCCCTGGCGGCCATCATCCCGTCCAAGGAAATCATCCCCGCGCGGATGAACTTCGTGGACATCGCCGGCCTGGTGCGCGGCGCTTCCAAGGGCGAGGGTCTCGGCAATCAGTTCCTGGCCAATATCCGCGACTGCGACGCCGTGGCGTTCGTGGCCCGCTGCTTCATCGACGACGACATCACCCACGTCGAAGGCAAGGTTGATCCCCTCGCCGATCTCGAGACCATCGAGACCGAGCTGATGCTGGCCGATCTGGAGAGCCTGGAGAAGCGGGTCCCCAATCTGGAGAAGCGCGCCAAGACCGGCGACAAGGAAAGCGCGCTGACGCTGAAGCTGGTGCAGACGGCGCTGAAGGAACTGAACGCCGGCCGCCCGGCCCGCAAGGCCGAGATCTCCGCCGAGGACGCCAAGGCCTGGCAAATGCTGCAGCTTTTGACGTCCAAGCCCGCCCTCTACGTCTCCAATGTCGACGAAGGCTCCGCCGCCGACGGCAACGAAATGTCGAACCTGGTGGCCGAGCGCGCCAAGCGCGACGGCGCAGACCACGTGGCCATCTCCGCCCAGATCGAGAGCGAGATCGCCATGCTGGACCCGGCCGAGCGGACCGAGTTCCTGGAGACCCTGGGCCTGGCCGAGCCGGGCCTGAACAAGCTGATCCGCGAGGCCTATCACCTGCTGGGCCTGCAGACCTACTTCACGGTCGGCCCCAAAGAGGCCCGCGCCTGGACCATCCACAAGGGCGACACCGCCCCGCAGGCCGCCGGCGTGATCCACACCGACTTCGAGAAGGGCTTCATCCGCGCCGAAACCATCGCCTACGAAGACTATGTGCGCTTCAAGGGTGAGGCCGGCGCCCGGGAAGCCGGTAAATTCCGCCAGGAAGGCAAGGAGTACATCGTCCAGGACGGCGACGTGCTGAACTTCCGCTTCAACGTCTAGCGCGGCGGCCTCCCCGCGGGAGGATTTCTATGAGCGGCGCCCGGCTATCTTCGCTTGGCGCCGCCGCGATCTCTGCTTAGCTCCCCGCCACAGACGGGAGAGACGCATGGGCGAGACGATCACCCTTCGGGGCGCGGACGGCTTCGAGTTTTCGGCCTATCACGAGCAGGCCTTCACCCCGCGCAAGGGCGGCGTGATCGTGCTGCAAGAGATCTTCGGCATCGACCGCCACATCCGCGCCGATGTCGAGCGCTGGGCCAAGGCCGGCTACGAGGCCATCGCCCCTTCCCTCTACGACCGCCGCGAGCGTGGCTTCACCGCCGGTCATGATCCCGAGGGGCTGACGGCAGGGGTAGCTCATGCGCGCGCCACGCCGCTGGACCAAGCGCTGGGCGATATCGCCGCGTGCCGCGATTTCCTGGCCGAGCGCGGGAAGGTCTTCGTCGTCGGCTATTGCTATGGCGGATCGCTGACCTGGCTCACAGCCGGCAAAGTCGAAGGCATCGCGGCCGCCTCAAGTTACTATGGCAGCCTTGTGCAGGCCAACGCGGCCCTGAAGCCGCTCTGCCCAACCATCATCCACCTGGGGCACACCGATCCCGGCATCAAGGCCGACGAGGTGGAAGCCGCGGTCCACGAACACAACCCCGATGTCCCGGTCTACATCTACGAAGGCGCGGGCCACGGCTTCAACAACGAGAGCCCAGAGCGCTATGCCGAGGAGGCCGCCGACCTGGCGCGAGCCCGGACGCGCGAGCTGTTCGAGGCCGCCTGACGATGGGCGAGACCATCACTCTGAAGAGCAGCTTCGATGGCTTCGAGCTCTCGGCCTATCGCGCCAGGCCGACCGACGCCCGGCGCGGCGGACTGGTGCTGATTCAAGAGATATTCGGCGTCACCGACCACATCCGCGAGCTGGTCGACCGCTTCGCCGAGGACGGCTACGAGACTATCGCGCCCGCCTACTATGATCGCCTCGAGCCCGGCTTTGCCGCCGACTACGGCCAGGAAGCCGTAGCGAAGGGCGTACGCTACTCTCAAGAGACGCCTTGGGACCAAGTGGCCGGAGACACCCAAGCGGCCATAGACGCCCTCTCAGGGCCTGTTTTCGTCATTGGCTTCTGCTGGGGCGGCGCGGCGGCCTGGTTGGCGGCCTGCCGCTGCACCGGCCTCTCGGCCGCCTCGGCCTTCTACGGCCGGCGGATCACTGAGCTGAAGGACGAGACGCCGAAGGTCCCGATCATCCTCCACTTCGGAAAGACCGACGCCTCGATCCCGCTCGAGCGCGTTGAGGAAATCCGCGAGGCGTATACCGATGTGCCCGTGCACCTCTACGAGGCCGGCCACGGCTTCTTTTCCGACCGCCGCACGGACTACCACGCCGACAGCGCGCGCCTCGCCCGCCTGCGGACGCTCGCCCTGTTCTCCAACAACGGCGGTGGTCGGAGCTCGATGTAGATGAGCGTCGACGTGATCGAGACACCGCGGCTGCGGCTGCGGCCATTGAAGGATGACGATCTCGACGCCTTGTCCGCGATCACCAGCGATCCATCGGTGATGGCCTTCGTCGGCGACGGCGCCCCGCTCAGCCGGGCCTCGACCGCGGAATGGATCGCCAACGCCGCGAGGAGTCTTCCGCAGACCGGTTTCGGCAGTCGCGCCGTGGTTCACCGTGACACCGATAATCTGATCGGCTGGGCCGGTCTTGTCTGGCGGACGGACGAGGCGCTTGCGGAATTGATCTACGGCTTTGGCCGTCCGTACTGGGGCCAGGGCTTCGCAACCGAGGCCGCGAGCGCGCTTATCGAGGCGAACCCCGCCTTGGCGATCGACGCCACCATAGACCCATCCAACACCGCGTCGCGCCGAATTCTCGACAAGCTCGCCTTCGCGGAGGTCGCGACAGAGCTTGACGAAGATGGGCTGCCGACACTGCGTCTCAGACGGTCTCGGTAGGGCCGTTCGGCTCTTCGATCTGCTTGCGAACGTCGGGCACGGTCTCCAGCGCCCGCACCAGCACGGCCTGGGCCGCCAGTATGCCGATGCCGGCGGCGTAGCCGGAGAACACGCCCGCGGGATAGCGGCCGCCGTGGCCGACCGCCCAGACCTGCCAGTAGATGAACCCCGCCGCCACGGCGAGCAGGCCCACGCCGGTCAGCACTGAGATCGCCGTCTGGCCAAACCCGGCCTGGTAACTCAGCCAGACATAGCGGGCCAGCAGACGCTTGAGGAACGGGACCAGCAACGGCAGCGTCAGCGAGAGGAACATGATCAGCCCCGGCCAGATCAAGGTCCGCTGGATGATCAACTCGCTGCCGCCAGGCAGCACCTGAAACGCGTGTAGCACCGCCCCGACATAGATCAGGGCGGCCGCGCCCACGGCGACGTCCTGCATACGTTTGAAATCGCGCCACGCGCGCGTGAAAGCCATGCCCCGCACTTAGCCGATGGTTTGGGCCGCGATAAGACCCATCAGTGACCTTCAAAGGTCGCGAGGACAGAAACCGCCACGCCTGCGTCGCGAAGACGCTGCGCGCCGCCAAGTTCTGGCAGATCAACCACGAAGGCCGCGCCGATGATGTCGGCGCCGGCCTGGCGCAGCAGATGGGTTGCGGCCAAGGCCGTGCCGCCCGTCGCGATCAGGTCGTCGATTAACAGCACGCGATCGCCGGGGTTGAGGGCGTCGACATGCATTTCGATGACGTCGGAGCCGTATTCCAGCGCGTATTCCACGGCCACCGTCTTGTGCGGCAGCTTGCCCTTCTTCCGCAGCGGCACGAAGCCGGCCGATAGCTGGTGAGCGACCGCACCCCCAAGGATGAAGCCGCGGGCCTCGATCCCAGCCACCTTGTCGACCTTGATGCCGGCCAGGGGCTGGACCAGCTCATCGACCGCGCGGCGGAAACCGCGCGCATCGCCCAGCAGGGTCGAGATATCGCGGAACATCACGCCCGGCTTCGGATAGTCCGGAATGGTGCGGATCAGCTTGGTCAGGTCCATATCTTCAACTTATCGCCGAGGGGCGACGGCTTGGCTATGCTGAGCGCGAAAACCCAGCCCCTGGACGCCATGAAGCCCGCATCCCTAGCATCGAGCGTCCTCCTGGCCCTCCTGGCGTCAGGACAGGCGGCGTGGGCCGGCGAGACCGCCTGCTGGTACGAACAAGGGGTCATCGTGGCCCCGGCCTCGATCGACGGCCTGGCGGGCGACTACATCCTCGACACCGGCGCGCCGAGAACTCTGTTGCACGAGACCAAGGCCCAGGGCGCGGGCCTGACCGAGACCTCGCTCCATGGGCCGGTGCGGATCGCAGGCCTTTCGCTGCAGGATCAGGCCTTCAGCGTCGCCGATCTGGACGCGCGCACCTGGGCCTTCCCGACGCCCATCGCAGGGGTGATCGGGGCGGACCTGCTGGCGGCCTATGTGGTCGATATCAGCTTCGAGCCCTGCAGGGTCGCGATCTATCCACGCGGCAAGGCGCCCGCGTTCGAAACCAGGACCGTGTTGCAGCTAAAGCGCGGCGCCGAGGTCGCCACCGCACAGGCCGCCGTTTCCGATGGCGCGGTCTCGCGGGCCGGCGATTTTGTCATCGCCACTGGCGCCGATACGGCGGTGCGGCTCGAGACTGGCCTGGCCAGCGCGCCGGGCGCCGCCAAGCCGCAGGAACTGCTGCCCTACGGCGCCATCCGGGCCAAACTGCGGGCGGCCTCGTTCGGCGGGGAGCTGTTCGAAAACCTGGACGGCGGCCTGGTTCAGGACGACGCCGCCGCGACAGGCGTCATCGGCGCCCCGCTGCTGGCCCGCTGGCGACTGCGGTTCGACTTCCCGCAAGGACGCCTGCTCCTGCGCCCAGCCGGCGGCTAGGCCCCAACGAAAAAGGCCCCGGACAAGTCCGGGGCCTTCGTCGTCTCGGATGGAAGGCGGCCCTAGTGGGCGACGTTCTTCCAGATCTTGCGGTAGCTCACATAGAGCAGGCCGGCGAAGATCAGGAGGTAGATCATGGCGGCCATGCCGAACGCCTTGCGCTCCTGCATCTTGGGCTCCGAAGCCCAGGTGAGGAAGGCGGCGACGTCCTTGGCTTGGTTCTCCAACGTCGACTTGGTGCCGTCGTCGAAGGTCACCTGACCAGCCGCGAGCGGCGGGGCCATGGCGATGAAGCCGCCGGGCGGCACCTTGTCGTGCGGACCCGACCAGGACGCGGTGACGTCACCGGCCATGAACGGGTTGTAGTGCTGGCCGACGCCGACCTTCAGGCCCGCGGGCGGATCCTGATAACCGGTCAGCAGCGAGTAGATGTACTGCGGCCCATGGTGACGGGCCTTGGCCATCACCGAGAGGTCCGGCGGCATGGCGCCGCCATTGGACGCCCGGGCGGCCGGTTCGTTCGGGAACGGCGAGGGGAAGCGATCCGCCGAGGTGCCGGGACGTTCAATGACGTCGCCGGTTTCGGAGTCGATGTCCTTGATCTGATATTCCGCGGCGATCGACTTCACATACGGGTTGTCGTTCGGGTTCGGATATTTCGGATCGAAGAACGGACCGCCCTTCTGGCCGAGGTTACGGAAGCTCATCAGGTTCATCGAGTGGCAGGCCGAGCAGACCTCCCGATAAACCTTGTAGCCACGTTGCAGCTGGGCCTGGTCGAACTTGCCGAACGGACCTTCGAAGCTGAACTCGACATGCTTCACCGGGGCGGCGCCGCCAGCGGCGAGGGCGGCGGGGGCAGCCAAGATAGCCAGCCCAAACGCCGCGAGCGCGATACCTTTACGCAGCATCTTAGGCTCAACCCCTCTTTTCAGGCGAAGCCGCGGCGCCGGCGGGCGCGTTGGCGGGATGCGAAAGCACAGGCGCACTGATCGATTCCGGCTGCGGCAGCGGGGTCTCGGTGAGGCCCAGGACCGGCAGGACGACGAGGAAGTACGCGAAGTAGTAGAGCGCGGCGAAACGGGACAGCCAGACGAAGCTGTTCAGATCCGCATCGATCAGGGTGAAGGTCGACAGGCCCGGGATGACGTGATCGTCGGGCAGCTTGCCACCGCAATAGCCGAGGATCAGGCACGCCAGCACGAAGATGAAGAAGTACAGCTTCGCGGTCGGACGGTAGCGCATCGAGCGCACCTTGGACGTGTCGAGCCAGGGCAGGACGAACATCACCGCGATGGCGCCGAACATCAGGATCACGCCGCCCAGCTTGTCGGGAACCGCGCGCAGGATCGCGTAGAACGGCAGGAAGTACCATTCCGGAACGATGTGAGCGGGGGTCACCAGCGGGTTGGCCGGGATGTAGTTATCGGCGTGGCCAAGCGCGTTCGGGTTATAGAACACGAAGGTGGCGAACATGATCATGAAGACCACGATCGCGAACCCGTCCTTCACCGTGTAGTACGGATGGAAGGGAACGGTGTCCTCTTTCGACTTCACGTTCACGCCGGTCGGGTTGTTATTCCCCGGCACGTGCAGCGCCCAGATGTGCAGGCCAACGACGCCCGCGATCATGAACGGCAGCAGGAAGTGTAGCGAGAAGAAGCGGTTCAGCGTCGGGTTATCGACGGCGAAGCCGCCCCACAGCCAGGTCGTGATCGCTTCACCGACGATCGGCAGGGCGCCGAACAGGTTGGTGATGACGACGGCGCCGTGGAAGCTCATCTGACCCCAGGGCAGGACGTAGCCCATGAAGGCCGTGGCCATCATCAGGAGGTAGATCACGCAGCCCAGGATCCACAGCACTTCGCGGGGGGCCTTGTAGGATCCGTAGTAGAGGCCGCGGAACATGTGGATGTAGACGGCGATGAAGAACATCGAAGCGCCGTTGGCGTGCATGTAGCGGATCAGCCAACCGTAGTTGACGTCACGCATGATGCGCTCGACCGAGGCGAAGGCGTGGTCCACGTGCGGCACGTAGTGCATGGCCAGCACGATGCCGGTGACCAGCTGGATGCCCAGGCAGACCGCCAGGATGCCGCCGAAGGTCCACCAGTAGTTCAGGTTCTTCGGGGTCGGGAAATCAATGATGCTGTCGTACGCGAGGCGCACGACAGGCAGACGGACGTCGAGCCAACGCTCGATGCCGGTCTTGGGTTCGTAGTTTGAATGTCCGCTCATCGGTCTTAGCCCACCTTGACCTTGGTGTCGGAGAGGAAGGCGTAGTCGGGCACCGCGAGGTTCTTCGGAGCCGGTCCCTTACGGATACGGCCCGAGGTGTCGTAGTGCGAGCCGTGGCAAGGGCAGAACCAGCCGCCGAAGTCGCCACCGCCGAACGTGGGCACGCAGCCCAGGTGCGTGCAGGTGCCGATCACGACCAGCCATTCGGCCTTGCCAGGCTTGTGACGCTCTTCGTCCGTCTGCGGGTCGCGCAGATCAGCGGTGTCGTCCTTGATCGCCGCAGCGATCTCGGCGCCAGTGCGCTTGCGGATGAACAGCGGCTTGCCCCGCCACTTGATCACGACCTGCTGACCCAGTTCGACCTTGGTCAGGTCAAACTCGACCGAGGCGAGCGCCAGCGTATCGCCCGACGGATTCATCTGATCGATGAACGGCCAAGCGAGACTCGCGACGGCGCCACCGGCCGCGACGGCCGCTGCGATATGAATAAAATCACGCCGGTTCGGGTCGTCGCCCGCGGCATGCGTATCGGGATTTGCGCCCACGACGGTGTCGGCCACCTTAAAGCTACCCTTCGTTTGGGGCCGCAAGGACCGCGACCCTTCGGATCACACCGGAAAACCGGAGCAATCCCGCCTTCGACCCTGCCAGACGTTCTGGTAAGGCCAGTCGGAACAACAACGCTGGAGCAGCGACGAAACCCTCGGAAGAGTTGCGGATTGCTGTTCGCAACCCACCTTCCGCGATTCGCCCCACGCCCCGGCTCATCCCGTGGCTGGACCGCTTAGAATGCTGCTCGCGCTTTTTCAACCGGACATTCCGCAAAACCTTGGGGCGGCTCTTCGTCTCGGGGCCTGTATGGGGGTCCCAGTGCACGTCATTGAGCCCTGTGGATTCCCCCTCTCGGACAAGGCTATCCGGCGCGCAGCAATGGATTACGGCGAACCGGCCGACGTTGTGCGCCATCCCGGATGGGCCGAATTTCACGCCAGCCGCTCCGGACGAATTGTATTGTTCAGTACGAAGGCTGCGACGCCTTTGCACAGCTTCGCCTTCCGCCCAGACGACATATTGCTGTTCGGCCGGGAGAGCCTGGGCGTCCCCGAAGAGGTTCATGAGGCCTCTGACGCACGGGTGTTCATTCCGCTGATGGCGGGCCGACGTTCGCTGAACGTGACCGTTTCGGCCGCGATTGGGCTCTCGGAGGCGTTGCGCCAGACGGGGCAATTTCCTAAGGCACCGGCATGACGACCTTGCCGCCTGAGATCGAAGAGCGCCGCGCGCGCACCAAGGAATGGTTCGAGGCCCTGCAGCTGCGCATCATCGCGGAGCTGGAGCGGCTCGAAGACGAGGCGCCCGCCGACCTCTATCCGGAGCCGGCTGGCCGCTTCGATATGCGCCCCTGGACCCGCGACACCGGGGTCGGCGGCGGCATTGGCGGCCACTTCACGGGCCGACTGTTCGAAAAGGCCGCCGTTCATACCTCCGCGGCCACCAGCCGGTTCTCGCCGGAGATGGCGGCCCAGATGCCCGGCGCGGACCAGGATCCGTCCTACGTCTCGGCCAGCATCAGCCTGATCGTCCACCCGCGCTCGCCGCGCGTGCCGACCGTGCACATGAACACCCGCTTCCTCTCGACCGCCGTGAGCTGGTTCGGGGGCGGCGCCGACCTGACGCCGATGGTCGACGAACAGCGCAGCCAGGAGGCCGACGACGCCGTGCTGTTCCACGCGGCGATGAAGGCCGCATGCGACCCCTATGATCCTGATTGGCATGAGAAATACCGCGCCTGGTGCGACGAGTATTTCTTCCTGCCGCATCGGAACGAGACGCGCGGCGTCGGCGGCATTTTCTACGACCGTCACGACTCCGGAGACTTCGAAAAGGACTTCGCCTTCACCCGCGCCGTCGGCGAGGCGTTCCTCGATGTCTATCCCAAGATCGTACGCCACCGGATGAGCGAGCCCTGGACAGAGCAGGACCGCCGAGAGCAGCTCCTGCGCCGCGGCCGCTATGTTGAGTTCAACCTGCTCTACGACCGCGGCACGATGTTCGGCCTGAAGGCTGGAGGCAATATCGACACCATCCTGTCGTCCATGCCGCCGATGGTGAGCTGGGCATAGGTCAGCTTCGTCATCCTCCGGTCAGCCAAAGGCTGATCCGGGGGACCCAAGCTGATGTCCAGAAAGTAGCTGAGCCCGCTCGGGTCCCCCGGATCGTCTTTCAGACGACCGGAGGATGACGAAGGGGGTCTAGGCGCTCGCCAAGAACCGCTGGAGCCATGCGCCTACCCGCAGGCGATCATCAGGCTGCTCGTAGCTCATGACGGCCTTGTCGGCCTGTTCGTCGGTGTAGCGGCTGCCGCGCCGGTTCTCGATCAGCGCCTTGGCGTAGGCCGGATCAAACTCCGGGTGCAGTTGCAGCGAGATGGCGCGGTCCGAGCCATAGTCGAGCATTCCCATCGGGCAGAAGTCATTGCCGCCGATCACGCGCGCGCCCGGCGGCAGTTCGACGACCTGGTCCTGATGCGAAGCGGGCACGGCGACCGGCTCAGGCGAATCCATCCAGGCCTGAGCCTCCTCGATCCGGTAGCGATGCAGGCCGACGCCCCAGCCCTTGGGGGACTGGATCACCTTGCCGCCAAACGCCTCGGCCATGATCTGGTGACCGAAACAGACCCCGATCAGCGGAACCTGCCCCTTCGCACCGCGCAGGAAGTCCTTCAGCGGATCGATCCAGGGCAGAGCGTCATAGACGCCTGCGGAAGACCCAGTGACCACATAGGCGCCGCAGCCCTTTACAGCGCCGGGCAGAGCCCCGCCCGCCACGTCAAAAGTCGCGTAGTCGTAGGCGTCCTCGCCGAACAGCCTGCGGAACATCGACGGATAGTCGCCGAACCGGTCCTTCACCCCTGCCGGAGGTTCGCCGGTTTCCAGGATGCCGAGTTTCATACGGCCCTGCCCCACGCTCAGTACGCCATGCCTTGCGCCACAGCCTTCAGCTTCTCGATGGCCGAGAACTTGTCGTCGATGAAGTCGTGGTCGATCCACCATTCCTCGACCTCCCGCAGGACCTGGCCGACCATCGGGCCTTTGGGCACTCCGGACTTGATCACGTCCTCGCCGGTCAGCGGGAAGGCCGGCGGGGTCCAGCTTTCGGCCAGGGCCAGCAGGCCGCGCCATTGGTGCGTCGCGCCTGTACGCCCCGCATTGGCCCAGGCCAGCTTGATGCGGTCGGAGAAGGTCGCAACGCCGATCTGATAGACCGCCCGGCGGCTTTCGCGCGGGCTCATCCAGGAGGTGATGCGCGGGGTCTTGCCCATCGCCTGGATCAGACGCTCCTTCTGGTCGTTGGAAAGTCGCAGAGCCTCGGCCGCCTTGCCGGCGCCGATCTGGTCGTTGGGGATCAGGGTCGCCAGCCGCAGGAGCGGGTCGTTGGTGAACAGCTGATCCCCCTCGAACTCGACCAGGGCGTTGAAGGCCGCAAGATCCTG
Source organism: bacterium (assembly GCA_030824495.1). Taxonomy (GTDB): domain Bacteria; phylum Pseudomonadota; class Alphaproteobacteria; order Caulobacterales; family Caulobacteraceae; genus Phenylobacterium. The sequence goes on from JAVBXP010000057.1 coordinate 30,876, forward strand.
GGCCGCGGGCAGCAATTCGGTCAGCACGCCGGTCTTGGCCATCAGGGCGACGGCGGGACGCGGATCATCGGCGCCGAGCAGCTTCAGCAGCTCCTTGGCCACCCGCTCGGCGGCCAGGTTATTCAGTAACTCCTTACCAGCCGCGCAGGCGGCGACCGCCACAGCGTCGGGCTCGCCCTTGCCGTACCAGGCATGGAACCGGAAGAAGCGCAGGATGCGCAGCGAATCCTCGGCGATTCGCGTCGCTGCATCGCCAACGAAGACGATCCGCCCGGCCAGGGCGTCGGCCACGCCCTGGCCGGTGGGGTCGAACAGATTGCCCTCGCGGTCGCTGTAGACGGCGTTGAGATGGAAGTCGCGACGCTGGGCGTCCTCGCTCCAATCCTGGGTGAAGGCCACCACCGCGCGGCGCCCGTCAGTGGCTACATCACGGCGCAGGGTGGTGATTTCAAACGGCTTTCCGCCGGATATCGCCGTGACGGTGCCGTGGTCCACGCCGGTCGGCACGGCCTTCAATCCCGCCGCCACGAGGGCCTCGGTCACCTGGTCGGGCGTCAGGACCGTGGCGATGTCGAGATCATCCACCGGCTTGCCGAGGAGCACGTTGCGCACGCAGCCGCCGACGAACCGCGCGCAGCCGGGACCGCCCTTGGCCTCCAGCGCGTCGAAAACCGGGGCGGCGGTCTTCATCCAGGGCTTTTGGCCAATGCTGTGCGTCACTTCGAGGGCGCTTTCTTTTCAAAATGGCCGGGCGTCACGCGACCGCCCGAAGTCACTTCCGCGGGGACATAGGTGTCCTCGCGGTTGTCGTCATGGAACAACGCGCTCGCCATCAACGAGAGCCCGAACAGCAGGCCGGCGGCGGCCACCAGCCAAACCCAGGGCGTGGCTCCCATCGGCCGTCCGGTGCGCCGGGCGACCTCGCGCCAGATGAACCAGGCGATGAACGGGACTGCGATCAGCAAGAGGCGGAATATGAGCATTCTAGGCGACCGCCGCCCCGTAGAGGCGATCATAGAGCGCGCGCAGCATCCCCGCCGTCGCCCCCCAGATGAACCGGTCCTCATGGGTCATGGCGTAGAAACGGCGGGTTTCCCCGGTCGGCGCCTGGCGTTCATGCTGTTCGTGGTTGGCCGGATCCATCAGGAAGCCGAATGGCGTCTCGAAGATGTCGGCCACCTCGGCCGGGTTGGCGGCCAGCGAAAAGCCGGGCTGAATGAACCCCACCACCGGCGTCACCAGGAACCCAGTTCCCGTGCGATACGGCGAGGACAGGCCCGCCAGCGAGACATAGTCGGGCGCCAGCCCCACCTCCTCGTGCGCCTCGCGCAGGGCCGTCTGCCAGATGGTTTCGCCTGGGTCGCAACGACCGCCTGGCAGGGCGATCTGGCCCGTGTGGCGGCGCAGGGTGTCGGCCCGGCGGGTGAGCAGCACTGAATAGCCGTACTCACGCTCGATCAGGCCGACCAGCACGGCGGCCGGCGTCAGCTCGACCGGCTCGTTCGGAAACGCATTGGCGCCTAGATCGAAGTCGGACGCGCCCTCGGAGGACTGCCCCTCCTCCAGCGGATCCAGATGATGTTCGATCCAGGCCCGCAGTTCGCCGGTCGGCGCGGTCGGACTCACAGGCGGTGCGCCCCTGCCGGCCCAACCGGGAACCAGGCGCCGTTCGACTCGACGCCCAGGCGCGGCCCCTCCGGGGTCTCGCGTTCCTGCGCCATCTCCACCAACTCGTAGAAGACCGGACGAGCGATGAGCGCGTCTAGGCCCCGCCGGACGTGCAGATAGGGGCGCGGCTCGCCGGTCGCCGCGTCCATTTCGATTCGAATTTCGTTTTCAGGCCCGGCCTCGACCTCGTCGCCGACATTGGTCAGGAACTTCAGCGCGTGCCCCTCGCGGTCCACGCGGGTGGCGATGAATGGCGCGTCCTCGACGGTGATCTTCATCTTCTCGACCGGCGTCACCAGGTGGAAGCCGTCGGGATCCTTGCGCAGAACGGTGGAAAACAGCCGCACCAGGGCCTCGCGACCGATCGGCGAGCCTTCGTGGAACCACAGGCCGTCCTTGCGGATGACGATGTCGATTTCGCCGCAATGGGCCGGATTCCACAGATGCACCGGCGGCAAACCGCGGCCGGGCGCCTGCGTCTTGGCCGCGGCGATAACACCATCGAGGCCAGATCGTACTGAGTTGTCTCCCATGAGGGACAAGGTAGGGCTCTCGACGCCTCGCCTCAATGGCGACGCAGGGTCAAGCGGCGCCTTGGGGCGCAATCAGGCCGTGACGAGCCCCGCCAGATCGCTTGCGCCCAGCACCAGCACCCGGCGCTGATCGACCGGACCGGGCAGGCGCACGTCCTTGGCCGCATCGACGCAATAGCCGAACCGGCCGAAATAAGGCTGATCGCCCACCAGCAGCACCGGATAGCCGGCGGCCCGTGCGGCGGCGCTGGCCCGCTGCACCAATTCACCCCCGGTCCCGAATTTCCGGCCTTCGGCGAGGACCGCGAGCGGCCCGAGGAAAATCACCGGCCGACCGCCGACATGGACCGCCCACATGCGGACAGAGCCAACCAGGCGAGCGCCATCCCAGGCGCAGAACGACATGTCGGGACGGAACTCCGCGAACTCCCGCACACGCTCGGAGACCTTGGTGAAGCGACCCGGTCCAAAGGCGTGATCCAGCAGCGCCTCGATGGCGTCTGCGTCCTGCGGCTGTTCGTGGGTGAAGGAGAGGGCCTGTTCGGCGGGAGCGATCATCTGCGGCTTTACGAACGACGTGGACTAACGGGTCCGTCGCCGCGCGCGTGACGCACTACGGGACGGAGGCTCAGTTGGCGCGGCTGGCGCGCTCGGTTCGTCGCTGGCGTCGCATGGACGTCGTCCCGTTCGTTCACGTAAGAGTGAGCGGCGATAAGGCCATGACAGCCCCGCGTCAATCGCGCGTTGCGAGGCGAGCCCCGGCGCGTCAAGTTGCCCCGCCTCCATTTCAGAGTTCCGATGACAGACGCCACCGCGCAAGAGCCCGATCAGCCCGTCTCCATCCGCGAGCTCCTCAAGCGAACCGACTATGTGAAATTCTGGATCGCCCGGGTCGCCGCGACCCTTGGCGTGCAGATCCAGAGCGTGGCGCTCGGCTGGCAGATGTACGCCGTGGCCCGCGAGACCATGGATGTGAAGCAGTCGGCCTTCTATGTGGGCATGATCGGGCTGGCCGCCTTCATCCCGGTGCTGCTGCTGTCGCCGTTCGCCGGCGAGACCGCCGACCGGCACGACCGGCGCAAGGTTCTGCTGATCTGCTACGCCGGCGAGATCACCACCGCGGTCATCCTCGCGGCCGCCGCGCTCTTCAACTTCGCCTCGATCCCGCTGCTGCTGGTGCTGTCGATGCTGTTCGGGGCCAGCCGCGCCTTCATGGGACCCTCCTCCACCGCGCTGGGCCCGATGCTGGTTCCCAAGAGCCTGCTCCCGCGCGCCATCGCCTGGAACTCGCTGGCCTGGCAGGGCGGGTCGATCATCGGCCCCGCCATCGGCGGCCTGCTCCTGACCCACTCGGCCGGCCTGTCCTACAGCGTCACCACCTGCCTCTACCTGGTGGCGGCCGTGTGCGTGTTCCTGATCAAGGGCAACACCCAGCCCGTGGTCCAGGCTGGCTCGCGATGGGCGCTGATCAAGGAAGGACTGGTCTACACCTGGACCAACAAGATCGTGTTCGGGGCTATTTCACTCGACATGTTCGCGGTCCTGCTAGGCGGCGCGACCGCCCTGCTGCCGGTGTTCGCCCGCGATGTGCTGCATGTCGGCCCGGAGGGCTTTGGCCTGCTGCGCGCTGGCCCCGCCATCGGCGCGACCCTGGTGGCGGTCGTCCTGGCCAGCTATCCGATCCGCCGCCATGCGGGCTTGCTCATGTTCGCCGGCGTGGCCGTGTTCGGCGCGGCCACCATCGTCTTTGGCCTGTCGAAATCCCTGCCGCTGTCGGTCTTCGCTCTGGCGGTGCTGGGCGGGGCGGACATGCTGAGCGTCTATGTCCGCCAGACCCTGATCCAGATCGTCACCCCCGACCAGATGCGCGGCCGGGTGGCGGCGGTCTCCTCGTTGTTCATCGGCGCGTCCAACGAGCTGGGCGAGTTCGAAAGCGGCGTCGTGGCGCGGTTCTTCGGCCCCGTGGGCGCGGCGATATTCGGCGGGGTAGGCGCGTTGATCGTCACCGGCACGTGGGCCAAACTCTTTCCCGCCTTGCGCAAGGCCGACCGGCTCGAATAACAAACACGGTATTCTTTTAGGGAGATAGGTTCATGGGTGCTCTTTCAGGCAAGGTTGTATTGGTTACCGGAGGCGGCAACGGCATTGGCCGTGACTGCGCGCTGATCGCGGCGCAAGAAGGCGCGAAGGTTGTCGTCAACGATCTCGGCGGCGGTCTGGCCGGCGGCGACGAAGGTTCGGCGGGTCCGGCCGAACAGGTCGCACAGGAAATCCGCGCCGCTGGCGGCGAAGCGGTCTCCAACTCCGACAGCGTCACCGACCTCGACGCCGTCTACGGCATGGTCGAACAGGCCAAGAAGGAATTCGGCGGTCTGCACGCGGTGATCAACCCCGCCGGCATCCTGCGCGACGTGATGTTCCACAAGATGACCGAAGCCGAGTGGGACTCCGTCATCGCGGTCCACATGCGCGGCTCGTTCAACGTGGCTCGCGCCACCATCGAGCTGTTCCGTGAGCAGAACGACGGCGCCTACATGTTCTTCACCTCGACCTCGGGGCTGCTGGGCAACATCGGCCAGGCCAATTACGGCGCGGCCAAGATGGGCATCGCCGGTCTGTCGCGGATCATCGCCATGGAAGGCGCCCGCAACAACGTCCGCTCGAACTGCCTGGCGCCCGTCGCCTGGACCCGCATGACCCAGTCGGTCCCGGTGAAGGACGAAGCCGCCGCGGCCCGCCGCGCGGTGATGGCCGAGAAGATCCGCGCCGACCAGCCGGCCCGCCTGTCGGTGGCCCTGGTGACCCCGGCCGCGGCCCACATTTCGGGCCAGGTCTTCGGCGCCTCGGGCGAGACGATCACCCTCTACAGCCAACCCCGTCCGATCGCGACGGAGACCAAGGAATCGGGCTGGAGCGTCGATACGATCCTGTCGGAAGCCATGCCCGCCATGGCCGACAAGTTCTTCCCGCTCTCGCGTCCGGCTCCCGCCAGCCAAGGCGCGGCCGAACCTGCGAAGGCCGGCTAAGACTCGACACCTATTGGTGACGACAAAGGCGGCGGCGATCCCTCGGGGTCGCCGCCGTTTTCGTATCTATAGGCGGTGCAGCCGCGTCCACTGATCGCGGCTGAGCTCCCAGTAGATCGAGCGACGGATCGAACCGTCGGGACGCACGCTTTCGCGCTCGCCCATCCGCTGGAACCCAGCGCCGTCGATGGCGGCCGCCGAGCGGACATTGTCCAGGGCCGCGGTGAGCCCAATCAACCGCACCCCCAGCGTCTCGAACATCCAGGCGATCGAACGCGCCACGCCGAGCCTCCCCTGCCCGCTGTTCTGGCGATCGGCGCGAGTCGCTCCGGCGATCTCGGCCGAAGAGCGATCGGGCCAGACCGTGAAGCGTGAATAGCCGACGACCTCGCCGGCCTCATCCAGGTTCACGGCCAGAACGCACTCGCCGGCCTGCCGCAGCGCTTCGCTATCGGCCACCCAGCGGGCGACGCTTTCGGTGGTGATCGGGCGAGGCAGATCATAGATCGGATCGGAAACGCGGGGATCCGACAGCAGGGCCGTCAGGCCCTCCACGTGCTCGGGGCCAGCGACCACCCGCCCCTCGGCGGTGCGCACCGCCTGGCGGATGGCGGCCTCTTCCTCCGGCGTCGCGACCAGGACGGTTTTCGGCGGCGCGCTCATGATGATCTCCTCCCCAGGTGATCCAATGTCGGTTGGCCCGACCTTTGCTTCAGTCTAGCCGACTAGAGGAGCCATCGCATGCAAGTCGGCAAATCCACCCTGGCCAACAGCCTTCTGGCGACCGATCCGCTGGCCGCTCTGGGACAGGTGGGCAAATCCGACTCGGCAAAATCGACTCAGCTGAGCGCCGCCGAACTCGCCGCTCAGAAGGCCGAGGCCGCTAAGGTCCGCCAGCAATCGGACCTCGAGCAGATCCGCGAGAAGGGCATCTACGCCTGGGCGCAGGAGCAAAAGCTCGAGAAGCTGAAGGAAAAGATCCGCGCCGAGGTCATGGCCGAGCGCGACGGGACGACCGATGTGGCGGCCGTCGAAGGAGAGGTGGCCCGGCGTGTGAAGGAAGCCATGGAGGAAACCCTCAAGGCCGAAGCCACCGTCGCGGCGAAACGCAACGAACCTGCCAGGCCGATGATCATCGACATCTCTGTCTGATCGACCTCAGGCCGGTTCGGACACCGGGCTGGGCTTGTTCTCGGCGAGCCAGCGCTTCTCGTCCTCGGTGTTCGGCAGCGGCGGGCGATGGCCCCCGATCGACCAGAGCTCGTACGAGGTCTCGTCGATGTGGAACTCCCACGCGAACCCACGATCACGGATGAAGGGCGCCAGGGCTGCGTCGCACGCGCCGATCCACCAGGTCCGCGCCTCGGCGCTCGGCAAGGTCCGGGCGATGTGATCCACCCAGATCCGCACGAAGTTGTCCGCCGGTTCACCGCCTACGTAGAACGAGTCCGCCGCGACCTCCTGGAACACGACGCCCACATAGAATTTGGGCAGGCGGCTGTAGAGCGCGGTGATCGCCTCCGACAGGCCCTTCTTCTGCTCGGCGTTGAACGTCCCGACCGGGTGATAGATTTTCCAAAGCGGCATCAAACAGCTCCCTTGTACGGCGGGCATTGGCGCCGCCTTGACTTCAACAATGATGACTATCATCATTGAGTCCGACAGATCGTCAAGAGGCAAGCCATGAAGATCAGCAAGGCCCAGGCCGAGGAAAACCGCGAACGGATCGTCGGCGCCGCCGCGACTCTATTTCGCGAACGCGGCTTCGACGGGGTGAGCGTCAGCGATCTGACCAAGGCCGCCGGCTTCACCCATGGCGGCTTCTACAACCACTTCAAGTCCAAGGACGTGCTGGCGGCTGAGGCGGTGGACAGCGCCTTCAGGACCATGGCCGCGCGCCGCGAACGCGCCCGCGACCTACCCGAAATGCTGACCTACTACCTCTCGCCGGCCGCCCGCAGAGCGCCGGGCAAAAGCTGTCCCGCCGCCGCCCTGGGCGGTGACGTCGGCCGACAATCCGATGACCTAAAGACGGTCTTCGCATCCGGGGTCGAACAGATGATCGCCTCGGTCGAGGAACGTCTGCCGCCCAGCCCCGACCGTCGCGAGCAAGCGCTTGGGATCGTCACCCGCATGGTCGGCGCCCTGATGCTGGCCCGCGCGGTTCCGGACGGCGTCCTGGCCGACGAACTGCTGCATACCAACCTGCACTTGGCGATCTCGGAGGCGACCTGACCTTTCCCCTCGACCGCCCGGCGCGGCGCGCGGCAAGCTGGCGGCGAATTGGGGGAATCTAGTTGGCCTATCTGATCATCAAGGCTCTGCTGTCGGGCGCGATCATCGCGGCGATCTCCGAGATCGCCAAGCGTAGCCCCGGCTTTGGGGCCCTGGTGGCCTCCCTGCCCCTGGTCTCGATCCTCGGCATGATCTGGCTGTGGCGCGACACCGGCGACGTCCAGCGGATGGCCGCTCACGCTGAAGCCACCTTCTGGTTCGTGCTGCCGTCGCTGCCGATGTTCCTGCTGATCCCCGCCCTGTTGCGACGCGGCACACCGTTCTGGACCGCGCTGGCGCTCGGCTGCGGCCTGACCATCGGCCTCTATCTGCTGATGACCTGGATCGGTCCCAAGCTCGGCCTCAAGCTTTAGCCTGCGGCCAGGGCCTTCAGCGGCTCGCCGGTCATCCGGCGGATGATCCACTCGTTCAGCGCCTCAGCGCCAAGCGAATCGTAGAAGGCGATGGAGGGCGCGTTCCAGTCCAGAACCGACCACTCCAGCCGCGCCAGCCCCTGGGCCACGCAGCGTTTGGCCAAGGCGCGCAGCAGAGCCTTGCCGGCGCCGAGCCCTCGGGCCTCCGGCGCCACGAACAGGTCTTCCAGATAGATCCCGTGCCGGCCCTTGAAGGTCGAGTAGTTGTAGAACCAGATCGCGAAGCCCACCGGCTTCCCGTCGGCCTCGGCGATGTCGCAGAACAGCCGCGGCGTCTCGCAGAAAAGATGCCCGGCGAGATCGGCCTCGCTCGCCTCGACCTCACCCAGCAGCTTCTCATACTCGGCCAGGGCGCGGATGAAGCCGTAGATCAGCGACGTGTCGGCGGGCGTCGCCTCCCGTATCGTCACGCTCATCCGATGACGACGCCAAGCGGCGGAACAGAGTCGGCCGGCACGAAGAAGTCGGGCATCAACCGGGTGGTCGGATCGACGCGGTACTTGTCGAAGTCGCGCTCTCCCTCGCCGTAGAGGAAGCTGTCGTCGATCAGGAAGTTGCCGGTGAACTCCCGGCTCGGCTTGTTGAAAATGGCGTATGCCGCGTCGGCCATGATGTCCGGCGTGCGGCATTGCTTCATGCCCTCTTCGCCCGCCAGGGCGAACTGGATCGCCGCGGTGGCTATGCCCGTACGGGGCCAGAGCGCGTTGAAGGCGATGCCGTCGCTCTTGAATTCGGCGGCCATGCCCAGGACGCACATGCTCATCCCGAACTTGGCCATGGTGTAGGCCGTATGGCCCTCGAACCAGCGCGGGCTCATGTCGAGCGGCGGCGACAGCATCAGCACGTGCGGATTGGCGGCGTTCTTCAGGTGCGGGATGCAGGCCTTGGAGGTCAGGAACGTGCCGCGCGCGTTGACCTGGTTCATCAGGTCGTAGCGCTTCATGTCGGTCGCGAGCGTCCCGGTCATCTGGATGGCCGAGGCGTTGTTCACGCAGATATCGATCCCGCCGAAAGTGGCGACGGTCTTTTCCACCGCGGCATAAACGCTGGCCTCGTCCCGCACATCGACGACCAAGGGCAGAGCTTTGCCGCCGGCCTTTTCGATCTCCTCGGCGGCTGTGTAGATCGTGCCCGGCAGATGCTTGTGCGGTTCGGCGGTCTTGGCCGCGATGGCGATGTTTGCGCCGTCACGGGCGGCGCGCAGCGCGATGGCCAGGCCAATGCCGCGGCTGGCGCCGGTGACGAACAGCGTCTTGCCTTGCAGGCTCATGAACTCAACCCCGTGGTCTCTTCGGAAATCGCCCAGAGCCGCTCGGCGGCTTCCGGATCGAGCGCGTGCGGCATCACCCCGTGCACCGGGTCTTCCTTGGTCCAGGGCGCGGCTTCGTGGCAGTCCTCAAGGTAAAGGCCGCCGATCCCCTCTAGCTCCTCGCCGACCGCCGCCCAGACGCTGGTCGAGGCGCCCTGCTCCGTGGTTTTGAAGCCCTCGCGGATGTCGCCCTCTTCATTCATCCAGCCCATCGCCACCATCTCCTCCTTGGGAAGATAGCGCTGCAGCGGGGTCATGATTCCGCCTGGCATGACGGCGTTGGCGGTCACGCCGTGCTCTTCGAAGCGCGCGGAATATCCCACCGCGAACAACGAGTTGGCGGTCTTGGACTGACCATAGGCTTCCCACTTGTCGTAAGGCCGGGTGCGGTAGTGGATGTCGTCCCAATTGATGCCGCTGCGGCGATGGCCGATCGAGGACAGCTGCACGACACGCGCCAGCCGGTCTTCTTCAGATGCGTTCATCAACGCCCGGGTCAGCCCCATGGTCAGGGCGAAGTGGCCGAAGTGGTTGGTGCCGATCTGCAGCTCCAGATCTTCGGCGGTGTGCAACAGCGGCGTGGCCATGACCCCGGCGTTGTTGATCAGCACGTCCAGCGGCTGGTCCCCCCAGGCGTCCACGAACGAGCCCACGGAGCCCAGGCTGGCCAGGTCCAGCGTCCCGGCCAGCACCCGGTCCGCGCCGATGCTTTGGTTGATCTCGGCGGCGACCCGTTCGCCCGCCACGCGGTCGCGGACCGCCAGCATGACGTCGGCTCCCGCTCCGGCCAGGGCGCGGGCTGTCTCCACCCCGATGCCGCTGGCGCCGCCTGTCACGATGATGTTCCAGCCCTCAAGGTCGTAGTTGTTCACGACGATGCGAGCCGGGGTGAAGGCTTCGAAGCGGGATTTGATCATGGGTCAGGCGACCTTTCCAAAGTCAGGCGCGCGCTTCTCGGCGAAGGCGGCGAAGGCTTCCTTGGCTTCCGGGGACTTCAGCTGGGCGGCGAAGTGCACGCCCTCCTCGTCCATGCGCGCGGCGATGGCCGCTTCGTCGCGCATCAGCGCCTTGGTGATGGTCACGGCCGCGGGCGGACGCGCCGCCACAGCCTCGGCCGCGGCGCGGGCCTTGGCCCGGAGCTGGTCGAGCGGAACCGCCTCGTTGGCGATCCCCCAGTCCACCGCCTTTCTGGCGTCGACCGCCTCGCCCAACACGAACATCGCAAAGGCGCGGGTGTGGCCGATACGGCTGGGCAAGGTGATGCTGGAGGCCGCTTCCGGCACCAGGGCCAGGTTCACGAACGGCGTGGTCAGCAGGGTCTCTTCCGAAACATAGACCAGGTCGCAATGCAGCAGCATGGTCACGCCGACGCCGACCGCGCGGCCATTGACGGCGGCGATCAGCGGGGTCTTGGCGCGGGCCAGGGCGGCCAACAGCGGATTGCCGCCGCGGCGGGCCTCGCTGGCGTTGGCCTCACCGGCGTTGACCGCCGCGAAATCGGCTAGGTCGTTGCCAGCCGTGAACATGTCGCCGTTGGCCTGGATCAGGATGCAGCGGACGTCCTTGTCAAAGGCCGCCTGATCGATGGCGTCGCCCAGCGACTGGTACATGGCGCGTGTGAGCGCGTTCTTCTTGTCCGGACGGTTCATGGTCAGCGTCAGCACGCCGCCGGACTTTTCGATGAGAATGTGATCGGACATAAAAATGCGCTCCCTAATACTTACAGCGTATACCTAGGCGCTGGCTCTGTACCAGACGACGCCGTCGGAATCGGTGTCCTTGCGAGCCTCGCCGCGGGTCATCAGGCACTTGAGGTGGGCAAGGCTTTCGCCGGTGGCCATGCCCAGCACCCATTCGTCGATCTTGCGCCGGAACAGCACCGGGAAAACGTCGACCGCCCGCTTGGGCTCTACGATCAAATTGCGCAGCCGGGTCAGGCCACGCTCGTGGCCGCCGATCAGGTGGTCGATCCGGGCATGCAGGCCGTGGAACGGCGCATTGTGGGCCGGCAGCACCAACACATCGTCAGGCACCCGGCCCTTGATAGCCTCTAAGGTGGTCAGCCATTCGGTCAACGGGTCGCCGTCCGGCTCGGTCGGGAAGACCGAGACATTCGAAGAAATCTTGGGCAGCACCTGATCGCCGGAAATGAACAGCTTCAACTCCGGGCACCACAGGCAGGCGTGCTCCGGCGAGTGCCCGGCCCCGACCACGACCTGCCAGATCCGCCCACCAATCTCGATCTCGTCGCCGTCGGTCAGGCGATGGAAGCTGTCTGGCAGCGCATGCAGGCCGCGCCCGAAGCCGCCGAACTTGGCGCGGTAGTTTTCCAGCGCCTCTTCGTCCCAGCCGGCGGCCCGGTAGAAGTCGAGGGCGTCGGCCGGAGCCTCGCGGCCGGTGTCGGCCGCCAGCGAGCGGCACATCAGGAACTCCAGCCGCGTGATCCACAGCCGGCATTCGAATTTTCGCGTCAGCCATCCCGCCATGCCGATATGGTCCGGATGCATGTGCGTCACGAAGACGCGCGTCACCGGGCGGTTGCCGAGTGATTCGGCGAAGGCCTTGCGCCAGGCCTGCTGGGTGTCGGGGCCGCCCATGCCGGTGTCGACGATCGCCCAGCCGCCCTCTTCCTCGATGGCCCATACATTGATGAAGGCGAGCGATCCGCCGAGCGGCATCCGCAGCCACTTAACGCCTGGCGCGATGTCGATGGCCTCGCCCGTTCCCGGTCCATGTTCAAAGGGATAGGTCAGTTTAGGTCGCGGGGCCTGTTCGTAGACCTCTTCGAATCCGTCGCGCAAAACTGCCTCCTCCATATCGCCGGCGCCCTTTTTCGGACGTGCCGGGGGCGGGAGCAAACCCGCATTGCACGCAACCGTCGCCTTGGTTCAGACGCTGTTCACGACGAACTTGACCCATAGAGCCGTCAGAGGCTTATGTCCGCCCTTAGGGAACCACCCAGGAGTTTTAAACCCATGAGGCCATTCATTACCGGGCTGGCCGCCACTTTGGCCTTGCTGGCCTTGGCGCCCGCGGCCACCTCAGCGCCTAAGAAGGCCGAGGAAATTACTGAGAAGGCGCGCACCCAGGGGATGGCCGAGGCCCCCGCCCTGGCGAAGGCCGCTGGAATCGCCTGCAACGTCAGCGACGCCCGCTTCGTCGGCAAGGTCGATGACAAGAAGGCCAAGACCTCGACCAATTTCTACGAGATCGACTGCGACCAAGGCGTCGGCTTCATCCTGTCGTCGGTTGTCGGCGGCCCCACGACCTCGTTCACCTGCATCGAGGCGAACAACCCGCAAGCCGACGGCTCGCCGTCGAGCCTGGGCTGCAAGCTGCCCGGCAACGCCGATCCGAAGGCGGATCTGGCGCCGCTCATCGCAGCCGCCAAGATCCAGTGCACGCCTGAACAGGTTCGCGGCGTCGGCCAAAGCGCCTCGGCGACCTACATCGAAATCGCCTGCGCCGGCAGCGCCCAGGGCTTCATCCTGAAGACCAGCTCTCCGATGGACGCGGCCAAGCCGGTCGAAGCCACCGATTGCATGCTCTACGACAATGCGCAGAGCAACATTAAGTGCACCCTGCGCGACGCCGCTTCGCGTCTGGCGGTGGTCGACGGCCTCGCCGCTCAAGCCGGCAACGCCTGCGTCGTGAAGGACCGCAAGTACATCGGTCAGTCGCAGTCGGGCTCCAGCTTCTTCGAAGCCGCCTGCGCCGACGGCAAGGGCTTCATGTTCCGCGTCGACAACGGCAAGCTGTCGCAGACCTATGAATGCGCCAAGGCCTCGACCGTCATGGGCGGTTGCACGCTCACCGACGCCAAGGAAGCGGTGACCGAGCAGAACGGCCTCTACACCAAGCTCGCCAAGGCGGCCGGCTTCAACTGCGACGTCTCGAAGTACGCGCCCTTCCCCGGCCCGGCCGGCAAGGACATCGTCGAGATGGCCTGCTCCAACCGTCCGGACGGCGGCGTCGGCGTCTTCGGCGGCCCGAACGACAAGCCGATCGTCTATGACTGCGCTCGCGCCCCGATCGCCGGCTATCGCTGCTCCTTCACCAAGCCGGAAGTTGGCCTGGCGCTGGTCACGGCGGACCTGAAGAAGCTCGGCAAGAACGAGTGCACGGTCTCCAACAGCCGCATCATCGGCAAGACCGCCAAGGGCACGACCTACATGGAAGTGGCCTGCTCGGACGGCCTGAAGGGCTACATCATCGAGTACTCGGCTGACCTGACCCCGCTGACCACGACCGGCTGCGCCTTCTCGAAGGACTGCAAGCTGCCCGGAAACGTCTAAGCGACACGGCCTAGCAAGAACGACGAAGGCCCGGGGGCGACCCGGGCCTTTTTCGTGAGCGCTTGTCGCCGCGCCCCAAACAGAAAGGCCCGCAGGTTTCCCTGCGGGCCTTTTCTCACTCCGGCGTCAGCCCGAGAGCTGACCGGGCTTAGGCGTGGGACGAGGTCAAGTGGCCGTCGTTGAAGCCGCGCAGTCGAGCCAGAACCTTGCCCATGAAGGCGTTCACAACCCGATAGGTGGCCAGTTGGCCTTCGACATTCTCAAAATCGGCAAACAGCATGATCGCTTCCTTTCGCTGGAAACCATCTATGTTGCGACGCACAAAAAATCAACGCTGCAGTGCAAAAATACTTCGCAGGTGCAACCGAATTAGATCGCCGCCTCGATAAACTTTGGGCCTGGCTCGGCCATGGCGCGAGCGAAGGCGGCGTCGAATTCCTCGGCGGTTTCGCACCGCACGGCGGGCAGGCCGAGGCCCTTGGCGACCGACACCCAGTCGATCTTGGGGTCGCCTAGGTCCAGAAGCTTGGAGGCCGAAGGACCCGGATTGCCCGAGCCGGTCCGCCCCATCTCGATATTGAGGATGCGGTAGCTGTGATTGGCGAACACTACGACCGTCACGTCCAGCTTCTCTCGCGCCATCGTCCACAGGCTCTGGACCGTATACATGGCCGAGCCGTCGCCATTCAGCGAGACGACCTTGCTGTCAGGCTTGGCCACCGCCGCGCCAATGGCCAGGGGCCCGCCGATGCCGATGGCGCCGCCGGTCAGGGCCAGGACGTCGTGCGGCTTGGCGGTCGCGCAAGGCACGGCCACACCGCCGCCGGAAGTGACCGAGTCATCGCAGATGATCGCCCCCTCAGGCAAATAGCGCGCGATGGAGACGCCAGCCGCCTGCGGGGTCAGCGGGCCGGTCGGCGCGGCGTCAGCAACCTTCAGCGGTTGCACCGGCCCTGAGGCTGGCGCGCCAAGGGCGTCGGCCAGGGCCGCTAGGCCCGCGACCGAGTCTTCCTGCCGGGTCGAGAGCGTCAGGGTTTCACAGCCCTCGGGAACCAGGACGCTTGGCCGATCGGGATAGGCGAAGAAGGCGACGGGCGTCACCGTGCCGACATAGACCATCAGGTCCACGCCCTGCAGATCGGCGAGGGCCGCCTCGCCGAAATACTGCATGCGGCCGGGCTGGAAAACGCCGGCTCCTCGCGGTTGGCGGGCGATGAAGGTGTCGGTCAGGACGCGGAAGCCGGCGGCGGCCAGTCGGCTGGCCTGGACCAGGGCCTCGGCGCGCGTCGCCTGGCTACCCAGCAGCAGCACGGGCTTGGCGGCTGCCCGTATCGCCTTGGCCACAACACCCACCGCCTCGCCCGTCGGTGCGGCGCGCACCGGAACATTGGCGACCACCGGCTTGGTCGAAGCCGGCAGCCATGCCGAGTCGGCCGGCAGGATCAGACTGACCGGACCGCCGGGCGGGCCGTAGCTGGCGCTGACCGCCTCGGCCGCGATAACCGCCACGCTGTCAGGTGTATCGGCCGACTTCACCCAGATCGAGTTGGGACCGACGATGGTCGGGATATCGGAGTTGAGCGGGGCGTCGTACTGGCGGTGATAGGTGGCGTGGTCGCCGATCACGTTGATGATCGGGGTGAAGGCTCGCCGCGCATTGTGCAGATTGGCCAGGCCGTTGCCGTAGCCGGGGCCAAGGTGCAGCAGGGTGCAGGCCGGCTTGTCGGTCATCCGGCCATAGCCGTCGGCGGCGCCCGTCGCCACGCCCTCGAAAAGGCAGAGCACCGGCCGCATCGCCGGTTGGCGGTCCAGCGCGCTGACGAACTGCATCTCGCTGGTGCCCGGATTGGCGAAGCAGGCGGTGACCTCGTTGGCCACCAGGGTCTCGATCAGAGCGTCAGCGCCGTTCATGTCAGAACACCATCACGTCAAATGAAACAGGATCGGAAAACAGGCGCTCGACCGCCTCGGCGCGGCGCGAGCGGGCGAGGGATTGGGCGATGTAGCCCTTGTCTGTTATTTCGCCGGCGCCCGCGTCGGGCGGACTGTCCAGCACCAGGGCGCGGCTGATACGGCCGCCGGCGCCCTTGGCCTGGGCGTTGAAGCGCTCCATCCCCATGCGCACCGCGACCACAACCTCCTGCGGCGACATGGTCGGGTTGGGATAGAACAGCAGCCCCACCCCTTCGCGGCCCTCGCCGCAGACCACCGCGTCGGTGACCGCGTCGCCCACGGCCGAAACCGCCTTCACCCGCAGGTCGCCGACGCCCACGAAGGTGCCGCTGGCCAGCTTGAAATTCTCGGAGATACGGCCGTCGAAGGCCATGCCTTGCGCCGGCTCGGCCGGCTCCACGAACCGGGCCGCGTCACCGAGGCGGTAGAAGCCTTCCTCGTCAAAGCTCTCGGCTGAAAGCTCCGGCCGCCCCAGATATCCGGCCGTGACCTGCGGCCCCTTCACCCGGAACTCGAGCTTGCCTGCGGCAGGAATGAGTTTCACCGAGGTGCCCGGCACCGGCAGGCCGATCAGGCCCATGCGCTCGTTCGGCCAGTGGACGTTGCAGGCGGTCGGGCCGGTCTCGGTGGCGCCATAGCCCGAGGCGAAGCTGATCTTCTCGCCGACCGTGGCCATCGCCACGGCCTGGATGCGGTCGGAAATGTCCTGGCCGAGCGAGGCGCCGCCATACTGCAGCACACGCACGCGAGAGAAGAAGGTGCGCGCCAGTTCCTGGTCGCGTTCAAGTTCCCCGGCCAGCAGCATCCAGCCGGCCGGGACCATGTTGTGGTAGGTGGTCGAAACCTCCTTCAGGTTCCGGACCGTCTCGACGAACCGGCCCGCGACCGGCTGGCCGGCGTCGATATAGACCGTGCCGCCGCGATGCAGCGCCATGTGCAGGATCGAGTTGGCGCCCAGGCTGTGGCTCCAGGGAGCGGAGTTCACCATCACCGGCGGCTCGTCGTCGGCGAAGCAGGCGGCGATCTGGGCGGAGTTGATCGCGATGTTCCGGTGCAGGCAGATCACCGCCTTGGGCAATCCGGTGGAGCCTGAGGTCAACAGATACTTGGCATGGTCGTCAGGCCGCGCCGTGGCGTCGACGCCTACCGCCCCCGCCAGCCGTTCCAGCGGGACGTCGCCCGGCCGGGCGTTCTTGCCGGCGATGACCGGCAGGCCGGCCAGGAACGGCGCTTCCAGCGCCTCGCTGAACAGGGCCGCGTCCTCGGTGTAGATCGCCGACGGGTTCAGCACCTCAACGGCGTGGGCCAGCCGGGCAAGGTTGGCGCCGGGCAGGCCGTACTGCGGCGACACCGGCGCCACGGGCATGCCCTGGCTCATCGCCGCATATTTCACCAGCGCATGATCGACGCCGTTGCGGGCCAGGATCAGCAACGGCCGGGCGCCCACGACACCCAGCTCGCGCAGGCCCCCGGCGATGGCGCGAACCGCCTCGCGGGCCTCGGCGAAAGAAGCCGTCCGCCAGCCTTCGCCCGAGCGTTCGGCCAGCCAGGTGCGGACCGGCGCCTCGGCGGCCCAGCGGTCGAGCGCCTGGGTGACGATGGTGAAATCGGTGGAGAACGCGGTCGGGTTGGTCAGCACCCGCTCACCGCCCGGCCTTTCCTCCACTTGCAGCTGCCGGGGCGCGTAGCGCGCGTCGCGGAACGGGGCGTCGGAAAGTCGGATCTTAGCGTCCATGTCCTAGCCTTAGCGGGACAGCGCCAGCCCCGCCAGTCTGCGTTCGAGATAGAGGCGCTCGGCCGGCGCCGGCTTCAGCGACAGGGCCGCGCGATAGGCGCCGGCGGCGTCACCGGCCAGCCCCGCCCCCTCGCAGAGCGCCGCGCGCGCGGCTTGATATGGCAGCCAGGACGCGAGCCGCCCGCCGCCTGGAACCGCGTCCAGCGCCGCCAGCCCCTCGCGC
>JAVBXP010000078.1 GCA_030824495.1 bacterium
GAGGGACCGCTGCTACATCGGCAGCGACTTGCCTTGTTCGCCGGCCAGATCGCGAATGAACTGGTAGGCCACGCGGCCCGAGCGCGATCCGCGAAGCTGCGCCCACTGCAGGGCGCGGCGTTCGAGGTCCGGATCGGACAGGCCGAACTTCTCCGCATATCCGGTCACCGCCTCCAGATAGATCGCCTGGTCCATCGGGGGGAAGCCGACCCACAGGCCGAATCGGTCGGAGACGCTGACCTCTTCCTCGGCGTCCTCGGCGGAGGCGACCAGCCCGCGATCCTCGGTATTGCTGCGCGGCATGAGGTGGCGACGGTTGGAGGTCGCCACGAACAACACATTGGACGGCGGACCCGATACGCCGCCCTCCAGGGCCGATTTAAGGGCCTTGGCGGCGGCCGCGCCCTCCTCGAAGGACAGGTCGTCGCAAAGCACCACGAACCGTTCGCTGCGAGCGCGCAGGACGTCGAACAGGGCGGGCAGGGCGGTGACCTCGTCGCGATCCACTTCGACCAGCTTCAGGTCATCGACCTTGCGGGCCAGTTCCATGAAGGCGGCCTTGGTCAGCGAGCTCTTGCCGGTGCCGCGCACGCCCCACAGCAGGGCGTGATTGCTGGGCAGACCGCGGCTGAACCGCTCCAGGTTTTCCAGGAACCGCGCCTTCTGGCGATCGACGCCGACCAGCGAGTCGAGGGGCAGCGGATAGTCGGGCGCGGGATGAAAGGCCCCGGTAACGGGATCGTGGCGGAACAAACGCGCGTCCGCGAACGCCGGGGGTACTTTAGGCGGCGGCGCTAGGCGCTCCAAGGCGTCGGCGATGCGGGTTAGAACCGGTTTCAGCGTGTCATCCATGGCTGGGCTGCTTAACCGCATGGCGGTTCCATTGCAAAATGAAGGCGCAGCGCATAGCTTCCGCCGACCTGAAAACCGGAGCGCGACCCGCGCCCGACCAAGAGCTTCCGGAGCGCCATGTTCGCCACCCCCGCCTTCGCACAGACCGCCGGAGCCGCCGCAGGCGGCGGACCGCAAGATATGCTGATCCAGTTTCTGCCGCTGGTCGGCCTTGTCGTGCTGTTCTACTTCCTGATGATCCGCCCGCAGCAGCGCCGGATGAAGCTGCATCAGGCGATGATCACTAATCTGAAGCGCAACGACACCGTCGTCCTGAACTCGGGCGTGATCGGCAAGGTCGTCCGCGTCGAAGAAAAGGAAGTCGGCCTCGAAATCGCCCAAGGCGTCACCATCAAGGTGGTCAAGGGCATGATTTCCGAGGTTCGCGTCCGTGGCGAACCGGCGCCCGCCAACGACTCCAAGGCCTAAAGGCTCACCTCTCAAATGATGAATCTTTCGCGTTGGAAGATCGCCGCCGCCGTTTTGTCGGTGATTTTCGGCGTGCTCTTCGCGCTTCCCAATGCACTGCCGCAAAGCGCCCGCGAAGCGCTTCCTGCGTTCATGCCCAAGAACACTCTCAACTTGGGGCTCGATCTGCAGGGCGGCTCGCACCTTCTGCTGGAAGTCGATACGCAAGCGCTTCGTAAAGAGCGCCTCGTCAATCTGGTCGAGGACGTTCGGACCAACTTGCGCGAAAAGAACATTCCGTTCAGCGACCTGCGGGAAGTGAACGGAAGCGTTTCGGTGCTGATCACCGACCCGGCGCAAATGAACGCCGCGGTGAATTTGCTCCGCACCAATGTCGGGGCCCCGCTGGCCGGCGTCGCCGGCAGTCGAGACGTGACGGTCGAGAACGCCGGCTCTGGCCGGATTCAGATTAGTTTCGTGGCCGAAGCCATGCGGGCGGAGGCCTCGAAGGCGGTAGACCAATCGATCGAAATTCTTCGCCGTCGGATCGATGAACTCGGCACCCGCGAGCCGACCATCGTGCGTCAAGGCGTTGATCGGATCGTCGTGCAGGCGCCGGGCGAGAGCGACCCGGAGCGGCTCAAGAACGTCATCGGCAAAACCGCCAAGCTGACCTTCCAGATGGTCGACGACTCGGTTTCGCCGGAAGAAGCCGCCGCCGGCCGGATACCGCCGGGCTCGGAGCTTCTGCCCGCCGACGACGGCTTCTCCACCGGCTATCTCGTCAAGAAGCGCGCCCTCGTCACCGGCGAGATGCTCACCGACGCCCAGCAAGCCTTCGATCCGCAGACTGGACAGGCGGTGGTCTCGTTCCGCTTCGACGGCACAGGCGCGCGCCGGTTCGGGGATGCGACGGCGCAGAACCTCGGCAAGCGGTTCGCCATCGTCCTGGATGGCAAGGTGATCTCCGCTCCGGTTATCCAGAGCGCGATCACCGGCGGCTCGGGCCAAATCAGTGGCAGCTTCACGGCCGAATCGGCGAACGACTTGGCGGTGCTGCTGCGCGCTGGCGCCCTGCCGGCTCCGCTGAAAGTAGAGCAACAGCAGACCGTCGGCGCAGAGTTGGGCGCGGACGCCGTGAAGGCGGGCCTGATTTCTACGGTCGTCGGCTTCGTTGCGATCCTGATCTTTATGATCCTGGCTTACGGTTTCCTGTTCGGCGGGATCTCGGTGATCGCTCTGGCGATCAACGGCCTTCTGATCGTGGCGATCATGTCGCTTACCCAGGCCACGCTCACCCTTCCAGGTATCGCCGGCCTCATCCTAACGCTCGCGGTCGCGGTCGATGCGAACGTGCTGATCTATGAACGGATGCGCGATGAGCTTCGGGGGGGGCGTTCGGTGATCTCGGCCATGGACGCCGGCTTCGGGCGGGCCATGACCACCATCATCGATGCGAACGTCACGACCATCCTGGCGGCGCTGATCATGTTCCAGTTCGGCGCCGGTCCGGTAAAAGGCTTTGCCTGGACCCTTTCCATCGGGGTGATCACGTCCGTCTTCACCGCCGTGCTCATCACGCAAGTTCTTCTGGCCCTGTGGTTCCGCGCCGCACGTCCGAAGACCCTTCCGATCGTCTAGGGAACCCTGAATATGTGGCCCCTGATCAAACTTCTGCCGATCACGACAAACTTCCGGTTCGTCGCGTTCTCCCGTATCGCCGCCGTCATTTCCGTCATCGCGGTCATCGGTTCGCTCGCCATGGTGCTCATCCCCTTCCAACCGCCTTGCGGCGGCCTGGCGTGCGGGATCGACTTCAAAGGCGGGACCTTGTTGGAAATCTCCACCGCTCCGAAGGCGGTCGACCTAGGGGCTGTGCGCCAAACACTCGAGGCGGCTCGGATGGGGGATGTCCAGGTCCAGGCTTTCGGCTCCGAAACCTCGGCCATGGTGCGCTTCCAGACGCCGGACGGCGCGCACCCGGCCGACACCGTTGCGAGCGTCAAGGCGGACTTGACCAAAGTCCTTGGCCAGGTGGCGTTCACCAAGACCGACGTCGTCGGCCCAAAGGTTTCGGGCGAGCTGTTCCAAAGCGGATTGATGGCGCTATTGCTCGCGATCCTGCTGATGCTCTTCTACATCTGGTTCCGCTTTGAACTTCAGTTCGGCGTCGGGGCCGTGGTTGGCCTGTTCCACGACGTGATCCTCACCTTCGGCCTTATTGCTCTGTTCAAGCTTGAGTTCAGCCTCACTACGATCGCGGCCATCCTTACGATCATCGGCTACTCGATGAACGACACCGTCGTGGTCTTCGACCGGCTTCGCGAAAATCTGCGCAAGTACAAGACCATGCCTCTGCGCGACGTGATCGACCTATCGATCAACGAGACGCTGTCGCGCACGGTGATCACCGGGCTTACGGCGGTCCTGGCGCTCGGCGGCTTGGCGATCTTCGGCGGGCCGGCGCTGTTCGCGTTCTCGATCATCATGATGTTTGGCATCGTTATCGGCACGTACTCGTCGATATATGTGGCCGCGCCCGTGATCCTGCTGTGGGGCGTCAAGCGCGGCGACGAGCCCGCCGAGCCGCTCAAGCCGGCCGTTGCGCGCTAGGCTTAGCCGTGGCTCGCGACGCACCGCAGATCGACGCCTATGGGGGAGGCGGCTTCCGCCTCTCCACCGGCCGTCACGAAGGCTCCCTGTTGATCCTTCGTGACGAGGCCCAGGCCTGGCCCGTGCGCTCGCTTGCCGACCTTACCCTCGACAGCTTCGCCGAGGTTCTGGCCGCCGGCCGAACCGAGGTGGAGTTCGTGCTGCTGGGGGTTGGGGCGGTCAACGCGTTGCCGCCCCGCGCAGTGCGCGACGCGCTCCAGAAGGCGGGCATCGGGCTGGAGTTCATGGACACCGCCGCAGCCTGCCGCGTCTACAACATCCTGACCGCAGAAGGCCGCAAGCTCGCAGCCGCTATGATTGCAGTCTAGCTCGTTTCGCCCCTAGCTTCACGGTTCCGACGAACGGCCCTATATCCAACCACCTAGGGCTGGAATCGTAAGGGGCTGAACGATGGCTGGACTGCTTTCTAATTTCCGAAACACCATGATCGTGAGCTTCCTGCTCGCATTGATCATGATCGCTGGCTACATGGCCCATAACGGGACCGCGGACACCATCTTCTGGCAGGCGGTGTTCCGCTGGATGCACACCTTCTTCGGCATCCTGTGGATCGGCCTGCTGTACTATTTCAACTTCGTCCAAATCCGCAAAATGCCGGAAATCCCGGCTGAGCTGAAGCCGGCGATCTCCAAGTACATCGCGCCGGAAGCTCTGTTCTGGTTCCGCTGGGCGGCGCTCGCGACCTGGGTGATGGGCGTGATCCTGGCCTTCAACCGTGGCTATCTGGTCGACGCCTTCACGCTGGGCGCGCTCAGCGGCGTGGCGCAACACACCTTCATCGGCACCGGCATGTGGCTGGCCACCGTGATGTTCTTCAACGTCTGGGTGTTCATCTGGCCGAACCAGAAGATCGCGCTCGGCATCGTTGACGGCGATGCGGACGCCAAGGCCAAGGCCGGCAAGACCGCGATGCTGTTCTCGCGCATCAATACGCTGCTTTCACTGCCAATGCTGGTCACCATGACCATGAATCAGACCATCTTCGGCTAACGATAGAAGCCGAGTAAGATTGGAAGGCCCGCCTCATCGGCGGGCCTTTTCATTTGCGACATGTCCCAGACCGAAGAACCCCAAATCCCCGCGGAAGACCTCGACGCTCAAACGCGGCGCCTCGATCCTGAACGCTGGCTCTCCAGCCGCTTCATCGCCGACGCCGAGGCGCGGGCCGACGTGATCGCGATCTATGCGTTCGATCACGAACTGGCGCGCGCGCCGAAGGTCGCCTCCAACTCCCTGATGGGCGAGATCCGGCTGACCTGGTGGCGGGAGGTTCTCGACGAAGTCTATGAGGGCCGCGCGGTCCGGCATCATCCCACCGCCCAGGCGCTGGCCCGGGCCATCGACCGGCGCAATCTGCCGCGCGCGCCGCTGGAAGCGATGATCGAGGCTCGTTACCGCGAACTCGATCCAGCCCCGATGAACCTAGCCGACGCCTTGGAGTGGGCCGTCGGCTCCGGTGGCGGCGCGGCGGTCAGCGCCGCTCACGTGCTGGACGCCCAGCCTGACGTGGCCAGAGCCGAGCAGGGCGGCAAGGCTTGGGCGATCGGCCGCTTGATGGGTACTGCCGGTCTAACGGGCGATGAAGCCCAGGCGGCGCTCCAGACGGCGTTGAGCGCCGCTGGCGGGTTGTCGGTCGCGGCCTTCCCGGCGATCGCCCACGCGACCCTGGCGCGGCCCCGCGCAAAGGGCAGCCGGCCGTCGGAGTTGGAGATGCGGTTGCGTCTGCTGCTGGCGGTGGCGAGGGGGCGGGTCTAGGCCCTCGCCGGGATCGCGGCGCTACTCGGCCGCGATCGCTTTTTCGCCGGAGACCCAGACCTCGAGATCGGCCAGGGCCCGTTCGCCGACCGCCAGCTTCTTGGCGCGGCCTTTTTCCTTCGCGCCCATCCGGCTGCCGTCATCGCGCCGCTTCGCCGCGGCGTTCTCCAGCGGCGGCAACAGGCCATAGTTGATGTTCATCGGCTGGAACGAGCCCTTGCCGCCGTCCAGGTGGCCGCCGGTGAT
>JAVBXP010000083.1 GCA_030824495.1 bacterium
GCATCGGCGGCGTCGGTGTCGAAGAACAGCCGGCCAGCCTTGACGTTGCTGGCGACCAGTTGCTCCAGGCCCGGCTCAAAGATCGGAATGCCGCCCGAGCGCAGGCGTTCGATCTTGCTCGCGTCCTTGTCGATGCAGGTCACGCTGTGGCCGAAATCGGCGAAACAAGCCCCACTCACCAGGCCAACATAGCCGGTGCCGATCATCGTGACGTGCATGGATTACCCTTAGATCCGTTCGCGCGACCGCTTTTCACCACGCTGCGACAGCCCCCGCAATCGCACGCCGATCCAGAACGGCACATTCATTTCGCATCGCAGCAAAAGGCGCGCCCGCCGCTTGTCGATGCAGCCGTTGAATTTGATGCTATGATTGCAACATAACCCCCAGCGCAGTCGCCATCGCCCGCCCAGTTTCAGAGCACGGCGCCAGCACCAGGCAAGCCTTGAGAGTAAGCCCATGACCGACGTCCTCGACGCCGAACACCGCACTGGCCAGATCCGCATCCACGACGCCGCCGGCTTCGAAGGCATGCGCGTCGCCGGCAAGCTGGCGGCCGAGTGCCTCGATCTGCTGACGCCACACGTGGTCCCCGGCGCGGTGACCGAGAAGCTCGACGACATGGCGCGTGAGTTCATCCTCGATCACGGCGCGATCCCGGCCTGCCTGTTCTATCGCGGCTATGGCAAGACCACCTGCATCTCCCCCAATCACATCGTCTGCCACGGCATTCCCGGCGAGCGCGTGCTGCGTGAGGGCGACATCGTCAATATCGACGTCACCGTCATCGTCGACGGCTGGCACGGTGACACGAGCCGCATGTACGGCGTGGGGGAAATCGCCCCGCGCGCCAAGCGCCTGATCGACGTGACTTATGAGTCCATCCAGCGCGGCCTCGATCAAGTGAAGCCGGGCAATCGCACCGGCGATATCGGCTACGCCATCCAGCAGTATGTGGAATCCATGCGCTGCTCGGTGGTCCGCGACTTCTGCGGCCATGGTCTGGGAAAGGTGTTCCACGACGCCCCCAACATCCTGCACTTCGGTCAGAAGGGCACGGGCGAGGTCCTGCAGCCGGGCATGTTCTTCACGATCGAGCCGATGGTGAACCTGGGCAAGCACTCGGTGAAACTGCTGTCTGACGGCTGGACGGCCGTGACCCGCGACAAGTCGCTCTCAGCCCAGTGCGAACATTCGATCGGCGTCACGGAAACGGGCTACGAGATATTCACGGGCTCCCCCGCCGGCCTGTTCAAGCCGCCGGTCCAGGGCGCCTAGCGAGAGCGCTCAACCTCCCGCCTGATCATTGGGGGCGGCGCGGCTCGTTCCTTGTCCGAACTCACTGATCGCGTTGTGGTTTGCTCCTTCAGGCGGTCCACGTACGTCAGATGGCGCGTGAGTGGCGCGGGAAGCGCGTCAATGAACGCTGCCGCAACCTCTCCAAACGCACGCTCCTTTTCAAACGACGAGGCGCGGAGAGTTTCGGCTTCGACGCGGAACCGATGCCGAACATCAGCGTGAAACGCCAAGGCTGCTGCATGTTCGCTAGGCTCAAGCCACCGCCCTACGATCGCGTCCCTGGCGTCCTCAACGGCCGCGCCAAGAATGGCCGGGACCGGTCCCCCACCTATAATTTGCTTCTTCAGCAAGCCATCGACCTCCAAACAAGGCGGCTCCCTGAAGATGAGCACGGCGAGCCTCAGCTGCTGATCGTACTCGATGAGTTCGCCAGGCTTGGCCGCGCGATGATGCTCGCCCACGGGTTCTCATTCCTGGCAGGGTACGGAATTCGCCTCCTGGCGGTTCTCCAAAGCCCATCCCAGCTCCGAGAGGCCTACGGTGATCATCTCGCCGACGAGATCATGGCGAACTGTGGGGTTGAGGTGGTCTTTGCGCCGAAGGATATCCGTTTGGCCCAGGCCTTGAGCGAGCGCCTGGGCTACCTAGGGCAGCGATCGGCTTCGCGCTCACGGCCCCTTGGCCTAGGCTTAGGACGTCGCAGCGTAACCGAGAGCGAGCAGCGACGCGCCCTAATGCTCCCCCAGGAACTGATAGCCCTGCCTGAGGACCAGCTCATCGTCCTGCGGTCGGGCATCCCCCCCGTTCGCGCCCGAAAGCTTCGTTACTATCAATCGGCAGCCTTCAAACGGCGCGTGGGCGCCCCTCCAATTCTAAAAGGCGTCGATGGGAATAGGTCGCCGCCGCACGATAAGGAGGCTCAAGCGGGCGTGACGACTGGGCATGGCCCGCGTCCGGCCCCTCGTCCCCAGCCACCACACGTGACGGCCCCAAGTGAAGGTCGTTCGGTGGCGGCGGATGGTCGCAATCCAAAGCCTGACCTCGAAGCCAAGCCATCGCTTGACGATCGCTTGCTCCATCGACGCTAGCGCGCCAACAAAGCTCTCGTCTGCACAGCCCTGGCGATACGCTTCGGTGCAAGGAGCCGTGGGGGCCACTCGGCCGGTCCTCAGGACGCGGCGCGCAGCGTTTCGGTCAACTGTTCTTCCGGCCTCGCAAGATCGCGGATCCAGCATTCGTCGCCGCGGCAATACATGATCATCGTCCCCTCACTATCGGCAGGGGCGAGCTCGTATTGGCCATACCAGGCTCGGTCTTGAGCCGGATCGCAGTCGAGCAAGATCGCGGAATCGCCCAACTCCTTGAACAGCTGCTCGATGTCCGCGTGCGAAGCGAATATCCGGCGGATTTCGTAGGCCTCGCTCGTCAATTCAGCGAGCCTAGCGTCCAAGATGTCAGCCAACCGCGTAGTCATCGAGCCAAGCTTAACCAAAACAGGCTTACGCGCATCTAAATTTGTGTCGCATGAAGTGCGCGGTCGGCGTCTGGACAGGAAGTAGCCCGGCCTTCCTGAAAAAGGCCGGGCTGCTTGTCGTAAGGGAGCCTAGGCCCTGGCCAGGATGCGCCGCCGGTTGTTGCGAACCATCATGCCGCTCGCTCCAAACCCGATGATCATCATCGCCCAGGTCGCGGGCTCGGGCACGCCGCCGCTGACCGCACGCTCGTACAGATTGACCTTCCCCTGGATCGAGGCGGTGTTGATCTGGTTCTCGGTCGTCCAGAACCCGGTCGTGGGATTTCCGCCGACTAGGAAGCCCGCCAGATCGAGCGTGTATTTGTCCGCGCCGATCATGAAGGTTTCAGAGATCGAGTTGAAATTCATCAACACGCGGTCGGCGCAGCCGTTGACATTCACCCCCGCGCCCTGCGCCCCGCCGTCCGCGCACGGATTGTCGCCATTTGGCGTTTCATAATGCGAGAAATTGTAGAGGAAATTTCTCTCGCCAACGCTGACATTGTCGATCAGCACGTCGGCCGTAAACTTCAAGCTTATGCCGGTGATCGAGGTCCCAGCATTGATCGGGAAGTTTACATGCTGGAACGTGCCGATAGTCGCCACGCCGGACGAGCCGCCGAGAGGAACGACCAGCGGGCCAACATTCGAGCCAATAAAATTATAGCCGCTTTGGGCGTTCGCGTTGTTTGAGGGTACGCCCCACCGCACCGTGGCGTTGGCTCCGGGGTTGCCCGTATAGGTGACCGCGGTGCTGCCGGGGACAGGCAACAGCCACTCCCCCACTACGTTTTGGAAAGCCACGGTAGTCGCCGCGGCGGGGACGGCGCTCATCGCCGCCAGTACGAACACAGAACTCGCTACCGAGCGCGCAACGATGCGCGCAGTTTGTCTAGGCTTCATTGAGAATGCCCCTTGCCTGTTCCTGTTGAGCCTCCACCCAGGCAAACAGTTAACAAACATTAATTGAACCCCCAACCACGAAACGTCACCTCGGGCGCCTTTCGGCCAGAATTCATCCCCGAGTTGCTGTTTCGAGGCTCTCGGTCGCTTAGAATTCTCGCTACAATTTAATTCTCGTGCTGCTCAAAGTCTGCTGCAGCCGTATTGGCACAGTCCTCGAGCCGGCCACTTCTCCAAACGTTCCAATTTGGCACAGCTTCGAGTCTGCCGCAGGCACGGGGTAAATAAAGACCATCGATCTCCATGAGCGCGAACCACCCTGGACGAGGCGCTCCAACGCGATCTCGTAAGCCACGCGCCGCCCAAGCTGCGGACCGCACGGGCGCACTATCGTGCGTTTCGCGACCGGCTGTGTGAACGCGTGCCAGCGCGCTCATCTGCCCCATTACGCACTGGCCCGAGCTGGCGGCGTAGGGATGGCGCATCCAATCCGTCGATTTCCAGCTCGGCGCTTTTTTTCGCGCGCGTCCTCCGGCTCGCAAACCAGCAGGCCACGCTGCGCCGGTCGTCGCATCCAGAAGGAACGATCACCAGCAAGGGTGCTGTACGGATCCTATGTCGTAAGTGGACAAGATGGTGCACGAACAACGCCACCATTTCAGCATAGGCGACGGTACGACCTACCAACGTTCTTGAATGGGGCCACGCTTGGCGCCCCGCTTCGCGGAGCGACCAAAGAATGTCAGCGCGATATCCGCACTAGCTTGATCGGCACGGCTGCATCCAGCGTCTAGCAATCAACTGTTCCATTCACCTTATGCAAGGCCCGCCCCTTGCCAGCCAGAGAAGGTCCATTTGACAGGTAAGAATTATTCCTTACATGTTGGGAGACCGATTTTTGGAGGCCCGCCATGGGAGTGTTCCTGAAGGAAGAAAGCACCATTACCGCCAAGGGACAGACCACTGTGCCTAAGTCGGTGCGGCAGGCTCTGGGCGTTGATTATGGGGGCCGCATTGCCTTTTTCGTGGACGATCAGCGACGTGTCTATGTCCAGAAGGCGGAGGTTGAAGAGACCGCCGACCCTGTGATCGGGCGTTTTCTCGAGTTTCTCGCGCAGGACATGGCCAAGCATCCCGAGACGTCAGTCTTATCCTTCCCCAAAGACTTGCTTGATCGGGCTGTCGCCCTGACGGAGGGCATGACGGTCGATCTCGATGGCGAGATCGAGGGGGAAGTCTCGATCTAGACATGCTGACTATCAATGGCTGGACCGTGCTCGCCCACCCTCTCTTTCTAGACCAGTGGGAAAAGCTGATCGAAGCGGTCGCCGCGCTGAAAGCCGCAAAGCCGGAGCACTATCAGAAGTCCGCTGACGCCAAGCTGCTCGCGGCGTTGGTTCAGCTGGTTCACAAGACGGTCCCCTCTGACCCAACTGCCGCCACCTATCGCCAGGGATCGACCCTAGGCGACAACCGCAAACACTGGTTCCGCGCCAAGTTCGGGAACGGTCGTTTCCGCCTATTCTTCCGCTACAGCAGCGCAAGCAAGGTCATCATCTTCGCCTGGGTGAACGACGAGACCAATCTGCGGACTTATGGCGCCAAGACCGACGCCTACAAGGTTTTCAGGGGAATGCTGGATGACGGCGATCCGCCTGACGATTGGGCCGCGTTGTACGGAGCAGCGTCAGCGCCGACTGCGGTTAAACGGCTCGATAGCGCTTCACCCGAAAAGCCGTGACGGGTTCAGCTATCGCCCGCTTGCGCTGAGCCAGCGTCGCGCGTGCCGTCGAATTCCTTGGCCCGCCGGAGCCGGCAGGTCGAGCGAAGGAACGGCGCTTCAACCCGACCGTGCTTTCACCTGAACGATGGCGACCCTGTCGCCTCTGCCCCAGCGCATGATCTCCGGCGAAAAATCATGCGAATAGTCGCGCCGTCCTTGGGCGGCAGCAGCTCTCGCCGCTTGAGCCCGGTCGGCGCCAGATGGCCCGTTCAGCTTTCGAGCCATCCGCGGCGGTCTCGCGGCGCAAACCCTTAGGCGCTACGCGCGAAGAGTGTCAGAGGCGTCTCTCACTTCCAGCGCTTACAATCATCGTATGGGGTCAGGCCAAGCTCTGCGGCTTCGGCGAAACAGCGAGCCTCCGCAGCCTTTCTCACATACCCGGCAGCAAGCAGCAGGCAGATCAGCGCCAGACCGACACAAAATCCCGCAAGCAGCTTCACGATCGCCTGGTCGCTCATATGCACTCAACCGGGGCGCGGGGTCGCGGCGCTTCCATGGGAGCGAAATCGAGCCGGCCAGGCGAAGCTTGCTTCAGGTCCACATCAAAATTCGAAAGCGTCACCCCGACTAGCCGGACACCGGCTCGAGGCGGAAAGACGGTTCGAACCAAGCTGACGCTCAGATCACGCAACGTCTGAGGGTCAGTTACAAGCGCAGCCACCGATCGGCTGCGCGTGACCTGCTTGAAGTCGGCCCACTTAACCTTGACCGTCACTGTACGCGCTCTCACGCTGGCTTTTTCGCACCAGTCCCAAACCTCATTAGCCATAGCGAGAACGCCCGCTTCAATATCGGCAGGCGCATGCAGATCGTGCTCGAAAGTGGTTTCGGAGCCCGATGACTTTCGTTCGCGATCAGGGTTCACCGGCCGCTCGTCCACACCACGCGAGATGGCGTGGTACCATGGTCCCGATTTCCCAAAATGCTGTTGTAGAAACCCCAGCGAATGGCGGCGCAGGTCAGCGCCTGTGAAGATGCCCAGCGCCACCATTTTCTTCGCAGTTACGGGCCCAACGCCATAGAACCGGCCGACCGAAATGGCCTCCACATAGGCCTCGCCGCGCCCTGGGGGCACCACATACTGCCCATTGGGCTTGCGCTGGTCGGAGGCGAGCTTGGCCAAGAACTTATTGTATGAGACGCCGGCCGACGCCGTAAGGCCGGTCTCGGCCTGGATGCGCGCCCGTATTTCCTGGGCGGTCTGCGAGGCGCTCGGAAGGCCGCGCAGGTTTTCGGTTACGTCGAGATAGGCCTCGTCAAGCGACAGGGGCTCGATGAGAGCGGTGTAGTCTGCGAATATCGCGTGGATCTGGCGCGACACGGCCTTGTAGACTTCGAAACGCGGCGGCGCGAACACCAGCTCCGGGCACTTGCGCATCGCCGTCGTGGACGGCATGGCCGAACGTACGCCAAAGGCCCTAGCCTCATAGCTCGCGGCGGCCACCACGCCCCGAGCAGCGGCGTACCCAACCGCAACGGGGCGCCCGCGTAACGCTGGATCGTCACGCTGCTCCACTGACGCATAGAATGCGTCCATGTCGACGTGGATGATTTTTCGGACGGGCGCCTCGTTCATGGTTCAGCAGGCTAGCTGATTTGGAACGTTACAAGAACATCCATTTCCCCGATCAGTTCTGGTGTCCTGGAGAGTGACCACCTGACGGACCCAAATCGATCGTTCATGTCCAAGGTATCAGCGCCGGCGGCGATGTCGGACGACACCCCCTCGGCTCGGTTGAAGCCGATCAAGTCGCACGCCCACGGCGGCAATTCTCTCAACGTCGCCATAGCCCGGTCCTGAGAGCTGCGACCCGAAGATGTCTGGGTCGAGTTCGCGTTAAACGGACCACATCGGTCGGTAGACTTGTCTCGAGCGCTGCGCGGAACAGATCCTCGCCCCCGACGAGGCGCTACCGGTGTAGAGCGGCAACCGCCCACCGCGCGCGAGCTTCGCTGCGGCCGATAGAGCCCAGTCGAGTGAGATCTGCGACCCACGAAGATCACCGCCGTCGCGATAGGTGCGCCCGCCCTCGCCCGCGATGAACGGCGAGTTGCCGACAACGAGATCGACGCCGGCTTGAACGCCGTGAAGGCCATCGCTCAGCGCGATCGTGGCGCGAACTCGCGCAGCGTGGGCGTTTACCAGCGCACGCGCGCACGGCCCTCCAGATCGCTAAGCCGGCGATCAAGATAGCTCAGGTCGTCCTGGGAGGGATTGGAGCGGCGATAGGCTGCGGCCAACCTGGTCAAGTCCTCATGCTCCACCCTCAACTGAGCTTGCCCGCTGGACGACAAGCCGCTGGCAGGCAACGCTCTGGCGATGGCCTCCAAGCGGACTGAAGAATCTCTCGGCCGAGCGGCTGGGCCGCCAACGTCGCCGACACGCGTATCGAGAGCATCGAGCCTGGTCTCGAGGTCGTCGCGCTCGCGCACGCTCAGCGCGCCGTCCCGCATATAGTTCTCTTCCAACCGCACCAGGCTGGCGTAGTCGGTCTTGAGCTGAGTTCCCTGGGTGCGGCTGATCTGGCGTGCGCGCACGGCTTTGTCGACCCGGCTCTCAAACTCGCCGCGTTGGTCAGCGACCGAACTGCCTCCTGACACGCCTCCAGAGTAGCCTCCCTCGGCGACCAGCTGGGTCAGACTGTTGTAGCGAGCGTTAAGGTCGGCCCGTTCCTGCGGAGTGAAGCGACGATCAGCTCCATAGCGCGCCTCTAGGTCGACCAACGCACGGTAGTCGGCTTTCGCGCGGTTTCCGGAGGAAGAACTCAGTGCGCCGGACCGAACGTCGCCGTCGATCCGAGATTCGTACTGCGCTCGCTGCTGCGCCAGCGGAAGCCGACCAATCGACCACTGTGTCTCGAGCGATGTCTGCCCGTTGCGGTCACCAAAGAGCGCCCCGAGAATTGCGTCCACTCGCTCCTGCTGGGCCGCTGATGGGGCCGATGTCGTTGAGGGCGTTTGTGCGACGGCGGCGGTCGAGACGGCCATACTCAGGGCGGCGACGAGGTACTTCATGAAGGCGCTTTTCGTTGTTGCAAGGGCAACGCTTAACGATCAGCCCCATCGTCAGTTGCTGGCCAAGCCAAATTCGGTCGAGCTGACATTGGAAGGCTGACCAAGCGGCCAAACGATCGCCCCGAGCTCGCGGCACCGTACCCACCAATGACGCCGCTGTTGGCGAGCCCCATCTGGAACGCGAATGGGCGCGTGACGTTCTTAGCCGCCGCAGCGCCGCCGGCAGCCACGAAGGAGTTCGAACATGTCGATCAACGGTGATGACCCACCTAGAAAAATTAACGCGACCCGCGCGCGACAAGGTCGCATGGGGCGACCGGTTGTTGTTGTCCTGGCGGTTTCCACCCTGCTTGCGGGGATCGCCTTGTTCGCCGCCTGGGGTTGGCGAGCAGATGATCTAGCCTCGACGGCCCCGAACAATGCGCGCCAACCAGCCGATGCGGCGGCGTTTAACGCCCCCGCCCCTGCCCCGCAGCAAACGCCTTAACTGTGAGACAACCCAAATGCGGGCCGCGCGTTGGCCTGCCATGGATGCAACTCACTCGAAGCGCTCGCGGGCCACGCAACTCGATGGCGCGCCGGAGAGACCGAAAAAGAGGCGCGTGGACTGGGCTGACGTTGCGATCACCCTGACGTTCGTCGCATCGGCTGGCTTGGCTGCTTGGGGATGGGGCCAAGAGCCTCCAAGGCGACACAGCGCCGTCGAAGTTGACCGCGGTAGAATGGCTGCAAAACCAAGCGCGATCCCCCTCGCCGGGTGGAAGGATATCTTGGTCCGAAGCTACCGTGAGATCGCCGACGACGACGTAGCTTCGATCGGACGAAGCATCGCCTTCTCGGGAATCCTGGCCCTCTTTCCAGCGCTCGCGGCGTTCGTCTCTATCTATGGCCTTTTCGCCGACGTCGCAGACGCCCAGCGCCACTTGGCGGCGCTTGCTGGGATCATCCCAGCCGACGCGATGACGCTTTTGGGCGAGCAGATGGTACGGTTGGCAGCGGCGAACCAGGCTAGTCTGAGCCTGACGTTCGCGCTCGGTTTCCTGCTTTCCATCTGGAGCGCCAATTCGGGGATGAAGGCGCTCTTCAAGGGGCTGAACATCGCCTACGAAGAGGTCGAGACGCGGACTTTCGTACGGCTCAATCTGACGACCCTGACGTTTACGCTCGGAACCATCGCGCTTTTCATTCTGGCCGTGGCGGCGGTGATCGGTGTTCCCGTCGCGCTGAGCATCATGCGAATTGACGCCACAGGCCTCTCCTTGTCTTGGCTGAGATGGCCGGCCCTTCTTTTCGGGGTCGCGGGGGCAATTT
Source organism: bacterium (assembly GCA_030824495.1). Taxonomy (GTDB): domain Bacteria; phylum Pseudomonadota; class Alphaproteobacteria; order Caulobacterales; family Caulobacteraceae; genus Phenylobacterium. Next base: position 9,825 of record JAVBXP010000083.1, read on the forward strand.
CCCTACTTTATCGCTTCGGGCCAAGCCGGGAGCCCGCCAAGTGGCGGTGGGTGACACCGGGCAGCCTTGGAGCAGCCCTACTCTGGATCGCCGGCTCCAGCGCCTTTTCCTGGTATCTGTCCAACGTGGCCGACTACGCTACGTCCTACGGGTCGCTCGGAGCCATATTCGGTTTCATGATGTGGCTCTGGCTCTCGGCGGTGATCGTGCTTTTCGGCGCGGAGTTGAACTCGGAAATAGAGCGTCAGCTAGTGGTGGACTCCACCACAGGGGCTGCTCGGCCTCTGGGCCTGCGGGGCGCGCGGGTGGCCGATACGGTCGCCTCTGCCCAGCGTGGCTCCATCCTGAGTGCAGTGCTTGCTAAGGCGCCGGCGTCTCGCAGCGAAATCCAAAAAGGCTAGGCGCAGATATCCCAGACACGACCTCGCGATCTGCTGGACGCCGTTAACGCTCCTGGGCTGTGTTCGCAGCGCGATCGCCGGCTTGCAAGCGCGCATCAACCAGCGGTGTCAGACCATCATGCGGGCGCCGATCGACGGGAATGTCGACCCAGGCGCCGCTCGCCCTAGTGAACGACGGCGGCCTCGTCTGACGACACGGCGTTTGCCGTGATGAGCGCACAGACCGCATGTGATGGGACGGGGACGCTGAAATAGTATCCCTGACCTTCGCTGTAGCCCTCCTCCAAGAGCGCCTCAACCTGGGCGGCGGTTTCGATGCCCTCAGCAGTCATGGTGATGCCCAGGCCGGCGGCCAGGCCCGCCACAGCGCGGACGATGGCGCGCGCTCCCACCCCGGTTGGAAGATCACTCACGAAGGAGCGATCCAATTTGATCTTATCGACCGGAAAGTGCCTCAGGTAGCTCAGCGAGGAGTAGCCGGTTCCAAAGTCGTCCAAGGCGATTTGGACGCCCAGGCCGCGGAGCTGGCTCAGGATACGTAGATTGGCGCTGCTATCGTGCAGGATGACCGACTCTGTGATCTCCAGCTGAAGTCGCCCCGGCTCGAGCCCACCCTCGAAAAGCGCGTGCGTCACCATGCTGACGAGTGCGTTTCCACGAAACTGCGACGGAGAGAGATTAACTGCGACATCGATATCGCTCGGCCAGCTGGCGGCAGCCTTGCAAGCCTGACCCAGCACCCAGGCGCCGATTGAGGTGATGAAGTCATTTTCCTCCGCCACCGGAATAAACTCTGCTGGGGGGATCAAGCCGCGCTCGGGATGGCGCCAGCGAACGAGCGCCTCAAAGCAGCTGATCTTGCCGGTCCTGAGGTTGACCAGCGGCTGATAGTGAACCTCGAACTCGTCGCGGCCGAGCGCGCCGTGCAGCGCGCCCTTCATCGCCTGACGTTCCTTCAGACGCTCGTGCATCTCTGGTTCGAAGAGCCGATAGGTCCCGCGCCCTTCTCCTTTGGCCCGGTAAAGGGCCGTATCGGCGGCGCGCAGCAGCTCGCCGGAACGCTCAAAGTCGTCCGGCGAAATAGCGATCCCGACGCTGACGCCGATGAAGATGCGATTGCCGCCTAGATCGAAGGGTTCGGCGATGTCCTTGATAATCCGCTCGGCCAGATCGACGGCGTCACTGGGCCGGCGGATGTCGGCCTGTACGATCGCGAACTCGTCCCCGCCGAAGCGCGCGACCATGTCCGTCGCCCGCACGCTCTGCTTCAAACGGTGGGCGACCAGCTCAAGAAGAGCATCGCCTTGAGCATGGCCAAGGGTGTCGTTGACCTCCTTGAAGCTGTCGAGATCCAGGAACAGCACCGCCGTCTTTTGACGCACACGCCGTTCACCCAAGATCCTATCGAGCTCTTCATTGAAGGACAGCCGGTTCGGAAGCCCGGTTAGGGCGTCGTGGCGCGCCATATGCGCGATCTGTTCCTGAACGATCAGCCGCTCCTGCTCGGCCAAGCGACGCTCGGTGATGTTGCGGAAGAACAGAGAGAGCCCTTCGTTGGTGGGATGGGCGTGGACCTCAAGCCACTCATCGAGCGCTGGCAAGTAGGACTCGAACGACACTGAGCTCTGACTTGCAAAGGCCTCAGCGAAGCGCTCGCTGAAGATCCCGCCCCGCTCCTCGGGAAATAGCTCACCGAGCCTTTTGCCAAGGTGGGGTTCAAATGCCGCAAGCTTGGTTTGGGCGTTGCGGTTCAGATACGTGATCTTGCCGAGGCGATCGACGCCTATGACGCAGTCAGTGGTGCTTTCCAAGACTGTCGAAAGTCGAGCTGCGGCCCGATGGGCTTCGGCCTCGGCCGATCGGCGCTCGGTAATATCGAGGACGGTGCCGACATAGCCGATGAAAGCGCCCTCTAGATTAAGCCGGGGCTCACCGGCGTCAATGACCCAAAGCCAGTCTCCCGAGACATGCCGCAGCCGATACTCGGACCGGAAGGCTTGGCCGGCCGCGGCGGCTGCATCATAGGCTCTTGCGACATCTGCCCGATCATCTGGATGCACCGCCTCCAACCAACCAGCGCCCATCGCCTCCGTCTCGGTCTGCCCGGTCTTTTCAAACCACAACCGATTTAGAAAAGTGGTCGCGCCGGTCTCATCGCTGACCCAGATCATCACGGGTGAATAACCGGCCAGGTCTCGAAATTCTTGAACGCTGACCTCAAGAGCCGCTTCGGCCAGCTTTCGATCGTGGATATCTTCCAGAGTTCCATACCAGCGAAGGATCGCCCCGTCGGAATCGTGACGCGCCGCGGCCCATGCGCGAACCCATCGGTAGTCTCCGTCCGTCGTGGCGAGGCGATACTGCGCGTCAAAAGGTTCGCCGGTGGCCAGCGACTTAGCCCAGAGATCGAGTGTGGATCCAAGGTCTTCCGGGTGGAGCGCGTTAATCCACTCCCCCGATGTCGCTGCCTCCAGGCTCATCCCAACGCGGGCTTCCCATCTCGGGCCGATCTCAAGGATTTTGCCGTCTGGTCCCGCCGTCCAGGGGATTTGAGGGCTCAGCTCCAGCGTATAGCGGTAATTCTCTTCACTCTCACGCAACCGAAGCTCGGCCTCTTGAGCCTCAGTCACATCCTCCACAATCGAAAGCACAAACGTTGCGTCGTGCGGTGGCGCGCCAAGGGTCAGCCGACGGTTACGCGATCGGACCTGGTAAAGCCGGCCCGTCGGCGAACGCAGAGTAGCGCTCCAATCGGCCTCTCCGCCCCGGGCCAGCACCTCGTCGTCGGCCGCCCACTGCGCTTGCGCCTGGGCATGGGGGAAAAAGTCAAAGGACGTGCGGCCTAGGATTTCGTCCCGTGTTCGACCGGCCAGCACGCACACCGCGTCGTTCACAGCGACCCAACGGTGGGCCGTGTCCTTGATCACCACGGGATCAGGCAACGCGTCGATCAGGCATTGAATTGATCTGACAGCATCCGACTCAACAGCACGCAAAAGCGTTCGCCCACCAGGCTCGTGGGCGGCTAGATCGCCATGTGTCGAGATGTCGACACCCTGTGGGTGTATGACGCCGTCTTGCTGACCCATCCCGTAAACCAAGAATCCCAACAGGTTGCGGAGAAGACTTTAGTCCCCCGTCCCCAGCTAAGTGTCCCTGGGACAAATGGTTGCACCCCTAAGCTGAAGTAGAGCGTTATCCGGCGCTGCGACCAATGCAGAAGGTTTCTCGAGAGCGCGGCGAAGGATGGGAACCGGCTCCCGCGCCAAGCGCTTGCTGCCGCATGTACACCGCCGCCCAGCTTCGACTTCTCGCGCGCGCTCATCTCAAGCGAGCCAGCGAAACAACGGATCTGGCCCGCCGTGGCATGCTGCAGTCGCTGGCCGCTGAGTTCGAACGTGATGCAAAGTCAGCTGATCGAGAGGAGCGGCGAGAAGCCTACCTCAAAGGCACGGCGCCTGTTCGGAGCAACGTGGCGCTAGCCGCCTAGACCATGAACGAGCGCAAGTCCGACGGCTCACGCGGCCTTGTCCGAAGATTTATCGGCACGGTGCTCCCCCGGGTTGTCAGACATGTAGATTTCTGAGAACCACTGAGCGTAGGGAGTGTTGCTCGCCATATGACGGTTCAAGTCTGGCGCGCCCTCGGCCCACCAAACCGGCCCGCGCTCGCCTAGTGCGCGCTTGGCGCCGTCAACGGCCCCACGCGCTACGGCCAGCGCGGACGCGTCGCCGGCCAGCTTGGCCGTGCGTACCGCGCGGCGGGCGCTCATGAGCTCGTCAACGAAGCCTTGGCGCTGATCGACGGACAGGCTTGGATCGGCCGTCCGCCACAAGCGCCCCCTGACCACAAAATAGCGACCGTCGGGCGTCACCGGATGCGGATGTGGCGCTGGCGAGGTGGGACCGGCTATCTCCGTTTTCGTTTGAGCAGGCGCCAGAAGCTCGCTCTTCCCAGGGTTTAAGGGCTTGGACACGTCACCTCCTGTCCAGGGAGAACCCGTCACGGCCAGCTGGGTTTCCCGGCGAGAGCGCGGCCTGAAAGGCCTACAAAGCAGGCCGTGGGGGATCGAGAGCTAGCAGTCACGGTCTTGCCGCCCAGCCAGGACCAAGACAACCTGCTAAGCGCCTGACAGTCGGTACGTGGGCACACCTCGGAACGGCGCGGCTGCTTGCTCGTTTGCTCCCCCCGCGGGGCGATCTCAGGGTCGCCAAGCGGTGGAAGGGCAGTGAGCCCATCGTGGCCAATAGGGACCTTTGCGTGAACGACGACTTCGAAAATCGAGGCCCGGACCCCATTGATGTGGCGGTTGGCCGCCGGATCCGCGAGCGCCGCAAGGGCCTGGGCGTTTCTCAATCAAACCTTGCCGACCATCTGGGGGTTAGCTTCCAGCAGGTGCAGAAGTATGAGCGCGGCGCCAATCGCGTTTCAGCTTCCATGCTCGTGAAGATCGCTGAGAGGCTTGACGCGTCTGTCGGCGAACTGGTCGGTGAGATCGCCATCCCGCGGGCCGATGCGAGCCTGTTCGAAAAGCTCGCCGTGCCAGGAGCCATACAACTTTTGGAAGCCTTCGCCTGCATCCAGCCGGGCATGCGCACGACGATTTTGAACCTCACCCGCTCGCTCGGCGAGGAGCCCTTAGAACCTGTCGGCAGCATTCGCAGGGCACGTTAGGCGGCGCGCATGGCTGCGCGGCCTTCGTGATTGGCGTGAAGGCCGCCGCGCCCGCAGGGATCGACAGCGTGACGCTCGGAGGCTTCTATGATGAGGAAGCGTGGGACGCGGCGACATGTGCAATCTCTATGCGATGATGAAGACGCGAGCCGAGGCGGCCCGGTTGGCTCGCGCCATGAGCGACCGCAACAACAATCAGCCACCACAGCCTGGAATCTATCCGGACTATCTGGCGCCGGTCGTCGTGCAGGGCGCTGACGGTTCGCGCGAAATGCGAGACTTGCGGTGGGGGATGCCGACCTCCAAGCGCGCCTTACTCGACGCCGCCAACAAGCGGGCCGATAGTTTGCGAAAGAAGGGCACGGAGTTCGATTTCGACGAACTGCTGAGGATGGAGCCCGACAAGGGCGTCACCAATGTTCGCAACACCACCAACGCCCGAGGCGAGGTCAATGCGCACTGGCGCCCTTGGTTAGGCCCGGCCAATCGTTGCTTGGTCCCCTTCACCTCGTTCGCTGAACCCGATCAGGACCATGAGAAGACGCGCCAGAACATCTGGTTCGCGCTGGATGAGACACGACCTTTGGCCTTCTTTGCGGGCGTCTGGACCCCTCACGCGTGCGTGCGCATGAAGAGCAAAGGGTGGGAGGAGATCGAGGCCTACGGGTTCCTCACGACTGAAGCTGCCGAACCGGTGAGGTCTTATCACCAGAAAGCCATGCCGGTGATCCTCACCACCCCCGCCGAGTGGGACCTCTGGATGAGCAACGCTCCGTGGTCTGAAGTGCAGAGCTTGCAGCGATCGCTGCCCGAAGGCGCGCTCAAGGTCGTCGCCCGCGGAGTGCGGCAGGACGACGCCATTCTGGCTTAGGCTTTCGCCCCGCTCCAGGACCACGGCATATCGTATAGGTGCGGGAAGACGGCGATGTCGTGCGATCCGCAGCCGTCCTCGGCGGCGCAGGTCAGACGCTCAGCGATGTCAGCTATCCGTAGGTTCAGCCTATCGCCAAACCGGCGCTCCAGGTCCGGCGGGGACCATTCGACCAGTCGCTGACACCTCTTGCAGCAGATGGCCAGCGAGAAAGAGCTCCCAAGATAATCAGCGACCGTATCGTCGCCGACCTGACCAATGTGAAATCGCTGCAAGGCTTTCACAGGCGGAGATTTGAGAGTGGAGGGGGTCTGGGTCATCGAGGGCTCCGCCGCGAACTTAGCGGCCCTTCGTCCCCCGTGTGCGCAAACGCCACTTGACTCTCCCGCCAACGAAACAGAACAAATGCGGAACATACATACCGCCACGTAGTTCCGGAGTCGATGACCATTGCCCCCTCCCCCTTCGAGCGTCTGCGTACGGAGATCGCCCGTATCGAAGGAGTGGGGCGCACGCAGCGCCAGGTGTTGCCGTTCGGGGTCGCGAGCCTCGATGCTCGGCTGCCGGGCGGTGGACTTGCTCTGGGGGCGTTGCACGAGGTGGCCGGCGGGGGCGAGGGTGTCATCGACGGCGCGGCCTCGGCCTTGTTCGCCGCCGGCATTGCGGCGCGAACCAGGGGCAAGGTGCTTTGGTGCGTCACCCGCACAGATCTTTTCGCCCCGGCGCTCAACCAGGTCGGCCTTTCTCCTGATCGGCTTATCTATTTTGAGGCAGGGGATGACAAGGCGGTGTTGGCCGCCTGCGAGGAGGCGCTCCGACATGGCGGCTTCGGCGCCGTGGTCGGCGAGATCTCGCGGCTATCCATGACTGCTTCACGCCGACTCCAGCTTTGCGCGGAGGATACCGGCGCGCTGGGAATTGCGGTTCGTCGTTGGCGCCGCCAGGCCGAAGCTGCGGACTTTGGACAACCGACGGCCGCCAATACTCGCTGGCGGGTGAGCGCCCTTCCCTCCACGCCTCTGCCCGACGCGGGCGTCGGGCGGCCTCGGTGGTTCGTTGAGTTGCTCCGCTGCAAAGCCGGTGAATGTGCTGATTTTGAACTGGAAGCTTGCGATGAGACGGGTCGTCTCGCTCTACCTGCCGACTTGGCCGACCGATCGTCATCGACGGCGGCTTGGGAAAAACGCGCCGCCAGTTGACACCCCGTTGGTTCTTGTCGGCCGCCGCGATCGCAAGCGGATCGTGTTGGCGGCGGACGCCGCGGCCCAGGCGCTGCGCCTGCGTCCTGGGGTGCCGGTGGCCGAGGCCCGAGCGATGTGCGCTGAACTGATCGTCGCCGACGCCGATCTTGAGGGCGACGAGGAACACCTAGACCGTCTTGCGCTCTGGGCGCTGCGCAGATACGCGCCCATCGTTGCGGCCGACGGGCGCGATGGTTTGGTTCTCGATGTCACCGGAGCGGCCCATCTTCACCACGGCGAAGAGGCCCTGTTGGCCGACATGGTTGAACGCCTAGCCGCCGTTGGTGTTGCGGCTCGCGCCGCCGCGTCGGGGACGTGGGGCTCGGCCCATGCCCTCGCGCGATATGTCGCCCTGCCCACGGCGGCGGTTTCATCCGACCAGAGCGGGCGGGCCATAGCGCACCTTCCGACGAGGGCGCTGCGCCTTCCCGAGGACACTATCCTGGCGCTCTCCAAAATGGGGCTTGATCAGGTCGGCGAGATCGAGCGCCAGCCGCGCGCACCTCTGGCCTTGAGGTTCGGCCCTGAGCTGACTCGCCGGCTGGACCACGCCTATGGCCGTACCGCTGAGCCGATCGAACCGATCGAGGCGCCAGAGATCATCCAGGTGCGTAGGGCGTTCGCCGAGCCCATCAGCGCCCCCGAAACCCTGGCCCGTTACACTTTGCAGCTGGTGGAGGCGCTCTGCCGGTTGCTCGATGCCAAAAGCCTGGGAGCCAGGACGCTCGACCTGAGATTTCATCGGGTCGACAACCAGATCGAAGTTGTCCGCATCGGCGTGGCCAAGCCGCTTCGCGACATTCGGCGGCTTACGCGGCTTCTCTGCGACAAGCTGGAAACCGTCGATCCGGGCTTTGGGGTTGAGACCATGGTGCTGACCGCGCCGTTCACAGACCTGCTGCTCCCCTTGGCGACGAGCAATGGATTGACGGGGGTTACAGACCCGGACGTCAGCGAGCTAATCGACATGCTTGCCAACCGTCACGGAGCCCGAAGGCTCTACCGGCTGGCTCCTGCGCAAAGCGACGTGCCTGAGCGTTCGGTCCGCAAGCTCGAACCGGAAGCGCCGGAGATCGCGGAGGCGTGGCCGCTGCGCTGGCCGCGCCCGGCCCGCCTTCTGTCACGACCAGAGCCGATAGAGGCGCTGTCGCTCTTGCCCGACCGACCTCCAGGGTCTTTCACCTGGCGCGGCGTTCGTCGCCGTGTCAGCCGCGCAGACGGACCCGAACGGATCTTCGGCGAGTGGTGGCGGCGCGACGGCGAACTGGACGCCGTGCGCGACTACTTCCAACTGGAGGACGAGGCCGGCTCGCGCTTTTGGGTCTTCAGGCGCGGCGACGGCGAGCAACCTGGCACCGGCGACCTTCGCTGGTTCATGCACGGGGTGTTCGGATGAGCACCGTCCCTCCTCAGGCCTGCGCTCACGCCTTTAGCTGGGCGTTGGTGGCGGGGCGGTTCAAGATCCCGCGCCCAGGCTGGCGTCGATGAGCGGCTATGTAGAGCTCCAGGTCACCTCGCACTTTTCGTTCCTGCGTGGCGCGTCCTCTTGCGAAGAGTTGTTCAACCAGGCGGCGATGTGCGGGATTGAGGCCCTAGCCATTGTCGACCGCAATTCCCTCGCCGGGATCGTGCGGGCTCATGAAGCGGCCGGGGCGAGCGGAGTTCGGCTGATTGTCGGTTGCCGCCTGGACCTAGCCGACGGTTCGGGCGTGCTGGTCTATCCCACCGACCGGCCCGCGTACGCCAGACTCTGCCGATTATTGTCGCTCGGCAAGCGCCGCGCCGGCAAGGCCAAGTGTCATCTGGAATGGTCGGATCTGCCCGCCTACGCCGAGGGTCTCATCGCCGTTCTCGTTCCGGACGAAGCCGACGAGGTGTGCGTTCAGCGCTTGCGACGACTGAAGGCTGTGTTCGGCGCGCAGTCGTATCTAGCGCTCAGCCTGCGCCGCCGGCCGGGCGATGCGATGCGCCTGCACGACCTTTCAAGCCTCGCGGCGACGGCGGGCGTGGCTACCGTGGCGACCAACGACGTTCTTTTCCACCATCCTGGCCGCCGCATCTTGCAGGACGTGGTGACCTGCGTACGCCACGGCTGCACGATCGATGAACTGGGGTTCCGGCGCGAGCGGCATGCCGATCGCCACCTAAAGCCGGCCGAGGAAATGCACCGGCTGCTGGCGAAATATCCTGACGCCCTTGCGCGAACATTGGAGATAGCAGCTCGCTGCCGCTTCAGTCTTGATGAGCTGAAATATCAGTATCCCGAGGAGGCCTGTCTGCCGGGAATGACTCCGCAGGAGGGTCTGGCCCATCTGACTTGGGAAGGCGCCGAGCGGCGCTATCCTCAGGGCGTGCCTGGGAAGGTGAAGGCCATTCTGCGACACGAGTTGCACCTCATCGAAACGCTGGCCTACGCGCCATACTTCTTGACCGTCAACTCGATCGTCCAGTTCGCCCGCAGCCGCGACATTCTCTGTCAGGGGCGCGGTTCGGCCGCCAACTCGGCGGTCTGCTACGTGCTTGGGATCACCTCCATCGATCCAGAGCGCAACGACTTGCTGTTCGAGCGCTTCGTGTCCGAAGAGCGCCGCGAGCCACCGGACATAGACGTCGATTTCGAGCACGAGCGGCGCGAGATCGTCATGCAGTGGATCTACGACACCTATGGACGCGACCACTCGGCCCTCTGCTCGACGGTTGTCCGCTATCGCGCCCGCGGCGCCATTCGCGATGTCGGCAAGGCGCTGGGTCTCTCAGAGGATTTGGTCAAGGCGCTGTCGGGCCAGGTGTCGGCCTGGGACGAGAACGGCGTCGAGGCCAAGCATGCGCAAGAGCTGAACCTAAACCTTGGCGACCGCCGACTGCGCCTGACCTTGGAGTTGGCGCGCCAGCTGAAGGGCGCGCCGCGTCACCTTTCCCAGCATCCTGGCGGATTCGTTTTGACTCACGACCGGCTTGACGAGCTCGTTCCCATCGAGCCGGCGGCGATGAAGGACCGACAGGTGATCGAATGGGACAAGGACGACATCGATGCTCTGAAGTTCATGAAGGTCGATTGTCTGGCGCTCGGGATGCTGAGTTGCATGAAGCGAGGCCTGGATCTCTTGAAAGCTCACAAGGGGATCGATCTGGACTTGGCCACCATCCCGGCCGAGGACCCCCGCACCTATGCAATGATCCGCAAGGCCGACACGCTTGGCGTCTTCCAGATCGAGAGCCGAGCGCAGATGGCGATGCTGCCGCGCATCAAACCTCGCACCTTCTATGACCTGGTTATCGAGGTGGCGATCGTCCGTCCCGGCCCGATCCAAGGCGACATGGTCCATCCCTATCTGCGGCGTCGCGAAGGCAAGGAGCCGGTGGAATATCCCAAGCCGGAGCTAGAAAAGGTGCTCGGCAAGACACTCGGGGTGCCGCTGTTCCAGGAGCAGGCGATGCGGGTGGCCATCGAGTGCGCCGGCTTCACAGCCACCGAGGCCGATCAGTTGCGGCGGGCGATGGCGACGTTCAAGTTCACGGGCGGCGTCAGTCACTTCAGGGACAAGCTGGTCGGCGGCATGGTCGAGCGCGGCTACGCTGAAGAGTTCGCCGAGCGGACGTTCAGCCAGCTTGAAGGCTTTGGCTCCTACGGCTTCCCCGAGAGCCACGCGGCGTCATTCGCCCTGATCGCTTACGCCTCGTCGTGGCTCAAATGCTGGCATCCGGACGTGTTCTGCGCAGCCCTCCTCAATGCTCAGCCCATGGGATTCTACGCTCCTGCGCAGATCGTGCGAGACGCACGCGAGCATGGCGTCGACGTCCGCCCCGTCTGCGCCAACGCATCGCGCTGGGACTGCACTCTGGAGCCAGATGGTGACCACTTCGCTGTGCGTCTGGGCCTGCGCATGGTGCGTGGCCTCTCCAACGTCGACGGCGGCGCGATCGTTACGGCGCGAAACGACACCGCGTTCGCCTCCGTCGATGATTTATGGCGGCGTGCAGGCGTATCGGCCGCCAGCCTCGTTAAGATCGCCCAGGCAGACGGTTTCCAGTCAGCGTTCGACCTGCCGCGGCGCGAGGCGCTGTGGGCCATCAAGGCGCTGCGCGACGAACCCTTGCCGTTGTTCGCCGCCGCTTCCGCACGCGAGCAGCAGCTTGTGCCGGAGGTCGATGAACCACCTGTCGTACTAAAACCCATGACCGCAGGCCGCGAAGTGGTCGAGGACTACGGCCACGTCGGCCTGAGCTTGCGGGCTCACCCCTTGAGCTTCCTGCGGCCCGACCTGGAAGCCGACCGCTATATGACCTGCACCGGGGCGATGTGCGCCAAGGATGGTCGGTTCCTCAAGACCGCGGGCGTAGTTCTGGTGCGACAGATGCCAGGTTCGGCCAAGGGGGTGGTGTTCGTCACGATCGAGGATGAGACCGGCGTCGCCAACCTGGTGATCTGGCCCAAACTCTATGAAACCTTCCGCAGAACCATCCTGTCGGCTTCGATGCTTGGGATTGAAGGGCGCGTCCAGCGAGAGGGCGACGTTGTCCACCTCATCGCCCATAAGCTGTTCGACCTTTCGGCCTTGCTCGCGAGCCTTGGCGGGCGCGACACCGCTTTTCCCCTCCCCCACGGCCGCGGCGATGAATTTGCGCGCGGATCAAGCGCGTCTGATCGGCGAGATGGGCCTCCGGTGGGTTTTACGGCGCGAGACATATTTGTCCCTGACCTGCACATCGACACCCTGAAGCAGAAGGCGCGAGATTTCCGCTGACCCTTAGAAGACGCCCACCGCCCCTTGCGCCCACAAAGTGGCCGCGACGGCGACAAGCACGATGGCTGATAAGGCCTTGTAGGTGAATGTCAGGGGACTACGCGCGACAAGCTCGCAGGCCAAGCCCAGGACAATCAGGAGTGCGGCCGCCACCGCAAAGTCGCTGGGTGTCCAGGAGACCTCGGGTGTGACCTGCATCGCCACAAGCGGCGCGACCAACATGGTCCCAATCGCGAGCCACATTGCGGTCCGAAGCCACTCGAAGCGTCGCCTCCCGCGCCGATCCATTCTCACCATAGGTCGCTCTCTGTCGGTGGCGTCGAATTAACATCGGGCCACGGTCACACCTCAGGTCAAGGTTTTTCGAAGTCCGCCCATCCGCAGCTTTTCCTGCGTTGGTGACGATCTACTGGAAGAGCGAGATCAGTAGGATCGCCAGCAGCGATGCGCCTTCCAGGGCCGTGCCGGCTGCGGCCCAACCCGCGCCCACGGCAAGCTCACGCGACTGATCGCGCAGGGTCGAGGATAGCTCAAGGCCTTCGACAGAACTTGATCGGCCCAATCCACGCCGGACCCCTCGAATGAACGCCCTTGCGGCGATGACGTAGGCCGCCGCAGCGGCCAAATTCAGAAAGACAACGAGCAGACCGGCCATGTCGCATGGAAGCTCTCCACGCCATTCCAGTTCCACACCCTGGCGCGATCTTTAGGGTCGCTCTGAAGACTCTGTTCAGCATGGAACGAGGCAGGTCGGCGCTCGTTGGGTCTGAGCCAATTACAGGAGCGACCATGAAAGTCTCAGACGTGATGACGCACGCGGTCCAGGTTGCAAGACCAACGGACACCGTCGCCGAGGTCGCACGCCGGATGTCGGAGATAGACACCGGCGTCATGCCCATTTCCGAAGGTGATAGGATCGTCGGCGTGATCACGGATCGGGATATCGTCATCAGGGTTGTCGGTGAAGGGCGCGACACCGGCATCCCGGTGAGCGAGGTGATGACGGCGCCGGTCGAGACATGCCGAGATAGCGAGAGCCTCAAGGACGCCACCAAGAAGATGGCCGACCTGCAGATGCGACGCTTGGTGATCGTTAACGACGAGGGAAAGCTCACCGGTATTCTGTCGCTCGGCGATGTGGCGAGAGAGCACTCGGCCCGTGCTGTGGGCCACGCGCTTGAGGACATCTCGGAAGACTAGCGTTCCAGCTTTCGGCGGTGGCGCTCTTTCCGCTTGGGATCGCTAGCTTCCGGCCCTCGCCGAGACGCGGACTGCGCGACTAACGTCCCTTCTTTCAGCCACTTCATGCGGGGCCGGTAAGGCTGCGCCACGGCAGCGCGCTGGCGGCGGCAACGCGCGCGCAATTCTGGTTTCAAGATGAAGGCGCCGGTTCTCAGCATACTTGCTGGTCGAGCGGAAACGAGCGGGTAGACGCCCTTACTCTGAGCGAGACTGGTATGCCGCCCGGTGTCGAAAGATCATTCGGGATTCGACAATTTTCATTGGGACTTTCGTCTGCGGTTCGGCTTGCTCACCAATTCATTTCGGGCTCGGACCGAGGGCGGACTTTCATGGAATTCCTTGAACAGCATCCCCAAGCCTCGCCTTGATGAGCGTACGCAGGTGGTCATGGCCGGCGTCATGCGCCGCAACAACTGACCCTAGCTAGCGCCCGGTCCGGCTCCACGGAACAGCCCTACTGCGCACGCGTTGGAACGACGCCGCCGGCTTTCGATACTCTGCGCATGGAATGTCCATGCTCATGCCCCCAGCGACGGCGGACGATCTGGAGATTCCATGCAGCTTCCCAAAGGCGCCACAGTCGCCGTCGCCGACGGCGAGAAGTTCAACCTGTTCCGCAACGCCGGCGATGAAGCTGGCCTGAAGCTGACGCCCCTGGCCCACGAGACAGTGGATGATCATCACCAAGGCTCCACTCCTGGGCGCCATGGGTCCTCGGCCAATCCCGATGGCGGGCAGGACAGGGAAGATGGCTTCTCCACCGGTGTCATTGATCTGCTCAACAAACAGGTCCTGGCCGGCGAGATCTCGTCCCTGCTGATCATTGCCGCTCCTAGAACCCTCGGCGCCATCCGGCCGCAGTATCACGCCAGATTAACGGCGGTCCTAACGGGCGAGATCGCCAAGGACCTGACTGGTCATGCGCTGCAGGACGTGGAGAAAGCCATCGCCGCTGCGTAAGCCTGATGTGCGGCAGCCAGGGGATCTAGGGTCGATGCCTGACTTCGCGCTGACCCCGTACATCCTGGCCATGACGGGGGCGAGCGTTCTGATCGCCCTCGTCGCCTGGCTGCCTCTGGCGCTGAAGCGGCTGCCCCTGTCCTACCGACTATCTGCGTCGCCCTAGGGACGGGGATACTCAGCCTACCGCAAATCGCCCTGCGCCCTCTACCGATGGGCTTTCCGGAGATCACCGAGCGCTTCGCCGACTCGCGAAGCGGCATGGGCTAAGGCGAGCCTCCGAGCTCGACCCGTTCGTCGAGCCGGGGCTCGCGGCTTCCCTTCGCCGCGCTGCGGCCCGACCCAGAGTTTGTCGTGATCGACGTGGTGACGGCGTGCCATCGCGCGTCAAGCATTTGCGAAATCGGCATTGTCGGCTTCGCTGGCGGGAGCGGGGTCTTCTTCTAGGAGACTCTGGTGAACCCGAGGACGCCTTCAGTCCCTTCAATATCCGGCTGCATGTGATCGGTCCTGCTCGCGTGGCCGGCCATCCCAACTTCTCGCCTCTGTGACACGCTGCGCGAACACCTCGCAGGCCGGATTACTGGCGCCCATACGGACTTCGACCGTGCAGCCCTGTCGGCCGCCTGCCGCCTAGCCGGCCCGCCCATGCTCCGAAGCCGTGGCTCGACAGTGTAAAAGTCGCGCGGCACGCTTGACCTGCCCTGCCGGCCCACAGGCTCAGCGCCATGAGCCAACCACCTGTAACTGGAGCACAAGCACCGTGACGCCCGCAGCGACGCCCGGGTCGCCGGCGGGCCGGTGCAGCGAGCCGCACAAAGTTCCGCTAGACGGAACAAGATTTCATGACTTGGAACAACGATGACGCCTGCGCTAGGATCTGCGAAAGACCAGGGAGTCGAGGTAGGTATGGATCGGGCGGTTTCGCGCAGCTTCGCCATCTTGGAGGCGCTGGCCCGCTCGCGTGGACCGGCGCGGTTATCGGACCTGTCTGCCGCGACCGACCTCCAGAAGAGCACGGTCCACCGGATCCTCGCGACGCTCTCGGAACTGGGATACGCCGACCAGGACGACTCTGGGCGCTATCGCCCTACCCTTCGGTCCTGGGAGATCGGCATTGGCGTTGTCGCCGACCTCCCAATCTACCGCGTCGCGGCCGGCTTCCTTCAGACGCTGCATCGGACCACGGGGGAAACGGTCAGCCTGACGGTGTTGTCTGGAAACGACGTCCTCTATCTGGAGAAGCTCACCGCCGCCCGACCGGTGCGTTTCCTCACCCGGGTCGGAAGCCGCGTGCCCGCGCCGCTCACCGCGGGCGGCAAGGCGATCCTCTCGGCTCGCATCGACGCCCCCCAGATTATCGAAGAGGTCGCAGCCCACCGCGACCTGGATGTCCCCGCCCTGATGACGGAACTCGAAGAGTGCCGTCAGCGGGGATACGCGCTCTCCGGCTACAGCCCCGGCGTCACGAGCATCGGCGCAGCGGTTGCAGTCGGAGGCGCACCCCCAGACGCCGCCTTGTCCGTGTCTGCGCCCCGCGAGAGGCTCGCTGGAAAAACGCGCGATGCGATCATTGAGGCGCTGCTCGAGACCCGGGCTCGCATGACAGAGGCCCTGGACCGGCCATGAGCCAGCCCGCATTGGAAACCCCGGTCGGCGAACGGTTGGCTAGATACGTCAGCGGCGCTCTGGACGCCTGGCCTTGTCAGGCGCATCGCCAATTGGCCAAGCTCCACATCCTGGACACGCTTGCGGCCGTCGTCGCATGTCGCGACCTGGAACCCGCGGTCCTGGCCCGCAACTACGCCCTCTCGCTGAGCGGCGGCGGCGGCGGTCCGAACGCAGCCACGATCCTGGGCACTCATGCCCGCGCCAGCATCGTCGATGCTGTGTTCGCCAGCGCCATGACGGGACACGGCGCGGAGATCAACGACTTCATTCCGTCGGCCTTTGTCCAGCCAGGTCCCGCAGTGCTAAGCGCAGCCTTGGGGATCGCCGAGACGCGGGGAGCCTCGGGGGCCGACCTGCTCCGCGCTGTCATGGCCGGCTACGAACTGGCTGGGCGAATGCCCAAGGCTCTTGGCGTCGAGAACCTGCGCCGCGCGGGCATTGCAAATCACGGCCTTGGGCCCCTGTTCGGAGCCGCCACAGCCGCCGCGATTTTGTTGCGCCTGCCCGCTGACAGGATCAGCGACGTATTCACCTTCTGCGCTCAGCAAGCGTCGGGCTCCTGGCAATGGCTGCTCGACGTCGAACACATCGAAAAGGCGTTCGTCTTCGCCGGCATGGGCGCTCGCGACGGCCTTCATGCCGCGCTGATGGTTGCGGCGGGCTTCCGAGGCGTTCGGGACGCTCTGGACCATCCGGGCGGCTGGATGCGCAGCGCGATGTTCTCCGGAGGCGATGCGAACCGGGGCTATCTAGTCGACGATCTCGACGAGCGCTCCGAACTGCCGCTGACCGCGTTCAAGCGCTATCCGGTGGGCGGCCCGACGCAGCCGGCGGTCGAGGCGCTGCTCGACTTGTCGCCTCAGATCGCGGGCCACGCGGTTCAAAGCGTATTCATCGAGATGCCGGGCCGCTGGCAGGCGTTTCGCGACGCCGCCATGCCCGCGCTTAATTTGCGCTACCTCGCGGCGATCATCCTGATCGATGGACGTCTGGATTTTGTGAGCGCGCAGAGCCTTACGCGCATGGCCCAAGATGAGACAGTCCAGAGCCTGATGGCCAAGATCGAAATCGCCCACGACCCTGCGCAAGAAGCCGCCCCCGGCTCGCCTAGGACCGAGTCCGCCCGGGTGCGGATCACCCTGGAAGACGGGCGAGAATTCTCCCGGTTTGTCCCCCATGTCCTGGGATTCCCGTCCCATCCAATGGACGCGGCCGATGTTGAATCCAAGGCTTTCAACCTGATGGTCGAGCACCTGGGGCCCGAGCGCGCGCAGGCCCTCATCGCCGCGGTTCGGGGAATAGAGACCCTTCCCGACTGCAAACCGCTCATCGAACTCATCGCACGCTGAACGTCCAGGAGCAGGCTCGAAATGAGCACACTTCCTCCCGAACCCATCACCGAGGGACCTGTGGTCAAGACCGCGCAGGGCAAGGTGCGAGGGTCGCGCCAAGGGTCAGTCTCGGTCTTCAAGGGCATGCGCTACGGCGCCGACACGTCCGGGCCCAATCGCTTCCGCCCACCTCAGCCCCCGCCCACCTGGAGCGGCGTTCAGGACGCCCTGGCCTATGGCCCGCAGTCTCCACAGATGCGCGGGCCGCTGGCCGACAAGGGGCCGATGAGCGAGGACTGTCTTCGCGTCAATGTCTGGACGCCAAGAACCGACCTCGCGCGGCGACCGGTGATGGTCTGGTTCCACGGCGGCGGCTTCGAGGCGGGATCGGCGTCGCAGAAGGTCTATGACGGCTCGCGGCTGGCGGCGCGCGGCGACGTCGTGGTCGTCAGCCTCAACCACCGGCTCAATGTGTTCGGCCATTGCTTCTTGGGTGATCGCCTGGGCGAAGCCTACGCCGCGGCCGGCAATGTCGGATATCTGGATCTGATCGCGGCGTTGCGCTGGGTGCGCGAGAACATCGCCAGCTTTGGCGGCGACCCTGACAACGTCACCATCTTCGGACAGTCCGGGGGCGGCCGGAAGGTCAGTCTCTGCTATGCGGGCGAAGACGCCAGCGGCCTGTTCCACCGGGGCGTCGTGCAGAGCGGCTCGCACCTGCGGGTCCAATCGCCCGAGAAGGCGGCCCAGCTCACCGACGCCCTGCTCAGAACGCTCGACCTAGCGCCAAGCGACGCCGCCAAGCTGCTGGAAGCGCCGGTTGAGGCGCTGAGCGCGGCTCAGTTGAAGGTGATGCGCGAAACGCGGTCCCGGTTCTCCCCGGTGCTGGACGGCCTTGCCTTCAAGACCCACCCTTTCCTTCCGGCGTCGCCGGCGATTTCGAACCATCTGCCGATGATGGTCGGCACGACACGCACCGAGCTTTCCAACCAGCTCGGCTATGAACCTGGCGCGTTTGACCTGGATATGGCCGAGTTGCGCCGACGATTGCCGCGTTATGTGGGCGAGGACGAGGTCAACGCGGCGATCGCCGCGTTCCAGGCGACCAGCCCGCACGCCTCTCCTTCAGAGCTCTACTTCAAAATCGCCTCGGCTCGCGGCTACATCCTGGACCAAACGATCATGGCCGAACAGCGGGTGAAGGCCGGCGCGGCCCCGACCTATTCCTATCAACTGGTCTGGCGCTCTCCCGCCGAGGGCGGGCGCCGCATCAGCCAGCACACCCTCGATCTGCCCTTCATGTTCGACAACGTAGCGGTCGCCACCCACCTCACCGGCCCCGAGAGCGAGGAGACCAGCCTGCTGGCAAACGCGATGGCCGAGACATGGATCAGCTTTGCGCGCGCCGGAGATCCTAACAACGCCGCCATTCCAAGCTGGCGAGCATATGACCTGACCGATCGGCCGGTGATGCTGTTCGATATTCCCCCGACACTTGCGAGGGACCCTTACGCCGGCGAGCGCGCCTTTATGAGCCGCTACGCCAGCCAACAGATGGGTCGCACCCTGCACCGTTAGGGCCGCAGGTCTGATTTGGACATGACAATGACTAAGCCCTCACTGACGATACTCGCCATCGCATTGGCGTTGAGCGCCCCGCCAGCCAGCGCCCAGGAGGCGAGCGGACCACGCCCTGCGGCTGCGACCGCCGAAGCCAGGAGTGGCGGCGCCTCGCCCCGTCACGCCCTTGCGCAGGCCGCAGGTTTCCGCGCGCTTCACTACTGTACGGGCTTGTTCGCTTCGGGGATGAGCGAAGCGCTTGTCGAAGCTACCGCGGGCGGCCGTAGCGCGCGATCGGCCGCCTTGCCGATGAAGATCGACCGTGAAGCACGCACCGTGTCGGTCAGCTACTCGCCGGACATGGAGCCGCGCATCGCCGCCTGGCGTGCGAACCTCGGCTGCGTTCAGCTTCCGATCGGCGCGAAAATAGATGCCGTGGGCGCTCTTGCGACTTGGCCCGCGGACGTCCTAGCCCCGGATCTCGATGCGCGCCCCTGGCCGATGGGTGATCAGAACGCCGTCGCAAAGCTGCGCAAGCCGCAAGCCACCCGGTTGGAGCAAGTTCTCGATCAGGCGTTCCTTGGTCAGGCCGGCCCCTACAAGGGCGCGACCTGGGGCGTCGTGGTCATCAAGGATGGCAAGATCGTCGCCGAGCGCTATGGGCCCGGCTATGGGCCGCACGTCTTGTCTCGCACCAACTCCATGTGCAAGAGCCTCGCCGCCGGTCTGGTCGGGGTGGGCGTGCGCAAGGGCCTGATCGACCTTCAAAAGAAGGCGCCTCTTAGCGAGTGGACGCGGCCGGGAGATCCCCGCGGCGACATCACCGTCAACGACCTCCTGCACATGGCGAGCGGCCTCTACACCGAAGCTGCCGGCGATCCTCAGCAGTCCCTCTACAGGTCAGGGGCTGCGGCCGCCGAGGTCTCGGCGCTGAACATGGTCGATGCGCGGCCCGGATCGCGGTTCGTCTACGCCGGATCAGACACCATCTTGGCGGTGCGGGCGCTTCGCCAAGCGGTGGGCGATGACCACGCCTTTATGAGTTTCCCTCACCGCGAGCTGATGTGGAAAATCGGCATGACACGGACGCTCGTCGAGACCGATTGGAATGGCGACTTCCTGGCCTCGGGGCAGTGCTGGAGCACCGCGCGCGACTTCGGCAGGTTTGGCCTGCTGCATCTGGCGGACGGCAAGTGGAATGGCGAACAGATCTTGCCAGCCGGCTGGGTGAAATACGTCTCAACGCCAGCGCCCGCCCAACCGCCCGCGCGCGCCACGCCAGGGCCTGCCTATGGCGCGCAGTTCTGGATCTATGGAGGTCTGGAGGGACTTGCGCCTGACGCCTACAGCCCAGGCGGCGCGCTTGGTCAGTACGCCATGATCATTCCGTCGAAGAACGTCGTGGTGGTCCGCCGTGGCCTCGACCAGGGTGAAGGCTTCAAAATCGCCAAGTTCTCCTTCGACGTGGTCGCAGCTCTTGGGCGCTGAAATGGGCGAGAGATCGCTAGCTAGTGACGCTGACCGCCTTCCCACGAAGGCGGAGAGCGCGGCGTGAGGGAGCAAGGCCCCGGCTCCGGCCCCTGGCGTAAGGGCGAACCAGAGGCGCACGGCCTGTCTTCCGAGACCCTGAACCGCGCCGCCGATGCGCTCGCCCTCACCGGCGAGCGACAGGGATTGGTCGTCATTCGCAACGGCGTCCTGGTGTATGAACGCTATTGGCGGAACGACTATCATCTGGCCTCGCCGGAGTGGCGAAACGTGTCGTTCTCCTCGGGCAAGTCCTGGGGCTCGACGATGGTCGGCCTGGCCTACACAAAGGGTCTCCTGGGGCTCGACGATCTGGCCGCCCGCTATCACCGGCCAGAGATATCCGGCCTGAGGCCGGAAACGACAATCCGGCACCTGCTCACCATGACGAGCGGAGGCACCCTCAACGTCAAGCCGAGCTCTCGACCTCCGCGCCGGCTGGACGACCCAAGGTCGCCTGGCCCCGGGGTGGAGTACGCATGGGAGAAGGTCGGCGAGAAAGGCTCACCTTCAGGTTACGGGGTCTCGCTTCCTGCCGGCCAAACCTTCTACTACGACGGCGCGGCGGCCGATCATCTGGCCGACATCGTCGCGGCCGCGGCCGGGGTGAGCAGCCATCGCTTCATGATGGAACAGATCATCTCGCCGCTTGGCTGCGAACAGTTCAACTATCAGCCTGAGGGCGTCGATCGGAACGACAACGTCCGCTTCGGTGGGTCGATCGTACTGTCTTGCCGCGACATGGCCAGGCTTGGGCAGCTCTATCTGAACGGCGGACGCTGGGATGGGCGACAGCTTATCGATGCTGACTACATCAGCCAGGCCACGAGCTCCTCCCCCGCCAATCCCAGCTATGGCTTTCTTTGGTGGCTGAACGCCGCCGCTCGGGTTCCAGCCGCTCCTGTCTCGATGTTCTTCGCCGCGGGCGCACGGGGACAATTCTGCTTTGTCCTGCCTGATCAGGAGATGGTCATCGCCACGATGGGGTTCGGCGCAGCTCAACTCTCGGCAGAGGCGGCCTGGGACGCGATTGGCCCGGTGATCTCTCATCTGCCGCCCAGCAGCCCCTGAGCGTTCGCAACCGTCAAGGCGGGCTGATCTCTCCGATCTCGGCGCAGGTCGTCAACAGCGCCTCGATCGCCTCCTGTAGATGCTCGCCGGCCATCCTGGACTCTCCGTTCGACACGGTGATCGCCGCAACCGGCCGTCCGTCCGAGCCGGAAATGGCCGCGGCGACGGCCCGGACGCGCGCCGTAAGCCCGCCGGTCACCACTGCAAAACCATCACGATGGACCTTCGGCAGCTCCTGCGTGATCTCGCCTAGCGTCATGTTGACGTCCGGCCGCTCAGCCAGGCCGCGCGACATGGCGGTCTGGGGCTCGCTCATGGCGCTGAGGAAAATCCGCCCGGAGGCTGTGACGGCCATTGGCGCTCGAGTGCCATTGAGCGGGGTGTAGCGAAGCACCCGCGCCGGCGCGACCCTGTCCAGGAAAAGCACTTCATGGCCCACTGGGACGGTCAGCAGCACCGTGTCGAGGGTCAGTTGATGGAGCTTTTGCAGGTGCGGCGAAATCATCCGCCGCAGTGCGTTGGTCGAGATAATCGCCACGCCCAATTCCCACGCCTTGAGCGAAGCGAAATATCGAGCCGTCTCCTCGTCCTTCTGCACGTAGCCAAGCTCGATCAAGGTCCCGAGGAGGCGATGGACATTGCTCTTCTGGAAGCCGAGCGCCTCGGTCAGGGCGCTCAGCCGCATCGGCCGCTTGGCGCGCGACAACACTTCGAGAACGGCAAAACCCTTGGCGACAGTGGTGTCCATGGAGCCCCCTAAGGCGACGATATCAGCGCGTTCCAAATAGTGAAACAGCTCACATATTCCAAATAATAGAACAACAATCTAACATATGGACGTCTGGGTTAATCGATGCCTATGATTGCGTAACGGCGGTCAATCAATGGCGGTCGATCAACATCAGGGGGGACTCATGCTGAAGTCCGATTGTCTGCGCGGCGCGTCGGCCGTGGCTATTCTCCTGGGCGCAGGCCTCACCGCCACCAGCGCCTTGGCCCAAACCGGCGAGATCGCCGAAGTCATCGTCACCGGCTCCTATATCCGCGGCACCCCCGAGGACGCGGCTCTGCCGGTGGACGTTCTGTCGGCCCAGGACCTGCAAAAGCAGGGCGCGCCGAGCATGGTCGACATCGTCAAGTCGATCCCTGGTGTCCAAAGCGTGCTTGGCGAAACCAACCAATTCGCCAGCCAAGCCACGACCGGCTCTGGGAACATCAATCTTCGCGGGCTGGGCGCTGTGCGCACCCTGGTGCTGATGAACGGAAGGCGTCTGGCCAGCTCGCCCGGCGGCTCTGGCGTGGACACCAATCTGCTGCCGACGGCCGCAATCGGCCGGATCGAGGTCTTGAAGGACGGCGCGGCGGCCACCTACGGTTCTGACGCGATCGGCGGCGTCGTCAACTTCATCACTCGCACCGATCTGAACGGCCTGGAGCTCAACGGCAGCTACACCGCGATCGACGGTTCGAACGGCGACTACTCCTTGAGCGCAAACTATGGCTGGGTCGGTGATCGCGGCGACGCGCTGCTCTCCGTAGGATACCGCCACCGCTCAGAGCTGGACACGCTCGAGCGCAACTGGGCGGTGAACGATTATCTGGAAAACCCGAACGGCAGCTGGTCCGGGTTCGGCAATCCGGGCTCCTATGTCTCAGGAACCACCCGGATCATCGATCCCAACTGCACCGCCCTGGGCAACACCCTCGTGACCGCCGCAGCCGGAACTCAGAGCTGCTATTTCCAGTTCGGCCGGTTCAACAATCTGGTCGAGACCGAGGACCATTATCAGATCTACGGCCAGATCAACTGGGACCTGACCGACAAGATCAAGCTGCACGCCGAGGCGCTCTACGCCAGCCATGACGTGCCCCATGAGGGCACCTCGCCTTCGTATGGCCCCACCCAGGCGTTCGGCCCCGGCGCGGCCTCAGGCTCGTTCATCATCCCGCGTAGCAACCCTGGCCTTTGCGGAACCGCAGGCCTCGCGGCCTGCCTGCCCGGCAGCCTCTTCTCTCAGCTGACGCCAGCCCAACAGACAGCCGTCAACACCTCCGGCTTTACAGCGGCGAACATTCTGCTCTGGCGCCCCTACGGCGTGGGGGGAAATCCGCTGACCGGAGGCTCCAAGCCCGACCAGCGGTTCTTCGAGGGCTGGCGCTTCTCGGGCGGTCTCAGCGGCGAGTTCGACAACGGAATCGGCTGGGATGTGGCGGTGACCCACATGGTCAACCGCAGCGACATCGTCACCTATGACATTCCCGTTGCGCGGCTCTACTACGCCCTGAACGGCTTGGGCGGCCCCGGCTGTGACACCGATCCGGTGACGCCTGGCGTCCAGGGCGGGGTCGCCGGCGTCGGTTCCTGCCTCTACTACAATCCCTTCTCGAGCGGGATCGCCGCCAACGCCGCCAGCGGCGAGACAAATCCGAACTTCGTGGCCGGCTCGGCGGCGGCCAACGCCAACAGCCGCGCCATCGGCCAGTGGCTGTTCCAACCGTATGGCTACCAGTCGGAGACGACCCTAACGGTCGTCGATGCGGTGATGAACGGGCAGCTTTCCATCGATCTTGGAGGTGGCCCAATCGGATGGGCGGCCGGCGCACAGTACCGCGACAACGGCTTCAAGCGCGACGTCAACGACATCAACAACATCGCGCTCAATCCCTGCCCGGAAGAGAATGTCCTCAACTGCGCCACCGGCAAGGGCAACGGCGTCTTCGGCTTCCTGGGTCCGCTCTCCGAGCAGGACCTCGACGCTTCGGTCTATGCGGCGTTCGGGGAGTTACAGGTTCCCATCACCGAAAGCCTTTCCCTGCAACTGGCCGTGCGGCACGAAGAGCACGGCGGCGACGTCGGCTCGACCACCAACCCGAAGATCGCTCTGCGTTGGCAGGCCACCGACTGGTTGGCCTTCCGCGCGTCAGCAGGCACCACCTTCCGGGCGCCGACACCCTCGAACCTGCTGCCCGACGCCAACACCACCCAGGCCTTCATCACCCAGACCAGCGGTTATCGGGCGTTCGACACCACCGGAAATCCGACCCTGAAGCCGGAGACCGCCGACACGTTGAACATCGGGGCCATTGTGCGGTTCGGCGATTTCAGCGCCACGATCGACTACTGGTCGTTCGACTTCCAGGACACGATCGAGGCGGAGTCCGGATCTGGCCTGCTCTCGACGATCTTCCCGAACGGGTCCTCCACGACCTTGCCCAACGGCTGCGCAAATCCAGCGCTCGCGCCGCTGGTCGCCCGGTTCGTCTTCCAAGGCGGGATCTGCTCGCCGGCCGCCATCCAGCGCGTGAAGCTGACCACCATCAACGGCACGGGCACCAAGACATCCGGCGTCGATTTCACGGCCAATTACCATGCCGGCGATGTCTGGGGCGGGTCGATGAACTTCGGTCTGGATGGCTCGTTCCTGCTCAAGTACGACAGCGGCCCGGCCTTCATCGAAGGCATCCAGGTCGAGGCCGGCCAGGAACTGGCCGGGACCCACGGCGGCACGGCGGGCGGGGCGTCCTTCCCAGAGCTGCGCGCCAACCTGTTCGCCGAGTACGCCCGCGACATCCACAATCTGCGCGTGACGCTGCGCTACATCGACAGCATGCAGGACGTTCGTGACGGGCGGTTCGGCGGGACCAATATCTTCGGACCCAACGGGGCGGTGTTCGGCTACCTGCTGCCGCAAGGCGCTAAGCTCGACGCCTTCATCACCACCGACGTCACCTACCGCGTCCACCTGCCGTGGGACACCACCGCGACCGCGACCGTGGCCAACCTGTTCGACGCCGATCCGCCGTTCGCCAGGCGCGATCTCAGCTACGACCCGGCCACCGCCAACCCGCTCGGCCGCACCTACAAGCTGAGCGTCACCAAGCGCTTCTGATCGCCACCTCCGCCCCTCCCCGGCGGACTAAACTGAGCGCCGCTTTCCCAAGCGGCGCTCGCTCTTTATCCCGCGCTGGAGTTCGCAGTGAGTAGCCCAAAGGTCGCCCCGCCCCTCAGTCTTGGGACGAAACTCCTCTACGCCAGCGGCGCGGTGGCCAACGTCATCAAGCAGCGCGGGATCTCGACCTTCCTGCTGCTGTTCTACAATCAGGTGGTGGGGCTCCCAGCGGCTACGGTTTCGACCGCGATCATGATCGCGCTGATCTTCGATGCGTTCGTCGATCCGCTGGTTGGGCAGATCTCGGACAACTTCCGATCTCGTTGGGGACGGCGCCATCCGTTCATCTATGCAGCGGCGGTCCCCGTCTCGGTGGCCTTCTTCTTTATCTGGAACCCACCCCAGGGGTGGGAAGGAGCCCAGCTCTTCACCTTCCTGCTGATCTGCCTTCTGTCAGTGCGTCTGTTCGACACCTTCTTCGAGCTGCCCTCGGCCGCCCTGCTCCCGGAGCTGACCCGAGACTACAATGAGCGCACCCGCATCATCGCCTGGCGCTCCCTATTCGGCGTCATCGGAGGCGTGGCCTCCACGCTGCTGGCTTATCAGGTCTTCCTACGCGAGAACTCTGATGGCTCGGGCGGCGTTCTCTCCCGCGAGGGCTATTTCGGCTACAGCATCGCGACCGCGATCCTGATCTTCACCTTCATCATGATCTCGGGGCTCGCGACCCACCGCCAGATCCCCTATCTCGCCAGTCCGCCAAGCCGGAAAATCACGCTGGGCGCGATGCTCCGCGAGGTCGGTGCGACCTTGAACAATCGCTCCTTCATCGTCCTGACCTTGTCGGGCATGTTTCTCTATGTAGCGCTTGGGGCCAAGGGCGCGCTCGAGCTCTATTTCAGCCTCTACTTCTGGGGCTTCACCCAGGCCCAGCTCTCGCTGTTCACGATCTCGGCGATCTTCGCCAGCGTGATCGGCGTGATGATCGCGCCTTCCTTGGCCGCTCGCCTTGGCAAGAAGCGTACCTCCCTGATCACCTTCACCCTGGCCGTAGTCGCCGGCATGGCGCCCATCGGCCTGAGATTGGCCGGGGTCATGCCGCCGAACGGCTCGAGCGCGCTCTTCTGGATTATGTTCTTCGACTACATCGTCAACGGCGCGCTCTCGATGATCAACGGAGTGATGCTGAGCTCGATGATCGCCGACGTCGTGGAAGATTCCGAGGTGCGCACCGGCCGCCGTTCGGAGGGCTTGCTCAACTCGGCCGATAACTTGTTCAAGAAAATCGTCAGCGGCGTCGGCGTGTTCATTTCCGGCTGGATCCTCACCCTGATCGTCTTTCCCAAGGGCGCTAAGCGCGGAGACGTCGATCCTGAAATCCTGAACGGGCTCGGCATGATGTATCTGCCCATCAACGGTGCATTCTACGTGGCCGCGATCCTCTGCCTAATTCTCTACAACATCACTCAGCAGTCGCACGAAGAGAACCTCCGAAAGCTTGGCGAGCGCGAAGTCGCCGCCAACCCTGCCGGCGGCGGAGCACCCTGACCGCTTCCTTGAGTCATCTGTAGCCAAACCGTACGCACAAGAGTTTGGACCCTGCCCGCCTACGCCCCCTAAGGCTTGGCGGGCTACTTGTTCGCCACCACCCACGCGGCGAGGCCAACGAAAAGCACCAAGGCCAGCACGCGTGCGATCCACGGGGCGGTGACGTAGAGACCAAGCACCGTGAAGCCGGACTTCACCGCTTCTGGGCGCGTCAGGGCCTCTTTGAATGTCGCGCTGCTCTGCGCGGCGATTGGATGGCCGCAACCTGGGCAAGTCGGCGCTGCTTGCGACACTTGGCGGGCGCAGGCAGGGCAAGGAATCAAAGCCATCGTCAATCTCCGGCGTCTGGCGTGATACGGATTTCGACGCGCCGGTTCTTCTGGCGGCCCTGCGGATCGTCAGTGCCGTCGGCGCGCGAGTTGGGCGCTACGGGGCGGGTTTCACCGAAGCCCTCGGCCGCTAGAGTGCGGCCTGCAGGCCGTGCCAGCCGATCAGCAACCGCCTTGGCCCGGCGCATTGACAAAGCTTCATTGTAGGCATCATCGCCCTTAGCGTCGGTGTGGCCGCCGATGGTGACGTTAGCGGTCGGATAGCTCTTCAGCACCTCGGCGGCTTTATCCAAAGCCTGCTCGGCGTCAGGCCGGATCACCGCCTTGTCGAAGTCGAACAATACGTCGGCCGGGAGGTCGACGACTATGGTCCCATCGCTTCGGCGGGCGTTCAGCTCAGTCAGGAGCGTACGGGTGGTTTCTATCCGAGCGGGCGCGACCTCCGAAGCTACGAAGACGCTGGAGAGCGCGCTGTCGGTGACGGCCTTCTGGAAGGTCGAGCGCGGGGCGTTTCCAGCCCGATCAAAGGTGGAGGCCATGCCAATGGCGCTACCGTTCATCAAGCGAACCCTGACTTCGGCGCTGGCCACGCTGGGCGCCGTCGCCAGCATGGCGACGGCCAGGACCAAGGGCCTCATCCGGCTGGCCCGGCTTGAGCGCTCAGCGGCACGTCAAGTCGAAGGAACGGACCGATGATGCTGTCGGAACTCGAGCCCTCATTGAACACAACGGCGATACGCTGAGCGTCGCGTGGCACAGCGCCCATAAAGACCAATCGGCCGTTCATGGTGTCCCCGTTGACAATATTCATGTCCGGATTGCCCTCGGGGGCCTTAAGCATGAGCTTCTGGCCGTTGGGCAGCTGGATGTAGGTCGGACTGGTAGCCATCTTGACGTTGTTTGTCGTCTTCCCGGCGAATGAGATGCTGACATCCAGCACCGTGGCGTCCTCCGCCAGATCAACGGACTTAACGCGAACCGTCGCGCCGACGTCCGTCACGCCTTGGACATCCACTGGCACCGTTCGTGTCTCTCGCGGTTGAGCGGTGACGGGGGTGTTGGCGGCGGCGGGGGCGATCGCCTCAGGCGCCGCCGTTGTCCCGGACTCGTCCTGGCGCGAGCAAGCTGCGAGGCTTAGGGCGCAGACCCCCGCGACAGAGATGAGGCGAAGGTAGGGCATGCAATACTCCGTCAGGTACATGGGGCGCCGCCGGTCAGCAATCTCGGCGGTGCTTGTTTTGAACTCCCTGATCCGTGAAACGCTCCAAAGCATCTGGTCCTCGTCCTAGCCCTACGCAGTCATGAACAAAGAGGATCGGAGTAAGACGACGCGCCGCCTGCGGTCGAAGTGCGGCGCACCGCCTCTCATCCACATGTTCTGCAATCAAGATCGACTTTTCGTCGTCGCCCATTTCCGGGAGCCGCCAATCACTACGGCGCCCATCATCTTCCCCGATGCCACCGCCTTGCCTGGGCTATCCCATAGCTCGCCTCGTTCCAGCGTGACCGTGAGCAGCCGAATGGCTGCTTTCGTCCAAAGCTCTTTCGCTGGTCGTTCGTTACTCGAGCTTGCCCGGACACGAGGACACATTTGCCGTTGTCGGCCCCGGTACAGAATACCTTTGGATGCGATGGGGAACTCGCTGGCCCCTGCGGCGCTTTGCTCTGAAATCAGCTGCAGAGCTGCACGCGAAAGGAGCCAACATGAACCCAATGACCGTTTCATCTCCCTCGCCTCGGAACAACGAGAGGGGCGAGCGACCGTTGCGCCCGGGGCAGCGAAAGTTCAGCGAAATCGTTGAGGGCGTGCGCCGCCAACGCGAACACTTGCGGATGCTCGACGGCGCAGATCCGCTCCGGGGCGGCGTGGCCGACTAGGTCGTCGCGCTCCCCGCGAGGGTATTGGCCACACCTAGGGCTCCCATGAAGTCACCCGCCATGGAAGCCCTCCTCGCCGAACAACTCCCGACAACTAGGCCCTAGCCGAGAAAGCGCAGCGGCCACTGCGTATCGGAGGCTCGCAACCAGAGCGAAGGCCTGGCCAAAGCTCCGCAGCGGAGATCACTAGTTAAAGTTCGACATTTGATCTGCACGGCCCTCGCTGACGCGCCTACTGGCTGCGTCAGGCGGCCCGCAGGAACACCAACGGCCAGACTCGAAGACGCTTTTGGATACGAGCAGAGGCCCGACTCAAAGCCTTCGCGGACAAGGGAAGAGGCGGTGCAACGTCCGTAAACCGCAGATCGCCAAGCCGCGCTCTCCTTCAGGTCGCGACCTAGTTGGCGCAGACCACTACCAGGCCCATGGACATGGCGTCGCCGCCGAATCCAGGGCTCACCCGGTTCTCTACGCGCGTCCGGCTGCAGGGCTTGCCCTGCTTGTCCAGCAGCGGCTTCTTCCCTTTGGGCTGCGTGGCCTCGGCGGTCCTGGTCGACCGACCCGACGGCGCCTCGCACACCCCGTCGGCGATGAGTTTCATGCGGAAGCGACGTCCTTGCTCTTGCACCCAGGCGTCGGCGCTGGCCTTGCCGTCGGCGCGGTGCCGACGGGCGTACTCGGCCTCCATTCGCCTGCGGTCGGCGGCCGGCAGAGCATCGGCGGAACACGTGACGGCCGCCGCGCGGCTTCCATCCTTCTTGATCCCCATTTCCCGGTCAGTGTTGTCGTAGGTGTTACGCAACGCCTGCTGTCCGAGGATGCCGTTGCTCCAGATGGGGATGTCCACCGCCATCTGGGCGCTTGCCGGCGTCGCGGCGATGGCCAGCAAAAATGCGGTTGGCAGAAACAGCTTCAGCATGAACAACCCTTGTCACTCTATTCCACGGTATGGCGCCTTCAGCCGGACACCATTGAACCGGAAGCCTCTCAAAACGTCTGTCACTCAAGCGTGGCGGAAAAAGGGAGCTTCAATGGGTCAGGTCCGAACCGCGAGTCTGATGGTCGCGGTACAGTGCGCAATGCTGGGGACGACGGCTTGTTCCGCCGAAGGTCGCGGCGCGAGCGCCTCGTCCGAGGAGGCCAAGGCGGTCGCCGTCCTATTCTCCTCCGGGTTCAAGTCGATCGAAGAGGAAAAGGCCCGGATCGACAAGATGCGCCTGGCGTACCGACCCTATTCGGGCATTCGCCGGACCGCCGAGCAGCGGTTGGCCGACAACCTTCAGAACTTTTCCCTGCCCCTGGCCATGGAGAATCCCGGCGAGTTCCTACGCTCTGGCGCTGCGGGCGAAACCGCGGACCGAAAGCTCGCGGCGTTGGGCCTGCCGCCGGACACCTTGGCCGGCGCCACCGTGCTGATGTTTGGCCTGGCCTGGGAGCTGGCCAACCAGCGCCCCCTGAGCGCAATCGACCAGCAAGCCCTGCTCAGCCAGGTCGATAATCAGTTGAAGACCAACGAACTCCGCGACCGGGGAGACACCGCCAAGCAGCGAGAGGCCGAGATTCGGCTGCTGACAGCCGGGGTCTGGCTGGAGGAGGCCCGCTTGCGCCAGGGCTCGCCGGCCCAGATGCAGGCCCTCTCAGACGCCGTGCAGAGGGACATGCTCCGCATGAGCGGCAGCGACATGCGCGCCCACCAGATCGGCGCGGACGGGTTTGAGAAACGATGACTATAGCCGCCACCGACCGTGCCGCCCTGGAGGCTGCGATCGTCAAAGCGATCGCCGATGGGGTCACCGATTTGCAGGAGGGCGAGTGGGAAGACCACGAATGGGTCCACTTGTTCGTCGACTTCGAGATCGCAGAAGATGGCGAACGCTCCAGCAGCATCAGCTTCTCCCTGGCCCGCCGCCCCGGCCAAGCCGTAAGGTCGATGCCCTTCCGTATGCCTTGGGAGGCCAAGCGGCAGCTCGCCGAACTGGCCGACGGTATGGGCGCCCAGCCCCAGGGCCGCTGGTCAACCGTCCAGATCCGCATCGCCCCCACTGGCGCCTATGTCATGGACTACCGCTATGACCCGCCCTACCGGCTGGGCGGCAACCTGCTCGACAACCGGTTCCGTGACTACGAGGCCGCCTGGCTCGCCAGCGACGAAGGCGCTCCCTACCGGCCCAAGGCCGCCTCATGGGGCGCCAGGATCGGGCGATGGTTTGAACGCTAGGTTGCGCTCGCCTCAGTGGTCGCGGCAGGCCCCGAGCACCCTGTCGACCCGCAGCACCGGCCGATCGGCCATGCCGGGTATCAGCCGCCCCTCGAGGGCCAGGCATCCGCCCTCCTCCCAGGCCTGGACGACGGCGGTTCGATCGAGATCACTGGCGACCATTGGCGGTGGTGGGGTCCGGCCGTCGGGGTCAGTCATTAGCAGGCCGCTCCGGGTCGCCAGTCCTTGCGCGTCGGGGATGAACAGCCCGCGGTTCAGACAGGGCTGGCGCGCGCAGCGAATGCCAGTATCCCCCACATGCATCCGCCCACCCGGCGCCTCGTCCCCCTGGGCGACCATCGGGAACGGCGCGGCCTGCATTAGGATCAGCAACGCAAGACCGGCGGTGATCATGAAGTGTCTCCTCTGGCGGGGCGACGCCAAAAGCCACCAGGCGGGTGACCCTCGGATGACAGGAGTTGGGAGATGTTGATGGCGAGAATGTGGATCACCCTGGCCGCGGCCCTGTTCGCCCTGCCCGCCTGCGCCAGCCCGAAATCCGCAGCCGACGCCGCACTCGCCCTGGCTGAGGCCCACCATCCGGGCAAATTCTCCGTGACCGCGACGCGCCTGGAGAAGAACCGCTATCGGGTGGTCCTGACGGCGAAGGACGATGCGTTCACTCGCGTCGCCCTGTTCATGGACGCCGATCCCGCCGACTGCCTTCTGGGCTCGACGTGCGACGCGCGGTTCCAGCGCGCCTATACTGAAGGCGTGGCCGCCGGCGCCAAGCTCAAGGCCCTCGACACCGCCTTGGCCGGTTGCGGCGTCACCGCCGTCGGCCTCGACGGAGCCGAGGTATCAACTAACTTCCGAACCATCATCGAGCTGGACATGGCTACGACCGACCAGCGCCCCGCACTCGCCCGCCTGACCCCCTGCGTCGCCGCCTTCCGGCAGGCCCTCCCCACCGACGCCGCGCCCGCGATCCGCGCCCTGCAGTTCAGGATCCAGCGTCCGGGCGGCGCGCCGGCTCAGCGCGTTCCCCTCCGCTTCGAAGAGGGGGTCCCGGCCCTGCCCAAGGCGCCCACCTATCTTACCGGCGTCACGGAAGAGGAGACCGCCCTTGCGCCGGAGAAGCTCCGCCTGGCGCCAGACTATCTGCGGACCACCAAGCTCCACGAGAAATTCGCCGCCACCGCACAGGTCGCCCTTGCCGCCGACCCGGCCGGCGGCGGGGTTTCGCGGATGACCTTCGCCACCGGCGTCAGGCTTGATCCTGCGCGATTAGACGTCATCCGCGCCTATGTTCCGGCCTGCAGCGTCCCAGAGCCCAACGGCCGCCCCTGCCGCACCGACATGGCCGTCAGCCTCCGCTATGACCTGACCACTGGCCAGACCTCTGAGGTCGCCATCGTCCGCGACATCCGCGACTCCCGCGGCTCCCTGGCCCTCCCGCCCTTGCGCGGGCGCTGAGGATGGCGCTCAGAGCTCCGTGCTGCGGGTCGGACAGGCTTCTCCATGTTTCAACGTGGCCGCTAGCCCTCCGCCTCACGACCTGCGCAGCCGCCTAGAAGCGCGTTCGAAAAAGCGCCGCCTGGGGTTCCAGGCCAGCTGCGTCCTCTTGCGAGGTCGTGGGCGCGTCGCCCGCCTTCGTTGTCGCTTCAGCGCGCCCTCGATCTATGCAACCAAGCCGTCGCCCTTGCCCCTGACGAGTACGCCTTCATCTATTCCCGGGCCTTCGTGCGGTTTCGGCTGGGTGAAATGGACAAGGCTCTGGCCGATGTTGAGGCCGCGCTCGCCCTTGATCCCGACGCCGCCGAGCCCCGTTTCATGCGCGGCGTGATCAAGCTGCGCCAAGGCCCTGTGGACGAAGGCAAGGCCGACCTGGCCTTCGCCCGCCGCCAGCGCCCCGGCATCGATGAGGAATACGCCAGCTACGGCGTCACGCCTTAGTCGAGAGCGTTGGTAGGGACACCGGGGGTCGAACCCGGACGGATTACTCCGAGCGATTTTAAGTCGCTTGCGTCTACCAGTTCCGCCATGTCCCCACTGGTCGCGCGCTTATAGGCGAGCGCCTTGGGGGCCGCCAGCTTGAACCGCGCCCTTGCCTACCCGCGCCGCAAGGCCGCGACGGCTTCGCGCAGGGCGGCCAGTCTTGGACCGTCGGCGGGGTGGGTTGAGAGCACTTCGGGGGGCTGGGCCTGGCCCGCGCCTTCGGCGGCCATACGCTCGAAGAAGCGCACCGCGCCGGCTGGGTCCATGCCGGCCTGCTGGGCCAAGCCGACGCCTACGCTGTCGGCCTCAAGCTCATGCTGGCGCGAATAGGGCAGGATGACCCCATAGAGCGCGCCCATGCCCAGGGCGCCGGCGATCTCACCGGCGTATTGTCCATGTTCGCCGTTCGCCAGCACGGCGGTGACCACGCCAACCCCGAGTTGCACGGCCAGTTCCTGGCTGACCCGCTCGGCCGAATGTCGAGCCAGGATGTGGCCAACCTCGTGGCCCAGCACCCCGGCCAGTTCATCATCGTCTTGGGCGAAGTCCATCAGGCCCTTGAAAGCCCCGACCTTGCCGTTGGGCAGGACGAAGGCGTTGATCTGCGGCCCGTCGAAGACCGCGAACTCCCATTCCAGGTCGTTCCGGCCGCTCGCCGCCACGATCTTGCGTCCCACGCGCTCCAGCCGCGCTTGCTCGGCGGCGTCCTGCGACAGCGGGCTTTGCGCCTTCACGTCGCTCCAGGCCTGATCGGCCATCTGCACCAGGGCCTCGTCGGGCACCACCGCGAACTGGCTGCGACCGGTCGCGACGTTGTCCGAGCAGCCGACCAACACCGCGCCCGAGGCCAGCATGGTCAGCAGGTTGCGCCGCGAAACCGCCTTGGCGGCCGGCCGATCAGTACAGGAACAGGTCATCCTCTAGGCCGAAGCCTTCGCCGCCGCTTCCCACTCCAGGAATTCCGGCGTGGCGAGCAACCGAGTGGCGTAAGCGCCGCAGACCCCGTCGTCGCCATAGTCCGAAAGGTGGATCCCATAGCCCCGGAACCGGGTCGCCACCGGCGTGTAGAACGCATCGGCGATCGACCACTCGCCGGCCAGGAACGGCCCGCCCGAGCGGCGAAGGAGTTGCGACCACAGCGTCACGATTCGGCGCACATTCTTCTGGGTGGCCTCAGAGATCGCGGTCACGCGCGGTTCCAGTTCCAGCGCCATTGGGCATTCGCCGCGCAGCGATTGGAAACCCGAATGCATTTCGCTGGCCGCGGCGCGCGCCAGGGCGCGCAGAGCCGGGTCGGCGGGCCACAGCTTCGCCTCGGGAAACTTCTCGGCTAGGTATTCGCAGATCGCCAGCGAATCCCACACCGTCAGATCCCCGTCCTTCAGGGCCGGAACCAAGCCTGACGGGGAGTGCGGCAATATGGCCGCCTCGGTCCGGCCCTCGTCCTGGCGCAGGCCGATCAAGGTCTCGGAAAACGGGGCTCCAGTGCGCTTTAGCGCCAGCCAGGGGCGCAGCGACCAGGTGGACCACCGCTTGGTTCCAATCACGAGTTCCATCAGTCGCTCCTTTTCGTTAGTTCAGCCTATTGCCCAAGCCCCCCGTGCTTCGTCTACAGTGGGGTCAACAATAAGAATTCTTCAGTTCCCCGGTTTTTGCAGGAAACGCCATTTATGACCGAGACCGCCGCGCCGTCGGTTGATCCGATCGCCCCGCCCGTCACTTCAGCGGTCAGCGCATCACCATACTCGCCCGCCTACACGCGGTACGCGATGTTCCTCCTACTGGGCATCTATATCGTCAACTTCCTCGATCGCGCCGTGGTCAACATTCTGGCCGAGCCGATCAAGAACGATCTGGGCCTCGCCGACTGGCAGCTCGGCCTGATGAGCGGCCTGGCCTTCGCCATCTTCTACACCGTGCTCGGCATTCCGATCGCCCGCCTGGCCGAGCGCAAGAACCGCCCGATGATCATCGGCACCGCCGTCGCGGTCTGGTCGGGCTTCACGGCCCTGTCAGGCATGGCCAACAGCTTCCTCCAACTGGTGATCTTCCGGATCGGGGTCGGGGTTGGCGAAGCCGGCTGCACCCCGCCCGCCCACTCGCTGATCGCCGACTACGTGCCCAAGGAAAAGCGCGCCTCGGCCCTGGCCTTCTATTCGATGGGCACGCCGCTCGGCGGCCTGCTCGGTCTGGTCATGGGCGGCTTGGTCGCTGACGCCTACGGCTGGCGCGCGGCCTTCCTGGTCGCCGGCGCGCCGGGCATCATCTTCGCCCTGCTTTGCTGGTTCACCCTGAAGGAACCGCGCAAGCTGATCGCCCAGCACTCGATCGCCATCCAATCGACCCAGGTGACGTTCGGCGAGACGCTGAAGTATCTCGCCACCAAGAAAACCTTCTGGCTGATCGCTCTCGGCGCGGCCATCAAGGCCTTCATCGGCTACGGCCACGCCCCGTTCACCGCCTCGTTCTTCCTCCGCGTCCACGGTGAAGAGGTCAAAGCCCTCGCCGAGAACTTCGGCCTTCAGTCGATCGGCTTCCTCGGTCTGGCCCTTGGTCTCATGGGCGGCACCGCCGGCGCCATCTCCGCCTATCTCGGCGGTCAGATCGCCGACAAGTACGCCAAGACCGATCTGCGCGGCTACGTCGTCGTCCCGGCCTTCGCCTCGCTGTTGGCGGTGCCGATCTACATCATCGCGGTCAGCGTTCCCTCCGCCTCGCTCGCGCTCTGGATCCTGGTCATCAACGGTCTGCTGGGCTCGCTCTGGTACGGTCCGGTCTATGCGATCGGCCAATCGATCGTGCCGCCCCACATGCGCGCCACGACCTCGGCCATCCTGCTGTTCACCATCAACCTGATCGGCCTGGGCCTTGGCCCGCTCGCCGTCGGCATCTTGTCGGACATCATGGCCAACGGCTTTGGCCTCGGATCAGCCGAGGGCGTGCGTTGGGCGCTGATGATCTCGACCTGCTTCGGCATCGTCGCCTTCATCCTCTTCTGGATCGCCCGTAAGACGATCCGCGAAGAAATGGTCAGCTAGGCCCAAGCATGGAGGGCGCTTCGCCGCGCCCTCCATCGCCTATCTCAGAAACGCCAGCCAGATCGCCGTCGCGCCGAAGATCAGCGCGAACAGCCAGTTCAGCCACCGAGTCCGGCGCGTCGGACGCCCCCGGATCGCCTGAACCAAAAAGACGCCAGCGGCCAGGCCGCAACCTGACGCCGCCAGCCAGGTCTTCCACGGCGGCCCCACAAACAGCGCCGCCGCCACGATCGCCAGCGCCAACAGCCTTACGTACAGCTCCGGCGACACCGCCCGCTTCGTCTTCTCATCGGCCGCCATCAAGATCTCCATTTCAACTGGGCGGAGGATAGCGACCGCGGCCGCCCAACGCGACGCCGGCTTGCCCCAAGCCGCGATCCTCCCGACAATGGCGCGGTGACCAAGCTCATCTTCGATTGCGACCCTGGCGTTGACGACGCCGTCGCCCTTTTCCTGGCCTTCGCGTCTCCGCAAGACCTCGAGATCCTCGCCATCACCACCGTGGCCGGCAACGTCGCCGCCGACCTGACCGCGCGCAACGCAGCCGTCATCCGCCAGATCGCCGGCCGCGAGGATGTGCCGATCCACGCCGGCGCGCAGGGCCCGCTGGTCCGTGCGCCCATCGAGGCCGGCCATTTTCACGGCGAGAGCGGTCTTGGCGCCCTGCCGCTCTTCGAGCCCGCCAGGGGCCTCGACGAAGGCCACGCGGCCCAGGTGATCATCGATCTGGTGATGGCGCACCCACCCGGCGCGGTCACGATCGCCGCCACCGGCCCGCTCACCAACCTGGCGCTGGCCATCCGCATCCAGCCGGCCATCGTTTCCCGCATCGCCAAGGTCGCCATCATGGGGGGCGCCCGCAGGGAGGGCGGCAACATCACCGCCTCGGCCGAGTACAACATCTACGCCGACCCTCATGCGGCCGAACTGGTGTTCGCCTCCGGGGTACCCTGCGTGGTGTTCGGGCTCGACGTCACCCACCAGGTCCGCGCCGACCCGGCCCGCACCGCCGCCATCGCCGCGATCAACACCCCCGCCGCCCAGGCCAGCACCAACCTGCTGGAGTTCTCCAACGCCCTGGAGCGCGACATCGTCGGCGGGACCGGCGCGCCGATCCACGATCCCTGCGTCATCGCCTGGCTGCTGGCGCCGCACCTCTTCACCCTGCGTCCCTGTGACTTGAATGTGGAGACCGCCTCCCCCCTGACCCTGGGCCACACCGCCGTGGAGTTCCGCCTCGCCGACCCGTCCGCCGCCACCGTCCTGTGGGCGACTGAGGCCGACGCCGATGGCGTGTTCGCCCTGCTGAACGAACGGCTGGCGCGATGACCGCCATCACCGTCATCGGCTCGGTCAATCTGGACTTCGTCGCCACCGCCCAAACCTTGCCCGCTCCTGGCGAGACCGTGACCGGCGCCGCTCTAGCCCGTCATCCTGGCGGCAAGGGCGCCAACCAGGCCCTGGCCGCCCAGCGTCTGGGCGCCGACGTCAAGTTGGTCGCCCGGGTCGGCGCTGATGGTTTGGCCGACGAGGCGCTATCCCTGCTGAACGCCGAGGGCGTCGATCTCAGCGCCTGCGCCGTCGACGCGGTCGCCTCGACCGGCGTCGCCCTGATCGCGGTCGCCGAAGGTGGCGAGAACCAGATCGTCGTCGCCCCCGGCGCCAACGCCGCCTTCACGCCGGGCCATCTGACCCAGCCCACGCACGGCGCGCTGATCTGCCAGCTGGAGCTGCCGCTG
>JAVBXP010000029.1 GCA_030824495.1 bacterium
GCCCAGATGCTGCCCCGCTGGGGGAGCTGTCAGCGAAGCCGACTGAGGGGACTTTGACTTGAGGCGAGCGACGCCCCGCCCTACCCTGCCGCCATGAGCATCGAACCGTCCGCCGGCTTCCTTGAGGGCCGCGAGCATGTCCTGCCGGTGCGGGTCTATTACGAGGACACCGACTTCACCGGCGTCGTTTATCACGGCAACTATGTCCGCTATTTCGAGCGCGGGCGGTCCGACTTCCTGCGGGTCGCCGGGGTGCGCCACGCCGACCTGCTGGACCGGCCCGATCCGGCCGCCTTCGCCATCGTCCGCATGGAGATCGATTTCAAGCGCATGGCGCGGATCGACGACGCCCTGGCGGTGCGGACCACCTACGACTCGGCCCGTGGCCCGCGGCTGTTCATCAGCCAGCGAATCACCCGCGGCGAGGAGCTGGTCTGCCAGGCGCTGGTCGAGGCGGCCTGCATCGACCTTCAGGGCCGGCCGCGAAAGCCGCCGCCCGGCATGCTGGACACCCTGCGCCCGCTGTTTGCGTAAGGTTTCCGTAAAACCACCTTCACTATTTCCGCGTTAGAAGCCGGTTAACCAGACTTGGCGGCCTTAAGTTCGCCACCGCGCGAGGCTTGAACTCGTGCGCCTCATTACCAACGGAGCCCCTGGAGAGCATGGACGCCGCCCCGATCACCGCCGAGACCTTCAGCTTCATCAATCTGTTCATCCGCGCCGATTGGGTGGTGAAGTCCGTGATGGTGGGGCTGATCCTGGCCTCGCTCTGGTCGTGGACGGTCATCATCGACAAGAGCGTGCGGCTGACCAAGCTGAACAAGGAGGCCCGCGACTTCGAGGACCTGGTGGCCAGCGGCCGGCCGCTGGAGGAAATCGCTTCCGACGCCGGCGAGCGGCCGACCCAGGCCCTGCCCCGGATGCTGCAAGGCGCGCTGAAGGAATGGCGCGAGGCCCGCGCCCGCGGACAGGTCTCGGAGAGCCAGACCGCCTTCCTGATCCAGCGCATCGACCGCACCCTCGACACCATGATCGCCCGCGAGACCTCCCGCGTCGAAAACGGCCTCGGCTCGCTGGCCATCGTCGCCACCGCGTCACCTTTCGTGGGGCTGTTCGGCACGGTGTGGGGTATCATGAAGGCGTTCCAGGCGATCGCCGTGGAAAAATCGACCAGCCTGGCGGTCGTGGCCCCCTCGATCGCCGAGGCCCTGTTCGCCACCGCCATCGGCCTTATAGCGGCCATCCCTGCCTATATCGCGTTCAACAAGTTCTCGACCGACTCCGGCAAGTACGCCGGGCGCCTGGAAGGCTTCGCCGACGACCTGTCGACCGCGATCCAGCGCCGCCTGGCCGAGCGAGTCTAGGGCCATGGCGCTATCTGCTCACGACGCCTTTTCCGCCACCGGCGGCTCGCGCCGTCGCCGCGGCCGCCGCTCGCGCGGCGCGCTCTCGGAAATCAACGTCACCCCGCTGGTCGACGTGATGCTGGTGCTGCTGATCATCTTCATGGTCTCGGCGCCCATGCTGACCGTCGGCGTCCCCGTCGAGCTGCCGAAGACCGAAGCCGGCGCGATGGAAGACCAGTCCGAGCCGCTGACCGTCTCGATCCGGTCCGACGGCGCGATCTTCATCCAGGAAGACGCCGTGCCCTTCTCGGCCATGGCTCCGCGCCTGCGCGCCATGGTCGGCGACCAGGCGGCCAAGCCGATCTATGTCCGCGCCGACGGCCAGGCGTCCTACGCCGTGGTCGCCCAGGTGATGGCCGCGCTGTCCACCTCGGGCTTCACCACGATCAACCTGATCACCGACACCGGCGGCCCATCGTCGGGCGGTGAACAGCGCTGAGGCCAACAATGGCGCGGCAACAGTCCGAGTTTTCGGCCGCGATGGTCGCATCAGCCCTGCTGCACGCAGGGGTGATCGTGTCCGCCTTGATCGCATGGCCCTGGAGCCGGCCATTGCCGATGGGCGGCGCAGTGCCGATCAACATCGTCGCCAACGCGCCCAGCACCAACCTGGCCCCGGCGATCGAGGCGCCCGAAGAGACGCCTGCTCAGACCGAAGATCCCGTGCTGGACGCCTCGCCGACGCCAGCGGCTCCCGAACCTGCGCCGACGCCAACCCCGCCGGCTCCGACGCCGAAGGCGGCGCCCCAACCGGCTCCCAAGCCGGTCCCGACGCCCGCTGCGCCGACGCCCAAACCTGCCCCAGCGCCCAAGCCCAAGCCGGCCGCCGCAAAGCCACCCGAGAAAGCCGCGCCCCCCGCCAAGCCGGCGCCGAAATCCTCAGGCCTCGATCTCGACGCTCTGGCCGCCAGCGTCGCCAAGTCGGCGAAAAGCTCGGGCGCGCAGCGCTCGTCCGCCGCCAAGGGCGAAAGCCGCCCGGCGACCGCTCGCGAGGCGCGGCCTGACCTGGGCTCGGGCCAGGCGGCCGCCGCCGTCGCCGGCATGACCGACGAACTGCAACGCCGCTGGAACCCAAACTGCGAAGTCGAGGGCGGGCGCGACGTGCGCATCCGCGTGACCTTCACCCTGAGCTCCAGCGGCCAGGTGCTCGGCCAGCCGGACGCCGGCGGCAAGGAGCGCTCCGCCAATCCCGTGGAGAAGGCCGCCGCCGAACGCGCGATCCGCGCCGTCTTCGCCGCCGCCCCGTTCCGTGACCTGCCACGCCAATTCTACGGCGACCGTATCGCCGTCAATTTCAACGCCCGCGAAGCCTGCCTCTAATGGAGATCCGTCCCATGCGACTGAAAACCCTGGCCCTGGCGTTTGCGGCCGCGCTGCTGTCCACGTCGGCGATGGTCGCGCCCGCCCAGGCCCAGATCGAAGTCGACGTGAACCGCGGCGACGTAAAGCCCCTGCCCATAGCCATTCCGGTGTTTGGCGGCGCCCAGGGCGCGGAGATCGCCCAGGTGATCGCCGGCGACCTGGAACGTTCGGGCCTGTTCGCCCCGATCAACCAGGCGGCCTATATCGAGAAGAACCCGGACGTGAACGTGCAGCCGCGCTTCGCCGACTGGAAGACAATCAACGCCCAGGCCCTGGTCAACGGTCAGGCGACGGTCGAAGGCGGCCGCCTGACGGTCAACTTCCGGCTTTGGGACGTCTATTCCGAACAGCCGCTGCTGGGCCTGCAGTTCACCACCACGCCGGAGAACTGGCGCAAGCTGGCGCACAAGATCTCCGACGCCGTCTATGAGCGGCTGACCGGCGAGAAGGGGTATTTCGACACCCGGATCGTCTTCGTGTCGGAAAGCGGCGGCCGCATCGACCGCAAGAAGCAGCTCGCGATCATGGATCAAGACGGGGCCAACCCCAGCTACCTGACCGACGGCTCCTACATCGTCATGACCCCCCGGTTCTCTTCGAGCAGCCAGGAAATCACCTATATGGCGCTGCGGCCGGAAGGCTCGTCGATCTACCTGTTCAATCTGGAATCGGGCCGTCGCGAGACCCTGGGCAACTTCCCCGGCATGGTGTTCGCGCCGCGGTTCTCGCCCGATGGCGCCCGCGTCGCCTTCTCGGTGGAGCGCAACGGCAACAGCGACATCTATGTGATGGACCTGCGCAGCCGCAGCAGCGCCAAACTGACCTCCGATCCGTCGATCGAAACCTCGCCTTCATTCTCTCCCGACGGCTCGCGCATCGTGTACAATTCCGACCGGGGCGGGACCGCCCAGCTCTATGTGATGGACGCCAATGGCGGCGGCGGGCGCCGAATTTCATTCGGCTCGGGCCGCTACACCACCCCGGTCTGGAGCCCGACTGGCGACTTCATCGCCTTCACCAAGCAGGCCGGCGGCCAGTTCCACATCGGCATCATGCGTCCGGACGGCACCGACGAGCGGCTCCTGACCAGCAGCTACATGGATGAGGGCCCCACATGGGCGCCCAATGGGCGGGTTCTCATGTTCAGCCGCGAGACGCCCGGCGCCGGACCACGCCTGTGGACGGTGGATGTCACCGGCCGGATCCTGCGGGCTGCGCCCTATCCCGGCTCCGGCTCCGACCCAGCTTGGTCTCCGCTTCAGAATTAACCAGTCCTGTCAGGTGTAATATTCCCGCCTGACGGTCTTTTCAAATGTCCGGCCCCATAAAACCCAGGTAGAAACAAGAACTGGCTGTGGGGACCCGCCATCGTCGAAACTTTAAAAAGGAGAAGCCAACGTGCAGAGCTTCAATACCAAGCACGCCCTTCGACTGGCCCTAGTTGCGGCCGCCGCCCTGTCCGTGACGGCTTGCGCCTCGCGTCCGAAGCCCGGCCCTGCGCCGGAACCCGCGCCGCCGCCCGCCGTCGCCCCAACGCCAACCCCGACCCCGGCGCCCGCGCCGTCCGCCACGGTTACACCGGGCACGATCCAAGACTTCGTCGTCAATGTCGGCGAACGCGTCTTCTTCGACCTGGACAGCTACTCGGTCCGCGCTGACGCCGCGCCGCTGCTCGACGCCCAAGCCGCCTGGCTGGTGCGCTATCCCAACGTGCAGGTCCGCATCGAAGGCAACGCCGACGAACGCGGCACCCGCGAATACAACCTCGCCCTCGGCTCGCGCCGCGCCAATTCGGTGCGTGAGCACCTGGTCTCGCGCGGGGTCGCCCCGTCGCGCATCTCGACCGTGTCGTTCGGTAAGGAACGTCCGATCGACCCGGGCACGACCGAGGAAGCCTTCCAGCAAAACCGGAACGCCCGCACGGCGATCGTCGGCGGCGCGCAGTAAGGCCTGCTGGCGAACGAATGCGGGAGGGGGCCCATCGGGTCCCCTCTTTGCGTTTTCACGTCTGACTTATCCGCCCTGAAGAGCCCCAATTTGGCCGTCCGATCCTGTTGATGATGGACTCCATGATGTTTCGCCGTTTCGCCCTGCCCCTGGCGCTCAGCCTGATCGCCACCACAGCGCTCGCCCAGGTCCCGATGGACCCGCTAGATGCGCGCGACGCCCGCCGGCTCGACCGCATGGAGCAGGTCATGCGCGAACTGCGCTCGATAGTCTTCCAAGGCCGCGACTCCGGAAAGCCGGTCGTCGTGCAGCCGGCCGAAACCGACTACCAACTGCAGGAAGTCTCCCGCCGCCTGGGCGAGTTGGAGCAAAGCCTGACCCGGATGACCGGCGACATCGAGAACGCCACCCGCGAAGCGGAACTGGCCAAGCGCGACGCTGAGGCCCTGCGCGCCGAGAACAAGGCGCTGTCGGATCGTCTCACCGCCTTTGAAAGCAGCGCGACCGCCCCAAGCCCGCCCAATGTCTCGGGCGAGCTGGCCGGCGGCCCATCGGCCAATGCGGGCCTCAGCCCGGCCGAGGCCTTTTCGCAATCGCGGCAAGCCATGCTAGCCGGCGACTACGCCGCCGCCGAGGCCGGCTTTCGCGACTATGTCGCCGACCATGGCGACAGCGCCAAGGCGCCCGAAGCCCGCTACTGGCTGGGCAAGACCCTGACCGCGCGGGGCGCGCAGGCCGAGGCGGCCGGCGCCTATATCGGCGCGATCCGCGGCTGGCCCAACACCAGCTGGGCGCCCGACGCCGTGGTCGAACTGTCGCGCAGCCTGATCGCCCTGAAGAAACCCTCGGACGCCTGCCAGACCCTGGACGAGTTCAAGCGCCGCTATCCCAAGGCCCCGGCGGCCGTGCAGAGCCGCGCAGCGGCTGCCCGCACCCAGGCCAAGTGCGCCGCCTGACGACGCCGGTCACCGATCTTCAGGCCGGCGTTTGCGCCGTCCTGGATCGGCGTCTGAAGCATGAGTCCGCGGCCCCGATCGCCGTCGGACTGTCGGGCGGTGGGGATTCCCACGCCCTGACCTTGATCGCCGCCGACTGGGCGCGCCGGCATGGTCGCCGCCTGATCATACTCACGGTCGATCACCAACTACGGCAAGAGAGCCGGTACTGGACTAAGGCCTGTACGGCGCTGGCGGCGCGCCTTGACCTGGAGTTTCACGCCCTCGACTGGATGGGCGACAAACCGGCTCAGGGCCTGTCGGCGGCGGCGCGAACCGCACGCCACCGACTGCTGGCCGTCGCCGCCCGCGACCTCGGCGCCCGCGTCATCCTGCTGGGCCACACTGCGAGCGACTTGGACGAAGCCGCAGCCATGCGCCTTGAGGGTTCGACCACCCCGTCGCCGCGCGAGTGGAGCCCCTCGCCGGTGTGGCCGGAGGGGCGCGAGGTCTTCCTATTGCGGCCGATGCTGGCCCTGGCGCGGGTGGAGATCCGCGACTGGCTGAGCGCCCAGGGCGAAACCTGGATCGAGGACCCCAGCAACAGCGACCTGCGCTTCGCCCGCGCCCGCGCCCGCGAGGCCGGACCTACTCCCGACGGCGTGCTCGGAACCGAGCCTTCCGATGGGCTCGCGGACTTGGCGCGCGCCGTCAGCGCCGATCCAGCCGGAGGGCTCAGCCTGCCTCGCGCCGCCTTGGCGGCCCCTGACGGCGCCAAGCTGGTCGCGGTCGCCAGCCTGTGCGCGGCGGGCACGGACAGACCGCCGCGCAGCGAGCGCCTGGAACGTCTCGCCTTGGCGCTAAGAGGGCAGCTACCTGTCACCGCCACCCTGTGCGGCGCGCGTATCGAGGCGGACACACATGAGGTGCGGTTCACGCGTGAGGCCGGGGAGATCAAACGCGCCAACCTTCCGATGCTGGACTTGATGGGCGAGGGCGTCTGGGACGGGCGGTTTGAAGTGCGCGCGGCGAGACCGGTGCGCATCACCGCTTTGACTGGTCATGCCGCCCGGCTGCCGGCCGCCGAACGCGAAGCCCTGCGCCGCATTCCACGCGCCGCGAGGGGCGCGCTTCCGATCCTGGTCTCGCAGGACGGTGACGTCACCTGCCCCATCCTGGCGCCCACCAGCGACGTCACCGTGCGCGCCCTGGCGCTCGAGCGCCTGATGGCCGCCTGTGGAGCCGTCCCAGACGAGCCCTAGAGGCCGGCCGCTTTCAGCACGTGCTCCACGCCGGCCACGATCGGATCGGCGAACTTCCTGC
Source organism: bacterium (assembly GCA_030824495.1). Taxonomy (GTDB): domain Bacteria; phylum Pseudomonadota; class Alphaproteobacteria; order Caulobacterales; family Caulobacteraceae; genus Phenylobacterium. Next base: position 6,974 of record JAVBXP010000029.1, read on the forward strand.
CCAGCAGGCTGGCGTGGTTGGCGCCATGCACATGCGCGACATAGCCATGCCGCGAAGCGTGGGCCGGCGCGGCTTCCAACGCCTTCAGGGGCGCGGCCGCCGGTTCGTCGCCCGCTGTCACCACGGCCACCGGCAGATCGGGATCAAAGACGCCCGCCTCGCGCCCCTGGTTGGCGGTGCGCACCCAGTTCTGCACCTCGTCCGCCGACCAGCGCGCATGAACCGGAGAGCCGTAGATGCGGCGTTTTTCCTTCGAGGCTTCGCCTTCCAGCCCGATCATGTCGCCAATCAGCAGCGAGACCGGCCGCATGAAACCCAGCCCGGACCATCGCCCGACGAACTTCATGGCTCGGCGATAGGCGTGAACCGCGCGCGCCGCGGTCTTTACGTCCATCATCTCTGGGGTCACCGCATCAACCAGCACGACCCCCACGACTTGCTCGCGATTGCGCGGAACGAACACTCGCAACATCAGCCCGGCCATCGAATGGCCAACCACCACAAACGGCCCCTGCTCGCCCATGCGCTCCAGCATCGCTTCGAGATCGGCGGCGATGGCGTGGCCGTCTCGGGGTTCGCGCCCCGGGTCGGAAAATCCCAGCCCAGCGCGGTCATAGGCGATGCTGCTCAGACCCTTGGCGGCGAGCCGGTCCTGCACCACGGCCCAATCGGCCGCGCAGCCGAACGAGCCGGCCTCGAGGATGATCATCGGCCGTTCGGACACTGGTCCGGCCCGTACGGCCCGCATCCGGCGACCGCCGATGTCGATCAGTTCACCCCGCGTCGAGTGGAAACGCTGAGTGGTCATCGCAGAACCTTGAGCATCAGGCCAATCTAGCCGAGGTTGCGGCCAGGTCGATCCTGGAGGCGAAGACGATGTTGCGGCTGATTTTGGGTGTGGTGCTGGGCGTCGTCGTCGGGGCGATCGTCACCGGCGTGGTCGAGGGCGTGGGGCACACGATTTTTCCGCCGCCCCCCGGCGTCGACCTGACCAATCCGGCCCAGCTTCAGACGGTGATGTCGCGCGTGCCGTTCGAGGCGAAGATCGCCGTGCTGCTGGCTTGGTTCCTGGGCGTGCTGGCTGGATCGTCCACCGCCAATCTGATCGCCGGCCGGCGAGCCCTGGCCGGCCGGATAACCAGCCTGCTGATCTTCTGCTTCGCCGCCTGGACCATGACCAGCATTCCGCACCCAGCCTGGTTCGTGGCCGCGGCCTGCGCGGCGATCCTGTTCGCGGCCTTCGTGGCTGACCGGGCGTTCGGCAAGCCCCGGCTTTAGTCGCCGGCGGTGGCGGCCGCCACCTGCAGGGTGGCGGCGACGCGGCCATCCCGGGTCTCGCGCGCCACGCTTCCAACACGCTTGCTCGCCGGGATGCTGGCGACCTGGGCGACACGCACACGCTTGGGATAGTAGGCGGCGGCTTTCAGCGGCAGGTCCTGCGCCGTAGCGAACTCCCGGTCGATGAAGGCCGCCGGGTTCAGCGGGCGATCGTTCTGCCGAATCTCGAAGTGGAGATGCGGGCCGGTCGAGGTTCCGCTGGAGCCGATCTTGCCGATCATCGTGCCGCCCTTCACCGCCATGCCCGCCTTGGCGTGCGGATCGATACGGCCAAGATGGGCGTAGAAGCTGACCAAGCCCTCGCTGTGCCGCACCTCGACATAGCGGCCGTAGGAGGTGCTGCGCCCCGTTTTGGTGATCACCCCGTCGGCGACCGCCACGACCGGCTTGCCGGACGGCGCGGCGATATCGACGCCCTCATGCAGGCGTCCATGACGCTCCCACGGCATCCGGCGCAAGCCGAACGGAGAATTGACCCCATGCCCCGGCACCGGCTCGCCGAATGCGAACTCAGGCGGAGGCGGCGCGGGCGGCGCAGCCGGGACCTGGGCCTCCACCGCGGCGTAGGTCGGCGCCGGCTTGGCGATATACGGGCTAAGCGCAGTGGTGGCGTAGGTGGCGGTCACAACGCTGAGGGTCAGGGCCGTCGCCAGGACGCCCTCGACCCAGAAATGGCGCAAGCGGCCGGCCCCGGCCAATGTCACTGAATTCAAAAAGAACCTCTTCCAGTACAGCCGAGCTTTACTGGGGCCTGCTTGAGGTTAGGCGGCCTAGCTGCGACGATTTCTCGATATATGCGAGCGTTAAGTGGCCGCCCTTCTAGACGAAAACGTGGCGGCGAGAAGCCCTCTTGGCGGCGCGTATTGTCGCGCGGAGAAACAGGCTTTGCCTTAGTTTTCTAAAGAAGCGGTTACGCACTCGAATACAGACGCTCGATTCAAAGCCGTCGCCACAAACGAAAACGGCGCGCCCAGATCCTGGGCGCGCCGTCGATAGTGTCGTCGATTGGCCGGAGCTTAGAGACCCTTCAGGATCCCCTCGACCATCTTCTTGGCGTCCCCGAACAGCATCATGGTGTTGTCGCGGAAGAAGAGTTCGTTCTCGACGCCGGCATAGCCCGAGGACATGCCGCGCTTCACGAACAGCACCGTGCGGGCCTTTTCGACGTCGAGGATCGGCATGCCATAGATGGCCGATGTCGGATCGGTCTTAGCCGCCGGGTTGGTGACGTCGTTGGCGCCGATGACGAAGGCGACGTCGGCGGTGGAGAACTCGGAGTTGATGTCCTCCAGCTCGAACACCTCGTCATAGGGGACGTTGGCTTCGGCCAGCAGCACGTTCATGTGGCCCGGCATACGCCCGGCGACGGGGTGGATGGCGTACTTCACCTCCACACCCTCCTCCTTCAGCTTGTCGCCCATTTCGCGCAGCGCGTGCTGCGCCTGGGACACGGCCATGCCGTAGCCTGGGACGATGATGACCTTGGAGGCGTTCTTCATGATGAAGGCGGCGTCTTCGGCCGAGCCCTGCTTGACCGGCCGGGTCTCGACCTTGCCGCCGGCGCCAGCCGCCGCGTCCTCGGCGCCGAAGCCGCCCAGGATCACGGAGATGAAGCTGCGGTTCATCGCCTTGCACATGATGTACGACAGGATCGCGCCGGACGAACCGACCAGGGCGCCGGTGATGATCAAGGTGACGTTCTCGAGCGTGAAGCCGAGCGCCGCCGCGGCCCAGCCGGAATAGCTGTTCAGCATCGACACCACGACCGGCATATCCGCGCCGCCAATCGGGATGATCAGCGTCACGCCGATCACCAGGGCCAGGGCGAAGATGGCCCAGAACGCCCAGATCGCCTGGCCGCCGCTCATCGCCAACACCACGATCAGGCCGACGATGGCCAGGGCGATGACGATGTTGAGCAGGTGGCGAGCCGGCAGCAGGATCGGCGCGCCGCTCATGTTGCCGTTCAGCTTGGCGAAGGCGATGACCGAGCCGGTGAAGGTGATGGCGCCGATGGCCAGGCCGAGCGACAGCTCGATCAGCGAGGTGAGGTGCACCAGCCCATCTTCGCCGACGATGCCATAGGCCGACGGGGTGTGGATCGCGGCGACCGCGACCAGGCAGGCGGCCATGCCGACCAGGCTGTGGAAGGCGGCGACCAGCTGCGGCATCGAAGTCATGGCGACCTTGCGGGCGATGACCGCCCCGACCGCGCCGCCGATGGCGACCCCGCCAAGGATCAGACCCAGCGTCAGGGCGTCGAGCTTGCCCTGGCCCCAGAGGGTGAGCAGCGCGGTGCCGATGGCGATGCCCATGCCGATCATACCGTTGCGGTTGCCCGCCTGGCTGGTCGTGGGGCTGGATAGGCCGCGCAGGGCCAGGATGAAGAGTACGCCCGAAACGATATAGGCGATGGCGGCGAGATTAGCGTTCATGTCCCCCCGCTCCCTCTACTTTTGCTTTTTCTTGTACATGGCGAGCATGCGCTGGGTGACCAGGAAGCCGCCAAAGATGTTCACGGCGGCGAAGGCGGCGGCGATGGCGCCGGCGCCCTTCGAGATCATGACGTTCTTGGTCAGCTCGCCATCCACCCCGTGGGCGGCGGCGGCCAGCAAGGCCCCGACGATGATCACCGAGGAAATGGCGTTGGTCACGGCCATCAGCGGCGTGTGCAGGGCGGGCGTGACGCTCCAGACGACATAGTAGCCCACGAAGATCGCGAGCACGAAGATCGCCAGTCGGAAGACTGTAGGGTCGACGGCTTCCATGGGGTCCTCTTAAGCGGTGAGGGCGGGATGGACGATCGCCCCGCCTTGAGTGACGAGGGCGGCCTTCAGGATTTCGTCCTCGTAGTCGGGGGCGAACTTGCCCTCCTTGTCGAGGAACAAGCCGGCGAAGGCGAAGAGATTGCGCGCATAGAGCGCCGAGGCGTCGGTCGCGATACGGCCCGGCAGGTTGGGGGCGCCGAGGATCTTGGCGCCATTGGCGGTGACCACCGTCTCGCCTAGCTTCGCGCCGACGACATTGCCGCCCTGCTCGATGGCCAGGTCCACGAGGATCGAACCGGCCTTCATGGAGGCGACCTGCTCGGCGCTGACCAGCTTGGGGGCCGGGCGGCCCGGGATCAGCGCCGTGGTGATGACGATGTCCTGCTTGGCGATATGGCTGGAGACCAGTTCGGCCTGCTTGGCCTGGTATTCAGCGCTCATTTCCTTGGCGTAGCCGCCGGCGGTCTGGGCGTTCTTGAACTCCTCGTCCTCGACGGCGAGGAACTTGGCGCCCAGGCTTTCGACTTGTTCCTTGGTGGCCGGCCGCACGTCGGTGGCGGTGACCACGGCGCCCAGGCGGCGGGCGGTGGCGATGGCCTGCAGGCCGGCGACGCCCACGCCCATGACGAACACCTTGGCCGCCGCGATGGTGCCGGCCGCCGTCATCATCATCGGCATGGCCTTGCCATAGGCTTCCGCGCCTTCGATCACAGCGCGATAGCCGGCGAGATTGGCCTGCGAGGACAGCACGTCCATCACCTGCGCGCGGGTGATCCGCGGCACGAATTCCATGGCGAAGGCGGTCGCGCCCTTGGCGGCCAGCGCCTTCAGCGCATCCTTCTCGATGTGGGGATTGAGCGTGGCGGCGACGATGGCGCCTGCCTTCAGGGCGGCGATCTCTTCATCGACCGGCGCGCGCACCTTCAGCAGGATGTCGGCTTTGCCGATGGCGTCGGTCAGGCTGGTCGCCAGGGTCGCCCCCGCGGCCTCATAGTCGGCGTCGGGATAGGAGGCGGCCGCGCCGGCGGCGGCCTCGATCACGACCGAATACCCTGCGCCGATGAACTTTTTCACCGTCTCTGGAGTCGCGGCCACGCGCGTCTCTCCGGCGCGGCGTTCCTTGGTGACGGCGATGGTCGTCATGCGCCCGGTTCCCCCATTTTAGTCTTCGAACTTTGGGCGACCATAGAAGCCGCCCTTAGCCATTGTCCAGCAAACGAACAGCGGACTTCAAACAATTGTTTGAGCCCAAACCCCTTTTAGCTTCAAGGTTTGCCGAATATCCGCCGGCTGTGTCCCAGCCCATGACGCTCTTTGGCGAACGCGGCGGCGCGCTCAACTCAGAAAAATTCATGCTGCGATGAATAGAACTGCGGCTGGCGCGTTCCAGACATGGCAAAACCCACGCCAACCGCGAGGTCGGCATGGGTCAAACAATCAACCGAGGTGAGAACCTGGGGCGGGCCTACTCCAGAAGAGCCGGCCGCGCCCGACGGCCTTAGTGGGCCGGTTCGCCGTGCTCGCGCAGGACAAAGAAGCCGGCGACCGCGATGACGACGCCGACGGCGGCGCTGCCCAGGAAGCCAGTGGCCGTGCAGAACCAGAGGACGAGGAAAATCAACAAGGCGGCGAGCGCCAGGGAGCCCCACTTCGCCATGCTGACGAACAGGTGGTAGGTCGAGACCTGCTCTTGGATTTCCATGTCGCCGCGGTGATATTCGGAAGCCATGGCGGAGGCGTCTCTCTTCTTCAAAAACTCAGGTGGAGCCGGACTACACGAACCGTAGCCCGGCCTCAAGGCCTGCTGGTCAGGCCGGCCAGACGGCGAGCATCGATCGAAGCGCCGCCACGAGGGCCAGCGGCTGATCGACCATGATGTGGTGGGCCGAATCCGGGATCGCGATCTCGATGATGTCTTCCGGCAACGGCGAGGATTCGCCCCCGCTGCGGCGCGACATGACCACCGAGCGCTCGCCATAGATATGGGCCAGCGGGGTGGAGACAGGCGGCGGCCCGTCCGTGGTCATGGCCATCATCGCCGAGCGATCGAGCTTGTTCCACATATTGGGATCGAACCGCCACGACCAACCCTCGCCCGAGCCATCCTCAAGCGGCGCGCGCTTGAGCGATCGACGAGCGATGAAGTCGGCGACGAACAGGTTGCCGGCGGCCTGGGGCGGCATGAAGCGGAAACGGTCGAGCGCCGCGCCGATGGTCGGATAGACCCGCTGGGCGCGGTCGCCGGTCGGGATGTTGGCGATCCGCTGGCGCTGCTCTTCCAGCATGCGCTTGCCTTCGGGCGAGTCCGGCGGAGGGCCGCCGAAGCCGACATCGACCAGGATCGCGGCGTGCATCCGTTCAGGATGCTTCACCGCGGCGTAGAACACCTGCGAGCCGCCGAACGAGTGGCCGATATAGACCGGCTTGCGCCCGCCCTTGTACAGGCCCGCGGCCTGGGCGCAGGCCTCGGCGTCCTCGGCGAAGTCCTGGAAGGCGTAGGTTTCGCGCCAGTCCGAGGCGCCCATGCCAGCGAGCGACATTGAGGCGACCCGGTACTCAGTGGCCAGGAACGGGGCGATGAAGCTCCACCAATCAGCGTGGGCCGAATTGCCATGCACCAGCAGCAGGCCCGGCTTGCCGATCTCGCCCCAGGTCAGCAGTTCTATCTTGGAGCCCTTGGAGGTGACGAAGGTCCGCTCCGGTTCGTTGGCGATGGCGTCCTGGAACCACTTCGGCGCATCGGGCTCGCGCCCCTTGAACGGCGCCAGCGGAGCCTGGACTTCGGGCGGCAGGGCGCCGGGTTCGGAGTGGACAGGCTGGTCCTCGTACCCGACCAGCGCGCCTTCTTTGATCGCCGGATCCAAAGCCATTACGCCACCCCTCGTGTTTCCCGATCGCCGGCCTTGCGGACGATCGAGCGGATACCTTTGAAAACGCCGGTGCCGGTGATCAGGGTGCGCTCGCCGCACCAGATCCGGCCCCGCACGGTGAAGACATCGTCCTGCTCGGCGATGATCTCGCTGGTGCCCTCGACCCAGTCGCCCATATGGGCGCCGGAGAGGAAGTCGGTGGTCAGCCGCACCGTCACCCAGCCGATCTCGCGCTTGTTGGAGATGACCCGGCCCCAGGCCATGTCGGCGAAGCTCATCAGCATGCCGCCGTGACAATTGTTCATGCCGTTGGCGTGGTGTTCCTCCACGCGAAAGGCCATGGTTTCGTCCTTCGTGGCCTCGTCGCGCCGCGAGTAGAACGGGCCGACAGTGCGGCCAAAACCGCGCTGCCACAGATTAATGACATAGCCATCGGGGACGACAGCAGTCTGGACTTCGGTCAGATCATCGGACATCGCCAAGGCTGATGAACGTGCGTTTGAAAAATGGCAAGCGCCGATACGCCTGATCTGCTCTCGCCCGCCTGCCGCCGTGGCCTGAAATTTCGAGGGAGAAGACGATGCGGATTGCAGTGAGCGTGGTGATGGTGGCGCTGCTGGCCAGCGCCTGTTCCAAGAAGGAAGAGGCCGCCAAGGCGCCTGAAGCGGTGGGCGCTGCGCCGGCTCTCGCCGATATGGAAGGCCCCAAGCCCGGCAAGTGGAAGATGACCACGGTGATGGCGGCCATGCCCCAGCCCGTCACCATGGAAGTCTGCATCCCCAAGACCAGCTTCAAGGAAATGCAGACCGCCAACCAACAGGCCGGCGTGACCTGCACCGAGCAGACCCTGACCCGGCAAGGCGGCGACTATATCGGTCATTCGACCTGCACCCATCCGGGCGGCAAGGTGACGATCGACAGCCGTTTCTCGGGCGACTTCTCCTCGAAATACACGATGGAGACCAAGACGGTCATGGACCCGCCGCCGACCCCGGCGATGAAGGAAATGATCATGAACGTCACCGCCGAACGCCTGGGCGACTGCTAGGCGCCGAGGGCACGAATTCACCAGCTTCAGGGGCGGGGCCTGGAAAATTCTCCGGTCCCGCTTCCCCGGAAAGGTCGGTTCGTCCTATCGTTCCGGGAAATCGACGGGGATGGGTGACCAGGAATGAGAGTGTTCGGGACGGTGGCGGCGCTGGTCGTGGCCACAGCCTTTGGCGGGTGCGCCACCACAGCGCCGGCCAGCAAGCCGGCAGGCGGCGAGAGCGCGAAAGCGCGGACGCTGCCGAAGGGCCTGGACTCCGCCAACAATGGCGATCCCTTCGCCTCCACCTATCGCCCCCTGCCCAGCCGCCCGACCGCCCTGTTCGGCGCCACGGTGTTCACCGGGACCGGCGAGCGGATCGACGGCGGGACGGTGCTGATCCGCGACGGCAAGATCGAGGCGATCGGCGCGGGCCTAGTGCCCCCGGCCAGCTACCATGTCGTGGACGCCGCGGGCAAATACATCACCCCAGGCCTGATCGACGCCCACTCCCACCTTGGCGTTTATCCCTCGCCCTCGGTTCCGGCCCACTCGGACGGCAACGAGCTCACCGACCCAAACACCGCCGGCGTCTGGGCCGAGCATTCGGTCTGGCCGCAGGACCCCGGCTTCAACCTGGCCCGCGCCGGCGGCGTGACCAGCATCATGGTGCTGCCAGGTTCCGGCAACCTGATCGGCGGGCGCTCGGTCACCCTGCGCAACATCCCGGCCCGCACCGTCCAGGAGATGAAGCACCCCGGCGCGCCCTATGGCCTGAAGATGGCCTGCGGCGAGAACCCCAAGCGGGTCTATGGCGGCCGCAACCGCGCGCCCTCCACGCGGATGGGCAATGTCGCGGGCTATCGCAACGCCTGGATCAGCGCCGCCGACTATGGCCGCAAGTGGGATGACTACCGGGCGAAGGAAGGCCGTGGAGAAAAGGCCGATCCGCCCAAGCGCGACCTCCAGCTCGAGACCCTGGCCGGGGTGCTGAAGGGCGAAATTCTGGTCGAGAACCACTGCTACCGGGCCGACGAGATGGTCCAGATGATCGGGATCGCCAATGAGTTCGGCTACAAGATCACCGCCTTCCACCACGCCTCGGAGGCCTACAAGATCGCCGACATCCTGGCGCAGAACGACATCTGCACCGCTACCTGGGCCAACTGGTGGGGCAACAAGCTGGAAGCCTGGGACGGGATCGAGGCCAACGCCGCGATGATCCACGCGGCCGGCGGCTGCGCGATCATCAAGTCGGACGACCCTGACGTCATCCAGCGACTGAACCAGGAAGCCGCCGCCGCCCTGGCGGCCGGGCGCGCAGCGGGCCTGAGCATTACCGAGGCCCAGGCGATGGCCTGGATCACGGCCAATCCGGCCAAGGCGATGGGCCTGAAGGACACCGGCTCCCTGACGCCGGGCAAGCGGGCAGATGTGGTCATCTGGGACAAGAACCCCTTCTCGATCTACGCCCGCGCCGAGCGCGTCTATCTGGACGGCGGCATCGCCTATGACCGCCACGACGCGCGCTTCCAGCCGAAGTCGGACTTCGAAATCGGCCAGGGGGCCAACCGCTGATGTCCAAGATCGCCTTGCACCTTTCGATCAGCCTGGCGGCCCTGGCCGCGGCCATCGCCACCCCGGTCCTGGCCGAAACCGTGGCCATCACCAACGCCCGCATCCTGACCGCCGGCCCCGCCGGCGAGATCGCCCGGGGGACCATCGTGCTGCGGGACGGCAAGATCGCCTCGGTCGGCGCGGGGGCCTCGGCGCCCGCCGGCGCGCGGATCATCGACGCCAAGGGCGCGACGGTGACGCCGGGCTTCGTGGCGGCCAACACCCTGCTGGGCGCCGTCGAGGTCCGCTCGCTGGGCGATGACCTGACGGTCAACAACCCGGACATCGGCGCGGCGTTCGACGTCCAGTACGGCCTTGATCCGCAATCGACCCTGATCCCGGTCGCACGGCTGGGCGGCATCACGCGCGCCATCGTCATGCCGCTTTCGGCCGGTGGCGGCGGAACCGACTTCCACGCCGACGACGGCGAGGAGCTCTACACAGCCGGCGGCGGGGGCGGCTCCAAGTCCACCGCGCTGTTCGCCGGTCAGGCCGCGGTCATCCACCTGGGCGAAGGCGCCGACATCCTGGTCAAGCCCAAGGTCGGCATGGTGGTGCCATTCGGCGACGGCGGAGCCAATGTCGCTGGCGGCGCGCGCGGGGCCGAGATCGTCGCCCTGAAAGCGGCTTTCCGCGACGTGCGCGACTACATGCGCAACAAGGCCGCCTACGACCGCGCGGGCGTCCGCGACATGGGTCTATCCAAGGCCGATCTGGAGGCGCTGATCCCGGTGGTCGAAGGCCGCATGCCGATCATCGCGTCGGTCCATAAGGCGTCAGACATCCGCAGCGTCCTGCAGTTCGCGCGCGAAGAACGCGTGAAGGTGATCCTGGACGGCGCCGAGGAAGGCTGGATGACGGCCGGCGAGATCGCTGCCGCAGGCGTGCCGGTGATCATCAATCCGCTGAGCGACCGGCCCGAAAGCTTCCAGGTGCTGGGCGCGACCATGGAGAACGCCGCGCGGCTGCAAGCGGCCGGCGTGACCCTGGCCATCGAGAGCCAGGGCGGCGCGCACCGGGTTCGTGAGCTGCGCTACAATGTCGGCAACGCCATCGCCAACGGCATGCCCTACCAAGCCGGGCTGGCGGCGGTGACCATCAACCCGGCCCGCATCTTCGGCGTCGCCGACAAGATCGGCTCCCTGGAGCCCGGCAAGGACGCCGATCTGGTGATCTGGACCGGCGACCCCTTCGAGCCGCTCTCCCAACCCACCGCCATCTTCATCCGCGGCGAAAGCCAACCGATGACTTCACGCCAGCTAGAGCTTCGCGAGCGCTACAAGACGCTCGGCGGCGGATATCCGGCGGCGTATTCGCGGTAGGCCCCCTTGAGTGTCATCCCGGTTTGCGAAGCAAGACCGGGACCCATTAGCGCCGCGTGGCGAGGTTTCGCCTAGGCTCCCGCCATCAGGTGTTCATGGGTCCCGGACAGCCGCTGCGCGACTTCCGGGATGACACTGTTGGCTATGGCTTCATCGTCCGCGCCACGAGGCTCGCCTCGCCGCGCAGGGTCAGGGCCTCGGCCGAGGTCCCGACCACCACGCCGACTGTGCCTTCAGTGATCCGCCAGCCCGGCAGCGCCGCGTCATAGTTGGCCAGCAAGCGCGGGTCGGCGCTGATGGTCACACGCTTTGTCTCGCCGGGCGCCAAGGCCACGCGCGACCAGCCGATCAGGCGCTGGCTCTCCTTGCCGTCCGAGCCGGTCACCAGGGCATAGACCTGTGGGGTGTCGATGCCCGCGACCGCGCCGGTATTGGTGACGTCCAGACTGACAGTCAGCGTCTCGCCGCCCTCCACGCTCAGGCCGCCATAGGCGAAAGCCGTGTAGGAGAGACCAAAGCCGAACGGGAACAGGGTCGCCTTGCCCGTCTTGGCGAACCAGCGGTAACCGACGTCCGCGCCCTCCGGGTGTTCGACCGAGAACCGGCCCTTATGCTGCTGCACGTCGGGGAACGAGGTCGGCAGGGTCTTACCCTCGACCGGCGGGCCGAAGATCATGCCGGGGATTTCCGGCCGCACCAGATCGGCGACGTCGCGCGGGAAGCTGATCGGCAGACGGCCCGAGGGGTTCACCTCGCCAAACAGGATGCGGGCGATCGCCTCGCCGCCGCGCGTGCCGGGATACCAAGCCTGCAGCAGGGCGCTGACCTTATCCAGCCAGGGCGTCAGAACCGGCGTCCCGGTTTCCAGCACCACGACGGTCTTGGCGTTGGCCGCGGCGACCGCCTCGATCAGGGCGTCCTGGTTGTTCGGCAGCGAGAGGGTCGGCAGGTCCTCGGCCTCGGTCGCCCATTGATCGGCGAAGACGATGGCGACGTCAGCGTCCTTGGCCAAGGCGGCGGCGGCGGCGTGATCCTCCCCGCTCGCATAGACGACCTCGGTGTTGCGGGTCAGGCCTCGGATCGCCGCCAGCGGCGCCGACGGATGATAGGTGATCTGTGAGAAGGCCGAGGAGAGGCCCATCGTCACCTTGATCTCAAGGCCAGCTCCGCCGACCGGCAGCACCTGGGACGAACCACCGCCCGACAGCACCCCGACATCGGCATGGGCGCCGATAACGGCGATCTTGCGAAGGTTGGCTTGGAGCGGCAGCACGCCGTCGTTCTTCAGCATCACCACGCCGGCCTCGGCTGCGGCCTGGGCGACCTTGGCGTTGGCCTCGTAATTCGTCGGCCGCTTTTCCGCGGGCCTGTCGAACACGCCTTTGTCGATCAGGCTGCGCAGGATGCGGTGGACCATGTTGGACAGGCGCTCGAACGGCACCTCGCCCTGCTGGACCGCCTCCTTCAGCAGCTCGCCGAAATAGACCTGTTTGTCGAGTTGCTCGCCGCTCTCCTGGTCCATGCCGGCCAGGGCCGCCTTGGCCGTGGTGTGGACCGCGCCCCAGTCGCTCATCACCCAGCCGCGGTAGCCCCAGTCGTTCTTCAGGACCTGGTTCAGCAGGAAGTCGTTCTCGCCGGCCCACTCGCCGTTCAGGCGGTTGTAGGCGCACATCACCGAGCCGGGATCGCCGATCTCGATGGCGATCTGGAAGGCCAGCAGGTCGCTTTCACGCAAGCTCCCCTCGTCGATGCGGGCGTCGACCACGTGGCGGCAGGTCTCCTGATCGTTCAGCGCGAAGTGCTTCAGGGTGCAGACGATGTCGTTGGACTGGGCGCCCTTGATCGCCTGGCCGACCAGCACGCCGGCCAGCAGCGGATCTTCGCCCAGATACTCGAAATTGCGCCCGCAGCGCGGCTCGCGCGTCAGGTTCGCGCCGCCGCCCAGCAGCACGTTGAAGCCCTTGTCGCGCGCTTCGGACCCGACCATGACCCCGGCCGCATGAGCTAATTCCGGATCCCAGGTCGAGGCCAGGGCCAGGCCCGACGGCAGGCCGGTGGCCCCGTCGCCCGTACGCACCTTGCGCGGGTTGGCGATCCCCAGGCTGGCGTCGGTTTCGTTCAGCGCAGGAATGCCCAGGCGCGCCACGCCCGGGATGTAGCCGGCCCCCATCGCAGCGTCAGCCGGCGGCGTTTCCAGCAGGGCCGGCATCGGCCCGTGGACCAGCGAGATCATCTCGTCCAGCGTCAGCTGCTCGATCAGCAGGGCGGCCCGCTCGTCGGGCGAGAGGCTGGTATCCATCCAGGGCTGGGCGGTCATCTTGGCGTTTCCTCAAAGGCTTTGGAGCGACGCTATCTATTTTTACCCAAGTGGGCAATAATCAGATCATGGTCGAGACGATGGTCAAGCAGCGGGGCCGGCCGGCGCGGGATTCCCGGTCGGTGGAGGAGACGCGCGACGTCATCCTCCAGGCGGCGCTGACGCTGTTTTCCGAGCGCGGCTTCGAGGGTGTGGCGGTGCGCGACATCGCCGCCAAGGCCGGCGTCGAGCACAGCCTGGTCCGCTACCACTTCACCGACAAGGCCACCCTCTGGCGTGCGGCCCTGCGCAAGCTGATCGACAGGATGAACGAGGAGCGCGCCGCCAGTTGGCGCGCCACCCGGGGCCAGCCGCTGATCGAGCGGTTCAAGCAGTACCTGCGCGACTATGTCCGCTACTGCGCCCATCATCCTGAGCACGCCCGGATCATGGTCCACGAGACGGTGGGCGATTCCGACCGCACCGCCTGGATCGCCGACGAGATCGTACGACCCCAACACCGGGCCGGCCGCAAGACCCTGACCATGCTGATGGACGAAGGCCACCTGCCCCGGATGGAGCCGCGCCATCTGATCTACATGATCGCCGCCGCCGCCCAGGCGCCCTTCACCCTGGCCGGCGAGGTCCGCCACGCCTATGGCGTCGAAACCTCCACCGACGCGGAAATCGAGGCCCACGCCGACGCTCTAATCGCGACGTTCCTGCGCCAGTAGCCTGCCGCCGCGTCACCGGCCCAACATGACGCAAAAGGTCATGGGAGGCGCCCGATGCACGTCCGCTGGAGCGAGGCCGATCTGAGGTTCCAGGGCGAGGTGCGGGCCTTTCTGGCCGCCGAACTGACCCCGGAAATGCGGCGCGCGACGGCGCTGATGACCAGCGTCTATGCTCCGCATGACCTCTCCATGGCGTGGCAACAGATTCTGCACGCGCGCGGCTGGGCCGCCCCAGCCTGGCCGGTGGAATATGGCGGCTGCGGCTGGAGCGCCGCCCAGCGCTACATCTTCGCCAGCGAGCTGGCCGCCGCCGGCGCGCCGCCGCTCTCGCCGATGGGGATCGGCATGTGCGGGCCGGTGCTGATCGGCCACGGGACCGCCGAACAGAAAGCCCACTTCCTGCCGCGGATGCTGTCAGGCGAGCACCTCTGGTGCCAGGGCTATTCCGAGCCTGGCTCGGGTTCGGACCTCGCCTCCCTGCAGATGAGCGCGACCCCGGACGGCGACGACTTCGTCTGCAGCGGCCACAAGCTGTGGACCACCCATGCCAACATCGCCAACTGGATCTTCTGCCTGGTCCGCACCTCGCAGGAGGCCATCCCCCAGCGCGGCATCACCTTCCTGCTGATCGACATGGCCACGCCGGGCGTCAGCGTCAGCCCGATCCTGATGCTGTCGGGCGAGCACATCCAGAACGACGTGTTCTTCAGCGAGGTCCGGGTCCCGAAAGCCAATGTTGTCGGCAAGGTCGGCGAGGGCTGGACCGTCGCCAAATATCTGATGGAGTTCGAGCGCGGCGGCGGGGTCAGCACGCCCGGCCTAAAGGCGCGGCTTGGCCGCATCCACGCGATGGCGGCCGCTGAGGGCCTGTCGAGCGACCACGGCTTCATGGCCCGTCTGAGCGCCCTGGCTATCGAGATCGACGCCTTGGAGGCGGTCGAATTGCAGATCCTCTCGAACCTCAGCCAAGGCGATGCGCCCGGCGCGAAGTCCTCAATGATGAAGACCGTCGGAACCGAGCTCAGCCAACGGCTCACTGAACTCGGCCTGCAAGCCGCCGGCGTCTACGGCGCGGCCTACCAGCCCCACGCCACCCAGCCCGGCGGGCCCACGCCCAACTATCGGCCGCCCGCCGACCAGGGCCACGTGGGTCCCGATGACAGCCTGACCGTCGCCGCCAAGTACCTGAACGACCGCGCCGGCTCGATCTACGCCGGGACCAACGAGATCCAACGCAACATCATCGCCAAGGCTGTGCTGGGGCTCTAGCGCCAGCGAGACACTCCACGGCTGTCATCCCGGAAAGCGCGAGGCGCTTGTCCAGGACCCATTCGCGCCAAGCCAGCGGAGGATGGCATGGCCCAGCCAACCCATGAGAGATCCGGTGTTCATGGGTCCCGGACAGCCGCTGCGCGGCTTCCGGGATGACACCTTGTGCGACTGGGCGGCGCCTAAACCGCTGCCTCCGGCTTCAGCGTCTCGCGCAGTTGCCGCTTCAGGAACTTGCCGCTCGCATTGCGCGGGATGGCCTCATTCAGGAACCAGACATAGCGGGGGATCTTGTGCTTGGCGCTGATCCCCGCCAGGTGCTCGCGCAGCGCTTCCGGGGTGAGGGTTTCGCCTGGACGCAGGACGACGGCGGCGCCCACCTCCTCGCCCAGACGCGGATCGGGAACGCCGAACACGCAGGCCTCGGCCACGGATGGATGGCGGAAGATATTGGCCTCCACCTCGGCGCAATAGACGTTCTCGCCGCCACGCAGGACCATGTCCTTCTTGCGATCGACGATGAAGATGAAGCCGTCCTCGTCAATGCGCGCGACGTCGCCGGTGTGCAGCCAGCCGTCGGTGATCGACTCCGCGGTCGCCTCGGGCCGGTTGATGTAGCCCTTGATGACCGGCGCGCCCTTGACCCACAGCTCGCCGATCTCACCGACCGGAACCGTGTTCCCATCGTCGTCGACGCACTTGACCTCGAAGGACGGCATGGCCGGTCCGCAACTGGCCGGCTTGTCCACGAAGAAGTCGGCCGAGACCGAGGTGATGATCCCGCAGGTTTCGGTCATGCCGTAGCCGGTGTTCGGCCGGGCCGTCTTCACCTGCGCATCGATCTTGCCGACTAGGTCGGGCTGGAGCTGCGCGCCCCCGCCGCCCAGGCTGACCAGGCTGGAGGTGTCGGCGCTAGCGAAGTCGGGGTGGGTGATGAGCTCGCGCGCCATGGTCGGTACGCCGCTCATGGCCGTGATCTTTTCGTTCGCGATCAGCCGCAGCGCTTCGCCCGCGTCCCAGCGATACATCAGGACCAGCTTGCCGCCGCCGGCGGTGATCGCATAGGCCGCGCAGTTGTTGGCCGTAACGTGGAACAGCGGCGTAACCACCAGGCCCGCGGGAACCGGAACCGGCGCATTGGGATCGGGCGCGACGCCCGTGGCGCGGGCTGTGGCCAAGGCCTGCACCTGGCCCGAGAAGCCCATGTTCATCAGATTGGCGACACAGCCGCGATGGGTGAGCTGGGCGCCCTTCGGGAAGCCCGTGGTCCCCGAGGTGTAGAAGATACAGGCGTCGGCGTCGGGATCGACGCTGACTTCCGGCATCTCACCGCCGTGCGCGACCACGTCGCTGAACGGAATGATCCCGGCCGGCGTGGGATCGACCCGCACCGCGACCAATGGGATGCCCTTGGCGGCGCCTGGGCGCTCCAGGATCCGCTCAAGCCGCTCGGCGTCGGCGAAGATCACCTTCGGCTCGGAATCCTTGATCGCGTATTCCATCTCGTCGGCGACCCACCAGGCGTTCATGCCGACCACCGCGATGCCGGTGGAGACGCAGGCCCAGTAGATCAGCATCCATTCGGGATAATTGCGCATGGCGACGGCGACACGGTCGCCGGACTTCACGCCCTGGGCGGCCAGCCACGCGGCGATGGCGTTCACCTTGGCGTGGGCCTGGGCGTAGGTCAGCCGGTCGTTCTCATAGACCAGATAGTCGCGGTCGCCGTACTGGGCGGTGCCCAGCCAGATCTCTCGCACCGACGGCGGCGCGTGGCGGAACATCCGCAGCGGTTGGCCGCGAACCTCGACCTCGGCGATCTCGAAGGGCGATCCCGGCGCGATCAGTTCCGACCAAGCCTGCTTGAGTTCCTTGTAGTGCATCGCCGCCCCTTTTGTTTTCGGCCGGCGGCGTCAAGGCCGCCGACCCGTGCGCCGCCTCATCAAGGCGCGCTTTGAATATCACGATATCTGGCCTGACCCGGCGGCAGCCCAGCTAATCGGACTTGCCGGAGAGGTTCACATGGACGGACGCTCTGGGCCACAAATCAAGAGAAAACAGGAGAGAAACGCCGTGGCGATCGACTTCGAAATTCCAGAAGAGGCCAAGGCCGTCCGCGCGCTGGTGCGCCAATGGGTGCAGGACGAATGCATCCCCGCCGAGAAGGAGCTGCACGCCGGTCGCGACTATAAGGAGCTGCTGGGTGAACTGCGGACCAAGGCCCGGGCCCGGGGTCTATGGTTGCCCTTCATCCCCAAGGAGTACGGCGGCATGGGGCTGGGCCCGCTGGCCAACGCCCTGGTGCAGATGGAGCTGGGCCAGAGCCACCTTGGCGCGCTGTCGATGAACAGCCAGGGCCCGGACGACGCCACCATGCTGACCCTGCTCGCCCACGGGACCGACTTCCAGAAGGAGAAGTACCTCAAGCCGCTGCTGAACGGCGAGAAGCGCGTCTGTTACTCGATGACCGAGAAGGCCGCCGGCGCCGACGCCACGGGCATGCGCACGACGGCCGTCAAGGACGGCAACGAGAACTATGTGCTGAACGGCGAGAAGTGGTTTTCGTCGGCCGCCAGCGCCGCCGACCTCGCCGTCGTCATGGCCCGGACCGATCCGGACGCCCCGCGCCACCAGCAGTTTTCGACCTTCATCGTCGAGCTGCCGAACCCCGGCTACAACATCAAGCGCGACATCAAGACGATGGCCGTCGAAGGCCCGCTCAGCCACATCATGGGCGGGGGCCACTCTGAGATCGAGATCAAGGACCTGGTGGTGCCGGCCGAGAACCTGCTGGGCGGCGAGGGCCAGGGCTTCAATATGGGCCAGCACCGGCTCGCCTACGGCCGCCTGCGCCACGGCATGCACAATGTAGCCATGGCCCAGCGGGCGCTGGACATGGCCGCGGCCCACGTCACCCAGCGCGAGACCTTCGGCAAGCCGCTGCACGAGCGCCAGGGCGTCCAGTTCATGTTGGCCGAGTGCGCAAGCGAACTCTACATGGCCCGCCTGATGCTGCTGCACATCGCCTACAAGGCCGAGAAAGGCATGGACCTGCGGCAGGAAAATTCCATCGCCAAGGTCTTCCTGGCCCACATGGTCCATAAGGTGGTCGACACCGCCATCCAGCTACACGGCGCGCTCGGCTACAGCCAGGATACGCCGCTCGCCAGCTGGTACACCCACATCCGCTCGCAACGCCTGGTCGACGGGCCGGACGAAGTGCACCGCTGGACGGTCGGCCGCAATGTGATCAAGGCCTACCAGCAGCACGGCACCACCGCCTCGGCTGCGGGCGGCGATCTGATCTAACCTCCCCACCAAGATCGTCATGGCCGGCCACTTGTGCCGGCCATCCATAAGCACCGCCGCTCGGGATTTGCCGGGGCGGTTCACGTTTATGGGTCGCCGGGACAAGTCCGGCGATGACGAACTTGATAGGATAGCTCCCACCAGTCACATCGATAGGCCCGCCATGACCGTCGCCCCCATCCGTATCGTCGGCCTGTCCGGCAGCCTGCGCAGCGGCTCCTACAACGCCCAACTGCTCCGCGCCGCGGTGGCCCTGGCGCCGGACGGGGTTACGATCACCGCCGGCACGATCCGCGGCATTCCGCTATATGACGGCGACGTCGAAGCCGCCGAGGGCATCCCACCGCTGGTCGCCCCGCTGAAGGACGACATCGCCGACGCCGACGGCCTGCTGCTGGTGACGCCCGAGTACAACAACTCGATCCCCGGTGTGTTCAAGAACGCCATCGATTGGCTGACGAGGCCCGCCGACGACATTGCGCGCGTGTTCGGCTCCAAACCAGTCGGGCTGATCGGCGCCTCGCCGGGCGGGTTCGGCACGATTCTCAGCCAGAACGCCTGGCTGCCGGTGCTGCGCACCTTGGGGACGGACCCCTATTTCGGCGGCCGGCTGATGGTGTCCCGGGCCCACAAGGCGTTCGGCGAGAACGACAGCTTCACCGACCCCGCCATGGAAGCGATGCTGAAGGGCTATCTCGACGGCTTCGCGCAGTTCGTGCGAGCAAAGGCCCCAGCCTGAGCTTCATCCTTCCGGCGGGGCTTCCAGGAGCCAGGCGGTGAGGTCGGCGATCGGTTCAAAGCCGAGGCTGGCATAGAGGGGCCGGCCAGCTTCGGTGGCGCCCAGGTGGAAACGCTCCACGCCACGGCCCCGATAGTCCGCGATCACCTGAGTGAGAAGGGCGCGGCCCAAGCCCTTGCGCTGGTGCTGCGGCGGCGTAGCCATGAGCGATATCCCCGCCGTGTTCCCTGTCGGCGTCACGGAGACGGCGCTCATGGCTCCCTCGTCGCCCCAGGCGATATAGGTTTCCACGCCCGCGGTTTCGGTGATCCCCACATCAATGCATCTGGCGACGGCGTCGCGCGGGATGTCGAAGGCCGCGGCGACAAGGTCGCCCGCAATACCGACCAGTTCGCCGCCGAGCGCGCGGGTGACTTTCACCGGGCGACTGACCGGAACCGGCGTCCCGGCGCGCAGCACCATGAGCGGAGCCGTACCAACCGCCCTCAGGCCCAGCCGCGTTGCGACCGGCGCCAGGGCTTGCGCCACGTGGGGGCTCATCATGGCGGTGAGCGGCAGCCCCCGCGCCTGAGCGCGCGCCACAGACCGCGTGAGAAACCCCTCGGCGTCGGGGTCGGGACCAAGGGTCAGCATGTTGAAGTCAGCCAAGGGCTCGCCGGTCATGCCCAGGATGCAATCCCGAGTCATGTGCAGTTCGACGCCCGGCACGCCGCCCATCTGGGCGACCAGCGCGCGCACGCTAAGCCGGATCAGCTCTTCGGTTTCGTCCATTGGTTTCGCCCCCGCGCCCAGCCCTTTTCGAGCTTCGCCAAACTAGTGGTGGCGCGGCCCAGTCGCAAAGGGTCAAGGCGTGCGCCTAGCAGGGCCGCGGCACGCCGGGCTTTCCGAAATCGCATTCCAGCGCCCGGCGATCCCAGCCACCGGCGTCGGCCGCCGCCGCATAGGTGCTGCGCAGGAAATCGAGCAGGGCGGAGTCGGGATCTGGCGCTGTGCGCACCGCCTCATAGGGCAGGATGAACTCGCCCAAGCCCTCATGGAACAGCGCCGCTGGCGGAGCCAAAGCCGCGGTCCGAAAGCCCTTCGGCTCGGGATAGGCGTAGGAATAGAAGGCCGGATAATCGATCAGCCCGCCACCCGGCCAGAACCCGGCGCTGGACACCTCGTGCGAGTAAGCCTCGCGCGCCACGATGTCGGGCAGGTGCGGTACGCCGCCGGGATGAGGCGGCGCAGGGCGGCCGGAGAACCGCGTCACCGCCAGGTCGAAGCTGCCCCAGAAGAAATGCACCGGGCTCGACTTGCCCAGGAAGCCGGTGCGGAACACTTGGAACACCCGGTCGATCTGGATCAGCGCCCGCCACAGCCGCGAGGCGGCGTCCGGGTCATAGCGGCGCGGCCGGTCGTCGGCGGCGAAGGGCGTTGCGTCTGCGATCTCGTTCGGCGCGCCGTTGATCTGAGTGGGTACGCCCGCATGGACCAGCATCGCGTCGAGCGTACGGTAGAAGCCGGCCACCGTCTCTCCGGCCAGGGGCAGCACGCCGCTGTAGCCATTGCTGGCCCGCACCCGCAGCAGGTGGTCGATGAAATCGAACTCGATGTCGAAGATCGCCGACCCGTTCGGGACCGACGACGTGGTCAGGCCGCGCGGGCTGACATAGAGCGCCACCTGCCAACCGTGATTGAGCCAGGGCGCGCAGGCGGTGCGCGCCTTGCCGACGATCTGGCTCCACAGGTGCAGCGCCTCGAAAGTCTCACGGTCCTTGCTGAAGTCGATCTCAGGCCAGGGATTGGAGACTTTCGAGGTCATCGGCGTGTTCCTCAGACGAGGTCGTCGAACTCGTCGACCAGGCGTTCCAATTGCGACACCCCCGCTGCCCAGAAAGCCTTCTCGCGCGGGTTAAGTCCGAAAGGCTTCAACGCCTCGACATAGGTTCTGGTGCCGCCGGCCGCGAGCAGGTCCTCGTAGAGCGGCGCGAAGCCGGCTGGATCCTCGCGGCGCTTCTCCATCAGGCCGCGCACCAGCAGGTCGCCGAACGCGTAGGCATAGACGTAGAACGGCGCGTGCACGAAGTGGCTGACATAGGCCCAATAGTGCTCGTAGCCGGGGTTCAGCTTCACCGCCGGGCCCAGGCTCTCGGCCATCACGTCCAGCCAGACGGCGCTGATGTCCTCAGGCGCCAGTTCACCTTCCTGGCGCATCGCGTGGAACTGGGTCTCGAAGCGATGGAAAGCGATCTGGCGCACGACGGTGTTGAGGCCGTCCTCGATCTTGCCGGCCAGCAGGCCCATGCGCTCCTGCTTGGAAGCGCCAGCCAGCAGCCGCTCGAACACCAGGCCTTCGCCGAAGATTGAGGCGGTCTCGGCCAGGGTCAGCGGCGTGTCCGCCAGCAGGGTGCCGAGCGGGCTGCAGAGGGTCTGGTGAACAGCGTGACCTAGTTCATGGGCCAGGGTCAGCACGTCGCGGCGCTCGCCCATATAGTTCATGAACACATAGGGATGCCGGTTGGCGGTCACCGGGTGCGAATAGGCGCCCGATTGCTTGCCGGCCCGCGGACGCGCGTCGATCCAGGGTTCGTTGAAGAAGGTCCGCGCAGTGTCGGCGAACTTCGGCGCCAGGTCGGAGAAGCTCTCCAGCACCATGCCCTTGGCTTCGTCCCAGCCGTAGGTGCGCGGTTGGGCGGTGTCGAGCGGGGCGTTGCGGTCCCAATAGTCCAGGGTCTTGCGGCCCATGACCTTGGCCTTCAGCGCATAGTAGCGGTGGCTGACCGACGGATAGGCCTCGACCACCGCGGCTTCCAGCGCCTCGACCGCGTCGGCGTCGACTTCATTGGCCAGGTGACGCGAGGCCGCCGGGTCGGGATATTTCCGCCAGCGATCCTCCACCTGCTTTTCGAAGGCCAGGGTGTTCATCGACAGGGCCAGGGTCGGGGTGCGTTCTTCCAGCGCCTTGGCCAGGCTCTGGGCGGCCTGCTTGCGGCGGGCCGCGTCAGGATCGGACAGCCGGTTCAACGCCTCCGGCAGGGTCAGGCTCTCGCGGCCGACCTTGGCCGTCAGGCGGGCCAGGGTCTCGTCATAGAGCCGGGTCCAGTTGGCCACCGCCGGGCCGCGGTCGATCAGGATGCGCTCCAGGTCAGCCGACAGTTCGTGCGGGCGCGAGAGCCGCACGCGGCGCATCCAGGGCCGCCAGCGGGCGGCGGGCGGATGGGCCTTGAAGGCCATCTCGATCTCATTGTCCTCAAGCTGGTTCAGCTCGAGCGTGAAATACAGGCTGTCGGCGGCGATCTGCGAGGATCGGGCCCGCAGGTCGCCCTCGAACTTGGCCCAGGCCGCGTCATCACGCGCGGTGGACGCCGCCAGCGAAGCGTAGGCCCCAACGCCCCACAGGCCGTTGGTGGCGGTCTCATAGAGATTGATGCCGTGATCGAGCAGTTCGCCCAGGTGCAGCGGGTCGCCGCGCAACGAGGTGAAGCGCCCCTTCATCTTGACCAGTTCGTCATTGGCGGCCTTGGCGGCGGCCAGATCGATCTCAATCTTGGGATCGTCGCGACCGGCATAGAGGTCGGCGAGGTTCCACTCAGGAATGGTGTCGAGGTTCACGGGTGCGTTCATGCGGGGACAAATAGCCCTTCGCCGCGGCCGCTCCTAGGGGTGAGGTAGTTGGAAGGACCTCGCTCGCCATCTCCAATCTTCGTCATCCTAGGCCTTGTGCCTAGGACCCCTCTATCGGCTGCGAGGCGATGCAGGCGCGCACGGAGGCCGACGGCACTCCCTCCCTGTTCATTGCGATGGTGAAAGGGGTCCTAGGCACAAGGCCTAGGATGACGAAGTGAGAGATGGGGCGACGCCCCGCCCACTAGGCGAGACTGTCGTAGAGATCGGACCAATGCGGGTTCTCCCGCTCGATCAGGTTGATCTTCCAATCGCGCGGCCATCGCTTCAGCGACTTCTCACGTTGGATGGCGTTCGACATATCCTCGTACGGCTCGTACCAGACCAGCCGCTTCAGCCCATATCGCTTGGTGAAGCCATCCCGAACGCTTTCGCGATGCTCCCACATGCGGCGTGACAATTGGCTTGTCACGCCGATGTAGAGCGTCCCGCGCATCCGATCGGTCAGGATGTAGACCGCGATGTAGGCGTCACGTCCTACCACCTACCGCTTCGCCGTCGCCGCCCCTCCCTTTGCCGGGGGAACCGCCGGGGCCGCTGCGCCGCGGGCTTCGCTGAGCACGTAGGCGCGCAGGTCCTCGGCGCCCTTGGCGTCGATGAAGCGGCTGAAGCTGGCCATGCCGCGCTCAGCCAGCGCCCCGTCGATCACCACCGACTTCCAGCTCTCGGCCGAGAGCAGCATCTGCGACTGGCGCAGGTTGGGCAGGAAGGCCCCGCCGGCGTTCGGGCCGTGGCAGACCTGGCAGTTCTGGTGGAAGAGAGCGAAGCCGCGCCCCACGTCGCCAGTCGAGGTGACGCCGGTCAGGTCCAGCGCCGCCTGCTCGGGCCGCACATAGGGCGGGGCCTTGGCCGTGCCGCCCAGCTTGAACACCATCAGCCGGCC
The DNA here is from genome assembly GCA_030824495.1 of bacterium. Taxonomy (GTDB): domain Bacteria; phylum Pseudomonadota; class Alphaproteobacteria; order Caulobacterales; family Caulobacteraceae; genus Phenylobacterium. The sequence goes on from JAVBXP010000029.1 coordinate 30,812, forward strand.
CGGAAGCCTCGGACGCTCAGGCAGCAGGGCCGGCGCCGAAAGCGCGCCCGCGCCGCCGTAGCCGACCATGAGGGCCACATACTGCTCGCCGTCGATCTCATAGGTCGACGGGGCGGCGATGACGCCGTTGTCGGTCTTGTAGCTCCACAGCTTGGTCCCGTCGGCCGCGTTATAGGCTGAGAACTCGCCCTGCGCCGCGCCCTGGAAGATCAGGCCGCCCGCGGTCGACATCACCCCGGCGTTCCAGAAGTACGGATGCTTGATCGTGAAGCGCGCCTTCTGGGCGACCGGATCCCAGGCGATCAGCTCGCCCTTCACCATCGCCTTGATGGCCGCCATCTGGGCCGCGTCGGTGGGCAGGGCGTTGGCGAGGAAGTCAGTGCCGACATTCCAGGCTCCGGGCCGGAAGGTGTAGCCTTTGTCCGGGGTATAGGCGAAGGGCACCACTTGGGCCGGGATATAGACCAAGCCCTCCTTCGGGTTGAAGGCCATGGGGTGCCAGTTATGCGCGCCGAACGGGGCCGGGACCTGCAGCGAAGGCGCGTTCTCATAACGCACGCCGGGATTCTCGATGGGACGGCCGGTGGCTGGATCGACGCCCGAGGCCCAGGTGATCGGCACATAGGGCTTAGCCGAGATCAGCTGGCCGTTCGCACGGTCCAGCACATAGAAGAAGCCGTTCTTCGGCGCCTGCATCAGCACCTTGCGCGGCTGGCCGTTGATGGTCAGGTCCGCCAGGATGATGTGCTGGGTGGCCGTGTAGTCCCAGCTCTCGCCCGGCGTGGTCTGATAGTGCCACACGTACTCGCCAGTGTCGGGCTTCAGGGCCAGGACCGAGGAGAGGAAGAGGTTGTCGCCCTTGCCGTCGGAGCGCTTCACATGGTTCCAGGGCGTGCCGTTTCCGACGCCCGCATAGAGGATGTCGAGCTCGGGGTCATAGGCCATCGAGTCCCAGACCGTGCCGCCGCCGCCGGTGGCCTTCCAGCCCTCGCCGAACCAGGTGGCTGCGCCCTTCTCCTTCATGATCTTGTCGGAGGCGGCGTTGTCCGGCTGACCGTTCGGATTGGGCGTGGTGTAGAAGCGCCAGACCAGCTTGCCGGTCGCCGAGTCATAAGCCGACAGATAGCCGCGCACCCCATACTCGCCGCCGCCGTTGCCGATCAGCACCTTGTCCTTCACCACGCGCGGCGCGCCGGTGATGGTGTAGGGGCGACCGGTGTCGGTGGTCTGGACCGACCAAGCTTCCTTGCCGGTGCCGGCTTCCAGCGCGACCAGGCGGCCGTCGAGCACGCCGACATAGACCTTGCCCTTCCAGACCGCGACGCCGCGATTGACCACATCGCAGCAGGCGTCGAAGCCCTTCTTGCCCTCGACCTTCGGATCGTAGGACCACTTCAGCGCGCCGGTCTTGGCGTCGAAGGCGTAGACCTTGGACCAGGCCGTGGTGGTGTAGAGCACCCCGTCGACCACGACCGGCGTCGCCTCCTGACCGCGGTCGGTGTCGAATTCGTACATCCAGGCCAGGCCGAGCTGGCCGACATTGGTGGTGTTGATCTTGTCGAGTGGGCTGTGGCGTTGCTCGTCATAGGTCCGCGCGACGGTGAGCCACTCGCCATTGCCGCTTGCAGCCGCGATCCGCGCTCCATCGACGTTGCCGGGCCCCTTGTCCCCGCCGCCCTGACCACAGGCCGCCAGCAAGGCGGTCGCGGCAAGCATCGCCGCCCACTTCAAGGTTTTCATCGAGCGCCTCCCAGCAGCCGTTCATTGCGGCCTTAGGGGGAACTATGCGCCGAACTTCGGAGTCGGCAAGCGTGCCGCCGGGTCAGGTGCGTTGCGGCCACTGTCAGGCCAGGAACTCCAGGATCGCCGCCACGAACTCCTTGGACGCCACGACGCTGCGGTGATCGCCGGGGGCGAGCGCGGCCTTCGCGCCGGGGATGGCGGCGGCGAGATGTTCTGGACGCGCGGCCAGCGGATCGTTGTCGCCCGCCAGCACCAAGGTCGGCGCCTTGATCTCCTCCAGCGGAATCCGGCTGGCGTGCACGACAGCGGCCTGGGCGGCCAGGGCGCGGCGGTCGGCGCCGGTCGCGTCCGCCAGCAGGCGGAAGCCCAGGGCGGCCGGCGCGATGGTCGAGAGGTCGTCGGTCAGCAGGGCCGCGACGATGTCGCGATTGTCGACCACGCGAGTATCGACGCCGCCCTGGGCCAAGATGCCGTCGCCAACCCCGCCGATCACGAGCCGGCGCAGACGCGGTTCGCGCGTCGCGCAGATCAGCGAGACGATGGCGCCCATCGAATAGCCGACCAGGTCCACCTGCGGGACGCCCAGTTGGTCGATCAGCTCGGAGAGGTCGCGCGCCATGCGGTCCTCGCCGTAGAAGGCCTGGTCATGGGGCTTGTCGGACTCGCCATGCCCACGCGCGTCGATACCGACCACGCGGCGACCGGCGGCTGTCAGCGCCGCGACCACGCCCGGCGCCGCCCAGTTGATCTTGGCGCCGACCGCAAAGCCGTGGTGCAGCACCACCGGCGGGCCGCGATGCTCGGCGCCCCACTCATGCCAAACTATGCCGACGCCGTCCGAGGTCTCAAAACGCTGGGCCAAAACGCCTCTCCCTATCTAGCCGAGTTCAAAAACGCGCAGCCGCACGCGGTCCGCCGCGCGCTCGCCGGTGGCGACCGCAAGCAGGGCGTTGAGGCGCGACAAGCCGGGCGCCGCCGTGCGAAGCCGCACGGCGGTCCGGAAATAATAGCTGGCCGGATCCACGATCTCGCCGCGCGCCAGGGCCGCCAGCACCGCCGGCGGACCATGCCGCACGCCGTCGGAGCGCACCTCCACCGTGCCGTGGCCCTCGATCTCCAGCACATAGTGGGCGGCGATATCCATGCGGCCGTCCGGCCACACCGTCTGCCAGTCGCCGCCTCCGGCCAGGACCTGTCCGGTCAGGCCGCCCCCCACCGTTCCGCCGACAATGGGGATGAACCGCCGGCCGTGCGGCGCGGCGTCGATCTGCACCGGAGCGCCGACCAGCACCTCCAGCGTCATCAGCGGCGTGAGCGCGGGCGTCATTGCGAACCTTCCTTGGCGCGCAAGCCGGTGAGCACCTTGTAGCGGGCGGCAATGGCTTCAAGTTCGCCCGGTACGAACACGTCTTCGACGCGGGCGAAGCCGTCAGGGGCCCGCTCCTGAGCCAATTGCATGCACTGCTCTGGACCATTGCCGCGATTGGCCAGAACGATGGCGGCCGTGGCCGAGAGTCGCGCCTGCTCGTAGGCCGCTAGCCCCGCCGCCGGCTCGACCTAGGCGCCAAACGCCTGAGCCAAGGCGCGGGCGTCGATGATGGCCTGGCTCGCCCCATTCGAGCCGATCGGATACATCGGGTGGGCGGCGTCGCCGAGCAGCGTGACCCGGCCATGGCTCCAGCGCGACAGCGGATCGCGATCGACCATGGGGTATTCGTAGACCGCATTGGCGCCTTCGATCAGGCCCGGCACGTCCAGCCAGTCGAAGCGCCAGTCCTGGAAGCGCGGCAGGAAATCCTCCAGCGCGCCGCGCCGGTTCCAGTCCTCGCGCCGCAAGCTTTGCGCGATCCTCAGTTCGGCGATCCAGTTGATCTGCTGCAAGCCGTCCGCGCGTGGCGCGCCGATTGGATAGGCGACGAACTTCTGGTCCTGGTGACCGGCCATGATCATGCTGGCGCCGGTGAGAAAGGGCGCGGCCCAGGTCGTGGCGCGCCACAGGATGCGGCCGGAATAGGTCGGCGGCCCTTCGTCTGGATAGAAGGCGGCCCGGGCGAACGAGTGAATGCCATCAGCGGCGACCAGGATATCGGCGGACGGCCGGGAGGTTTCGCCCTCGGCGCTGACAAACCGCCCCGTCACCTGGCGCTCGTCCTGGCTGAGCCCGGCCAGCCGCCTATTGCAGACCACGCGATCTGCGCCCAACCGCGCGATGGCCGCCTCCAGCAGGACCGACTGGAGCACCCCGCGCGGCAAGGAGATCTGCGGCGCGGCGTGACCGGCCAGGACGCCGCGCGGCTCGGCCCAGATCCGCTGGCCAAGGCGGTTGAAATAGACCAGTTCGCGGGTCGCCACACCGCGCGCGACAAGGTCGTCCAGCAGGCCAAGGTCGGCCAGGATCTTCGCGGCATGCGGCAGCAGATTGATGCCCACGCCCAGCGGCAGGATCTCGCGAGCGGCCTCGAAGACTTCCACCTCGTGCCCGGCCGCATGCAAGGCCAGGGCGGTGGTCAGGCCGCCTATGCCGGCGCCGGCGACGACTGCCCGCATGTCCATCGTCCTCCCGAACGCCATTTGTTATGCACCATAACAATATGAGTTTGGACTTCAACGCTCCGTTGCGATGGACCTGAGGATCGCCGAATGATGCGAGGGTGAGGGCGCGATGAGTCACGACGAAAAACGCCAGTTCGATCCGCATCGGCCGGGCATTGAATATGGGGTCCTGGACGAACTGGTCGGCTATGGCCTGCGCCGGGCGCAGATCCGCATGACCGAAGCCTTTGACGCCCAACTGGGCGGCCTGGGCGTCACCACCCAGCGTTTTTCGGCCCTGGTGCTGATCGCATCGAACCCGGGCCTGAAGCAGACCGAACTGGCCGGCGTCATGGGTATCGCCCGCTCCGGCGTCCTGGCCATTGTCGAGGCGCTTAGCCTGCAAGGCCTGATTGAGCGGCGGCCCGCCCCCGGCGACGCGCGGGCCCAGGCGCTGTTCCTGTCGCCCTTGGGCGAAGAGAAGCTGCCAAAGATCGTTCAGCTGGTTCGCGAACATGATCGCGAACTGGTGAGAGGTTTCTCCGCCGCCGAGATCGAGACGCTAAAGTCTTTGCTGGAGCGGATTCAGACCTGATCAACGGGGGCATGGTTTACCGAACGTAACCATGCCCGTTAACCCCCGACTCAGGACTCCGAAACCCCGCCTTTACCCCGCGCCTGTATCAATCCGGGTCAAGAAGAGCCTCGTTCGACCAGTCCATCGGCGAAACGAGCGTCCGTTCCAGGTGTGTGGGTGTTTCAAATGACCAAGACGGTCCTCGTCGTCGATGACGACCCGACGCAGCGCAGATTGATCCAGGCCGTGCTGGAACGCGAAGGCTTCGCCGTGGTCCACGCCGAGAGCGGCGAGACGGCTATCACGCGTCTGCAATCGGGTTCGCCGGTCGATGTGATCCTGCTCGATCTGGTCATGCCCGGCATGAGCGGCCAGGAGACCCTGGCCGAGATGCGCGCCCGCAACTTCGCCCAACCTGTGATCGTGCTGACCGCGACCGGCGGGATCGACACCGTCGTTCAGGCCATGCAGGGCGGCGCCAGCGATTTCTTCATCAAACCGGCCAGCCCTGAACGCATCCTCGTCTCGATCCGCAACGCCCTGTCGATGGGCGCGCTGAAGGGCGAGGTCGACCGACTGAAAAAGCACGCGACCGGCCGCGCCAGCTTCGCCGACATGGTCGGCGACTCTCCAGCCATGACCATGGTCAAGCGCATGGGCGAGCGGGCGGCGAAGTCGTCGATCCCGATCCTGATCACCGGCGAAAGCGGCGTCGGCAAAGAGGTCATCGCGCGCGCCGTGCACGGGTCTTCTGACCGCGCTGGCAAGCCGTTCATCGCGGTGAACTGCGGCGCCCTGCCAGAGAACCTGGTGGAATCCATTCTGTTCGGCCACGAAAAGGGCAGCTTCACCGGCGCCACCGACAAGCACCTGGGCAAGTTCCAAGAGGCCAATGGCGGCACCCTGTTCCTCGACGAGGTCGGCGAACTGCCGCTCGACATGCAGGTCAAGCTGCTGCGCGCCCTGCAGGAAAGCGAGATCGACCCGGTCGGCTCCAAGCGCTCGATCAAGGTCGATGTCCGCATCGTCTCGGCCACCAACCGCGATCCGGCCCAGGCCGTGAAGGACGGGCTGTTCCGCGAGGACCTGTTCTATCGCCTGAACGTCTTCCCGATCGAGGCCCCGTCCCTGCGCACCCGGCGCGAGGACATCCCGGCCCTGGTCGACCACTTCATCCGCCGCTTCAACGTCGAAGAGGGCAAGAGCGTCGTGGCCGCATCGGCTGAGACCCTGGCCTTCCTGACCGCCTATGACTGGCCGGGCAATGTCCGCCAGCTGGAGAACGCGGTCTATCGCGCCATTGTGCTGGCCGACGCCCCCTACCTGCAGCCGTTCGACTTCCCGGCGATCTCGGGCGTCGCCGCGCCGCCGCCCGAAGCGTTCGAGGCCGTCGCCAGCCAGCGTCCGGCCACCCTGCCGACCGCCGAAGAGCTGGTCGCCGAAATGCCTGCCGACGCTCCAGTCCGCATCCTCGACCACCGCGGCCATCTGCGGACCCTGGAAGAGATCGAACGCGACCTGATCGCCCTGGCTATCGAGATCTATGCCGGTCACATGAGCGAAGTCGCCCGCCGGCTCGGCATCGGCCGCTCGACGCTCTATCGCAAAGTCCGCGAGCAAGGGCTGGAAGACAACATCAAGGGCGCGTCCGAGAGCGAAGGCGACGCGACGGCTGCGGCTTAGGGTTCACTCTTCTCCTCTCCCCTCGGGGAGAGGTCGGGTGAGGGGGGCGCGGCGTCGCCCACGCCACATCGTGAGGGATTAGAGCGCCGCTTTGCGTCGCCCCCTCACCTAGCCTCTCCCGAGGGAGAGGAATTCAGTCTTCTGAATAGGGCTTGGCCCGGCGCTTGAAGGGCCGCCTTTGCAGCTCCTTCTTCTCGCCCTTGGCCTTGGCGGCGATCTCCTTGAGCTTCACCGCCTGAAGCGCCGACAGCGCCTCGCCGGCTGCGCCCTTCTCCGGATCCCCGAAGGCGCGGCCGTAGGTCTTCACGCGTTCCTCGATCGAGCCGAGGAACTCCCCCTCCCAATCCGAAAGCTTCACATCGGCGCGGTCCGCCTGGCGGCGGACGCGCTTCAATGCGTTCAGCGCGGCCCGCTTGGCCTGCTCCTTCCGGTCGGGTGGGGCTCGCTTCAAATCTCTCCCATCGCCGACAGGTACAGGTCGAGGATGGCTTCTTCCTCGAGGCGCTTGGCGCGGTCCTGTTTGCGGATGCGGACCACCTTGCGCAGGATCTTCACGTCGAAGCCGTTGCCCTTGGCTTCGGCGAAGACTTCCTTGATCTGCTCGGCGATCTCCGACTTCTCCTGCTCGAGGCGCTCGATACGTTCAATGATGCTCTTGAGCTGGCCCTGGGCGGCTTGGTTCAGGATATCGCCGTGGGCGGAGTCGTCGGACATGGGATCAAGGTCTCACAGGTCTGGGGTGGCGGAAAGGCGCGCGAACCTAGCGGCGAGACGCGGGCATGTCATCCGCCCGCTGAACCTTAGCCGCAGCGTATTCGTTGAGACGGATCGACGCGGAGTTCCCCATGCCCCAATCCAAGCAACGTCCGACGCAAGAACAGGCCGAGGCGGCGGTCCGCACCCTGATCGAGTGGGCGGGCGACGATCCCGATCGCGAGGGCCTGCTGGACACGCCCGCGCGGGTGGCCAGGTCCTATAAGGAGCTGTTCTCAGGCTACGAGACCGATCCACGTGAATACCTAGAGCGCACCTTCGACGAGGTCGGCGGCTATGACGAACTGGTGGTGCTGCGCGACATCCGGGTGGTCAGTTTCTGCGAACACCACATGCTGCCGTTCCTGGGCAAGGCTCATGTCGGCTACCTGCCGTCGAACCGGGTGGTCGGCATTTCCAAGCTGGCGCGCGTAGTCCACGGCTTCGCCCGGCGGCTACAGATCCAGGAAAAGCTGACCGCGGAGATCGCCGGCGCCATTCAGGACATCCTGCATCCCAAGGGCGTCGGGGTGGTGATCGTGTCGGAGCATAGCTGCATGACCATGCGCGGGGTGAACACGCCCGGTTCGCGCCTGACCACCAGCCATCTGCTGGGCGAGGTCCGCGACGATCCCCGCACCCGCCAGGAGTTCCTGGAATTCGTCAGGAACGGCTAAGACGGCGACGCACATAGGGCGGGGCCGGCGGGGCTGCGCCATCCATCGCCGGCGCGAGCACCGTGATGATGGTTTCGATCAGACGGTCCACGCCCTGCGGCAAGCGCGCCTCGGCGGCCGTCCAATAGCGCCAGGTCGCCGCGTCCAGATAGTAGGCGTAGATCGCCAGGTCGAAGAGCGCCTCGTCGGGCCAGTCCGAGCCGAACTGCTTGAGTTGAGCGACCACGCCCTCGGCCATCTGCTCGGCGTGCAACGGCTCGATCTCGGCTAATTTCGGAAACTGCTCGAAGGCCGCGCTCATCGACAGGCCGTAGCCGACCGCCTCTTCCTCAGCCTTCACCCGGGCGATCCACTTGCGGAAGAACGCCCGCCAATCGCCCTTCACTTCATCTATCGCCTCCGAAGCCACCTGCCGGATATGCGTCAGTCGGGCCTCGTAGAGGGCCAGGATGATGGCCTCCTTGTTCGGGAAGTACTGATAGATCGACCCCACCGAGACGCCGGACTCCGCGGCGATGGCCGGGGTCGTCACCGCGGCGGGCCCATCCCGGTTCAAGATCGCCTGGGTGGCGTCCAAAACCCGCTGGATGCGGGCCTTCGCCCGGGCCTGGGTGGGCAGCTTTCGAGGGGTGAGGATCGTGCTCATCACCCCTCTCCTATCATGGAGTCGGCGGCTGCTGGGCCGGCATGGCGCGCACCTGTTCGCTCAGCGCCTCGAACAGCGCGAAGGTCTCCTCCGACATTTCGGCGTCCCACGCGCCCGTCCAGTTACTGGTCTTCACCATCACCAGGTCCAGGGCCGGATTGACCATCAGGAACTGGCCATAGATCCCCTCACCGGTGAAGGCGCGGTCGGCGCCCGGGATCAGCCACCATTGGTAGCCATAGCCCAGAGGACCTTCGCTGAGCTTGCCGTAGCCGACCTGCGGCCGCTGCGGGTGGGTGGCCTGGGCGATCCAACCCTTGGGCAGCACCTGGCGACCATCGACCGCGCCGTCGTGGGCGGCGAGATGGCCAAAGCGGGCGTAGTCCCGCAGCCGGATCAGCAAGCCGCCCGCGGCGATCTCCCGGCCCGCGTCGCCCGGCTGGTCCAGGATCCAGCGGGCCTCGGCCTCTGCGCCCATCGGCTTCCAGAGCTTTTCCGACATATAGTCCGCCGCCCGCTGGCCGGTGACCTTGGCGAGCAACGCGCCAAGGATCTCGGTGTCGGCGCTGGCGTAGTTGAACTTCTCGCCCGGCTTGTGGGCGCTCTTGAACTTGCGGGAGTAGTCGTAGAGGCCGCCCTTGTTCTGGTCAAACAGGGCGATGAAGCCGCCGATACCGGACTTCGCGTCGGTGTACTCCTCGTTGAACGAGGTGCCGGACGACATCTCCAGCACATCGCGGATGGTCGCAGTCTCATAGGCGCCGCCCTTCAGCTCGGGCAGATAGCCGATCATCTTGTCGTCGAGACTGCGGATCTTGCCCTCGGCCAGAGCGATGCCGATCAGACTCGAGACGAAGGACTTTCCAACCGAGAACGAGATGAAGCGGCTGTCCGGCGCCGAGCCCTGGTAGTAGCGCTCATAGAGGATCTGATCGCCGCGCATGATCAGCAAGCCCGTGGTGCGAGTGTTGGCGGCGAAGGCCTCCAGGTCGTGGGTCTTGCCCTTGAAGTCATAGGACGGCGCGAACGGCGCGGCCGGGGATTTCAGCGCCATCGGCTTGTCGCCCGGCGCGATCCGCCGCGAGGGGAACAGTTCTTCCATATTGTGGAACGCGGCGGCCGAATTCTGCGGCTCGCCCCAGGTCCCGCGCACGCCGACGCTGCCCTCGGCCCACGCCTGGCCGCCAGAAATCGCCCCCAGCGCCACCGCGCCGGCCATCAGGATGTTCCGCATCGAATTCCCTCGCCTCGCGCCGCGTGTGTTCGCGGCCGCTTGTTGATATGAATGTGACGTATCATTCATATTTTAGGCAAGCTCAATTTGCGTGAGAGGTGACCTAGAGCAGCCCGCGCGCTTCCAAGGCCGGTCGCACCGCACCGGGATCGGTGAAGTGATGGACGTCGAAGCCGAAGGCCTCGGCCGCGCGCACGTTCCATTCCGAGTCGTCGAAGAACAGCACCTCGGAGGGCGCCAGGCCAAAGCGCTCGCAGGCCAGGGCGTAGAAGGCCGGGTCGGGCTTGATCACGCCCTCATGCGCCGAGACCACATAGTCCTGAAACCGCTTGAACGCCGGGCTCATGGCGATCGTCCCGGCGAACGTCTCGTGGGACATGTTGGTGACCCCGTATTGGGGAACGCCGGCGGCGTGCAGGGCCTCGATGGCGGCCTCGGTCTCCGGGATCGTGCCGGAGAACATCTCCCACCACCGGGTTTCCCAGGCGTGGATGGCGTCGGCATATTCCGGAAACAGCGGCAGCAGCCGCGCGCGGTTGTCGGCGAACGTCACGCCCAGGTCGTGCGCGACGTGCCATTCCATGTTGCAGACATGGGAAAGGAACCGGTCGACTTCGGCCGGTTCCTTAAAGAACTTGTCGTAGAGCGTGCGCGGGTTCCAGCGCACGACGACATTACCGATGTCCCACAAGACGGCTTTGACAGCCGCCTCAGGCATCTCAGCCTTGCTTGGCTTTGAAGCGGGGATCGGTCTTGTTGATGACGTACACCACGCCCTTGCGACGCACGAGCTTGCAGTCGCGGTGGCGAGTCTTGAGCGACTTGAGCGAGCTTCTGACCTTCATGGACCTAATTCTCGGGCGCCGGGCTTTCGCCCAGGGGGTTATTACAGAGCGGGCGCGTATACGGGGCTGAGGCTTTTGAGTCAACGCCTGGAGCTATCGCAACCGATAGCGGCCTTGTGATTGGGGCCGCCGCAACGCCTCGCTAGGTTGCCTTATGGACCGTCGTATCTTTCTTGTCTTGCTTCTCGCCGGCTGCGCAGGCCCCGCGCCGCCCAAACCCGATGCGCCGAGCCAAGTCCCGCCGCCAGCGCCTCCGCCTACGCCCGAGACACCGGCCCCGCCGGCTCCGTCTGTCGATGCTGGGTTCGACGCTTGGCGCGCTCAGTTCCGCACCAAGGCGATAGGCGCCGGCCTGCCCGCCGCCCTGATCGACCGCGAACTGGCGGGCGTGACCCCCAATCCCCGGGTCATCAGCCTCGATTCGGCCCAGCCGGAATTCTCCAAGCCGATCGGGGACTACATAAAGGGCACGGTCAGCGACGAGCGCATCGCGCGGGGCCGCCGCTACCGGACCGAGCTGCCGTTCTGGCCGGCGGTGGAACAGAAGTATGGCGTGCCGCGCGACGTCCTGATCGCCGTCTGGGCGATGGAGAGCGCGTTCGGCGCGGTCCAGGGTGACTTCGACGTGGTGCGCTGCATGGCCAGCCTGGCCTATCACGGCCGCCGCCGGAACTTCGCCGAGGGCGAGCTGATCGCCGCCCTGAAGATCATCAGCTCGGGCGAGGCCTCGCGCAGCCAGCTGAAGGGCTCGTGGGCTGGCGCCATGGGCCAGACCCAGTTCCTGCCCTCCAACTACCTCACGACCGCCGTAGACGGCGATGGAGACGGCAAGCGCGACATCTGGGGGTCCAGCCACGACGCCCTGGCCTCGGCCGCCAATCTGCTGGCCAAGGGCGGCTGGGTGCGGGGCCAAAGCTGGGCTCGCGAGGTCACCCTGCCCGCCGATTTCGACTACAGCCTGACCGAGGGCCCGCGCGAGACGCCCGACTGGTGGGCCCAGCTTGGCGTGAAGCCTGCCGATGGCGGCGGGTGGTCGCCCGCCGACCAGGGCGCCAAGGCCCAGCTCGTGGCCCCAGCCGGCGCCAGCGGGCCGATCTTCCTGCTGCTGCCGAACCACTTCGCGATCCGCACCTATAACAACTCCACGTCCTACGCCCTGGGCATCGGCCTGCTGGCCGACAGGTTCGCCGGCGGCGGCCCCCTGGTGAAGCCCTGGCCCTATGAGACGCCCCTGGCGATCGGCGACCGCATCGCCGCCCAGACCGCCCTGCTGCGGCTGGGCTTCAATCCGGGCGAGCCGGACGGGGTGGTCGGCGTGAACACCCGCACGGCCTTGCGCAACTGGCAGAAGGCCCGCGGCCTGACGGCCGACGGCTATCTCTCGATGGAAATGGTGCGGCGCCTGAACGTCGAGGCCGGCGCGTTATAAACTCTTCTCCTCTCCCCGCGCCGGGGAGAGGAATTACAGACCGCCCTCGTCGCTCTTCTCCAGCGTCGCCATGGCGGCGTCGGCGCGGGTGGCGGGCAGCGGGTCGGCGTTCTTCAGCTGCACGTTGCGGAAGGCATAGACCAGCATGGCCACCATCATCAGGGCGCACAGGATGAACGGCGCTGGCGCGATGCGCTCGTAAAGCCAGACGAAGAACGGCGCGAGCACCACATTGACGCCGTTCACCGCGGCGATAGCGCCGGCGACGCGCGCCTGCTCGTGCATGTCCACCGCCAGCGAAGCGCCCGCCGTGAAGCCTGGACGCGCCAGGCCAAAGCCTAGGCTGGAGATCGCAAAGCCGGCCACAACCGCGGCATAGGTCGGCTGCAGCGCCACGATCACATTACCTACCGCGGCCACGCCCACGCCCCAGCGCAGGAGCTGGCGCGGGGTCATCTCGAACATCCGGATGATGCCCCACTGGGCCAGCAGGCCGGCCATGGCGCCAAACATCATGGCGATGGCGATGAAGCCCTGGGCTTTCATCGGATCGAGGCCCAGCTTGTCGATGATCAGGAAGCCGAGGGTCTGGGCCTGGGCGGTCTGGCAGACCGCGACGATAAAGCCGTAGATCAGAAACGGCGTGACGCGCGGATCGCGCCACATCGGCTTTTCCTTGGTCGCATCGCCGCCCTTGGCGTCCTTGGCGATCTCGGCCCGCACCGGCGCGACCGGCATGTGCTGGCTTTCCGGCAGCATCTTCCACACCACGAACAGCATCAGCCCGGCCATCGCCGCGAAACCAAGCATCGGCCCCGCCAAGCCAACGAACGGCAGGACGAACAACGGCGCCAGGAACGGCCCGACGACCGTGCCGAGGCCAAAGGCCCCGGCCAGGCTCGACATCGACTGGGTGCGCTGCTCCGGCGGGGTGTGCTCGGCCACATAGGCCTGGGTCGCCGGATTGGAGGCCGAGCCAAACAGCCCGAACAAAGCCCGCGCGAACAGGAAGCAGATGAAGATGATCATCGGCGTGGCCATGTGATGCAGACCCGCCATCACCACAAGGGCGCAGGCGATCATCGAGAACATGAAGCCAGAAAGGCCGATCAGCATCAGCGGCTTGCGGCCATGGCGATCGGAGGCTCGCGCCCACCAGGGTGAGGAGAACGCCCACAGCAGGGCCGAAAGCGAGAAGATCGCCGCGACCATCGGGTCGGGAATGCCGATCGACCGGCCGATCGCCGGCAGCACCGAGATCATCCCGGTATTGCCCATGGCGGTTACCAGGGAGACGCCGAAGATAATGGCGAATGTCTTCTTGGGCAGGCCTTCCGGCGCTGTGGCGGATTTGGGCATGGCCTCGCTGTTAGTCCGCGCCGACCCCTTGTGCAAACACGGAAAACGCACACGCGGAATTAAGCATTAATCGCCGATAGTCGGGTCTGGACGTCGCGGGGACAGCCTTTTCAAATGTTTCAGATTATCGGCATCGTGCTGCTCTTCGCGCTGGTGTTTGGCAGTTATTTGATCTCCGGCGGCAACCTGGGCGTGATCCTTCACGCCTTGCCACATGAAATGATGGCCATCGGCGGCGCCGGTGTCGCGGCCTTCCTGATCGGCAACTCGGTGCCGGTGATCAAGGGCACGCTGTCGGGCTTCGGCAAGGTGTTCGCCGGCCCGAAATGGAAGCCTTCGGATTATCGCGATCTGCTGTCGCTGCTGTTCCTGCTGACCAAGACCATGAAGTCCAAGGGCGTCATCGCCCTGGAAAGCCACATCGAGAACCCGAAGGAGAGCACGATCTTCTCGCGCTTCCCGCGGGTGATGAAGGACCACTTCGCCATCGACTTCATCTGCGACACCCTGCGGATGATGACCATGAACCTCGAGGACCCCCATCAGGTCGAGGACGCCATGGAAACCCAGCTGGAGAAGCACCATCACGAGGTGCTGGCCCCGGCCCACGCCCTGCAGAACCTCGCCGACGCCCTGCCCGCCCTGGGCATCGTCGCCGCCGTGCTCGGGGTTATCAAGACCATGGGCTCGATCACCGAGCCGCCGGAAGTCCTGGGCGGCATGATCGGCTCGGCCCTGGTCGGCACCTTCCTGGGCGTGTTCCTGGCCTATGGCCTGGTCGGCCCGATGGCCACGCGCCTGAAGGACGTGGTCGAGGAGGAAGGCTCCTTCTACAAGATCATCCAGTCGGTGCTGGTCGCCCATCTGCACGGCAACGCCGCCCAAATCTCGGTCGAGATCGGCCGCGGCAGCGTGCCCTCGGGCGCGCAACCGAGCTTCCTGGAACTGGAAGAAGCCCTCTCGGCCATTCCCGCCGAGGCCTAAACGCCACTCGCCTAGCGACGACGACGCCCCCTCACCCAACCTCTCCCCCGCAAGCGGGGGCGAGGAGTCAGTCAGAGAAGTTCCTCTCCCTCGGGAGAGGTTAGGTGAGGGGCGACGCGAAGCGTCGAACGCGCTCCGACCTACAGCGGCCGCAGGCGGTTCACGTGGCCCATCTTGCGGCCTGGCTTGGCGTCGCGCTTGCCATAGAGGTGCACGCGGGTCTCCGGCTCGCCGGCCAACTTGGCCCAGGCGTCAGCTTCCTCGCCTAGCAGGTTCAGCATCTCGACCTGCGAATGGGCATGGGTGGGTCCCAGCGGCCAACCGGCCACCGCCCGGATGTGCTGTTCGAACTGATCGACCTCGCAGCCGTCCATCGTCCAGTGCCCGGTGTTGTGAACTCGCGGCGCGATCTCGTTGACCAGCAACCGGCCGTCCGCCAACTCGAACAGCTCGATGCCGATGACCCCGACATAGTCCAGGCCGCTGAGCACCTTGGCGGCGATGCGCTCGGCCTGGTCGGCGGTCTCGCTGGTGACCTTGGCGGGCGCGTAGGTGCGGCGAAGCACGCCCTTCTCGTGGTGGTTCTCGGCCAGCGGATAGACCGCGATCTCGCCGCCGCGGCCGCGCGCGGCGATCACCGACAGTTCGCGCACGAAGTTCGCGGGCGCCTCCAGGATCACCGGCTTGGCGCCGACGGCCTCAAAGGCGGCCGGCGCGTCGACGGCATGCTCGACCCAGCGCTGGCCCTTGCCGTCATAACCTTCGCGTCGCGTCTTCATCAGCACCGGCGCGCCCAGGGACGCCATGGCGTCCTGAGCCGCCTGCGCGGTGTCGGCGGCGGCGAAAGCCACGGTGGCGACGCCGGCCTCGTTCAGGAAGGTTTTCTCCGCGACCCGGTCCTGGGCGATGGCCAAGGCGCGCGCGCCTGGCGCGACAGCGACGCCCAGCGCGGTCAGGTGTTCGACCGAAGAGGCCGGGACGTTCTCGAATTCGAAGGTGACCACCGAGGCGAGCTTGGAAAGCGCCTCCAAAGCCGCCGGATCATCATAGGCGCCGACCACCGTGTGGGCGGCCACGCGCGTGGCCGGGGCGCCGGGCTCCGGCTCAAGTATGGCCACGTCGAAGCCCAGCCGACCGGCAGCCAGCGCCAGCATGCGGCCAAGCTGCCCGCCGCCGAGAATCCCGATCGTGGAGCCGGGGGGCAGAGGCAGTTTAGACATAGGGGTCTCTCAGTCCTCGACGGTTTCGGCGACGCTGTCGGTGTGACGGGCGCGGAACTGCGCCAGACGTTCTGCCAGCGCCTCATCTGAGAGCGCCAGGATTTGGGCGGCTAGAAGGCCGGCGTTCTTTGCACCCGCCTCGCCGATGGCCAGGGTGGCGACCGGAATGCCGCCCGGCATCTGGACGATGGAAAGCAAGCTGTCCATGCCCTTCAGGGCTCGAGACTCAACCGGCACGCCCAGCACGGGCAGTTCGGTGAGCGAGGCGGTCATGCCAGGCAGGTGTGCGGCGCCGCCGGCCCCGGCGATGATCACCTTGAAGCCCGCGGCCTTGGCGCCCTTGGCGAAGGCGTACATGCGATCAGGGGTCCGGTGAGCCGAAACGACCTTGGCCTCATAGGCCACGCCGAGCGCGTCCAGGCTTTCCGCCGCAGCCTTCATCGTGGGCCAGTCGGACCGACTGCCCATGATGATTGCGACCTGCGCTTTTGTTGCGCTCATTCCGACATGCCCCTTCGCGGAAAGGCGCGGAGTATAGGCGCCGCCCTTGCGCCCGCAACCAAGGACGTTCAGGATTCTGATCTGACTTGGAAATCTCTGATTCCCATCGGAAAGAAGGCCGCATGAAGATCACCGGCGCCCGTTCCGAATCCTTCTCCCCCATCCGCAAGCGCGATCCCGTCCAAACGGGGGGGCCTGCAACGTCCAACGCCGCCGCGCCGGCTGACCAGACCGCCTTCCTGGGGCTCAACGAAACCGACCTGACGCCCGCCGTGCAGGCAGCAATGCAGACCCTGCTGACCGAGATCGGCGAGTTGCGCGGCGAGGTTTCGCGGCTGAAGGCCCGCCTGGTCGAGGTCGAGGGCTTGGCCGACCGCGACGCGCTGACCCCGCTGCTGAATCGCCGCGCCTTTGTGCGGGAGCTGTCGCGCGCCCGCACCTTCGCCCAGCGCTACGACGCTCCGGCCAGCCTTGTCTATTTCGACGTCGACGGCTTCAAGGGCGTCAACGACCGCTATGGCCACGCGGCGGGCGACGCCTGCCTGCACGCTGTGTCGGAGCGCCTGACCTCCAATGTCCGCGAGAGCGACATTGTCGGCCGAATGGGCGGGGATGAGTTCGCGGTGATCCTGGTTCAGGCCGACCAGGCTACGGCCGAGGCCAAGGCCGCCGGCCTGGCTCAAGCTATCGGAGACGCGCCTGTTCTGTTCGGCGAGTGGAGCGCTCCGCTCAGCGTCTCCTATGGGGTGCGCGAACTCTCGGCCGACATGGACCCCGAAGCCCTGATCGCCGAGGCGGACACCGCCATGTTCAGCCACAAGCGCCAGCGGCGCGGCCTCGAGCCGCTCTAGCCTGCGCGTTTAGGCGATGATGTCCGGCGTCTGCTGATCCCTCAGGCGCTCGATCTCGTCCTTCAGCGCGAGCTTCTTTCGCTTCAGACGGGCGATCACCATCATGTCTGGGATTGGCGCGACACCAATGGCCTGGACGGCGACATCGAGATCCGAATGCTCCTGCATCAGGATTCGCAGCCGTGGGCCTAGCGCGGCCTCCGGATCATCCCTCTCGTCGTCATTCATACCCATACCGTCCCGCAGCCTTCAACGAAGGCTATAACTCGAAAGAACAAGCTCGACCGCCGACGCCCATCGGCGCTGATAATGCCACGCTCCCAGCCACGGTCTAGCTCAGTGCGCTCGCCAGGCGAGCGAGAGCCTCATCGGGCGCTGCAATACCCCAGGCGCGCGAAGCGGCCTGCAGCGCGGCCAGGGCGGGGACCCCGCCGCGACGGTTTTCGGTCAGGGCTTCGAAGGTTTCCATGAGCACCCGCTCGGCGCGCAGCTCCACCGACTTCACGTCCTCGCGCAGCCCTTCGCGCGCGCCGTCATCGACGGCGGGAAAGGCAGACTTCAAGGTCCGGCGGACCTCGCGGACCGGCTTCAACACCCGGCTGTCCCACACCTTGCCGGCGTTGGCGGCTTGGGCGAGCACCGCGGCGTTCGCGCCCTCGGCCCAAACGGCCCAGAGCAGAAACGAGGTGTTCAGGTCGTGGTCGTCCTGCAGGGCCAGGCACGCCTCAGGCACGCCGGGCCGCGCATAGGCTTCGAGCGTCCAATCCCAAAGCGACATGTCAGGCGTCCCCCGTCAGCGGGCCGACGTCCTGGCCCCACCGCTTCACGGGCCGCCAGGAGAGGCCGAACAGATCCAGGGCGCGCCCGACCGACTGATCGACCATGTCTTCGAGGGTCACAGGCTTGGCGTAGAAGGCCGGCAGCGGCGGGGCGATGATCGCGCCCATCTCCGCCAGCCGGACCATGGTCCGCAGATGGCCCAGATGCAGCGGCGTCTCGCGCACCATCAGCACCAGGGGACGGCGCTCCTTGAGCGTCACGTCGGCGGCCCTGGTCAGCAGGGATGACGTCACCCCCGTCGCGATCTCGCTCATGGTCCGCACCGAGCAGGGGGCGATGATCATGCCGAGGGTTGGGAACGATCCGGACGCCACCGAGGCGCCGACATCGCCGACCTTGTGGATCACATCCGCGCGAGCTTGCGCATCGGCGATCGATAATGACGTCTCCTGCGCCAGGGTCAGCGCAGCGGCCTTCGAGAAGATCAAATGGCTTTCGACAGACAGCTCGCGACAGGCGTCCAACACCCGCAGGCCATAGGTTACGCCGCTCGCGCCGGAGACGCCGACCACCAGGCGTGGCCGCTCAGGTTTGGTCATGCCTTTGGGTCTCCACCGCAGGTTTCAAGGTCCGACAACCTAGGCCGGACTGCAAACATATGTGATCTGACAGGCCAGACCAGCGGGTGTTCACTCTTGGTGTTTGGTTCAACAAGGAGATGACACGTCATGGCCGTTGAAGCCCGTATCCGTGAACTTGGATCGCGCCATCAGAAACTCGAAACCGCGATCCAGGAGGAGACGAAGAGGCCGGCCTCAGACGCCATCAAGCTCAGGGAAATGAAGCTTCAGAAGCTCAAGCTCAAGGAAGAAATCGAGGCTCTCGGCGCGCGAGCGCACTAGGGCCCGAGCTCTTCCTTGTCCGTGGGGGTGGGCCGGACGTCAGGCGACCCTGTTAGACCGTCTCCCTGGTCCCCGGAGGCGGTCATCAGGGCCGCCTGAGCGTTCATTCCAGGGAAGGGCCGAGCCCTTCCCTGGCGTCGATATCCCCTAGTCTTCGTCGCCGTCTTCGTCGTCGTAATGGGGCTGCTCAGCCTCATGGACCTCGGCCCGCGCGGCGGGTGCGCCGGTTTCAGACGCCGGCTCCAAGGTCGGACCATCGACGATGCCGCGCTTGGCGTCGTCCTTGGCCTTCTTTTCAGCGGCCTTCTTCACCACCGCATCAAGTTCCATCTGGGTCGAAAGGCCCAGGGTCACCGGATCGACCGGCTTGATGTTCGCCGAGTTCCAGTGGCCCCGATTACGCACCTGGTCGATGGTCGCCTTGGTGGTGCCCAGCAGGCGGGCGATCTGGCTGTCGGCCACCTCTGGGTGGTTGCGGATGAACCAGGCGATGGCGTCCGGACGGTCCTGGCGACGCGACACCGGGGTGTAGCGTGGAGCCTTCTTCACCGGCTTCAGCAGCTCGGCGTGGCGGCTCTTCTGGGCGACCATGCGGTACTTCGGATTGCCCTGCGCCTTGTCCAGTTCCTCGCGGGAAAGCTGGCCATTGGCGATCGGGTCGGCGCCGCGAATGTCGCGCGCCACTTCGCCGTCGGCGATGCCTTTGACTTCCAGCGGATGCAGGCCGCAGAAGTCCGCGACCTGGTCGAAGGTCAGCGAGGTGTTGTCGACCAACCAGACGGCGGTCGCCTTCGGCATCAGGATGTCGGTCATGACGGTCTTCCCCAAAATGACGGCGCCCGGCCTTTCGGCCGGGCGGTGCAATGAAGCAACCTGTCATATAGGCGGGTTCAGCGCCCAAGAAAACGACAATCCTCGGCGCGGCTCCGCGGCAAAGTCCGTCAGGGCGATGTTCGCGCGAGACAATTACCACGGACGTGCCAAAGTCATTCCAACAATGACCCCTTGGGAGGGCTCCAGGAATGAAGGGCGCGATCCTTCCGATCGCCGCCGCGGCCATGCTGACGGCGTGCGCGACAACACCAACCACCACGGCGGCGCTCGGGCCCCAGTCGCCTGACTACAGCAACTTGTCGTGTAGTCAGTTGGCCTCCGAACTGGCCCTCACCCACCGGGCCTATGTCTCAGCCAGCAAACGCGAGCGCGAGCCGCGTGAAGGCCAGACGGCCCAAGCATTCCTATTCCCGGCTTCGCTCGGAGCTCCGCCGCCAGCCGCCAGCGCCCGGCTGCTCGCCCGGCTCGACGACCTGAAACGGGCGTCACGCGCCAAGCGCTGCTCCAGCATGTCGAAGACCGCTACAGCCTAGCTTGGTTCACCGAACTTCGATTGCCATGAATCGCGGGCGCCCATAGCAAATGGTCATGGCGCGCATCGAACTCCCCCGTATCGGCACCCCCGACACCATCATCGGCGGGCGCTCAGCTCGCGACGGCTACCAGCGAGGCTGGGGCCTGATGCATGCCGACCTGGCGCAACAGGTCGCAGCAGACAAGCTCTACCAAGCCGCCGCGGAGGCCAGCGGAGGCTGGTCGGTCATGGTCGAGGCCAAGCGGATGAACCTGTTCCTCATCCTGACCATGTTCGCCGACCGCCTGGATGGCCACGACGTGATCGAGTTCGGATCGTTCCGGGGCGGCAACGCCCTGTTCATGGCCTATCTGATGAAGGCCCTCTATCCGAAGGCCAAGGTCTATGCCTGCGACACCTATGCCGGCATGCCGACGACAGACGCCGCCCGGGACCTGCATGGGGCGGGCGATTTCTCGGAAGCCTCCTACGAGGCCCTGGCCAAGCGGCGCGATAAGCTGAAGCTGAAGAATCTGGAGATCGTGAAGGGCCTGTTCCAGGATACCTTCCCGGTCATCGCCAAGAAGCGGCCCCGCTTCGCCCTCGCCCATATCGACTGCGACATCTATTCCGGCGTGAAGTATGCGCAGGACGAGGTCTGGCCGTTCATGGCTAAGGGCGGCTACGTCGTCTACGACGACGCCGACGCCCCCTCCTGCATCGGCGCCACCGAAGCCGTCGAACAACTGGTCATGGAGCGCCGCCTGCACTCAGAGCAGGTCTGGCCGCACTGGGTGTTCCGAGCCGGGCTGTAGGCCCCTCACCCACAGATCGTCATGGCCGGCCTCTTGTGCCGGCCATCCATAGACATTCACGTGGGAAGTTTGCCTGAGCGTTTCGTGTGTATGGATCCCCGGGACGAACCCGGGGATGACGAACTTTTAGGGGGTGGATGGGGCGCCTCTACGCGTCCAGCGGCCGGCGCCCGACAATGCGCAGACCATAGCCGCCGGAACCGGGCAGGACGGTGGCGCTGTTGGACAGCAACTCCATGTCGCGCACGCCGAGGTCCAAGAGGATCTGGGCGCCGACGCCGTAGTCGCGCAGCACGTTCGCGCCATGGTCCGCGCCCGGCTCGGCGCCATACCGCTCCGACAGCCAGGCAGGGTTGGAGTCACGGATGAACACCGCCACCCCCGCGCCCTC
Source organism: bacterium (assembly GCA_030824495.1). Lineage (GTDB taxonomy): Bacteria > Pseudomonadota > Alphaproteobacteria > Caulobacterales > Caulobacteraceae > Phenylobacterium. Next base: position 52,082 of record JAVBXP010000029.1, read on the forward strand.
ATAGTCGGCGATGGCCTGCAACGCCTTGGGCACATAATCCCGGCGGCTTTCCTTGTGGCCCAGCATATCGGCGGCGAAATCGACGCGGTGCATGCGCACCAGGGTCGGCTTGTCGGCGTCGATCTTGCCCTTGGTCAGGACCACATGCTCGGTCTTGTCGAGGATGTTGCGGTAGATGAGCATCCGGAAGCGGCCGCCATAGGCGCTGTCGAACGGCGTCTCCAGCACCCGCTCGACTTGGCGCTCGGTGCGGCGGCGATAGGCGATCAGGTCGGCGATGGTGCCGATCTTCAGGCCGTGGAGCTGGGCGAACGAGATCAGGTCCGGCAGGCGGGCCATCGACCCGTCGTCCTTCATGATCTCGCAGATCACGCCGGCCGGGTTCAGACCAGCCATGCGGCTGATGTCGACGGCGGCCTCGGTATGACCGGCGCGGACGAGCACGCCGCCGTCCTTGGCGACCAGCGGGAACACGTGGCCGGGCGAGACGATCTCGTCGGCGCCCTTGGTGGGATCGACGGCCACGGCGATCGTGTGGGCGCGGTCATGGGCCGAGATGCCGGTCGTCACGCCTTCGCGCGCCTCGACCGAAACGGTGAACGCCGTGCCGTGGCCCGACTGGTTGTCGATCGCCATCGGCGGCAAGCGCAGCGCGCGGGCGCGCTCGGCCGTGATCGACAGGCAGATCAGGCCGCGCGCGTGCTTGGCCATGAAGTTGATCTGATCGGGCGTCGCAAACTGGGCCGGGATGATGACATCGCCCTCGTTCTCGCGATCCTCGGCGTCGACCAGGATGTAGGGCCGCCCATTGCGGGCGTCCTCGATGATGTCCTCGATCGGCGAGATCGCCGATTCATGCGGCGCATCGCCGTTGGCGGGGGACGCGTGGTGGGGGGCGGTCATGTACGGGCCTTCATCTTGGCGAAGTCCAGGACCTGCTCGCCAACGGTGGTAAGTTGCCAGGCGTCCTTGGCCTCGTTGCAGGCGCCGGTGGCGTCGAACAGGGGGGACGTCGAGTTGAGGGCTGCGCCGAACGGCGTCGGCCAGCCCCGCAGCGCATGTATGATCGAGCGCAGCGTTGTCAAAGTGGTGCCCGCGGCCTGCCAGCCATCGGCGGTGATGATGCAGCCGACCGCGCGATCGGTCAGATAGGGCCGCTCATCGGTGCGCAGCACCTCAAGCGTATCCAGGGCGTTCTTGATCACCCCGGAGATCGAGCCGTGATAGCCGGGACTGGCGACGATCACGCCGTCCGCCTGACGCACGGTGTCGGCCAGCAGCTTCTGCTTGTCGGTCTGTTCGGCGTTGGCCGGATTGAAGATCGGCAGGTGGCTCAGGAACTCGCCGCCGAGCAGGCGGGTCTCCCCGCCCCCGGCTTCGACGGTCCGCAAGGCGAACTGCAGAGCGCACTCGCTGGACGACCCGGGACGGGTGGTGCCGCCGATGCCGACGATCAGCGGCTTACGCACAGTCATGCCTCACCCTCGAACACCTTCTTCAGCTCCGTCTTCACGATCTTGCCGTTGGCGTTTCGTGGCAGGGTTTCGGGCCAGAAGACGACCTTCACCGGAACCTTGAACGCCGCCAGCCGCTCGCGAACGAACGCCTTCAGCTCCGCCTCGTCGGCCCTGCCGCCCGGCTTCAGGTGAACCACGGCGGCCGGTTCCTCGCCCAGCGTCTTGTGCGGGATGCCTACCAAGGCGGCGTCCATCACGTCGGGGTGGTCGTACAGCACATTCTCCACCTCGACGCAGTAGATGTTTTCACCACCGCGGATCAGCATGTCCTTGGCCCGGTCGACGATAAACAGGAAGCCCTCGTCGTCCAGCCGCGCCAGATCCCCAGTGCGCAGCCAGCCGTTGACGAAGGTTTCGGCCGTGGCCTCCGGCTTGTTCCAGTAGCCCTTCACGACCTGCGGTCCCTTGACCCACAGCTCGCCGACGACGTTCGGCGCCAGGACGGTCTTGCCGTCGGCCGGGTCACGGATCTCCATCTCGCCGACCGGCGCGGCCGGGCCGGCGCTGTCGGGGCGGTTCTCGTAATCCTTGCCCAGGTGCGAGGTGAAGGTGGCGGTGGTCTCGGTCATCCCCCAGCCGTTGCCGGGCTGAGAGGCGGGGAACACCTCGACGATCTTGCGCACCAGTTCCGGCGCCGAGGGCGCCCCGCCATAGGCCACCGACATCAGGCTGGAGAGGTCGTATTTCTCGCGGGCCGGGTGCTCGATCAGCTGCCAGGCGATGGTCGGCACGCCGCCGGTGGAATTCACCTTCTCACGCTCGATCAGGGCCATGGCCGGCTCGGTGTCCCAGCGGCGCATCAGCACGATCTTGCCGCCCGAATTCATGGCCGGCGACAGGTTGGCGCTCAGCCCCGTGGCGTGGAACATCGGCACCACCAGCAGGTTCACCCGCTGGGGCAGCTTGTGCGGATCGGATTCCGGCAAGGGCTGGCCGGCGCGAAGAAAGTTCCGCGTCGCCGAGATGCCGCTGGCCATGATGTTCGAGGTCATGTTGCGATGGGTGCCGAGCGCGCCCTTCGGCTTACCCGTAGTGCCCGAGGTATAGAGGATCGTCGCGTCGTCCTCGGGCTCCAGCGGCACGTCGGGCAACGGCTGGTCGGCCAGCAGGCCCCAGTCGTTCACCTTGCCGATCACGTCTTCCAGGCGGCGCACCTTCGGGTCGGTGGGGTCCGCGGCCAGGCGCGGCGCATAGACCTTCTCCAGGCTGGGCAAGGCGTCGAACGAGGCGGTGATCCGCTCCAACCGCTCATCGTCGACGATGGCGATCTTGGTCCCGGAATCGGCCAGGCCGTATTCCAGCTCCGGCCCGGTCCACCAGGCGTTCAGCGGCGTGACGATCGCGCCGGCCAGGATCCCGGCCCAGAACGCCACCGGCCATTCGGGGATGTTGCGCATGATGACGGCGACGCGGTCGCCCTTCTTCACGCCGTCCGCCTGAAGCTGGCGGGCCAGGGTGATGGTCGCGCGGGCGAAGGTCTCGAAGGTGGCGCGGTCGTCCTCATAGACCAGGAACTCGCGGTCCTGGAACGTGCGGCCGTTCAGGAAGATGTCGCGCAGCGTGGCCGGCGCGTTCTTCCAGGTGCGGGTGTTCACGCCCCGGATCACCTTCTCCTCGATCTCGAAGCGTTGGCCCGGCGCGGTGAGCTGCGCATGGGCCTGGGCCAGCGACACCACCGGCCAGGTGGAAGCTGCGGGGGGCGGCGTCTGGGTCTGCACGTCGGTCACGCAATGTCCTCGAGAATGAAACAGCTAAAAATGCAGAGAAGGAGCTTCCAAAAACGGAGCCCCGCACACTAGCGTCAGGCTTCCCGCCCGGTACACCCTTGGTTTCAGATTGAGCCGCGACATCGCGAACCATCGAAGCGGCGGACTCATAGGTCAAAAAAATCCGAGCCGATGTCGAATCCGGCCGCCGCCGAACGACCAGTCGCATTCAAGGCGGGTTCGAGGAACACTCGCCAAGACAGCCGAAAGGAAAGAAGCCATGGCCTACGTGCAAGGGTTCGTCGTCGCAGTCCCTGCCGCGAACAAGGAAGCCTATCGAAAGCATGCCGCCGACGCGGCGCCGTTGTTCCGGGAGTTCGGCGTGACCAGGATGGTCGAGGCCTGGGGCGACGACGTGCCCGACGGCCAGGTCACCGATTTCAAGGGTGCGGTGAAGGCTCAGCCCGGCGAAGTCATCGTGTTCGCCTGGCACGAATATGCCGACAAGGCGGCGGCCGAGGCCGCCCATCAGCAAATGATCAGCGACCCGCGTATGGAGGACATGGGCGCCGATATGCCGTTCGACGGCGGACGCATGATCTATGGCGGCTTCATCCCGATCATCGAGGCGGGCGCTGCTGGGCCAGCCGGCTATATCGACGGCTCCCTGCTCGCGGTTCCGGAGGCCAACAAGGAGGCCTATCGCGACCTGACCACCCTTCAGGCGGCCGTCCTGATCGAGTACGGCGCGACCCGCGTCATCGATGGCTGGGGCGACAACGTCCCGGACGGCAAGGTCACCGACTTCAAGCGCGCGGTGAAAGCGACGAGCGACGAGACCGTCGTGTTCAGCTGGATCGAATGGCCGTCGAAGGCGGTGCGCGACCAGGCCTGGCAGAAGGTGTTCGCCGACCCGCGCATGCACGCGGCCGACACGCCCTATGACGCCCAGCGTTGGGTCCACGGCGGCTTCGCCCCCATTCTCGACGCCTGAGACAAGGAGCCCTCATGCGCTACGCCTGCATCATCTACTACGATCCAGAGACGCTCTTCGGCGGCAGCCCGGAGGCGAACAGCGTCCTGGCCGAATGCTCGACCTATGACGAGGTGCTCACAGCCAGCGGCCATTTCGTGGCCGGCGAGGCCCTGACCATGCCCAATGAAGCCATGACCGTGCGAATGCGGGGCGGGAAGGTGTCGGCCGTCGACGGGCCGTTCATGGAGACCAAGGAGATGCTGGGCGGCTTCATCATCATTGAGGCCCGCGACCTCAATGAAGCCGTTCAGGTCGCCGCCGGCATCCCGCAGGCCAGGATCGGCACGGTCGAGGTTCGGCCCATCGTGGACTTCAGCCAGCCGCCTCCGGAATTATAGCCAAGCTGCTCCGAGACGCGCCCCGAGATCGGGCGCGCCTCGGGGCGAACTTCGTCAGGCGTCGGTCTTGGCGCGAGCCTTGTAGGCTTCTTTCAGCTCACCGAGCTCCTTGGCGTACTTCTCTTCCGAAGCCTCCCGCAGGCGCGGGATGTGGTAGCTGGGGAAGAGGTCGTTGTCGGGCCGGTAGTCCTTCAGAACCTGCTTGGCGACCGTGACCTTGTGGACCTCGGTCGGACCGTCGGCGATGCCCATCACCAGCGAGCTGGTGACCATGTGCATGAAGGGCATTTCGTTGGAGACGCCCAGCGCGCCGTGCAGGTGGGCGGCCTTGGTGGCGATGTCGTTATAGACCTTGGGCATGGCGACCTTGATGGCCGCGATGTCCTTACGCACCAGGTTGTAGTCCTTGTGCTTGTCGATCAGCCAGGCGGTGCGCAGCACCAGCAGGCGGAACTGTTCCAGAGCGATCCAGGAATCGGCGATCTGCTCCTGCACCATCTGCAGGTCGGCCAGCTTGCCGTCACGCGTGGTGCGCGAGACCGCACGGCGGCACATCAGGTCGAGCGCGTGCTTGCAGGCGCCGACCGTGCGCATGGCGTGGTGAACCCGGCCGCCGCCCAGGCGGACCTGAGCAATGACAAAGGCCGCGCCGCGCTCGCCCAGCAGGGCGTCATAGGGAACGCGCACATTGGTGTAGCGGACATAGCCCTCGGAGCCGTTGCCGATCTCGCCGCTGCCGACGCCGACATTGCGGACGATCTCGACGCCGGGGGTGTCGGTGGGCACCAGGAAGATCGACGTCCGGCGATAGGGGTCCTTGGCGTCCGGGTCGGTGACCGCATACAGCACCAGCACCTTGGAATAGCGGGCGTTGGTCGAGAACCACTTCTCGCCGTTGATCACCCACTCGTTGCCGTCCAGCACCGCGCGGGTCTTGAACGTCAGCGGGTCGGAGCCGCCGGTCGGTTCCGACATCGAGAAGGCCGAGCGGATGTCGCCGTTCAGCAGCGGCCAGAGGTACTGCTCTTTCTGCTTGTCGGTGCCGTAGTGGGCGATGATCTCGGCGTTGCCGGTGTCAGGGGCCTGGCAGCCGAACACGGTCGGCGCGAGGCCGTTGCGGCCCAGCTTCTCGTTCATCAGGCCGAGCTTGAGTTGGCCAAAGCCCTGGCCGCCGAGCTCCGGGCCAAGGTGGCAGGCCCACAGCCCCTGATCCTTCACCTTCTGCTGAAGCGGCTTGATGAACTTCTCGCGGCCCAGCGGACCGTGCACCGCCATGCCGAGGTGCGAGAGGGGTTCGACCTCCTCGCGCATGAAGTCTTCAATCCAGTCGAGCTTCTTCTGGAATTCTGGATCCGTTTCGAAATCCCAAGCCATCTAGCGTCTCCCATATGCCCGCCTCACGCAGGCAATTTTCAAAAAAGCGGTATGGCGGGTCGCGCCGCCTTGGAAAAATGTCGCGCCTGGACAGCCGCTTAGGGCGCCAGCCTCTCCACCATTATCAAACGCTTGTTTGCGTGACGCAACGGCGCCCAAGCGTTGCAGCGCGATTTTTCTAGGACTCGCCCTACCGGGCCGGCGCCCTGGCCGGTTGCCCGCGAGCCGCCTCGTCCAGAGCCTCGCTCTCCTCGGCCAGCATCGGGGTCCCCAGGCCGGTGTCGGGCGCCGATCCGTGGGGCAGTCCCTTCATCAGCGTAGCCTTGCGCCAGCCGCCCCAGCGATAATAGCTCGCCGCCAGGACCAGCGAGATGATCGACCCGAGCGGGAAGCTCCACCAGATGGCGTCCTGACCCAGATAGGGTTCCAGGAACTGGGCGAACGGGATCCGCACGAACCACATCGAGACCAGCAGCCCGATCAACGGCGGCCACACCGCCCCGGTCGCGCGAATGATGCCGTTCAGCACGAAGGCCATGCCGAACGGAATGAAGCCCCACAGCACATAGGCGTTGATGTGCATGGCGATCGGCGTCGAGGGGCTGGAGGCCGGAAGGAACAGGAGCAGCACCCACGGCTCGACCAGATAGATCAGCAACACCGGCACGCCGGTCATCACCATGGCGATCAGCACCCCCTGCTTGGCGATCTCGCCCACCCGGTCCATCTTGCCCGCGCCGACATTCTGGGCGGCCATCGACGACACCGCCGCGCCCAGCGCCATGGCCGGCATCTGGATGTAGGTCCACAGCTGGATCGCCGCGCCGTAGCCGGCGGCGGTCTCCGAGCCATAGGCGTTGACGAAGCGGATCATCACCACCGCCGCGCCGGATATTACCAGCATCTGCAGGGCCATTGGGAAACCCTTCACGACCAAGGTCTTGAGGATCTCCATCTGTGGAATCAGCATGCGCCATTCGTGGCGCTTCAGGATCAGCACGCTGTCGGTGCGGTAGAGATAGACGATCATCGCCGCCAGGGTGACGGTCTGGCTGATCAGGGTCGCGGCGGCCGAGCCGGCGATGCCGAGTGTCGGAAACGGCCCGACCCCGATGATCAGCAGCGGGTTCAGGATGACGTCCATGCCGACCGCGAACACCGAGAACCAGAACGGCGTCTTGGAATCGCCCGCCCCGCGCTGCGCCATCATGACGAACGAGAAGAAGTACATGAACGGCATCGCGAGGAAGATCACCCGCAGATAGGTGATCGCATCCCGCGTCGCGTCAGGCGGGGTCTGCATGATCCTCAGCACCGCCGGGGTCAGCAGATAGCCCGCGACGCCGACCGCCAGGGACAGCACCAGGAAGAAGGTGGTGGCTGAGCCGACCACCCGCTTGACCATGGCCAGATCCTTGCCGCCCACCGACTGCGAGATCAGCAGGTTCGCGGCCATGCTGATGCCGAACACGGCGCCCAGCATAAGGAAGAAGATGTTGTTGGCGTTGACCGTCGCGGTCAGAGCCGCCTCGCCCAGCACATGGCTGACCCAGATGGCGTTGGCCGATCCGTTCAACGACTGCAGGATGTTGGAACCAAGCACCGGCATGGCGAAGACGATCAGGGTCTTGGCGATCGGCCCGACCGTCAGGTCCTGCATTCCCGCGCGGGGACCAGCGCCCCCAGGAGGCCCGCTCATACGGCCGGCCGCGGCCTCTTTCGGCGTCGAACTCACAATCGCTCCCCAAGGCGCGATGAATGCGCGCCGGCCTGCCCCCGGCCCACCCTTGAATACGGGCGAGGCTCTTGCTTGGCACGATCGCCAGGGGAGCAGACGAAGCAGACTCTAGGCGCGGCGCCTGTGGCTGTCATCCAGGAAGCCGCTAGGCGTTCGCCAACCGGCTCCTGACCCGGCCGTACAGCAGGTAGACCACCACCCCGATCGCGTTCCAGATCAGGAAGTTGACGATCGTCGAGACCGGCAAGGTCGAGAACAGATAGAGGCAGCCCGCCACCGCCATCGGCCCGACCAGCCACCACAGCGGCGTGCGGAACGGACGCGGCAGGTTCGGGGACCGTCGGCGCAGCACCATCATCGCGACCGCCGTGGCGATGAAGGCCAGCAAGGTGCCGGCGTTGGCCAGGGCGGCGATCTCGCCCAGCGGCAGCAGGCCCGCGATTACCGCGGCGACCACGCCGGTCAGGATGACGACCGGGGCTGGCACGCCACGCGCGCCGACCGCCGCCAGCCGGCGCGGCAGCAAGCCATCGCGCGCCATGGCGAAGAAGATCCGGCTTTGGCCGAACATGAAGACCATGATCACCGTCGGCAGGGCCACGACCGCCGCGCCCGCGACGACAGCGGCCACCTGCGGATGGCCAAGGCCGCGCAGGATGAAAGCCAGCGGCTCGGGGCTGGCCGAGAACACGTCGAACGGCGAGGCGCCGAGCGCGGCGGCCGCGACGATCATGTAGATGGCGGTGCAGGCGATCATCGACCCGATGATGCCGATGGTCAGGTCGCGCCCTGGGTCCTTGGCTTCCTCCGCAGCCGTCGAAATCGCGTCAAACCCATAGAAGGCGAAGAAGATGATGCCGGCCGCCGCCGCCACCCCACGCTTCACGCCGTCCGGTCCGATCTGAGCGCCGAACCCGAACGGCGCGAAGGGGTGGAAGTGCTCAGGATTGAAGCTCGGGAGGGTGAGCGCGACGAAGGCGCTGAGCGCCGCCAGCTTCACCAGCACCAGGATGAAATTGACCGTCGCGCTTTCGCGGGTGCCGACCAGCAGCAGGCACGTCACCGCCAGGGTGATGAAGACCGCCGGCAGGTTGACGATCCCGCCCGCGTGGGGGCCGGCCAATAGCTCCGCCGGCATGTTCCAGCCCGCCTGCTGCATCAATCCCCCGGCATAGCCCGACCAGCCGACCGCGACGGTGGAACAGACGACCGTGTATTCGAGGATCAGGCTCCAACCGACCACCCAGGCGATCAGTTCGCCCATGCCGACATAGGAATAGGCGTAGGCGCTGCCCGCCTGCGGCATCAGGGTCGACATCTCGGCGTAGCAGAGCGCCGCGAAGGCGCAGACCGCGCCGGCCAGGGCGAACGAGAGAATGACGCCCGGGCCGGCCAGGCCCGCCGCCACCCCGGTCAGGGTGTAGATGCCGGTGCCGATGATGGCGCCGACGCCCAGCGCCATCAGATGCGGCCAGCCCAGCGTGCGGATCAGGCTGTGCTCGCCATGGCTGGCAGGGGGCTCGACCGGCTTGCGGCGCGTCACGAAGCTCATCGAATTCCCCCGACAATGCAGTTCGGCGCCGCCTTCATGGAACACGGTGATTCTTCGCGAGCCGAGCCAGGACGTTAGCTGAAATTGCCCTTGGCGCCAGAACCCCGGGGCGCCAGCTTGGCCGTTCCATTGCACAGGTGAACTGATCATGCGGCTCGCGCCTCTCGCCATCATCCTCAGCCTGGCCGCCACGCCAGCGCTCGCCGATGACGCCGCACTGAACAGACTGGTCGCCGACTACGAGGCCTACAGCCTGTCGCAGGACCCGCTCCTGGCCAGCAGCCAAGGCGATCGCGCCGCCCTGTCGCGGCTTCCTGACCCGAGCCTGGCCACCGATGTCGCTCGGTCCAAACGGCTGAAGGAACTTCAGAAGCAGCTCGCCGCGATCAAGCCCAGCGAGCTGTCGGCCCAGGCCGAGCTGAACCGCGAATTCCTGGATTGGACGCTTGAGCGCCAGATCCAGCGCCTGGCTTTCGACGAAGCCCGGATGCCCTTCAGTTCCGACGACGGCTTCGACTGGACCATCAGCTATCTGGCCTCGTCCACGCCGATGCGGACCTTGGCCGATGGGCAGGCCTGGATCGACCGCCTGAACGCCGTCCCGGCCTATTACCGCGCCGAGATCGCCAACGCCCGGCGAGGGATCAAGTCGGGCTTCACCCAGCCGCGCAGCACGAGCGAGCAGGTGCTGGCCCGCGCCAAGGCCCAGGCCGCGGCGCCCCTGGCGGGCGACCCGATGCTGGCGCCGCTGGACCAGCTTCCGACCTCCATCCCCCAGGCGGAGCGCGACGCCGTAAAGACCAAAGCCCTCTCCGTCGTCCGCGACAAGATCCGCCCGGTCCAGGCCGAGTTCGCGACCTTCCTGGCCACCGAGTACCTGCCGGCCAGCCGCAAGCAGCTTGGCGCGCGCAGCCTGCCGGGCGGCGAGCGCTACTATGCGTGGCTGGTCGAGAACCACACGACCACCAAGCTGACCCCTGACCAGATCCACCAGAACGGCCTCGATGAGGTCGCGCGAATCCGCCGGGAGATGGACGGCGTGATCGCTCAGACCGGCTTCAAGGGCGACTTCGCCGCCTTCCAGACCTTCCTGCGCACCGATCCTCAGTTCTACGCCACCTCGCGCCAGGACCTGCTGGAGAAGGCCTCGGAGATCGCCAAGCGGATCGACGACCAGCTTCCGGCCTGGTTCGCCACCCTGCCGCGCCTGACCTATGGCGTCCGCCCCGTCCCCGCCGACGTCGAAGCCGACTACACGACCGGTCGCTATTTCTCCGGCAATCCGAAGCTGGGGATCGCCGGCGGCTACATGGTCAACACCTACAAACTCGACCAGCGCGGCCTCTATGAGCTGCCGGCCCTGACCCTGCACGAAGCCGTGCCCGGCCACCATCTGCAGATCGCGCTGAGCCAGGAGGCGCAAGGCGTGCCGATGTTCCGCCGCGAGGCCGATGTCAGCGCCTTCATCGAGGGCTGGGGTCTCTATGCAGAGAAGCTCGGCGGCGAAATGGGCATCTATCGCAACGCCTATGAGCGGTTCGGCCGACTGTCCTACGAGATGTGGCGCGCCTGCCGCCTGGTGGCCGACACCGGCATCCACTGGAAGGGCTGGAGCCTGAGCCAGGCCCGCGCCTGCTTCACCGATAATACGGCGCTATCGCCGCTGAACATCGAGGTCGAACTGGCCCGCTATGTCTCCTGGCCCGGCCAGGCGCTGGCCTACAAGACCGGCGAGATGAAGATCGTCGCCCTGCGCGAAAAGGCCCGGGCCGAGCTGGGCGACAAGTTCGACATCCGCCGCTTCCACGACGCCATGCTGCTGGACGGCCCCATGCCGCTGGACCTGCTGGAGCGCCGCATCGACGCCTGGATCGCGGCGGAGAAGGCGGGGCAATAATACTCGTCATCCTCCGGTCAGCCGAAGGCTGATCCGGGGGACCCAAGCTGAATTGCGAAACTAGATAGGCCGCTTGGGTCCCCCGGATCGTCTTGCAGACGACCGGAGGATGACGAGCGTTTAGGGAGCAGCCTAGTCCGGCCACAGCTCCTGGACGTCGCCCTTGCGGTTCAGCACCCGGACCGCGCGCTTGACCACGGTCAGCAGGCGCTCCTTGCGGGCCTGCTCGTCGAAGGTCATGGCGCCGCGCGCCAGGCCTTCCAGCAGGAACCGGCCCAGATCGCGGCTGGTCTGGAACCGGGGATCCCCGCCGGCCTGAGCCAGGGCGAGAAAGCGGTCGCCCACCTGATTGTGGTCGAACGCGCTCTGCGCGTTGGCCAGGCGGTTCCGCAGCATGGCGTCGGTGCGGGCGGCCGCCTCTAGCTCGGCGAAGGCGATGAACGGGATTTCGTGCAGCAAAGCCCAATAGGCGTCGATCGCCTGCTCGGCGGCGTCGACCCCGGGCGCGACAGGACCGGACGCGGCGGCCTCGAACAGACGCGCGCGCTCGACCTCGATATGGGTCACCGCCGCCTCGACCAGCTCTTCACGGCTGGCGAAGTGATAGAGCATGGCGCCGCGCGTCAGATTCGCGGCGTCCGCGATCATGGCGTTGGTGGCGGCGTGATAGCCGACCTCGGCGAACAACCGCATGGCGGCGTCGAGAATTCGCGCACGGGTACGCCGAGACTTCGGCGTCTCCTTCGCAGGATAGGTTCGGGCGTCCATTGGACCTTGTTTTCGGGAGACCTGGGGAGGGTCGGCCTTCCCAAACCATTAATTCAAAAGCTGAGGCGACAAAAGGGCCACGTGCGCTTTCATGAGAATGACATGCAATCAGCCTAACCGATGAGCAGTTCTCCGCAGCCGAGGGGGCACGGAATGACTGATCTGACCATTCGCAAATACCGGACCGTGTTTATTTCCGACGTGCACCTGGGCACGAAGGGCTGCCAAGCCGAACTATTGCTGGATTTCATCCGGCATATTGAGTGCGATACGCTCTACCTCGTGGGCGACATCGTCGACGGCTGGAAGCTGCGCTCAGGCTGGTATTGGCCGCAGTCCCACAACGACGTGGTGCAGAAAATCCTCCGCATGGCCCGCAAGGGCGTGCGGGTGGTTTACGTACCGGGAAATCATGACGACCGGATCCGAGAGTTCATCGGCATCCATTTCGGCGGCGTGGTGGTCGCCCGCGATGCGATCCACGAGACCGCCGACGGCCGCCGCTTCCTGGTCCTGCACGGCGACGAATTCGATGGCGTCGTCCAGCACGCCAAGTGGCTCGCCTTCGTCGGGGACTACGCCTACCGGGCGCTGATCGCCGCCAACACGCTGTTCAATCGCGCCAGGCGGCGGCTGGGCTTCGGCTATTGGAGCCTTTCGGCCTTCCTGAAGACGCGGGTCAAAAACGCGCTCCAGTTCGTCGAGAACTTCGAGGCCGCCGTCGCCGACGAGGCCCGCCGGCGCGGGGTCGATGGGGTGATCTGCGGCCACATCCATAAGGCCGAGATGCGCGACATCGACGGCATCGCCTACATCAACGACGGCGATTGGGTGGAAAGCTGCTCGGCCCTGGTCGAGCACGAGGACGGCCGCCTGGAGATCCTGGAGTGGGCCAAGCTTCGATCGTGGTCGGCGATCGACCGGACGATCGGCGCGCTCGAGCCCTTGTCCGACCTGACGCTGGAGCCGATGTTGGAGCCGCTGCGCCACCCCGCCGCGGCTTGAACTAAGGGATAGGCCTCATTGACAGTCGCGCTGCTTTGGTGACAGCGTGACTGTCATGATACCGCCGACACGCTACACCTCCAGCCTGAGGGACCGCCAGAAGCAGGCGACCCAGGACCAGATCATGCATGCGGTGGCCCGCAAGCTGGAATCCGGACCGCTGGAGGACCTCAGCTTCGCCGAGATCGCCGCCGAGGCCGAGGTCGGCGAGCGGACGGTCTATCGCCATTTCCCCACTAAGGAAGCGTTACTCGGGGCCTTCTGGGCCTGGCTCCAGGCCCAGGCGCTGAGCCCTGCCCGCCCCTCGACCCGCATTCGCGACGCCATCACCGCGCCGCACGAAAACGGCCACCGGCCGATGCGCATCCTGTTGGTCACCGACGCCTGGGAGCCGCAGGTCAACGGCGTGGTCCGAACCCTGACCCGCGTGGTCGGGGAACTGAAGGAACTGGGCCACTCGGTCGAGGTGATCAGTCCCGACCAGTTCAAGACCTTCCCGCTGCCGACCTATCCCGAGATCAAGGTCGCCCTGGCTGCGCACGAGCCGGTGCAGGAGCGCTTCAAGGCCTTTGAGCCTGAGGCCATCCACATCGCCACCGAGGGGCCGCTCGGCCTGGCGGCCCGGCGCATCTGCGTGGAGTGGAAGCTGCCGTTCACGACCAGCTATCACACCCGTTTCCCCGAATATGTCTCGGCCCGCCTGCCTTTGCCGCTGGCCGCCGGCTACGCCTACATGAAGTGGTTCCACAAGCCGTCGGGCCGCATGATGGTCACCACCCCGACCATGCGCACCGAGCTCGAGCACCACGGCTTTGGCAACATCTCGGTCTGGTCGCGCGGCGTCGACACCGTGATGTTCCACCCCAAGCGCGAGGACGAGCCCGACATCTTCGAGGGCCTGGCACGGCCGATCTTCCTGTCTGTCGGCCGGGTCGCGGTTGAAAAGAACATCGAGGCGTTCCTGGGCCTCGACCTGCCCGGCACCAAGGTGGTGGTGGGCGATGGTCCGCAGCGCGAAGAGCTGATGGAGCGCTACCCAGCCGCGGTCTTCACCGGCGCGAAGTTCGGCGACGAACTGGCGGCGCACTTCTCCTGCGCGGACGTGTTCGTGTTCCCCTCGCTGACCGACACCTTCGGGTTGGTGATCCTGGAGGCCATGGCCGCCGGCATTCCCGTGGCGGCCTACCCCGCCCCTGGCCCCATCGACATCCTGCCCGGCTCAGGCGCAGGTGTGCTTGCTCACAGCGCGACCGAGGGCCTGCGCGAGGCCTGCCTGGAATGCCTGAAGCTGGATCGCAAGGTCGTGCGGGCCTTCGCTGAGGGCTTCTCCTGGCGCGCCTGCGCCGAGGACTTCGTACGCAATCTGCAGCCCTATCCGGAACCGGAAAAGACTCGCTTCTGGCGCAAGCTGCGGCGTTTGGCGCGGGTGCGGCGGCGCCGGCCAGAGGCGGCCTGACGAACGAGGCCCCACGTCTCGACTAGGCGGAGAACGACCATGCCCCCGACCGCTCAACGCGTCGAATTTCCCGGTCATTCCGGCGCGATCCTGGCCGCCCGCCTCGACCTGCCCAACGGGCCGGTGCGGGCCTTCGCCCTCTTCGCCCACTGCTTCACCTGTTCCAAGGATCTGATGGCGGCCCGGCGTATCGCCGCCGACCTGGCGCGGCAGGGCGTGGCGGTGCTGCGCTTCGACTTCACCGGCCTGGGTTCGAGCGAGGGCGAGTTCGCCTCGACCAACTTCACCTCGAACACCGCCGACCTGATCGCGGCGGCCGACTATCTGCGCGATCACTACCAGGCGCCGTCGGTGCTGATCGGCCATTCGCTGGGCGGGGCGGCGGTTCTGGCCGTCGCCAAGGACATCACCGAGGTGCGTGCGGTGATCACCATCGGTGCGCCGGCCGACGTCAGCCATGTGCTGCATCACCTCGGTGCCAGCCTTCAGGAAATCGAGGAGAAGGGCGAGGCTCAGGTTGTGCTGGGCCTCAAGACCTTCACGATCAAGCGTCAGTTCGTCGAGGACGTCCGCCGCCGCTCGCTGCGCGAGGCGATCTCGGCGATGAAGAAGCCGCTGTTGATCCTGCATTCGCCGCTGGACCAGGTGGTGGGCGTCGATAACGCCACCCGAATTTTCCTGGCCGCAAAGCATCCCAAGAGCTTCGTCTCGCTCGACCGCGCCGATCACTTCCTGACCGATCCCAAGGACGCGGCCTTCGCCGCCGAAGTGATCGGCGGGTGGCTGCCGCGCTATCTGGCCCAGGACGAGCCGCAGGGCGATGAGCCCATCGAGCATGTCCAGATCATGGAGACCGGCGTCGGACGGTTCCAGAACGCCGTGCAGGCCGGGCGTCATCGCCTGTTCGCCGATGAGCCCGAGAGCGTCGGCGGCTCGGACACCGGCCCCTCGCCCTATGATTTCCTGTCGATCGCCCTGGGCGCCTGCACTTCGA
The DNA here is from genome assembly GCA_030824495.1 of bacterium. Lineage (GTDB taxonomy): Bacteria > Pseudomonadota > Alphaproteobacteria > Caulobacterales > Caulobacteraceae > Phenylobacterium. The sequence continues at coordinate 67,463 of JAVBXP010000029.1, forward strand.
TGACCCTGCGGCTCTACGCCGAGCGCAAGCAGCTCGATCTTGGCCGCATCCAGGTCGACGTCTCGCACGAGAAGCTGCATGTCCGCGACGGCGTCGCCGGCGGCGAGAACGGCAAGATCGACTGCTTCACCAGGGTCATCTCGGTCGATGCGGACATGAGCGAGGACACGCGCACCAAGGTCGTGGAGATCGCGGGCAAATGCCCCGTGCATCGCACCCTGGAGGCGCGGTCGATGGTCGAAACCAAGGTCCGCTCCAGGGACGAGACCTAGCCGGAAACGGAAAACGCCGCAGGCCATGGGGCCCGCGGCGTCTCTCTCCAGAGGTCGTGTCGTTCGGTGCGGCTTAGGACGCCGGACGGGCCATCGGCGTCAGGTTCTTGGCGATAGCCTGCTGAGCGGCGTGCTGGCTGGCCGGCAGCGGGATCAGGCCGCGGCCCTGCAGATAACCGCCCTTGCCGGTCGCAGCGTCGGAGACGAACTCGTTCACGTATTCCTGCAGGCCTTGGGTGACCCCGATGTGGGCCTTCTTCACGTAGATGTAGAGCGAGCGCGACAGCGGGTAGGAGCCGTCGGAAATCGACGCCGCAGAGGGCTTCACGCCGTTAATCGAAGCGCCCTTGATCTTGTCCATGTTCTCTTCGAGGTAGGACCAGCCGAAGACGCCCAGCGAACCGGGGGTCTTGGTCAGGGTGCCGACGATGGCGTTGTCGTTCTCGCCAGCGTCAACCCAGCCGTCCTTCCGCATCGGATCGACCAGTTCCTTGAACTTCTTCTCGTTGTTCGAGCGCAGCTCCTCGACGGTTGGGTACTTACGCGCGCCCTCCTCGATAGCCAGTTCGACCCAGGCGTCGCGGGTGCCCGAGGTGGGCGGCGGGCCATAGACGTTGATGCGGTTGCCCGGCAGGCCGGTGCCGATTTCATCCCAGGTCTTGTACGGATTGGCGACGAACTTGCCTTGGCGCAGCACATTGGCGGCCAAGCCAAGATAGAGGTGTTCGCGCTTGAAGTTGTAGTCCGGGCCGTCCTTGTCGGTGGCCACGACGATACCGTCAAAGCCGATCTTGATCGCGACGATGTCCTTCACGCCCTTGGCGGCGCAGGCGTCGAATTCCGACTTCTTCATCGGGCGCGAGGCGTTGGCGATGTCCGGGAAGGCGTCGCCGACGCCGCCGCAGAACAGCTTGATGCCGCCGCCGGTGCCCAGGCTCTCGATCTTCGGAGCCTTCTTGCCGGTCTTCTTGGCGTAGTTCTCCGCGACGCGGGTGGCGAAGGGGAAGACGGTCGAGGACCCGGCGGCCCAGACATAGTCACGAGCGGCGTAGGCCGGCGCGGCCGCCGTCAGGGTGGTCGCCGCAGCCGCGGCGCAGAGCAGAAGCTTTTTCATGTGATGTCTCCTGTCGGCCCCGCGCGAAGCGGGGCCGCGCTATGGTCCTAGAAGTCGAGCTGGGCGCGCATCTGGAAGACGTTGACGTCCACGTCGCGGCCGACCACCGGGTTGTCGTTCTTGCCCATGGTGTAGTTGGCTTGGAACCGCACATAGGCCGTCGGGTAGTAGTTCACGCCGAGCGTCCAGGCGGTGTATTCGCCGGCGTCCTGCGAGAGCGTACGCGACGCCGCTGTGGAAGCCGTCGAATAGGCGTCGGTCAGGTCGGCCCAGTCGTAGCGGACGGCCAGTTCAACGCCGCCGAAGCCGCCGGCGGTGACGGGGTTGAGGATCTTCGGACGACCGAACTCACCCTTGGTCGCGTCGTAGCTCCGCATCTCGCCCGTCGGCCAGAAGCTGGCGAAGACGTAGCCGACCTGCATGTCCGGATCACCGCCGGCCGAGGCGCCGGTATTTAGGCGATCGACCTTGATGTTGGCGTATTCGCCTTGCAGCGAGAACTGGTTGTGCACCACCGCGCCTTCGACGGCGAAGGTGGTGTCCTTGTCGCCGATGGCGCCGGAATTGATGTAGCGCGAGCCGAAGTTGGTGTTCGGACGGCTCTGGTAGTTGAAGGCGGTTTCATCGCCATGGTCGCGCCAGCGAGCCGAAGCCGCGAGGTGGACCTTGGTCGTGTCGGTCAGGACCGGCGCGAACGAGCCGCGGCCGGTGAAGCCGATACGCTCTTCGCCCGCTGTCACATCGGCGCTGTTGATCGAGTCACCCTGCACGGCGCCGGTGACGGTCCAGTTCATGCCGTTCATCTTGGCGACGGCGCTGACGAGGTAGCTGTCGACGCCGAAGTCGCCGTACGGCCCGCGGTCCATGAAGGTGGTGAAGCGGGTCGAGGTGAGGTTCTCAAGGCCGGCGGCCTTGATGTTACCGAACATGATCGAGGTGTTGTCGTTCGGCTTCACTTCGATGACGACGTCATCCCACGACGGCGTGCCGCCGTTCACCCAGCCGCCTTCGATCTTGTAGGCGAGGTAGTTGTTCAGCTTGCCTTCGACGCCCAGGAACACCTGGCGGCCTCGGAAGGCGCGGAAGTTCTGGTCGGCGCCGGTTTCGCGGTCGACATCTTCGAACACCGCGTCCAGCAGCACCCGGCCGCGAACCTTGAATTGAACATCGTCGTTGGTCCACTGCGGCGCGCCCTTCCAGGCGACCGTCGTATCTTGAGCTTGCGCGGCGCTTGCGGCGAGCACGAAAACGCTCAGCGCCGCCCCGGCGCAGAGCGAGGTTCTGATCTTCATTATTAGGATCCTTGTAGAGCTATCCCCTTGGCCCTCTCAGGCTAGGGGCGGCTTAACGAGGTCCCGTGACGCTTCAGCCAATCTTTCACGACAGCACGCCATCCGTTTCGTGACGGGTCGGACTCAGATTTGTGACTGATGCTCTGTATACGGACGAGATATTCGTCCGCGCTTGGGACGCCCCCCTCTCCCGCTCGTCATGGCCGGCCGTTTGAGCCGGCCATCCATAGACTCCGCGGTTGGAGCCTCGGTTGGAGAGGCCGCACGTATGGATCCCCGGGACAAGAGCCCGGGGATGACGAATTTTATGGGAGGGCAAGGCGACACCGCCAACGGCGGCCGCCCTGAAAAACGTTACAGGAGCCGCGAGCGCATCGCTTGCGACAGGAAGTCGATCAGCGAAACGGCGACTACGATCACCACCGCGATGGCCGAGACCTGGGCGTAGTTGAAGCCGTTCAGGGCGTCGAACAGCAATTGGCCGATGCCGCCGGCGCCGATCAGGCCCAGCACCGTCGCCGAGCGAGCATTGGATTCGAACCGGTACAGCGCATAGGAGGTCCACAGCGGCGCGACCTGCGGGATCACGCCCCAGACCACTTCCTGCAGATGGGTGGCGCCGGTGGCGCGCACGCCCTCGACCGGTCCCTTATCGATGGCCTCGACGGCCTCGGAGAACAGCTTGGCGAGCACGCCGCCGGTGTTGAGCGCCAGGGCCATGACGCCAGCGAACGGGCCCAGGCCCACGGCGACGATGAACAGAGTGCCGATGACCAGATCCGGCACCGAGCGCAGCAGGTTCATCAGCATCCGCATCGGCTGCTGGATCCACGGCGGCGAGATGTTGCGAGCGCAGGCCAGCCCGAACGGGACAGCCAGGATCACCGCCAGCCCAGTGCCCCACAATGCGATCTGCACGGTGAGCCACATCTGAGCGACATAGAGCCGCCAGTGCGTGAAGTCGGGGGACAGGAACTCCTTGCCGAAGGAGCGCATGTTCTCCGAGTTGGAGAACAGCATCGGCAGGCGGTTGATCTCGACCGGGCCGAAACTGATCATCAGCAGCACGATCACCGCGCCCCAGACCAACAGGTCGGGCGCGCGCTGGGCCAGCGTCTGCGACGGAGCGGGCGGAACGGCCGCCAGCGAGGCTTCCTTGGAGAGCATCAGGCGTCCGGGTTCATGGCGCGGCGCTGGGCGGCCTGGGCGCGAATGTCGTCAAAAGTCTTTTGGGCGGCGGCGATCTTGGTTGGGTCGCCGGCGCGCTTGGCGTCGGCCAGGACCTCGGCGGCCTCCATCTCGCGGACCGGATCGAGATAGCTGTCGTCGGCGGCCTTGAAGCCGCCATAGGCCAGGCCCTTGAGCACTTCGCGTTGCTCGGCGGCGCGCGGGGTGTCGCCGACGCCGTAGGTCAGGAAGAACTGGCGGATCTTCTCGCGCACGGCCGGATCGAGATCCTTGCGGGCGACGATCGAGGATTCAGGCAGCGGCGGCGAGCGCCAGATGACTTCGATCTTCTCGGCGATCTGCGGGTTTTCGCGACCAGCGAAGACCAGGCCGACCGTGTTGTTGGTCGCAATGTCCAGCACGCCGTTGGCCACGGAGAAGACGTTGGCCTGGTGGCTGGCCGAACGCACGGCCTTGAAGCACTTGGACGGCTCGATGTCCTTGGGCGTGAACAGATAGGCCATTGGGGCCAGGGTGCCTGAGGTCGACTTGGCGTCACCCAGACCGAAGGTATAGCGCTTGCCGCACTTCAGCACGTCGTCGAGCGTGATGCCGCTGCCCTTGCGGACGATCAGCACGGACTCGTAGGAGGCGATGCCTCCGGAATCGACCACGCGGCCCAGCACCTGGCCTTCAGCGCGGCGCGTGGCTTCCAGCGCCGGCAGGGCGGAGAACCAGCCCACCTGCACCTGGTTAAACCGCATCGCCTCGATCAGCGAGGTGTAGTTGGTGGCAAAGTAGGGCTTCACCTTCACGCCGGTATATTCCGACATGTCGTCCAGCAGCGGCTGCCAGAGCGGCGCCATCGACTGCTGGCTCTCGGCCGACAGGATGGAGAAGGTGATTTCCTTCGGCGCGCCGGCGGCCTTTTGCTCGGGCTCGCCGCCGCAGGCGCCAAGCGCCAGGGCCGCGGCGACGCCAAAGGCGGTCAGCAGGTGTCGACGGATCATTTGGGGGCTCCTTCCCAGAAGACGTCTTCGAATTCCGGGCCGTAGATGTCGATAAGCTGTTTGCGTTCCAGGCCGTCGGCCGGGCCGTCATAGACGACCTGGCCGGCCTTCAAGGCCACGACCCGGTCGCAATAGCGCAGGGCGTAGTCGACCTGGTGAAGGGTGACCACGACCGTCAGGCCGTCGGCCTTGTTCAAGTCGCGCAGAATTTCCATGACCCGGCGCGCCGAGACCGGATCGAGCGAGGCGACGGGTTCGTCGGCCAGGATGATCTTCGCCCGCTGGACCAGGGCGCGGGCGATCGCGCCACGCTGCTGCTGGCCGCCAGACAGGGTGTTGGCGCGCTGGGCGGCGTATTCGGCGACCCCCACGCGGGCGAGCGCCGCCATAACCGCGGTCTTGGTCTCAGCCGGCCACAGCCCGAACAGGCCACGCGTCTTGTTGATGCGGCCCAGCGAGCCGAGAGCAACGTTGGAGAACAGGCTCAGGCGGCCGACCAAGTTGAATTGTTGGAAGATGAACCCGATGCGGATGCGCGCGTCGCGCACCTTGCTGCTGATCTTGCCGTCGGACTGCACGATCCCGCCAAACGCCTCGATGCGGCCAGCGCCGCTGTCGATGGTCTGCAGGCCGCTGATCGAACGCAGCAGCGTCGATTTGCCCGAGCCGGACGGCCCGATCAGGGCGATCATCTCGCCCTTGCTCACATTCAATGAAACGGAATCGAGGGCGCGCCGAGAACCGAAGCTCTTCGAGGCGTTCCGCACGGACAGAACGGCGGCGTCAGACATAGATGGCGAGGCTTCCTCGGATCAACGCGCGCACGGGCGGGAACAACAGTAACCGTCCCCCCTTGCCACGGCTTCATGACATGTCGCGCGGCGTACGGTCTAGCGTCCGATCGCGCAAGCCTCCGCGACAAGTCGTCGAATGTCCTACGAAAGTCAGCGGGAAGCGGCGCGGACCAGGTCTGAAACCTCATCCCAGACAAAGATCAGGTTGTCCGAACGCCAAAGTGGACCAGGGTCGATATACTTGCCGGCCACCCGGCCACCCAGCGCTTCATAGAAGGCTATCGCTGGCTTGTTGCCGACAACGACGCCCAACGCCGCGCCTTTATAGCCCCAGTCCCCCACACGTTCGGCCAGGGCGAGCATCAGCCGCCGCCCCAGCCCCTGGCGCTGGAAACCGGGGTCGAGATAGAGCGAGCGTATCTCCCCGCGTGCGCCGAATTCGGTCTGTGAGGGCGCCGCCGCCATGCCGACGCCCGCCAGGCGTCCGTCCTGTTCGGCGACCACCACCGCCTGCTGCGCCAGGGGCTCGGTCAGCATTGCGGTCCAGCGCCGAACCCGCAGCGCCTCGTCCATCGCCTCGAACGCCTCGCGCGGGGCCAGATCGCGATAGGCCTGTCGCCAGGACGCCAGATGCAGACGGGCGATAGCGGGTGCGTCGGCCAGGGTCGCAGGGCGCAGGGAAATGTCAGTCATCGGCCTGCCCTAGATGCGCTTCGACCAAGGGCGCGATCTCCGCCGCCCGCTGGTGGACGAGATCATGGTCGCCGCCTTCCAGGACGTGCAGCCGTGCATCAGGCAACAGGTCGTGCAGGCGCTCGCCCACCGCCACCGGGCTGATCGGATCGGCGTCGCCCCACAGCAGCAGCACCGGGCACGCGATCTGCGGCAATCGCGCGGACAGATCGACATGCACGTCGCTGAGCCATTGCGCGGCGTTTGGATGGTTGCGGTGATAGGTCGCCTGCCAATCGGAGGCCCCCAGCGATTTCATGTCGAGCCCGGCGCTGGTCACCGAAAGTACGATGCGCCGCACCCGGCCTGGATGACGCAAGGCGACAAGCATCGCGATCAGCCCGCCCATCGACTGGGCCAGCAGGTCCACCGAGCCATCGCCCACCTGCGCCTCGGCCAGCCCGACCAGATCTTCCAGCCCGTTCACGCCAGGGTCCGCGGGCTGATGTCCCAGGCCCGGCCAGCCCAGATAGACCTTGCCCCATGAGGCCGGCAGGCGCTCGCCCAGGGGGCGCCAGAAGTTCGGATCGGCGCCGGCGCCGGGCAGGAAGAGACATTTTGGAGGGGTGGTCACGGCGATGTCCTTTGGCGGGGGCGCAGACGAAAAAGCCCGCCGATGAGGGCGGGCTGGCGTTCGAACGGTTTGTGGGGCGACTTCGAGTCCCGAAGGACCTGGGGTCAGCCGATCTCCACGCATGCCGCAGCGAACGCCGCAAGGCGTCGGCGTCGGGCGGGCAAGGCGCGCTGGAGAACCATGTGATCCAGGATCAGGCTCCCCGCGCCGCAGGTCAAGCTTGCTGTGCGACGAAAGCGTGCCGCGTCCGCCACAGCGCTAGCTTCTCAAGAATGTCGCTGATCAATTGCTGCTGAGTGTGGTCGGTGACGTCGTAGGCGCCCCTGGCGCCCACCTCGTCGGTTGAGGCCCGCAGGCGCCATTCCAACGCTCGCCGGCCTTCTGGAGCCTCAAGCAGGGAAAACGCGGGCAAGGGCCGGGACGCAGCCCGCAGGCGGTAGACGAAATCCGCGCCCGCACCCTTGGCGTGGAGCGCCACACCCCCGGCCTCCCGCTCGATACTGGCGGCTACACCTTCTTCGGCCAGGGCCTCGCGCACGGCGTCCAGGGCCGGGGCGCCGATGCGTTCGATCTGCGCTTCGATGTCCCGACGACGAGACGGGGAAAGGATGCGCTTGAGCCTCAGCCGCAGCGGCGCATCAGGAACGGCCGCAACGCCCAGCAGATCGGCCCGCAAGCCGCGATAGAGACCCCATGCCAGCAGGATCATGATGATCGCGAACGGCAAGGCCGCGACCAGGGTGGCGGCCTGGAGCGCGCTGAGCCCGCCAGCCAGCATCAGCAGGGCCGCCGCCACGCCCTGAAGGACGCACCAGTAGACCCGCTGCCAAGTGGGGGTTTCCTCAGCCCCGCCGGCCGCGATGGTGTCGATGACCATCGACCCGGAGTCCGCCGAGGTCACGAAGAACACCACGATCAGGGCGACCGCCAGCGTCGAGGTGATGGTGGTTCCGGGCAGGTACTCGAAGAACTTGAAGAGGGCGGTCGAGAGGTCGGCCTGCACCGCCTGCGAGATCGCGCCGCCCGCCACCCCCATGTCCAGATACATCGCCGTATTGCCGAACACGGTCATCCACAGGAACGTAAATGCGCTCGGCACGAGCAGCACGCCGATCACGAACTCCCGCACCGTCCGGCCGCGCGAAATCCGCGCGATGAACATGCCGACGAACGGCGACCAGGCGATCCACCAGGCCCAATAGAACAGCGTCCAGTTCGCCATCCAATCACGCGGCTCATAGGCGTAGAGATTGAAGGTGCGGATGAAGAAGTGATCGAGATAGAGCCCGAAATTCTGGACCAGCGCTTTCAGCAGGAACCCGGTCGGACCTGCGAGAAGCACGAAGCCCATCAGCAGCACCGCGATGACGAGGTTCAGTTCCGAGAGCCGGCGCACGCCCCGGTCCAGGCCCGTCAGGACCGAAATCGTGGCCAAGCCCATCACCCCGGCGATTAGAAGGATTTGGCTAAACCGCGTGCTCGGCACGCCGAACAGGTACTCCAGCCCGGTGTTGATCTGGGCCACGCCCAGGCCCAGCGACGTGGCGATGCCAAACAGCGTCCCGCAGATCGCGAAGATGTCGACCGCATCGCCGACGCCGCCGTTGATCTTGTCGCCCAGCAGCGGCTGCAGCCCGGACCGCAGCGTCAGCGGCAAGCCCTTGCGATGGGAGAAGTAGGCCAGGCTTAGGCCCACCACCGCATAGATCGCCCAGGCGTGGACGCCCCAGTGGGTGAAGGTGATGACCATCGCCTCGCGCGCGGCGTTGATTGTGCCGGGCTCGGCTTCGGGCGGGGCGATGTAGTGCTGAACCGGCTCGGCCACCGCGAAGTACATCAGGCCGATGCCCATGCCGGCCGCGAACAGCATCGCCAGCCAGGAGACATAGGGGAAGTCGGGCTCGACATCGTCGGGACCGAGCTTGATCTTTCCGGTCGGCCCGATGGCCAGGAACAACACGAAGGCCAGGAAGCCGGCCACGGCCGCCACATAGAACCAGCCGAACGACTCGATCACCCAGCTCTGGGCGGCGGTGAACACGTAGTCGGAGGCACCAGGCGCAAAAGTCGCAAGCGCCAGCAGCGCCGCGATGATGGCGCTAGCGCCCCAGAACACTCGAGGGTTCATCTTACGCTCAAGCATAGGCTTCAAGCGTTTCGGCGGAGGCGCGGTTCCTGACCGCCGTGCGGGCGTCCCGCTCATGCCGAAATCCGTTGCTCGGCCTGGGCCACGACGCGCCCGATATCGAGCCCGCTGGGGGCCTGGAAAAGCCGGAGGCCAAACTCAGGCAGGATGGCGATCAGGTGGTCGAAGATGTCTGCCTGGATCGGCTCGTACTCGGCCCACGCGGTCGTGTTGGTGAAGCAATAGATCTCCAGCGGCAAACCCTGCGCCGTCGGCTGAAGCTGCCGCACCAGCATGGTCATGTCCTGGGCGATCGAGCCGTGGGTCTTCAGATAGGCCATCACATAGGCGCGGAAGGTGCCGACATTGGTCACCCGGCGCGTATTCACCGGGTCGCGTCCGGCCGCGATCAGCACCGCGTTCGAGCGTTCGAGTTCGACTTGCTTGCGATCCAGATATTCGTCGATCAAGGCGAAGCGCTGCATGTCGGCGCGCTCCTGCTCTGACAGGAAACGAACGCTGCTCTGGTCGATCAGCAGGGCGCGCTTGATCCGCCGGCCGCCAGTGTCGAACATCCCCCGCCAGTTCTTGTAGGACTCGGTGATCAGGCGGTGGGTCGGGATGGTGGTGATCGTCTTGTCCCAGTTCTGCACCTTGACCGTATGCAGGGCGATATCGATCACATCGCCGTCGGCGTTGAGCTGGGGCATCTCGATCCAGTCACCTACGCGCAGCATGTCGTTCGACGTCAATTGCACCGACGCCACCAGCGACAGGATGGTGTCCTTGAAGACCAGCATCAGCACCGCCGCCATCGCGCCCAGTCCCGACAGCAGCAACAGGGGCGACTGCTCCATCAGCGCCGCCGCGATCAGGATGGCCGCCCCGGCGTAGACCAGGATCTTGACCACCTGGACGTAGCCCTTGATCGGCCGGCTCCCGGCGTCCGGACGTCGCTGATAGGCCTCGTTGACGAGATTGAGCCCCGCCCCGACCGCCAGCGCGATAGTCAGGACCATGAAGGCGCCGCTGACATTGCGGACCACCATGATCACTGGCTCGGCGAGGTGAGGAACCGACCCGACGCCGCGGGCGACGATGATCGCGGGCACGACATTGGCGAGCCGCCGGACCATCTGGGTCAGGGCATGCGAGCCGCCCGCGTCCCAGGTCGCCGCGGCGCGCCGGAAGACGCGCTGGATCGTTTGCTTCACGATGAGATTGGCCAGGACCGCGCCAATGGCGAGAACCGCCAGGCCCAGCAGAGCTTCCAGCCACGATGGAAGCGGCGGCAGAGCGACAAGATGATCGAAGATAGGAAGCGTCTCTCGGTTCAAACCGGCGCGCGCCGTCAAGAACGGGGCGTGGCGGCGAGCACGGTGGATCCTTAGAGAACAAGCCGCTCAGGCGACAACATCAGGACCGCGCATGTTGCGCATCGGGCCATGTTGGCCAGACGCCTTTTGGATTTACAAGCTCATCCGCATCGGAGGACTGAAATTACTCTGGCCTCGCGGTCTCACCCACATCCAGCGAGCGCGAAACCTATACAATGGGGCGGCAGGGATCCACCTCACCAACCTGACATTCCCGTGAGGCTCGGCGACAGCTACTCAATTTTTTTGGTGATCGGCCCGCGAAGACTGAAAACGCCTTCTTCGCCACATTTGACCGCGCTCGCCGCTTGGCCGGACGGCCCGCGTTCCCTAATACGCAAGGGGAAACGGTCCCCTCGGCAGAGGCCGTAAACCTGGTGGAAACCTTGTCACATTTCCCCCCACGCAACCCCTGACGGGCTCAGGGTTTGGTGATGTTTTTACAAACCCCTTTACATCCTAGTCCATCGACCCTATTTCGCAGCGCTCCGGCGGACCCGATGTCCTCAAAAAGCGCTGCTAACGCCGGCTAGGTTCAACTGCCAATGGGGGTTACGTGAATTGCACACGTACCATAAGCCCCTGGACCTGGTCCGTCAGCGGCCTCCGGAACGTCCTGTCGCAATAGCGCGACCGGACGCGGTGGCCACGGCGGCGCACTGGTTCCAGGAAAATTTCAAGGGCGACGTCTTCTACGCGGTGAAGGCCAATCCTTCGCCATGGGTCATTGAGGCTTTGGCCGCCAATGGCGTGACGTCCTTCGATGTGGCCTCGATCCCTGAGATCGAGCTTGTCGCGCAGTTCGCGCCGGGTTCCCGCATGGCCTTCATGCACCCGGTCAAGAGCCGCGCCGCGATCGCGGCCGCCTATTTCGATCATGGGGTTCGCACCTTCGCGCTGGATACGCACGAAGAGCTGGCCAAGATCCTGGCCGCCACCGGCGACGCCAAGGACCTTAACCTGATCGTCCGCCTCGGCGTCGAGGCGGAAGGCGCGACCTATTCGCTGTCGGGCAAGTTCGGCGTCGATCAACACCAGGCCCCCGGCCTGCTGCTGGCCGCGCGTCGTGCGACCCAGGACCTGATGGGCGTCTCCTTCCACGTGGGCAGCCAGTGCATGCGGCCTACGGCGTACCAAGCAGCCATGACCCAGGCCTCGCGCGCCCTGGTCCGCGCCGGCGTCTTCGCCGACGTGGTCGATGTGGGCGGCGGCTTCCCGTCGGTCTATCCCGGCATGATCCCGCCGGACCTGACCGACTACATGGACTCCATCGACCGCGGCTTCGCCGAGATGATGGTTCACGAGACGACCGAGCTGTGGTGCGAACCCGGCCGGGCTCTGGTGGCCGAAGGCTCGTCGATCCTCACCAAGGTCGAGCTGCGCAAGAACGACGCCCTGTATCTGAACGATGGTTCGTACGGTTCGCTGTTCGACGCGGCCCACACCAAATGGCCCTTTCCGGTCAAGTTGCTCCGCAACGAGGACGGCGAGGCCTATGAAGTCGAGGGGCCGCTGAAGCCCTACCGCTTCTGGGGTCCGACCTGCGACTCGATCGACCACATGCCTGGTCCGTTCTGGCTGCCGGAAGATGTGCGCGAAGGCGACTACATCGAGATCGGCATGCTCGGCGCCTATGGCGTGGCGATGAACACCCGCTTCAACGGCTTCGGCGACGCCGAAACCGTCGAGGTGAGCGACGCGCCGATGGCCTCAATGTTCGGCCTGGCCCAGCGTTCGATTCCCCTGCCCCGGCAGGAGAACCAGAATGTCGTGAAGCTGTCGCGTGCACGCGGGAAGAAGCGTCGGCGGAAATAAGCCGGCTGCTCAGCTACTATAGGCGCGGCCGGTCGCTCCGTCCCGGTCGCGCCTCTTCCATTCGGACGGGCGCTCAAACTCCAAGGGATCTTGAAGAATGAACGCTGACGTTCAAAAGACGAACCGCAAGGCCGAGCTGCTGGCCAACACCGTTGAGCACGTGGCGATCGATCAATACGACGCCCGTCCGGTCATCGACGCCATGCGCAAGATGAGCTTCACCAGCCGCGACACCGCGCGCGCCGCCGACATCTGGTCGATGTCGCTGGAAGACAAGGATTGCTCGACCTGGCTGACCCTCGCGGGCTCGACCAGCGCTGGCGGCTGCATGCACATCTACCGCGACATGGTGAAGTACGGGATGATCGACACGATCGTCGCGACCGGCGCCTCGATCGTGGACATGGACTTCTTCGAAGCCCTCGGCTTCAAGCACTATCAAGCCCAGTCGAACGTGGACGACCGCGATCTGCGCGATCTCTATATCGACCGCATCTACGACACCTATATCGACGAAGAAGAACTCCAGAACTGCGACGGCACGATCTACGAGATCTGCAACCTGCTGGAGCCCCGGCCCTATTCGTCGCGCGAGTTCATCTACGAGATGGGCAAGTGGCTGGCGGCCGGCAACGCCAAGAAGCCGGATTCGCTGATCGAGACCGCCTACCACGAAGGCGTGCCGATCTTCTGCCCGGCCTTCGTCGACTCATCGGCGGGCTTTGGCCTCGTGAAGCACCAGGTCGAGAAGATGAAGGAGGGCAAGCCCTACCTGACCATCGACTCGGTCGCCGACTTCCGCGAACTGACCGACATCAAGCTGGCGGCCGGCACCACCGGCCTGTTCATGGTCGGCGGCGGCGTGCCGAAGAACTTCGCCCAGGACACCGTGGTCTGCGCCGAGATCCTCGGCCACGAAGCCGAGATGCATAAGTACGCCGTCCAGATCACCGTGGCCGACGTGCGCGACGGCGCCTGCTCGTCCTCGACGCTCAAGGAAGCCTGCTCCTGGGGCAAGGTCGACGTGACGTGGGAACAGATGGTCTTCGCCGAAGCCACCACTGTGGTTCCGCTGATCGCCTCGGACGCCTGGCACCGCGGCTCATGGAAGAACCGCACCAAGCCCCGTTGGGCCAAGCTCTTCGACAAGAAGGCTTAAGACACGCCAGACGGCCGGGGTTCGCCCCGGCCGTTTTCGTTTCCAGGCTTGGAAGCGCGCCGCCTCCCACGCATGATCGCGCCAAACAGGTGGGAGGCAGCCATGAACCGCATACTGATCAGTCTGGCCCTGGGCGGCGTCGTCGCGGCAGGCGGCGAGGCGATCGCCAAGGAACCAGCCCCGCCGGCAGCGGCCTCCACCACCGGCTATCTCGGCTCAGCCGGCCCCGACACCTACAAGATCCTGCCGCCGGCCCCCGTCGCCGGCACCATCCGTTTCCAGGCCGACCGCTCGACCTTCCTGGCCACCCGCTCGTCCAAGGACACTCCGCGCTGGACGCTGGCCATCGCCGACGCCAACGAGGCGGCCATCGTCAAGGACATGAGCTGCGCGATCGGCATGGAGCTGACCCCTGACAAGGCGCCGAAGCTGACCAAGGTGCTGATGACCATGCGCTTCGACGTTCGCCGTGCGGTGAACACGCCCAAGGACATCTACAAGCGCCAGCGCCCGTACCTGATCGACGAAGGCCCGATCTGCGTCGAGAAGACTGACAGTCTGGCCGCCAGCCCGGACTACCCCTCGGGCCACACCACCTGGGGCTGGAGCGTCGGCTTGGTCTTGGCCGAACTAGTACCCGACCGCTCCACGCAGATACTGACCAGAGCGCGCTCGTTCGGCGAAAGCCGGCTGTTCTGCGGCGTGCACAATATGAGCGCGGTGGAATCGGGCCGCACCAATGGCTCGGCCGTGGTCGCCGGCCTGCACGGCTCGGCGCAGTTCCGCGCCGACATGGACGCCGCACGCCAGGAGCTCGCGACACTGCGCAAGAGCGCCAAGGCGCCCGACCCCGCCGCCTGCGCGGCGGAGGCCGAGTTGATCGCCAAATCCCCCTACAACTAGGGCCGCTTGGCGGTGACGATCCAGGTGGCCGAGGCGAGCATGACGCCTTGCGGCGTCACATGCCGCGCCAGCGCCTCGCGGATGGCGCCCACCACGCCGTCCTTCAGCTCGGGGTTCTCGCGCAGCACCGCGCCCAGCGGCCCGACCCGCAGGGACATGGCGACCGTTTCGTCGAGGTCGTTGCCGCCGATCATCTGATCGTGCGGCGCGATGTCGATGTCCACCAGGCCGGCCGCCGCCAGTATGCCCCGCAAACGCTCGGGATCGGCGAAAGCGAAGGGGCCCGGCGCGGTGGGATCGGCGGGTGGCGGCATCGGCGGCAGCAGCGACAAGGCCGCCTGCATCGGTGCGCCCATCCACGGATTCTCAGCCAGCGGCCGCCAGCAGACGAAGGCCAGGCGCCCATCTGGCCTCAGGGCCGCGGCGATGTTGCGGAAGGCGGCGGTCGGGTCGTCGAAGAACATCACCCCGAACCGCGAGAAGGCCAGATCGAAACCGCCGGGCGGAAAGGCCCGGGTCTGGGCGTCGGCGGCCAGGAAGCTGACATTGGCGAGCCCAGCCTCGCCGCCGCGACGGCGCGCGACCTCCAGCATCGGCTCGGAAATATCGACGCCGAGCACCTGCCCGCTCGGCCCCACCCGCTGCGCCAGCTCCAGGCTGGTTTGGCCGCAACCACAGCCGATATCCAACACCTGCTCGCCCGCCTTGGGCGCGCCGGCGTCCATCGCCCGCTGGCCCAGCGGCTCGATCTGTCGATCCAGGCGATCCTGCAACGCGGCCCAGGTCGCTCCGGCGCTGTTGTTCCAATAGGCGATCTGGTCGGCGTTGGCGCCGCTGTCGACAGTCATGTTCGCCGTGCCTCTCCGCTGGTTCAGATGCCAGCGTACCACTCATAGCCGCGGTCTTCCCAGAACCCGCCCTTGCCGCCGCCGAGGTGGGCGAAATCGGCCACCGCCTCGATCCGCATGACATACTTGGCGTGCTTGTAGCCAAGCTGGCGCTCGACCCGCAGCCGGGCCGGCGCGCCGTGCTTCACCGCCAAGGGCTCGCCGTTCATGTCGTAGGCGAGGATCGACTGCGGATGATAGGCGTCGATCAGGTCGATGCTCTCGTAGTAGCGGGCCAGCCCCTCCGGCGCGTTCGGGTCCAGGGTGTCGGCGCAATGGAAGACGATGTAGCGCGCCTCGTCTTTCAACCCGGCCTGGTCGAGCAGCGGTCCTAGGCGCGCCCCGCTCCACTTGCCGATTGCCGACCAGCCCTCGACGCAGTCGTGACGGGTGATCTGGGTGCGAGCCGGCTGCGCGCGCAACTCCGCCAGGCTGAGCGACAGGGGCCGCTCGACCAGGCCGTCGATCACCAGCCGCCAATTGGCGAAGCCGCCGTCCACCAGCGCCCGGTACTCCGGATCGCCCGGCGACGTGGAGCCGTTGGCGCGGAAGTCGGGCGAGATTCGGCTCTCGGGAAATTCGGCCGCCAGGGCCGTGCGGTTAGTGATCAGCCGCTGGGCGCGGCGGGTCAGACCCTCGGCGCCGGACAGGGTCTTCTGCACGCCAGGATTCATGGTCAGCTTGTCGCAGGCCGACAGCACGACTCCCCCGGTCGCGGCGGCCAGACCCGAGAGCCATCGGCGGCGCGTGGCGCTCATCGGCCTTCTCCCTGGCGAATGGCGAAACGGCCTGTGATCATCGCACGCAAACTGTTCAGGGGGCTGGAGACCAGCACCATCAGCACATGCACCACCACGAACAGCACGATCAAGCTGGCCGACAGGAAGTGGAAGGTCCGCGCCGATTGCCGCCCGCCGAACAGCTCAGGCAGCCATGGCCAGGCCGCGTTCATGCCCGGCGACATCGAGAGGCCGGTCAGCACCATCATCGGCGCCAGGACAAAGATCACCGCCAGATAGGTCAGCTTCTGCAGGGCGTTGTAGCGCCGCGCGGCCTCGCCCTTCGGAAACCGCAGCCGCGCGTGATCGGCGATCTCGACCAGCAGGTGACGAGGCTTAAGCTGATCGCGGTCCGGCAACAGGTCGCGACGCACATGGCCGCTGGCGATATTGGCGCTCAGATAGACCAGTCCGTTCAGTGCGAAGACCCACGCAAAGAAGAAGTGCCAACGTCGCCCATCGGCCAGGCTGCGATAGGTCGGCAAGGTGGTCCAGGCCGGGAAGCCGCGCACCTGGTCGCCCGAAAAGCCGAACACACCGGTGGTCTCGAACATCGCCGGTCCGATCTTGGTGATTCCCACCGGCTGGCCGCCCTGCTCCATGGCGACCATCGCCGCCCAAGGCCGCGCAAAGGTCGAGGTGTCCCCCCAATAGAGCGCGGGATGGGCGTTGAAGATCTGCAGGCCGCTGGTCAGCAGCACCAGCAGGGCCAGGACGTTGATCCAGTGCGTCAGCCGCGTGACCAGGCTGTGCCGCTGGACGAGCACGCTGGCGGAGGGGACGGAGGGCATCGCGGTTCCTTACAGGTGGCCCAGCTTGCCACGTAGCAGCTACGGCGCCCACCTACCGCCGGATGCGGCGGTGGGCGTCTCCACGCCTCGCCCTAGTCTTTTGTCCTGTCGCGCTTGCTGACCGGTATCCTCTTCGCCGGAAAGCGCTCTAAGGTCCCGGCTCGAATTTCCGGGGAGTATCGAAGTGGCTGACGAGAGCGTCGAAATCTGGAGCGGCGGCGTCAACACCTGGGAATGCGACGAGATGGGCCACATGAACGTCAGGTTCTGGGTGGCCAAGGCTCAGGAAGGACTAGCGGGCCTCGCCGCCCAGCTCGGCATGCCGCGCGCCTTCGCCGCCGATGGCGAGGCGACCGTGATCGTCCGCGAACAGCACATCCGCTTCCTGCGCGAGGCCAAGGCCGGCGCCTCGCTCTACATGACCGGCGGCGTCATCGAGATGGGTGAGAGCGACGCGCGTCTGCTGCTCGTCATCCGCCACCCGACCGGTGAACCGGCCGCCACCTTCCAGCTCCTCGTCGAGCACGCCACGACCCGCGACATGCGCCCCTTCCCTTGGCCGGTTCGCATTCGTGAAAAAGCCCAGGCCTTGCGCGCCGAAGTTCCCGCCTTCGCCGCCGCCCGCAGCGTTGACCTTTCGCCGGTGACGCCGACCGCCAGCCTGGCGCGCGCCGACGAGCTTGGTCTCACCCGGATCGGCCTGGGCGTTATCGGACCGGCCGAGTGCGACGTGTTCGGCCGGATGAGGCCGGAGATTTTCATCGGCCGTGTCTCTGACGGGGTCGGGCGGCTGTTCGGCGAGACCAGGCCCGGCCCCGAGGCGGCCGACGGCGAACCCGCCGCCCGGATCGGCGGCGCCGTGCTTGAGTACCGCGTCCTGCACCTGGCCTGGCCAGAACCGGGAGACCGAGTCGAACTGCGTTCCGGATTCGCCGGCTGCGACGCCCGCACCCGCCGGGTGATGCACTGGATGGTGGACCCGGAAACCGGCGCTGCCTGGGCCAGCGCCGAGGCCGTGGTGATCTCCTTCGACCTCGACAAGCGCAAGGTTGTCGACATCACGCCCGAGGCCCAGGCCGCCTTCATGGCCAAGTGCGCGCCAGGACTAGCGCTGTAGTCCCTCTCCCTTGGGAGAGGCTAGGTGAGGGGGCGGCGCGCAGCGGCGCTCAACGGGCGACCGGCCTCTCAAGCGAAGGCCCCTCACCCGACCTCTCACCGGCCGGGAGAGGAGAAATTACCCCGCCGCCTTGCGCAGTTCGGCCTGAACCAGATCCGGACGCTCCATCGGCAGGAAGTGGCTGGTTCCCGGAACGACCTCGGCCTCGATGCGGCCGGCGGCGACCAGGGCGTCGAATCGCGGGTCCTCGCGGCAGGTTGAGCCTACCTCGGCCTTCAGGATGCGAATCGGCGCCTGGGCCCGTTCGAACGCCCCCCAAGTGTCATGGGCGTGGGAGCTGAAGTTCGAGGCTTCCCATTCGGGCGCGCAGGAGAGCTCCACCTCGCCATCGGCCCGCTCTCGGAAACCGTCGGCGACATAGTCGGCCAGCATCTCGGCCGGCCAGGTCTTGAACGCCCCGCGCCCCGTATAGGCGGCTATCACGGCGGCTCGGTCGGGGAAGATCGCCCGCCGCCGCCGCGCGCCCTGCACCAGGGGAGAGTTGGCGAAGGACTCCGGATCCACCCCGCCGTCGGAGGGTGAGGGCACCACCACCGGGTCGAACAACATCAGGCTGCGCACCCGCTCAGGCGCCTCGGCTTGGGCCAGCACGCAGGCCGTGCCGCCCATGGAATGGCCCGACAGCACCACGTCGCGAATATCCAACGTCGCCATCAGCGCCAGCAGGTCGTCGCGCAGGCCGTCCCAGGACGTCCGCCCCAGCGTCTCGGCCGGCAGGGTCGAGCGGCCGTGACCGCGCTGGTCCACCGCCAGGATATGAAACTCATCGGCCAGGGGCGCGAGAATCGAGCGGTAGGTGCGGGCGTTGAAGCCGTTCGCATGGACGAAAACGATATCAATCGGTCGAGCCGTGTTCCCAAACTCCAGCCCGGCGATGGCGCCGCCGCGGCCTTCGAGCTCGATCATCCGCTCCCGAGGGGCGTTCGTTAACGTCGAGTCCATGCACAATCCTCCGTCGACCCGCTCAAATTCGGGGCGCAGACCTTCGAAATCACATTCACCCACAGTTAGCCAAGCCCCACCAACGCCTTGGTTTTTCAGGCTCCGAAGGCCCAAGGCCGAAAAGTGATCACGAGGGCGTGAATTAAAGCCTTGCCCTGAGAGCAATCCGAGGCATATTCCAAATCTGCGCACGCGACGTTGGTCATCAGGGCCGCCTTCGTATGTAGCTACTAACACCGTTTCCAGGGGACCTAGAAACATGAC
Organism: bacterium; assembly: GCA_030824495.1. Lineage (GTDB taxonomy): Bacteria > Pseudomonadota > Alphaproteobacteria > Caulobacterales > Caulobacteraceae > Phenylobacterium. Next base: position 86,636 of record JAVBXP010000029.1, read on the forward strand.
CACCGAAATCCTCCGCAAGCTGCTCGTCGCCGGTGCCGCCGTCGCCGCCCTCTCCGTCGCCGCCTGCGGCAAGCCGGCTGAAAAGGCCGACGCCGCCGCTGCCGAAGCCACCACCGAAGCTTCGACCGCCGCTGCCGCCGCCGACACCGCGACCGACGCTGCGGCCACCGCCGCTGACGCCGCCGCCGACGCCTCGAAGGCCGCTGGCGACGCCGCTGCCGCCGCTCCGGCCGCCGCTGCCGACGCTGCTGCCGCCGCCGCTGCTCCGGCCGCTCCGGCCGACGCCGCCGCTGCTCCGGCCGCGAAGTAAGTCTTTCGAACGCATTCTTGCGTTCGGTAGCGAAGGGCCGTCCCTCGGGGCGGCCCTTTTCGTTTGCGCGCTATAACGCCTAGATGAGCGCCGAATCTCCCCTCACCTGGACGCCCGACGGGCAGCCCCGCTCCCGCCTCTATGGCGATGTCTATTTCTCCGCCGAGGATGGGCTGGCCGAGACCCGCGCGGTCTTCCTCGAGGGCTGCGGCATGCCCGGGGCCTGGCAAGGCCGCTCGGCCTTCTGCGTCGGCGAACTCGGTTTCGGCACCGGCCTTAATATCCTGGCCCTGCTCGATCTTTGGCGCCGCACGTCGGCGCCCGGCGCGCACCTTCACATCTTCAGCATCGAAGCCCACCCGATCACCGCCACCGAGGCAGGCCGTGCGCTGGCCCATTGGCCCGAACTGAAGGATCTCGCCGACCTGCTCGCCGCGCGGTGGCCCGGTCAGGCCAGAGGCTTCCACCGCGTCGACTTCCCGGAGGCGCGCGCCACCCTCGACCTGGCGGTGATGGACGTCGAAAGCGCGCTGGCCGCCTGGAGCGGTTCAGCCGACGCCTGGTTCCTCGACGGCTTTTCACCGGCGCTCAATCCCGACATGTGGCGCGAAGAGATCATGGCTCTGGTCGCCGCTCGCTCGGCGCCCGGCGCACGCGCGGCGACCTTCACCGTGGCCGGAGCCGTGCGACGCGGCCTGGCCGACGCAGGCTTTGAGGTCGAAAAGATGCCCGGCTTCGGTCGCAAGCGCCAACGGCTGGAGGCCAGGCTGGCAGGCGCTCCGCCAGCTGACCGCCCCATGCCCCGCGTCGCGGTGATCGGCGCCGGCATCGCGGGAGCCTCAGCCGCCCGCGCCCTGCGCGCCCTCGGCTGCGAGCCCGCCGTCCTGGACGCCGAGGGCGCGGGCGCAGGCGCCTCAGGAAATCCAGCCGCCCTGGTCACCCCGCGCCTGGACGCTGGCCTGGGCCCCGTCGCCCAGCTCGGCGCCCAGGCCTTCGCGCGCGCGGTCGATCTCTACCGGGCCGAGCCCGCATCGATCATCTCCAGCGGCGTGATGCAGCTGACGGCCTCGGAGAAGGATGAGGCGCGTTTCGCCAAGATCGCCGCCTCCGACATCTTCGAACCCGGCGCTCTTGAGCCCCTGAACGCAGGCCAGGCGACCGCGCGACTGGGCGAGGCCGCGCCTTCCGCCCTCGACCTGATCCCCGCGCTGGTCATCGAGCCCCAGGCGATACTGCGCCGGTGGGCAGGACCGATCACCGGCGCCAAGGTCACGGCGATCAATCGCGAAGATGACGCCTGGGCGCTGCGAGATCTGGCAGGCGCCCTGATCGCGACCGTCGACGCCGTGATTCTGGCCGCCGGCCCCGCCAGCGCCGCGCTCTGGGCGCCTTTGGAGCTCGGCGCGGTTCGCGGCCAGGCCAGCTGGACCCAGGGTGCGTCCATAGATCAGGCCGTCGCCTGGGGCGGCTATGCGATCCCCACCCGCGACGGCGTGCTGTTCGGCGCCACCCATGACCGCGACGACACCGGGGACGAGGTGCGCGAGGCCGATCACGTGAGGAACCGCGCGACCTTGGCCGCCGCCCTGCCTGGCTTGGCGGGGGAGCTGGCGGCCGCGCCGCTGGAGGGCCGCGCCTCCATTCGCGCCACGACGACTGATCGTCTGCCCATCGCCGGCGCGGCTGAGACCGCGCCCGGCCTCTATCTCCTCACCGGCTTCGGCTCGCGCGGCTTTTCGCTCGCACCGCTATTGGCCGAGCATGTCGCGGCTCTCGTGCTAGGCGCGCCTTCGCCGCTGCCCGGGCCGATCGCAGAGGTGGTGGACCCGGCTCGTTTCCGCTTGCGAGCCGAGCGCCGGGGTCGCACCGTCACCTTGGACGAGAACCAAAAGCCACAACTCGCCAAGGGAGTTGATTGATGACAACGGCTTCAGTTTGGGCCGCTGCGAGCGCCGCCCTGCTTCTGGTCGGCGCATGCGCCAGCAACGATCCGGAAAGCCCGCGGGCCTCTAACCCCAACCGCCAGTGTTTCTTCGCCAACAGCGCCCGCGGCTTCACCGTGGTCGACACCCAGACCGTCCATGTCCGGGTCGGCACGCGCGATGTCTACCGGCTCGACCTGATGGGAACCTGCCCGGACATCAATTGGAACCACCAGATCGCTCTGGTCTCACGCGGCAGTTCATCGATCTGCACCGGAACGGGCGCCACCGTCGTCACGCGCGGCCCGACCGGGCAGCAGCGATGCCCGGTGCGGATGGTGACTAAACTGAGCGCCGAGGAAGTCGAGGCGCTGCGCCCCCGCGACCGGCCTTGAGCCGCAAATAGATCGGGCGTCGCCCCGAAGGACGACGCCCTTTTAACCTGACCGTTCGGAGCGCCAAGCGACACTCCGAACGGGACAGTCTTGCGACCTAGAAGCGCTTCCTGAGCGACATCGAATAGACGCGGCCCAGCGGGTTTCCGCTGCCCGGATCGTAGTTGTACTGAGTGCCCAGGGCGAACGGCGGGTCCTCGTCGAAGATGTTCTGGACCGTCAGAGTCGCCGTCGTTTCCCAGGGCAGTTCGACCCGGTAGGTCAGGTCGTGCTGCCAGTATTCCGGGATCTTGATCGAGGTCTTCAGCGCCGCGGCCAAGGCGATGGAGTTGGTTTCCACCTGGGTGGTCGAGGACACGTGGCGGACCTGCCAGCGAACGTTATGGATGCCGCCGGACCAGTTCATGAACGCGTTGGCGCGCAGCCTGTTGTAGCCGGTGAACAGCGAGGCCCGGTAGGTGCCCGCCCGTTCCTGCACGCCCGCCGCGTTCGACGGGAAGCCCTCGATCATGTAGGGCGCCTCGTCGTACTTCAGCAGATAGGTGCCGTCGAAGCCGGCCGTCAGGTCGCCGCCCCACAGTTCGGCCACGTCCATATTGGCCTGGAAGTCGACGCCCGAGGTCTTCACCTTGCCGCCGTTGATGTACTGGGTGCGGTACGACAGGATGTTGGCGCGTCCGCAGGCTCCGGAGAAGGTGAAGCGCGCCTGGACATCGGCGTACGCCGCCTGACCGCAGTTGCCGGTCGCCGACCCGCCGGGGAACATGACGTTGAGTAGGTCGGCGGTGGCTTCCGAGGTCAGCGCGTCCTCGAAGTCGAAGTTCCAATAGTCGACGGTCGCGCGGAACCGGGAGAAGTCGACCGCCGCCCCGACGTTGTAGGTCAGCGCCGTTTCAGCCTCCAGGTCCGGGTTTCCGAACAGGTCGTTGGCGCGGTAGGTGCCGTTGGCGTTGGTCAGGCCACGCGTGAAGTTGGTCGTGGTGATGGTCGCGGCCGGGGCCCGATAGGTGGTGCTGACCGAACTGCGCAAGGCTAGCCAATCCAGAGCCTGCCAACGGATCGAGGCCTTGGGATTGAAGGTCTCGCCTTGGCTTTCGTAGTACTCGTAGCGGCCAGCGACCGTCAGCTGCAGATCCTCGGTGATCGGGAACAGCATCTCGCCGAAGACAGAGCTGATCTTCCGGTTCACGTCATAGGGCCGCAGGTTGGCGTTGAACAGGAACGGGCCGTTCGCCGTGGTCGGGCAGAACGGCGCGCCGTCCCCAAACGGCGGGGAGTCGACGCAGGGCGTGGCGTTGGCGTCGTAGAGGACGTCCGGGTCCTGAATGGTCCGGTCGTAGCGGAATTGCCCGCCCGCCGCCCAGGCGATCGCGCCGCCAGCCAGTTCCCACGGCAGTTCGCCGTTCATCACCGCGTCGGCGACGAACAGCTCTGACGATATCTCGTTGTACTGCTTCGCGCTCATCCAGGAGACGACGTCGGCACGGGCGGCCGCCGCATCATTGAAGCCGGGAATGGCGCTGTTCGCGATATGGAACGGGTTGGGTCCGACCTGCGCCAGGCTTTCGTCGAAGGCGTTGGTGAAGGGATTGAAGAAGAAGCACCCCATCGCCGCATTGCCGGCGTTGGACGTGAAGTTCGCCGTCTCCGACGCGGTGCACTGATCGGGCGCCCCATCGCGGCTGGCGAACCCGCGAAGCCCCAGCTGCAGCCGGTTCACCGCCAAGTCTTCGAGATTATAGTTGTAGTCCTGCTTTTGGTACGTGAGCGCGACATCGAAGCCGATGCCGTTGTCGAACTTGCCCGTGAAGCCGCCCGACACCCGCGCGGTGTCCACCTTGTAGGTGTAGTGCGCGTGCTCATCGTCCGTGGATGGATTGCCGCCAAAGCCGATCGGACGCCAGACGCTTTGGCTCGCCGCCACACCGTTGGTCAGGGCGCTGGCGACGCCGGCCCGCGCCGTGGCCAGGCCGGCGGCGCATGACGCCGCATCGACCCCATAGGGCAGGACCGCGCCACTGCAGTTCGCCGAATTGATCTGACCGATCAGCGCCACAAGGCCGGGATTGGTGTTCGGAATGTAGAAACGCGACTGCTCGCCCGTGCCGGTGGCCGGAATCGGCGAGACCCCGCCGCCGGGCGAGGCGCCCGAGGCCAGTTGAGGGGCCGGGAACTGGTTTGGCCCGGTCACCGCCCAGCTTTGCAGGGGTGTTTCATGCATCGCGTACAGCACTTCGATATTGGCGCGGATGTTGTCCGTCACATCGAAGTTGAACTTGCCGTAGGCTTGGTAGTGATGCTCGTCCTCAACCAGATTGTCGAAGCTGGTGTACTGGAAATTACAGACATTGCTGTCTGGCACCACGGCTCGGGCGCCGATCAAGGTGGTCAGGCTGTAAGGCGCGCCGCCATTGGCCGCGCAACCGATGTCCGGGAGGCTCCCGGCGAAAGTAGCCGAGGTGAAGCCGGTGTTCGGCGATCCGACGGGCGCAGTGGCCGCGTAGTTGTATCCGCCCGGGTTGCCGGTTCCTGCCCAGCCGCCCAACGGGTTCTCCAGGAAGCCCTGGGGTCCGGTGCGGATCGCCCAATCGCGTTCGAAGATCGACATCTCCGAGCGCCGCCGATAGCCCAGGGTGACCAGAGCGTCAGCCCGTTCCCACTTGTGTCCCCACGCCAGCGAAGCCTCGTAGTCGCCGTTCGAACCTTCGATCGCCTGGTACTGACCCGTCAGTTCGAAGCCCTCAAGGTCCGTCCGGGTGATGAAGTTGACCACCCCGCCGATGGCGTCCGAGCCGTAGGTGGCGGCCGCGCCGTCCTTCAGCACTTCGACCCGGCCGATCGCAGCTGTCGGCAGCAGGTTGATGTCGACCGAGTTCAGCCCCTGTGGCGACACCGGCACCCGCCGGCCGTTGAACAGCACCAGGGTTCGCGCCCCGGTCACCGCCGAGTTCAAACTGCGGAGGTTGACGGTCGCCGCGCCTGAGCCGGAACCGAAGCGGTTGTTTTCGCCGATCACGGCGCCCGAGGACGGGATGGTCTTGATGAACTGCACCATGGTTGGTGAACCACGGGCCTCAAGTTCCTTCGAACTGATCACGTCCACGGGCAAAGCGGCGTCTTCAGGCGTGCCGGCGATGAATGAGCCGGTGACGATGACCTCTTCTACCGTAGATGGGCCGCTAGACTGGGCCGCGGCGCTGGTGGCGCTAATTGCCATGGCGACAGCCAGAATCGAGCCGCCGCAGAAATATCTGCTCTTCAACATTGGTTTCCTTCCCCCTCGGGAGCCGCCCGCATCTGACCGCGCGAACTTCTCGTCTCCTGAGCTGAAAGATCATCCAACAGCGATATGCCGGACGCTAGATACTTTTCAGAAATGCAACATATCGGTGTTGTGGGAAATAAAGACACCCAACAGTCAAGGTGATCGCCGATTACAAAACATTGTTCGGATTGATCTTAATGGCGATTAGACCCAGGAAACCGAGGCTCGGCAAAGGTTTCAGCCCAGAAGCCTTCCTATCGACCTCGCGTCCGCAGGGGTGTTGGCCGAGGGCCTTCTGGGGCGCTTTTAAGCCCGATGAGAGCTCACCTAGCGGAAGCTTAGCGGCCAAGTGTTGCAAGAAAGCCGCGCTTGAAGCGCGGGAATAGCGATCTGACGCCCCATACCCCCAATAAGAAACGCCGCCCTCTCTCGAGGACGGCGCTCCGATATCATCTGTCTTGAAGAAACCTAGAAGCGCTTCTTCAGAGCGACCGCATAGACCCGGCCCAGCGGATTGGCGCTGGAGGGGTCGTAGTTGTACTGCGTGCCGATAGCGAACGGCGGATCCTCGTCGAACAGGTTCTGGATGCTGAGCGTGGCCGTCGTGTCCCAAGGCAGCTCGGCCCGGTACGTCAGGTCATGTTGCCAGTATTCCGGGATCTTGGTCGTTCCCTTGGTCGCCAGGGCCAGACCGATGGAGTTGGTCTCGATCTGGGTGACGGAGCTGGTGTGGCGGACCTGCCAGCGAAGGTTGTGCATGCCGCTCGACCAGTTGACGAAGGCGTTTGCGCGCAGCTTGTTGTAGCCCGTGAAGATCGAGGCGCGGTACGTGCCGGCTCGCTTCTGGGTTCCAGCCGCCGGCGCGGAGATGCCTTCGATTTGGTAGGGATCTTCGTCGTAGTTCAGCAGGTAGGTGCCGTCGACGCCGGTGGTCATTTGACCGCCGAACACTTCACCAACATCCACGTTGAACTGGAAGTCGACGCCCGACGTCTTCACCCGGCCACCGTTGATGTACTGGGTCCGATAGGACTGCACATTGGCCCGGCCGCAGCCGGCGTCGGTGAAGGTGAAGCGGCTTTGCAGAGCGGCGTAGGCCGGATTGGCGCAGTTGGCCGCCGCACCGCCTGGGAACATCGCCGCGAGCATGTCGGTCGCCGATTCCAGGACCAGTTGGTCCTCGAAATCGAAGTTCCAGTAGTCCACCGTGGCGCGGAAGACGCCGATCTTGGCCATGGCCCCGACGCTGTAGGTGAACGCAGTTTCCGGATCGAGATCCGGGTTGCCGTACTGGTCGTTGGCGCGCCACGTGCCGTTGGCGTTGGTCAGACCGCGCGTGAAGTTGGTCTGGGTGATGACCGCCGAAGGCGCCCGGTAAGTCGTGCCGACCGAACCGCGCAGGGCCAGCCAGTCCATCGCCTGCCAGCGGACCGAAGCCTTCGGGTTGAAGGTCTCGCCCGTGGAGGCCGAATACTCGTACCGGCCCGCCAGGGTCAGTTCGAGGTCATCGGTGATGGGCAGCAGAGTTTCGGCGAAGAGCGAGCCGATTTCACGCGACACGTCGTATTGCGCCAGGTTGGCGTTGAACAGGAACGGCCCGGTCGGAACCAGGCAGAACGGCGAACCGTCGCCGAACGGCGGCGAGTCCACGCAAGGCGTGGCGTCGACGTCGTGCATGCTGTCCGGGTTTTGCGAGACGCGGTCGTAACGATACTGACCACCGGCGGCCCAGCGGATCGCCCCGCCGCCCAGTTCGATAGGCAACTCGCCATTGGTCACCAGGTCGGCGACGAACATGCGGGTCGAGGTCTTGTTCACCAGACGCTCGTCCATCCAATCGACCACCGCGGCGCGGTTGGCGACCGCCTCGTTGAAGCCCGGGATGGTGCTGTTGGCGACATAGAACGGGTTAGCCGGCACGTTGGACAGGCTTTGGGCCATGCCGTTGGTGAACGGGTTGAAGTAGAAGCACCCGATGTTCGCGTTGCCCGCATTGTTCGTGAAGTTCGCGGTTTCCGCGGCGGTGCATTGGTCGGCGGCGCCGGACCGGCTGGCGAAGCCGCGCAGGCCTTGCTGCAGACGGTTGACCGAGATGTCTTCCTGAACCCGCGTGTAGTCCTGCTGCTGATAGGTCAGCGCCAGGTCCCAGCCGATACCGTTGTCCATCTCGCCCTTGAAGCCGCCGGCGACACGGAAGGTGTCGACCTTGTAGCTGTAATGGGCGTGCTTATCCTCGGTGTACGGATTGCCGGCGAAGCCGATCGGACGCCACGAGGTCTGGCTGGTCGCCACACCGTTGGCCGCCGCGCTGGCCAGGCCCTGGCGAGCCTGGGCCAGACCGGTGGCGCAGGACGCCGCATCAACGCCGTAGGGCAGGACTGTACCGTTGCAGTTGGCGCTGCTGATCTGGCTGATCAGCGCTTGCAAGCCGGGGTTGCTGCCCGGGATATAGAAGCGGCCCTGGTCAGACGGCGGGTTGGCTGGGATTGGCGAAGTGCCGCCGGCCAGCAACGGGGTCGGGAACTGGTTCGGTCCCGTGATCGCCCAGCTTTGGTTGGGCGTGTCGTGCATGGCGTAAAGCACTTCGACATTGGCCGAGAGCTTCTCGGTGATGTCGAAGTTGAACTTCCCGTACGCCTGGAAGTGCTCTTCCTCTTCAATGAGGTTGTCGAACACCGTGTACTGGAACTGGCAGGAGTTCGCGTCGGGGACGATCGACCGCAGGCCGATCACGGTGCTGATGTTATAGGGCGCGCCGCCATTGGCCGCGCAGCCGATGTCCGGCAGGCCGCCCGTGAAGCTGGCCGAGGTAAAGCCGGTGTTCGGAGATCCGACCGGCGCGGTCGTGGCGTAGTTATACTGCCCCGGGTTGCCGGTGCTGGCCCAGCCGCCCAGCGGGTTTTCCTTGAAGCCGTCGACGCCGGTGCGCAGCGCCCAGTCACGTTCCTGGATCGCCAGCGGCGAGCGATGGCGATAGCCGATGGTGACAAGCGCGTCGGCGTTGTCCCACTTCTTGCCCCAGGCGAGGCTGCCTTCGTAGTCGCCGTCCGAACCGGAGATGGCCTGATACTGGCCTGTGACCTCGAAACCATCGAGGTCGGTGCGGGTGATGAAGTTGACCACGCCGCCGATGGCGTCTGAGCCGTAGGTCGCCGCCGCGCCGTCCTTCAGCACCTCGACCCGGCCGATCGCGGCGGTGGGCAGCAGGTTGATATCGACCGAGTTCAGGCTTTGGGGTGACACAGGCACCCGGCGGCCGTTGAACAGCACCAGGGTGCGCGACCCGGTCGAAGGCGAGTTCAGGTTACGGAGGTTGATCGTCGCCGCGCCCGAGCCGGAGCCGAAGCGGTTGTTCTCACCGATAACCGCGCCCGAAGACGGAATGGTCTTGATGAACTGGACCATGGTCGGCGAACCACGGGCCTCAAGCTCCTTAGAGCTGATGACGTCCACGGGCAGCGCGGCGTCTTCAGGTGTGCCGGCGATGAATGAGCCGGTAATCACCACCTCTTCGACCGTAGTCTCCTGGGCGGCGGCGAAACCCGACACCCCGAACGCCAGAGCGACGGCCAAAATTGACCCACCGCAGAAATAACTGCTCTTCAACATAGATGTTTCCTTTCCCCCTCGAACCCGCGTCACGATTGAAATGTGGCGCTTGTCTTTGTTCGAGTACGGCGATCATCCGTGGAGTTCGTCGCAAGGGCCAGAGCGATGTTTCTTGAGTTGCAATCTTGAAATACTTGGTCTTGAAGCATATATTTTTGACGTATCAGACAAATATGTACGAATGCAGCGTACCGACCCGAGGATAAATCGGCGGGATTGTCAGAAGAAAAACTAACCTGTTGCTTTTAGTGCAATTTTCAATCGATCCACTCAACCGAACGTGGTTTGGATCATGCCCCTCGTTCGAAAACTCTGAGACTTGAGTCGGGGCCGTCCGAACGCGCCGAATGTGGCACTGTGGCGCCCAAGCCGCGCCCATGAAAAAAGGCGCCGCAGGGGAAACCCTGAGGCGCCTTCAAGGCGAAACCCGGCCCGTGACAGGCGGGAATTGGCCGCCCGATTCTAGCCGGGCGGCCTGTCCGATCTATGCCGGCAAGACTTAGAAGTGCTTGCGGATCCCAAGCTTGTAGCTGCGGCCGTAGACGTTCCCGATGAAGGGGTCGTAGCTCAGCTCCAGGCGCGCGGCCGACGGGTCGCGATCGAACACGTTGAACACCGAGGCGGTGAGCGTCGTGTCCCACGGCAGTTCGACCCGATAGGTCAGATCCATCGAATAGTAGTCGTCCACCTTCTGGCCGAACGTGATCGGCACCAGCACGCCGGTGGCGTTTTGGATGCTGATCGGCGCACGGTTGTCGATGGCCCCGTCGACGAAGGTCATGTCGGCGCGGATGTTGTGGATGCCCTTGCCGAACTCGGCATATGCGTTGGCGCGCCAATCGGAGATCGTTCCCGGCAGGCGGTCGTAGTTGGTGAAGCCCTTGGCCTCGTAGGCGGGGCTGACCGTCACGCCGTTGAAGGTGAACTCCTCGAACTTGTACTGCAGGTAGTAGCTGGCGGCGACGCCGACCGAGGCCGTTCCGCCCCAGACGTCGTTGGCGCGATAGTCCAGCGAGACGTCGATGCCGGACGCCTTGATCTCCGGGCCGTTGGTCAGCTCGGACCGGACCCGGGCGATGTCGTTGCCGACGGTCACACCCTGGGTGCAGCTATTGTTGTTGTTGAAGGTGATGAGGCCCCGCAGCGGATTGGCGCAGTTCACGAACTGCGTGCCGTTGCCGACGCCGGCCACCGAGGTGGCGATGACGTTGGCCGGGACGTTGACGATCTGGTCTTCGATCTTGAAGTTCCAGTAGTCGATGATCGCCCGGAACCCGTTCCGCTCGTAGATGGCGCCGACATTATATGTGAACGCCTTCTCCGGGCCGATCGACGGATTGCCGGGGAAGTCGACGGACTTGAAGTTGTTGCCCGCCGCGATGATCCCAGACAGACCCGTGACCTGGTTGGTGGAACGGTTGGTCGGGGTCGGGCCGCGGAAGGTGGTGCCGACCGAACCGCGCAGAGCGAAGTCCTCGAACACCTGCCACTTCAAGGCCAGCTTCGGGTTGGTCGTCGAGCCGGTCTCCCCACCGTAGTCCTCGTAGCGGATCGCCAACTGGGCGTTGATGTTGTCGGTGATCGGCAGGCTGGCTTCGGCGAACAGGGCATAGATCGAGTCATCCAGCTGCGACGGCGTGCTCTGGCCCAGGAAGATATAGGGACCGGTCTGCACGGCGCAGTTCTGTTGTCCAGCGATCGGGCACGGATTGATCCGGCGGTCCTGGAAGGCGCTGCCCAGGGTGGTCTGCAGTTCGCTGCGGCGATATTGCGCGCCGGCGGCCCAGCCGATGTCGCCGCCCGGGAGGGTCCAGGGCAGCTTGCCGTTGATGACCGCATCGACCACCAGCAGGCTCTGGGTGTTCTGCGTGCGCTGGGGGTCGAACAGGTAGCGCACCAGTTCCGGATTGTTGGCGTTCGCCGAAACGTAGCCCGGATTGGTCAGGCCAAGCGCCGGGTTGCCGGAATAGCCGTTCGAGAACGGGTTGAAGTACTGGCAACCGTTCTGGCCCGGCGTCGTGCCCGTGCAGTTGAAGCCGCCGAAGCCGTTCAGGGCGCGTTGCAGCCGGTCGATCAGGATGTCGGTGGTGGTCTGGTCGCTGGTGGCGTCCGAATAGGTGACCGCCGTATCCCAACCGATGCCGCCGATCTCGCCGCTCAGCGAGGCCGACACCCGGTAGATGTCATAGGTGCGGCTGCCGACCTGGCCGCCGTAGTTCTCGGCCGGATTACCGCCCGCGCCCAGGGCGCGGAACAGGGTCAGGGAGACGTTGTTGGTCGCCCCGATGACGCCGGGCGACAGGCCCGCCTGCTGCAACGCCGTCAACACGCCCGGGTTAGAAACCGGCGCGGTGAAGACGCCGACGCTGCCTGGACCGTTCGGCCCAGAGGTCGGCGGATAGGACGGCGAGAACAGGATGTTCGGAATGTCGGTCTTGGCGTAGAGGCCCTCGACGTGCAGCCGCAGATTGTCGGCGAAGTCCATATTGGCTTCGGCGTAGATCTGGAACCGGTCCTCATCCTCGATGAGGTTGTCGAAAGGCACATAGGTGAAATAGCAGGCGGGCGTGGTGCCGCTGAGCCCGGCGAAACCGCCGACGGCCGAGCAGTTGGCGTCACGCTGGACGCCCGCCGTGGGGGTGAGCCCGTTGCGCGGCAGGAACGACGGTGGCTGACCCAGCACCGAATAGCCCGACGGGTTGGTCAGATAGGGCTGGTTGGCCCAATCGCGCTCGGTCGTCCGCAGCTCCGAGCGGTGCTGGTAGCCGGCGCTGAGCAGGATGTTGCCGTTCTCGCCGACCCAGCCGTAGACCGCGCTGGCGCTATAGTCGCCGTCCGAGCCGTCGACGAAGCGGTAGTCCGCCGCCACGTCCAGGCCTTCGAAGTTCTTGCGGGTGATGAAGTTGACCACCCCGGCGATCGCGTCGGAGCCATAGGTCGCCGCCGCGCCGTCCTTCAGCACCTCGACGCGGCCGATGGCGGCTGCGGGCATCAGGTTGGTGTCGACGCCGCCGCTGCCCGCGCCAGGCGAGGCGGTGGTGCGACGGCCATTCAGGAGGACCAGGGTCCGAAGGCTGCCCAGCCCGCGCAGGTTGATCGTACCGGCGCCGACCTGGCCCTGGGCCGCGGTCGAGAACTGGTTGGAGTCGCCCAGGACCGGGCCGCTGATCGGCAGCGACTTGATAAGGTCGATGGTGGTGGGCGAGCCGCGCTTCGAGAGCTCTTCAGCACCGATGACATCGACCGGCAGAGCTGCGTTTTCTGGCGTGCCGCGGATGAACGACCCAGTGACGACCACCTCTTCGACGGTGGCCTGTTGAGCCATGGCGTGACCGCCCATGGCCATAGCGACAGCCATGATCGAGCCGCTGTAGAAATACCTACTCTTCAACATATCTTCCTCCCCCTCGCCGGACGCCGTTATCGATCTGACGCGATGGTCGTCCGTGGGTGGAAGGATGAAACGCTTGTTTAGAGGGGGGACGCTAGGTCAATCTTGCAAGTCCGCAACAATCAATTCGAACTGCGTTCAAATCGCAACACCGTTATGCGTAACGCGTTTTTGACTTGGATGCGGAAAGTTGGCCGAGATCTCCGCCTCGTGCGGGCTCGCGGGACCGCCGCCACCACGTCTCGCAGAGCCCCATCGCAACGATGAACCCAAATGCTGTTTGGCGCCTGCGACAGCAGACTTAACAGAGGCTCAGCCGACCGCCCGAAACCGTACCGACAATTGCAAACAATGACCGGATAAAATCGGATCAATTCTCAACAGCTTTAGCCACAACACGGCACAATATAATGCGGCGATATCGAACAACCCTCATCCGCAGATTAATAATACGCGCCGACTACAACTATTGAAGATCCGAACAACCATCTAAGACATCAACAACACGCCAAATACCGACGCCCGGGAGATAATGATCGCCGGCTTCAGCATCGCCGGAACCAGGGCGGCGGACTTTTCGTCTCACTAATGAGGCGCAACCAACGCCCTGGCGGTAGGCCAGCCGTCACCGCCTGGACCAGCTTCAGTTCAAACCGATTAGGGTGCTCGCCGCGGGACCCAATCGCCAGGCGCGGGAGACACCATCAAGACTTTGCGAATCCTCTTCCTGCTCGTCGCCGCACTGTGCTGGACGAATGCGATCGTCATCGCAGTCAATGGATGGATGGCGGGCGACGGCTCGGCCTTGGGCGTCAGCCTTGTCGTGGCGATCGTCTATGCAGCTATCGGTGTGCTGATCTTTCTGATTCAGCGACACCTCTTCCAGGCGCTTTCGCTGATTCCAGCGGGGGAGCCGGCGTCAGTCTCGCTTGGCCGCCTCACCGCTTGCCTCGCCGCTGGCGCAGCCACTCTGGGCCTGGTGATGCTGATATCGCTCTGGGCCATCACCCAGCGCATGCTTGAAGGCTACGCCATCTTCGGATGAGGAGGGCGCCAAGCTGCCATCCGAAACATCCGGCAGCGAACAGCCGACCGCATGGGCGGCGCGGCCCGGCAAGCCTAGCTTGCCAACCTCAAACGAGAGTGAATTCTGGGAAGAAAAGGAATGGTGGACGTGACAGGGATTGAACCTGTGACCCCCTCGATGTCAACGAGGTGCTCTCCCGCTGAGCTACACGTCCGAACCAGTCGGGCCCCCTTTCGGGGACGGGAGGCGGCGGTATAACGGCGAGGGCTCCCGCGCGCAAGCGTCGCAAAACAAAATGTGACGCACCGCCTGTGAATGTTTTGGCGCGGCTAGGCCGCAGCCATCATCCGCTCCACCTCGGTGACGATTTCCCGCAGGTGAATCGGCTTGGACAGCACCTTGGCGCCGGGCGGCGCGGACTCGCCGGCCGCCAGGGCGACCGCGGCGAAACCGGTGATGAACATGATGCGCAGGCCCGGATGACGCGCTGCGGCCAGGCGTGCGACCTCGATGCCGTCCATGCCCGGCATGACGATGTCCGTCAGCAGCAGGTCCCATTCCTGGTCGAGAACGGCGACGGCCTCCTCGCCATCAGCGCAGGAGGTCACCTCATAGCCGGCGCGCTGCAGGGCGCGGCTCAGGAAGCCGCGCAAAGAGTCGTCGTCTTCGGCGAGGAGAATTCGGGGCATGGGCGCTCCGCAAGGCGTCAATCGTAAAGCGGGACTCTAGCGCGGCAGATGTAAATCCACGGTGAACCGCGCCAGCATCGTGATCCGTTTGACCCGAAGGGAGACGCATCGTCATATGGCCGCGATGAACGCCTGGGAACCCATCGCCGCAGATGCCGCCGCGCCGAAGGTCCCGCCCTTCGAGGTGCGACGCGCCGCCGAAGCGGGAACCGCCGCGCCGACCGCCCTGGTGTTCGCTTCGCCCCACTCCGGCCGCTCCTATCCAGAGGACATGATGGCCGCCGCGGCGCTCGACGCCCACGCCATCCGCCGCTCGGAAGACGCCTATGTCGACGAGCTGATCGGGGCCTCACCCTCGCTCGGCGCGGCGATGATCTCGGCCAATCTGGCGCGGGCCTATATCGACCTCAACCGCGAGGCCTTCGAACTCGACCAGGGCATGTTCGCCGACGAACTGCCCGACTTCGCCCGCGCCCGCACCGCCCGGGTGGCCGCCGGCCTCGGCGCCATCGCCCGCGTGGTCTCCGAGGGCCAGGAAATCTACGCCCGCAAGCTGACCTTCGCCGAGGCCCGAGGACGGATCGAGGGAACCCACACGCCCTATCACGCGGCCCTGGCGCGCTTGCTGGGCGAGGCCCACTCCGCCCACGGCTACGCCATACTGATCGATTGGCATTCGATGCCGGCCGCCGCTGCGCGCACGGGCGGCCGTGACGGCCCCTGCGACATGGTGCTGGGCGATCGCTTCGGCGCCTCCTGCTCCAGCCTCGTGACCCAGCGCGTCGAGCGCGAGCTGGAAGCCATGGGCTATCGCGTGGCGCGCAACGCCCCCTATGCGGGCGGCTACACCACCGAGCATTACGGTCGCCCGATGCGGCGCACCCACGCCCTGCAGATCGAGATCAACCGCGCGCTCTATCTGGACGAAGTGTCTCTGGAACCCACTCAGGGCTTCGCCAAGCTCCAGTCCGACCTCGAAGCCCTCACCCGCACCCTGGCCGCCGCCGACTGGTCGGGCCTGCGCTAGTCACGAACTCGACCGCTCATCGAAATGCCGCACCCCGGCTTCGTCACGGTCCCAATCGGCCCTCGAAGCGCAGAACAGATGGGTACGAACGCCCCTGCCGAGCGGGACATCCAGCGTGCCGGCGGTCACATAGACATTGTTCGCGTCTGTCTCGGCCGGCAGCGGCGTGCCGCAGGTCTTGCAACGCGTGATGGAATAGGTCGGCCGGACGGCGAAGGTGACGCCGTGATCCTCGCCCCGCACCCAGCGAAAGCGGTCCAGCGGCACAATCAGGATCGCGTTTCCGTTCGAGCCCGAGGCCTTGCGGCACAGCGAGCAATGGCAGACCCAGACCCCGTCGATGTCGCCATCGATCTCATAGGCTCTGGCGCCACAAAGACAGCTGCCTGTTAGAACAGTCATGGCGTTCCAATCCTTGGGATAGCGGGCCTGAACCTAGGCCTTCTTGCGCGAGGTATTCAGCGCGACGGCGGCGGAGATGAGCTTCTTAAAAGCCGCCTCGTCGATCGCCTCGCCTTCGTGGATATCGATGGCCCGGCGGGTGGAGCCTTCGAGGCTGGAATTCAACAGGCCTGAGGGATCTTCGAGCGACGCGCCCTTGGCGAAGGTCAGCTTCACCGCGTTCTTGTAGGTCTCCCCGGTGCAGATCATCCCGGCGTGCTCCCACACCGGAACGCCTCGCCACTTCCACGTCTCGATCACGTCCGGATCGGCCTGCTTGATCAGGGCCCGGACACGCGCGAGCGTCTCGCCTCGCCAGTCCCCTAATTCCTTGATCCGCGCATCGATCAACTGTGCAGGCGCCTCCCCCGCATCTGCGCCCTTTGTCGGGCTGGTCATCTTCGTCATGGCGTCGCCTTTCCTGGGGCCGCTCACATTCGTTCGCCGGGCAACTGGCTGGCCTGCTTCACCCAGTCGGTGAGTTGAGCCTCGTCGATCTGGTCGGCCTCATGGATGTGAAAGTAACGCACGTCCTTCTGCTTGGACTCGACCGGCGGGACGGGGTGGAGCGACGCGCCCTGGAAGAAGGCCAGCTTGATGTATTTGGCGAAGACGTGGACGCCCAGGAACCAGCCCTGGCCCTCGACACCGTACAGCGGCGAGTTCCACTTCACCGCCTTGGCCACGTCGGGAACGGCGGCTTCGATCAAGGCGTCCAGGCGGCGCCCGACCTCGCTCTTCCAACCCGGCATGGCCGCGATATAGGCCTGCACGGGCGCGTCTCCGTATCCCTTCGGGATCTGGGGGTTGCCGCCGGACAGCAACTTCGCAGCGCCCTCCGACGAGTTTCCAGGCGTCTTGCCAGCCATGGTCTTCACTCCTGTCTGTAAGCGCCTCGTCCGGCCACCGCGCCGCATAGGGAACCACGAAGACGAACAACATCCAGCAATGGATCTGCCGGCTCCAGGTGTACCGGCCCGTTGGAATCCTGTGCAGACGGGCCGAAGCAGGCAGTCCCTGCCCTCAACCAGCGCGCGCTATGAGTAATCAAGCCCTCGATATAGCTCGGAAGAGAGCGCCCTAGGCTGGCCGGCGCGCCCGCATGGCCTGGTTGATGGTGCCGTCGTCCAGCCAGTCCAGTTCGCCGCCCACCGGCACGCCGCGCGCCAGCATAGTCACCGAGACATCGGCGTTGGAGAGCCGCTCGGCCAGGTAATGGGCCGTGGTCTGGCCGTCCACCGTGGCGGGCAGAGCCAGGATCACCTCGCTGACGCCGCCGTCTGACGCCCTCTCCACCAACGGGCCGATCCGCAGGGCCTCAGGCCCGACGCCGTCCAGCGCCGAAAGCAGGCCGCCCAGCACGTGATAGCGGCCGCGGAACGCCACCGCGCGCTCCATGGCCCAGAGCGCGCCGACCTCTTCGACCACGCAGATCAGCGAGCCGTCGCGATGGGTGTCGGCGCAGATCGCGCAGGGATCCTGGGTGTCGAGAGACCCGCAAAGGCTGCAGGTCTTCACCCGCTGGGCGGCGGTCGAGAGCGCCTCGGCGAGCGGCAGCAGGAGCTGGTCTCGGCGCTTCAGCAGCGCCAGGGTGGCGCGCCGCGCCGACCGGGGACCAAGCCCCGGCAATTTCGACAACAGCGCGATCAGCCGCTCGATTTCAGGTCCGGCGGAAGCTGCCAAGTGATCTCCGTCAGGGGTAGGCGCAGGATCGCCGAAGCAGCGTCCCGATCGTTCGTGCATATGTAGCGACGCAGGCGACAGACGCGAGGATGGAGATGACGCTGTGAGAGAACAAGAGGCTCCACAGCTAGCGCCCTACCATGTGCGGCGTCTGACGGACGCCGACGCGGCCGAGATCCAGGACCTCTATGTACGCTGCACGGCCTTTGTCGAACTGGTCGAGGGCCGCCCGCCGGCCTCGCACGATGGGCTCGACCTGCTGCACGCCAAGCCGCCAGGGGTGAAAGACGAGGACAAGCTGGTGTTCGGCCTCTTCGAGGCGGGGCGCATGATCGGCGCCCTCGACGTCCTGCGCGGCTATCCAGAGCCGGACATCTGGTATCTCGGCCTGCTGATGCTGTCGCCCGAGACCCGCAACCGCGGGCTAGGCGCCCAGGTCTATGCGGCGACGCGCAGGTGGGTCGAGGCCAATGGCGGGAAGGCTTTCCGGCTGATCGTTCAGGCGCAAAACGACGCCGCCCTGCGCTTCTGGGAGCGGCAGGGCTTCGTCGTGATCGGCGCTACGACCCAAGAGACCGGCGAGCACACGAACGAGGTGTTTCGGATGGAGCAGCGGCTGGGCGGCTAAGACGGCGCCTACTTGCGGGTGACGGTGATCTCGAAGGGCCCGCTTTCGCCGCGCCGGGCGGCCGCTCGCACCATGAACGGCTGCAGCAGGTAGGTGGTGTCCTTGGCGGCGGTCAGGGTGGCGTTCGGACCATCGACCTCGCCGCGATGGACCGCGGCCCCGCTGGCGTCGGCGGCGTCAGTCACGTTCATATAGAGGCTGGTGTTCGCGGACGTGAAGGCCACGACCAGGGTTTGCCCGGCCGCCACCGGCACGGCGTAGACCGGCGCCTTGTAGCCCTTGATCTCGCCGGACGCGGTCGTCGTGCCGGCCGGGGCGAAGGTCAGAACCTCAAGGGTGTTGTCGGGCGTCAGGCGCGCCTGCACCGTGGCGGTGTCCACCACCGGCAGGGTGACGATGGCAGGGGCGGGCGCAGCGGCGGGCGCGGCGGGCGTCGCCTCGGCGGCGGTGTCCTTGGCCGGTTGCGCCGGTCCGCTGCAGGCCGCCAGGCCAAGCATCAGGACGCTCGTCAGAGTCAGGGCCGCAGTTCTCATCGCGCGCATTCCTTGTTGTCGGACCAGCAGACGGCCGGCGGCTGTTAGAACTTCGGCATGCCCGGAAGGTTCATTCCGGCCAGCGGACCGGCGGCCTCGCGCATCAGATCGGCCTGCTGGGCGTCGAGCTTGCGCTTGGCGTCGGCATGGGCCGCGACGATCAGGTCGGAGATCACCTCGCCCTCGCCGGGGGCCAGCAGGCTCTCGTCCAGCTCCACGCCGGACAGCTCGCCGGTGCCGCGCAGGGTGACCTTGACCATCCCGCCGCCGGACGTGCCCTCGACCACGATCTCGGCGATGCGGGCCTGGGCGTCGGCCAGCTTCTGCTGCATGGCCTGCGCCTGCTTCATGATGGAGCCGAGATCTTTCATGGCAGCCTCACTCGTCGTCTTCGTCTTCGTCGGGCGCGTCGGTCATCGGCGACGCCTCGGGTTGGGGTAGATTGCGCACGCTGATGATCTCGGCGCCAGGGAACGCGGCCATCACCGACAGCACAAAAGGATCGACCTCGATCTCGGCGCGGACCTCGCGCTCTTCGCGCTTCTGGCGCTCCCAGGCGCTCTCGGCCCCGCCGCCGCCCTGAGCCGCGACCAGCCAGGGCTGGCCGGTCCACTCCTTGAGCCTCGCCACCAGGCGCTGGGCCAGGTTGTTCGGCGCGCCGGGCGCGGGTTCATATTCCAGCACGCCCGGACGGAAGCTGATCGGGCGCACATAGCGCTCGACGTCCAGCCGCAGCGCGATCTCGCGCTTCTTGTCCATCAGGGCGATAACGTCGGCGAAGGACTTCAGCACCGGGGCCGCGTCGCTGACCGCCGGCTGCGGCATTGCCCGCGCCTGGGCTGTCACCCCGCCGCCGCCCATCGAGGCCGAGACCCCGCCGCCGCCACCGCCCGAAGGCGGGCCGCCGGTCAGGGGCTCGCCCGACTGCAGGCGTCGCAGCGCCTCCTCCGGGCCAGGCAGGTCGGCGGCGTAGGCCAGGCGGATCAGCGCCATGTCGCAGGCGGCCGCGGCGTCAGGCGCGCGGCGAACCTCCTCATGGGCCTTCAGCAGCATCTGCCAGATCCGCGACAGATTGCCGGCCGAGACCGCCGCTCCCACCGCGGCCAGGCGCGCGGCCTGTTCCTTGGGCAGGGTCAGGGCCTGCGGGCCGATGGCCTTGGCGACCGAGGCCCCATGGGTGTGGTCCAGCAGGTCGAGCATGACCTGACCCGGCTCGGCTCCGAAATTGTACAGCGTGCGGAAGGTGGCGATCGCCGGACCGCCCTCCCCGCGCATGACCTGCTCGAACAGGCTGATGGTCTGCGCCCGGTCGGCCAAGCCCAGCATGTCGCGGATCGAGCCGGCGGTGACCATCTGGCCGGCCTCGGCCTGCACGATCGCCTGGTCCAGCATCGACTGGGCGTCGCGAACCGAGCCTTCGGCGGCGCGGGCTATCAGCAGCATGCCCTCGTCCTCGACCTGCGCGCCTTCCTTGCCGGCGATCATCTCCAGGTTCTTGACGATCACGTCCGGCTCGACCCGGCGCAGGTCGAAGCGCTGGCAGCGCGACAGGATCGTCACCGGGACCTTGCGGATCTCGGTGGTGGCGAAGATGAACTTGGCGTGGGGCGGCGGCTCTTCGAGGGTCTTCAGGAGCGCGTTGAACGCCCCTGTCGACAGCATGTGCACCTCGTCGATGATGTAGACCTTGTAGCGCGCCTCGACCGGCGCATAGCGCACCCCGTCGAGCAGTTCGCGCATATCGGCCACGCCGGTCCGGCTCGCGGCGTCGAGCTCCAGCACGTCCATATGCCGGCCCTCGATGATCGAGCGGCAATGACGGCCTTCCTCGTTCAGGTCGAGGGTCGGCGCGTGAATCGAATCGGTTTCGTAGTTAAGCGCCCGGGCCAGCAGGCGCGCGGTGGTGGTCTTGCCGACCCCCCGCACCCCGGTGAGCATGAAGGCGTGGGCGATCCGGCCGCTGGCGAAGGCGTTGCGCAGCGTGCGCACCATCGCCTCCTGGCCAAACAGGTCGTCGAACGTCCGCGGGCGATATTTCCGCGCGATGACGGTGTAGGCGGCTGATTGCTCGGCGGGCGCTGCGGTAGGCGCAGCTACGGGCGCCCCGAACATGTCGCTCGTATTGGGATCGCGCTCGAGGGTCTCGGGTTCTTCTTCGTCAGCCATTGGCGCCCGAGGATTGAGGCTGGAACCCTAGGGGGTTCTGGGTGGAGACCAGGCAACGACCCGGAGCGAAACTCGTTGCGGCTGCTTCCTTCCGGACCTGACCGAGTTGGCGAGGCGTCCGCCCATCGCCCGATCTCCGCCCCCTATATCGCGGCCTTGAGGCTCGCGCGCAAGCGGCAGCAGAGCTACAACTCCGCACATGCCTCTTTCCGCCTTCCAGAACACCTTCGCCGGCAACCCCTTGAACCGCGCCAGCGAAAGGCGCGGCGACGCCTCCTGGCTCGCCGAAAAGCTTGCTGCGCCTGATTCGCTGGCCGTCGCCGTGTGGAACGGCAAGCCATTCGTCGAGACCAACAAGGATGGCGGGGTGCAGATCGCCTACCTGCCGTCCCGGATGGCCGACGAACTGGCCGGCGGCCCCGAACGGCTGCTGTTCCTGGGCCTGTGGCAAGAAACCGCGGTCTTCGCCGTCGATCTGGAGGGCGGGGTCGATCCAGCCGACGGGCCGCTGGCCGGCCTCGGGCGATTCGAGGATCTGCGCGCCATGGCCCTGCGCCTGCCGGCCACCGACGCGGCGATCATGGCGACGTCGAAGCAGATGTTCGAATGGCGCCGCCGCCACCGCCACTGCTCGTCCTGCGGCGAACAGACCGACGTCATCGACGGCGGCTGGAAGCGGTCCTGCCCATCCTGCAAGGCCGAGCATTTCCCCCGCACCGATCCGGTGGTGATCATGCTGGCGGTGCACGAGGATCGCTGCATGCTCGGCCGCCAGGAAATCTGGCCGCCCGGCATGTTCTCGGCCCTGGCCGGTTTCCTGGAGCCCGGTGAAACCATCGAAGAGGCCTGCGCCCGCGAACTCGAGGAAGAGGCCGGGCTGAAGACGCTCTCGGTCGTCTACCACTCGACCCAGCCCTGGCCCTATCCATCATCCCTGATGATCGGCCTGATCGCCCAGGTGGCCAGCGACGAGGCCACGCCGGATCAGACCGAACTGTCGGAAGTCCGCTGGTTCACCAAGCCGGAGGCGCGCGACCTGCTGGCCGGCAAGGTCGAAGGAACCTTCGCCCCCGGCGCCATGGCCATCGCCCACCAGCTCCTGAAAGCCTGGGCGGAAAGCGAAGACTAGACCTCAAGATCCTCCCCCGCTGGGGGAGGTGGCGCGCGCAGCGCGGCGGAGGGGGCATACGGCAGGAGTTGTAGTCCCCTCAGTCAGCCATGCGGCTGACAACTCCCCCCTCCAAGCTCGTCATCCCCGGGGCCTTGACCCGGGGATCCATAAACACAGACGGCGGAGTCTATGGATGGCCGGCACAAGAGGCCGGCCATGACGAACGGGTGGGAAAACAGCACCGACCATCCCTCTCCCTCGGGAGAGGTTAGGTGAGGGGGCCGCGCAGCGGCGCTCTAGTGACGATCAATCAGTGCATGGGTGAGGTCCAAAGGCGCCTCACCCGGCCTCTCCCCGGCGGGGAGAGGAGAAGTGCTTCAAACCACCTTCAGCACGACCTCGGAATCATCCCCGCGGCGCGTGCGGCGTTCCAGCCTGGCTTGGCCGATCGCATTGGACAGCCGCTCGGCGAACGCTCGAACCTCGGGGTTCTGCGCGCCTGTCACGGTGATCATGTAAGGCGGCGATAGCTCGCTCATGGTCCCGAACACCATCGAATCGACGAACGATTCGATGCTGGAGCCGTGACCTGGCAGGGCCTGGATCGCCTCCTGCAGCACCCGGCCGAATTCCTTGGGATTGCGGCAGGCCGCGACGTCGATCTCGATCGTTTTCATATCAGCCACGCGACCTGAAGGGATCGGCCGGATAGACGCCGAGAATCTCGAACCGTTCGGAGAAGAACCGCAGCTCCTCCAGCGCCAGCGCCAAGTCCCTGTCTTCGGGGCGGCCGTCGACCTCGGCGTAGAAGAAGGTCGCCGTGAAGGCGCCGTTCTCCATGTAGCTTTCCAGCTTGGTCATGTTCACGCCGTTGGTCGCAAAGCCGCCAAGCGCCTTATAGAGCGCGGCCGGCAGGTTGCGGACCCGGAAGATGAAGCTGGTCACGCACGGGCTGGTGAACGGCGGCGGCGGCGGCTCCTTGTCGGCCGTCATCACCAGGAAGCGCGTGGTGTTGTTGTGCTCGTCCTCGATATCGCGCGCGACGATCTCCAGGCCATACAGCTCCGCGGCCAGGGCCGGCGAAATCGCACCGCGGGTCGGATCTGGATTTTCCGACAGCAGCTTGGCCGCCAGGGCGGTGTCGCCCACCGGCTCGGTCTTCAGCCCCATGCGGCGCACCGACTTGCGGCACTGACCCAGCGCGATCGGCATGGAGGCGACGGTTTTCACGTCCTCCAGCTTCACGCCCGGATTGACCATCAACTGGAAGTGAATCGGCTTGAATCGCTCGCCGATGATCTTCAGCCCCGACGACGGCAGCAGGTGGTGAACGTCCGCGACCCGGCCGGCGATCGAGTTTTCAACAGGAATCATGCCGAGCTGGCAGTCGCCCGCCTTCACCGCGTCGAACGCCTCCTCGAAAGCCGCGTGCGGCACCGGCTCCATGTCTGGAAAGGCCGCGACGCAAGCCTCATGGCTATTGGCGCCGAGCTCGCCCTGAAAGGCGATCCGTCCCTTGGTCATGAAGTCTTCCTTGCGTGGGCGCGGGCCCGTTCGAGATCGGCAGGGTTATCGACCGAGATCGGCGCTTCGTCGATGACCGCCGCCCAGATGGACATGCCAAGTTCCAGCGCCCGGAGCTGCTCCAGCCGCTCGCGCAGTTCGAGCGGCGAAGGCTCGGCGGCGGTGAAACGCAGCAGCGCCTCGCGGCGATAGCCATAGACGCCGTGATGCAGCCAGACCGGCGCATCTCCATAGAGCACCGAGCGGGTGAAATAGAGCGCCCGGGCGCTGCGCCCGTCGGGCGCCATGGAGGCGACAACCTTTGGAATATCTGGGTTGGTGCGCTCACTCAGGTCCGCCTCGGCGACCATCACCGTGGAGATGTCGCAGGACGGCTGGTCGGCCAGCAGCCGGGCCGTCGCCTCGACGACGCTCGGCGCCATGAAGGGAATATCGCCCTGCAAATTGATGACGACGTCGTGCTCGCCGGCCGGATCGATCTCGTTCAGGGCCGCGACGATTCGGTCCGAACCCGAGGGCAGGTCCGGATCGGTCAGCACCGCCAGCCCCCCGGCGGCGCGAACGGCCTCGACAATCTCGATATCGCCGGCCGCTACGGCTACGGGGCCGATGTCGGCCGCCTGCGCCTGGCGCAGCACACGGACGATCATTGGTATGCCATTGATATCGGCCAGGGGCTTACCGGGCAGCCTGGTCGCCGCCATTCGGGCTGGGATGAGGATGATCGGTTTCATGAGGTCCTGAAGCGACCAACTGGCTGGTTGCGCGGGCGGCGGTAGCGTGTAAGAGAGCCGGGCGCAATAAGGGGCGGGGTTACCCGCGCTTCCGCCAGCCATTGGCTGGCCGTTGAGAGGGCCGATTTAAGGACTATGAGCGACCTTACGTTCAACAAAGTCGTTGGCGCGGTGCTGGCGACCGGTCTGGCCATCGTCGGCCTTCGTGAAATTTCCTCGGGCATTTTCGCGCCGCATCCGGTCGAGAAGCCTGGCTACGCCATCACAGTCGCCGAAGACACCGGCGGCGGCGGTGCAGTCGCCGAAGCTCCGATCGATTGGGGCACGGTTCTGCCAGTGGCCGACATCAAGGCCGGCGAAGCCGTCTTCGCCAAGTGCAAATCCTGCCACACGATCGACGCGGGCGGCGCCAATGGCACCGGCCCGAACCTGCATGGCACCCTGGGCAAGAAGCCCGGCACCCATCCGGGCTTCGCCTATTCGTCGGGCATGATCGAAGAAGGCAACCGCGCCAAGATCTGGACCTACGAGGAAATCTCGGAGTTCCTGAAGGCGCCGCAAAAGCACGTGCCGGGCACCAAGATGACCTTCGTCGGCTTGAAGAAGCCGGAAGATCGCATCGCGGTGATCGCCTATCTGCATAGCCAAGGCTCCACCCTGCCGTTCCCGGCGCCGAACCCGGCCGCGGCTGCTGCTCCGGCGGCTCCCGCTGACGGCGCGGCGGCTCCGGCCTCTGAGGCAGGCGCTCCGACCGCTACCGGTTCGACCGCCGCTCCGGCGCCGGTTTCCGGTGGTCCGGCCGGCCAAGGTCCGGCCGCTGGCGCAGCCCCGGCGGCTCCGGCCGCCAAGGCTCACTAATCATCTAAGGACGGCGATAGGCGGTGGGTTCGCCCACCCCGGCCGCGACGTAACGAGCCCTTGTCTGCGACAAGGGCTCGATTGCTGTGGCCATATGATGCGCGTTGGCGTGGATGATGCGCTCAGCGTCCAGTATCATCGCCACATGCCCCTTCCAGAACACCAGGTCCCCACGCCGCAACTGATCTGCGGTCAGCGGCTCGCCGACCTGCTGCTGCTGATCGGTGTCGCGCGGATAGGCGATCCCGCAGGCCGCGAGCGCCTGCTGCGTCAGGCCTGAACAGTCCAGGCCCAAGCTCTCGCGCCCGCCCCACAGATAGGGCGCGCCGAGGAACCGCTCGGCCACCGCCGCGGCGTCGTTCTCGAACGACCCTATCGGCGCAAGGTGATCCTCGATGAACCAGCCGGCGCCGGCCGCCTTGGCGAAGCGGCCCTCCCGCGCCTCGATGCGAACCAGAGCGTTGATCGAATAGGGACCGAAGGCCCTGGTCTTAATGCTGGGCTCGGCGAAGGCGTAGGTGCGAATCGCCGAGATCCGATGGGTGGGCGGGCCGCCCGCCGCCCCCAGAGCCGCGCTCTCGACAAACCCGACATAGCCGTCCCGGCGCGACTGGCCCCAGGCAAAGCCGTCCTGTTCGTCCAGCACGTCGAAAATCTCGCCGAACAGCACCTG
The DNA here is from genome assembly GCA_030824495.1 of bacterium. Taxonomy (GTDB): domain Bacteria; phylum Pseudomonadota; class Alphaproteobacteria; order Caulobacterales; family Caulobacteraceae; genus Phenylobacterium. The sequence continues at coordinate 112,622 of JAVBXP010000029.1, forward strand.
ATCCAATTGCTCGGCGCCCAGGTCCGGAGAGCGGCGCAGGGCCGCCGCAGACGCCATGACGCTTCGCGGCGCGGGATCGGCGTAGGCGGCGGCGGCGATCAGTCCCTGCAGCGCGCGAGCGGCCAGATCGCTCCGCGCCAGCGTCACGCGTGCGTCGCGGCTCACGCGAAGCGGTCCCGAATCATCTGGTAGAGCGCACGAACGGCCTGCACCTCGCCGCCCGACGGCCAGCCGGGCCGGCCGCGCGGATTCCAGGCGAAGATGTCGAAGTGCGCCCACGGACCCTTCGGCGCGAACTTCTGCAGGAAGAGCGCCGCCGTCACCGAGCCCGCCTGGGCCCAGCCATCCGGGTCGTTCTTAAGATCTGCAATGTCCGAATCGAGCGCGTCGACATAGCCCTTCCACAGCGGCATCCGCCACATCGGGTCAGACACCGCGCGCATGGCCGTTTCGATCTGGCCGGCCAGCTCCTCATCGTCGGTATAGAAGGGCGGCAGTTGCGGCCCCAGGGCGGCGCGCGCGGCGCCGGTCAGAGTCGCCAGGTCCAGGGTCAGGGCGGGCTCCAGTTCCTCGGCCCGCGTCAGGGCGTCGGCCAGGATCAACCGGCCCTCGGCGTCGGTGTTGCCGACCTCGATGGTTAGCCCCTTGCGGCTGTCCAGCACGTCGCCTGGACGCATCGCGTCGCCGGAAATGGCGTTCTCCACCGCCGGGATCAGCACGGCCAGCCGCACCGGCAGGTTGGCGGCCATGATCATCCGGGCCAGGGCCAGGACGTGGGCGGCTCCGCCCATATCCTTCTTCATGTTGCGCATGCCGGCCGAGGGCTTGATGTCCAGACCGCCGGTGTCGAACACCACGCCCTTGCCGACCAGGGCGATCAGCGGCTTGCCGGCCTCGCCCCAGGAGATCTCGATCATCCGCGGCGCGCGGTGCGGAACCGCTGCGCGACCGACCGCGTGAACGGCCGGATAGCCCGCTTCCAGCAGCCCCTCGCCCGTCACCACCGTGATCGAGGCGCCGTACTGCTCGGCGATCTCGCGCGCGATGGTCTCGATTTGCAGCGGCCCCATGTCGTTGGGCGGGGTATTGACCATGTCGCGCGCCAGGGCGCAGGCGTGGGCGATGCTGCGCACTTCGGCGACATCGACCTGCTCGGCCGCGACCAGGCGCGGGCGGTCGTCCTTCTTTTTCTTGTAGCGGTCGAACCGGTAGCTCCCCAGCGCGAACGCCAGGGCGATCTGCTCCGGCGAGATTTCGGCCGGCGCGGATGCGATGCGGTACTCTCCCGCCGGCAGCTTGGCCGCCAGGGCGCGGAAGGTCTGGGCGTCGGCCCGGTCGCCAAGGCCAAACAACACCCGGTCGATACCGCCCTCGGTGTTGGGCGTGACCAGGACCTGCCCGGCCTTGCCCTTGAAATCGGAGAGTTCGGCGAAAGCCTTCACGAAGGCCTGCCGCCCATCGAGGAAGCCGGGCACGTCCTTCTCATAGAGCGCGTGGACCGGGACGGCGTCCTCGGTGTGATCGATGACGACTTCGGTCATGGCGCTCTCCATGTCGGCGCAAGCCAAGCCTGGCCGACGAACTGATTGATAGGTCAGCGGCAGTGTATTCGGCCAACCTCTATTTCCAAGCCAGGGTCGGGCTTGAACCTCGATATAGCTTCGCCGCCACGCTCCCGCCACCTAGCCCCAACGTGCGAGACTGCTCACTGTGGCCCCCCAGCGTGATGGGCCGGGCGAGCAATCAGTCCGCGTCGCTAAAGCCGAGACGTTCCATCACAGCGGTGTGGTAGGTCGGGCCAACCTGGACGACGACACCGTCGATGAGCACGAGGGAGGCTAGGCCCCGGCCCGTGCGCCGGACCTCGCGCACGCGGTCGGGCGCGACGAAGGTGGAACGGTGAACCCGCATCAGCCGGCTGTCATCCAGTGTGCGCTCAAGCGCCGACATTGTGGTGCGGTGCATGTGGCTGCGGGTGGCGGTGTGCAGCATCACATAGTCACCGGCAGCTTCGATCCAGTCGATCTCCAGCAGCAGCACGCGGACGTGTCCATGACGGGTCTGCACCCATATGCCGTCGCCATGCGCTTCGGCCGGGGTGATCAGGGTGAGCTGGCTGCGCAGCATCTGGCGCAGGCGGGCCCGCTCGATCGCCTGGCGAAGGCGATCAAAGCGGACGGGTTTCAGCAGATAGTCCGCGGCCTCCACCTCGAAAGCGTCCGGAGCGTACATTTCGAAGGCCGTGACGAAGACGATCTCGGGCCGGTGCGCAACGGGGATCGTGGCCGCGACGGTGAGACCGTTCAACTCGGGCATCTGGATGTCGAGGAGGACGAGGTCAGGCTTGTCGGCCTCGATCGCCTTCAAGGCGGAAGAGCCGTCGGGCGCGCTGCCGATGACAGTCACATCGGCGAGCTGAGCGAGAAGGGCCTGGAGCCGCTCCAATGCCGCCGGTTCGTCGTCGACCAGTAGAACGCGCATGCCTAGGCCGCCATCGCGGCGTCTCGCTGCATCTGCAACGGCATGGTGATGACGACGCGGTAGCCGCTCGTCAGGGCGGCGGCCTCGACGCGGGCGCGTGAGCCGTAGAGGGCTTCCAGGCGTTGACAGACGTTGCGGATTCCAACGCCGCCTTGAGGCGCCGGGGATGCGCCGGCCTCGCCATCATCCTCCACGACAATGACGAGGTCATCGTTCTCCTGCCTAGCCTCAAGCCGGAGCGTCACCGTGCGTGTCGTGCGGGCGACCGCGTGCTTGATCGAGTTCTCAACCAGCGGCTGAAGCAGGAAACTCGGGACTTGGGCATGCAGGAGGTGTGGCGGGCAGATGAACCGCACGCCTAGCCGCTCGCGGAAACGCTCGCCCTCGATGGCGAGATAAGCGTGCAGAGTCTCCAGCTCCTCTTCCAAGGCGACCATGGCCTCCGGATCGGCGGCCAGAGTGATCCGAAGAAACTCAGCCAAACGGGCGAGCATGGTCTCGGCCTCGTTGATGCGTAGGTTGACCACCGCCGAGGAGACCGCGTTGAGCGTGTTGAACAGGAAGTGGGGATTGAGCTGGTAGCGCAGCGCCGCCAAGCGGGCCGCGGTCGCCGCGTTCTGGGCCTGCAGCGCCGCGGCGTGAGCAGCGGCGAGGTCGTGGTCGCGCTGGCGCACCATACGATTGGACTGCAGCAGCAGGAAGATCAGTCCGGCCAGGCCAAAGATCCAGGCGAGCCCGATCCAATTGGTAAGGCCATGGATCAAAAGCATCTGTTCGCTCAGCGGCGATGCTGACGGGGAAAGCGCCAGGCGCAAGGGCTCCTGGAACATCAGGTCGCTCCCGGCGACCAGCCCGCCGCAGATGATCGCGACCGTGATGACGGCGATGTAGCGCGCGACGGGGCGCCAGTGAGCCAGCGCGCAAACAGTGGCGTAAACCGCCCCGCTCAGGACGATGCCGCCCAGGCCGATGAGCACGATGCGCGCGGTCGCGGCCGCACCCGGGGCGGCGCCGGCGATGGCGCTCGGCACAAAGAACAAGGCCACGTCGACCGTCCACAGGACGACGGTCAGCAAGGCGATCTGGCGAAGGTCGCTTCTATTGGACATCTTGGCTATCGGCGTTTCGGCAAAGCCTAGCGCCACTTTGGCCGGTCAGCACGCGATCTCGTCGCGCCATACTGCGCTTTCATCGTGTCGTAAGCTTGCCGCCCCACATCCCGATGTCGGCATGGGCGGTCGAAGCGATCGGCGGCTGGCGGCGCTCCCTACTCTGCAGGCTCTGCTCCGAGGCGTTGGTCGCGTCACAGCGGGCTTTCGTCGTGCGGGGGACGCGCGATGAGCAGTTTCGTCTGCTTTGACCCGACGCTCATCGCTCGATCGCAAACGCCTGGCAGCTGGCCGAAGCACCACGGACCAGCGGCCACGCTTGCGCCAACTTGGCCCCGAAAGCACTCATCGGAGACAAGGAAATGCGATCCAGCTTAGTTCTGACAACCATGATATGCGCCGCCGCTCTGGCGGCGACCCCGGCCTCGGCCGCGGTCATCTTCAAGCAGACCTTTGACAACGGCCTCGGCGCCAACGAGAGCGTCAGCGGAAACTTCAGCGTCGCTGACGGCAAGGTGGGCCACGCCACCCACTATGACAACGGCGAGTATTCCTACTACCAGATCGCGCTTGATCTCACCGGGCTGACCAACGCGGTTCTATCGTTCGACTATGGCCTCGACTCCGAGATGTACTTCGACGGCTTCAACGTGCTGGGCTCGACGGACGCCATCTTCAACGCCGCGACAGACCTGCTCACACCCAACGAATCCGGGGTCTATGGCAAGTTGAACAGCGGCTTCGTGAGGCTGGGCGACACCGGCGTCTCCGGAAAGCAGGCCGGGGTCGCCACGATTGACCTGAGCCAATTCGCTGGCCAGACCTTCAACCTTCGCTTTCAATTCCAGGCTGACCGCTTCGCCTTCAAGCCGGGCGTGCAGTTCGACAACGTGACGGTCTCCACGCTGAGCGCCGTGCCGGAACCGGCCACCTGGGCGATGATGATTCTCGGATTCGGCGCGGTGGGGACGATGGTTCGCACCTCGCGCCGCCGGTGTGCGTTCAGCCCGGCCTAGGCCAATCGCTACGCACCTCCCTGGGCCCCTCGCCTTGGCGGGGGGCCGTTCTCGCATCCTGCCCGCCGCCGCTCCGTCGGGGGCGTTATGCTTAACGCTTCCTTTAAGCGGGCAAGGGATGGTGGCCAGGCCATCATCCGGAGCCCGTGACTTTCATGTGTCGCATGTCGGCCCTCGCCGCAACCGCCCTCGCCCTTTGCCTGACGGCGGGGCCCGTGCTGGCGGCCAAGCCTGACAAGGCCGCCGTGAACGACGCGGCGAGCGCGCCGCGTAAGGCCACACCGCAGGAACGCGCGCAGATCAAGGCGCTCGACCCGCTGGCGCGCGCCGCATTCTGGACCCGCGAGGCGAACGCCGATCCAGCCGACGCCGAAGCTGGGCTTCAGCTCTCCCAGGCGCTGCGCCAGATGGGCAACTATTCCGACGCCATCGTCGCGGCTCAGAAAGTCGCCGTCGCCCAGCCGCGAAACGTCGAAGCCAAGCTCGAGATCGCCCGCGCCCACATCGGACGCGGCCAGGGCTTCTACGCCATCGAGCCGGCGCGCGAGGCCCAGGCCATGGCGCCGCGCGACTGGCGCATCCCGTCGCTGTTGGGCGTCGCCTATGAACAGGCCCAGCGGCCCGACGAGGCGCTCGCCGCGCATCGGCTGGCGCTGAGCCTCGCGCCCGACAACCCCTCAGCCATCAGCAATCTGGCGCTCTACTACGCCGCCCACGGCGATCGCGCCCAGGCCGAAACCATGCTGCGGCAAGCCGCCGCCAAGCCCGATGCGCCCATCACCGTTCGTCAGAACCTCGCCCTGGTGCTCGGCCTGCAAGGCCGCCTGGCCGAGGCCGAACGTATCGCCCGCCAGGACCTGCCCCCAGAGACAGTTGACAACAACATGGCCTGGCTGCGCGGCGCGACCAGCGCCCCGGCCGGCGCCGGTCGGTCCTGGGAAGGCGTGCGCGCCGCTCAGCCCTAGCTGTCGGCCACGACCTGAAGGCGCCGAGCGTCTTCGATCCAGATCCGCGCGTAGTCGAGTCGCACCGCGCCCTCGCGCTGGAGCCCGGCCAGATGACCGTTCACGGTCTTGCGGGTGAGGCCGATCATCTCGGCCAGTCCCTGCTGGCTGACATTCAGCACCACCGGCGCCTCGCGGCCGCGCGCCAGCATCAGCAGACGTGAGGCCAGTCTCTGGCGCGGCGGCAAGGCCGCAATCTCGGCCGCCATCCGCAGAGCGTTGCGTAGCTGAAAATAGACCAGGGTCGCGACCGCCCGCCAGATGTCGGGCCGCAAGCGGGCGATCCGCTCCAGCCCCGCATCTGACACTCGCAGCAACAGACTGGGCTCGGCGCAGACCGCGGTCACCAGCCTCGGCCCGCCGCCAAACCGCATCGTCTGGCCCAGCGCCGCGCCCGCGCCGGCATGGCTGATCCGCACCTCCCGGTCGCCGGGCGCCTGGCAGAACAGGTCCACCGCGCCCTCGATCACGACCATCAGGCCGGTCTCCTCATCACCCTCCGCCTGCGCCCACTGCCCCGCCCGCAGCCGAGTCAGCGCGCCCTCCGCCACCAGCGCCTCCGCCAGCCCCGGCGGGTAGGCCTCCAGCCAGCGGGCGACACCCAGCAGCCTCAACGCCTGATCGCGATCCTCACTCATGCCAATATTGTAACTTAAGTGACAATGACAAACCAACTCCGTCATACAGTGTATGAAACAAACACCGCCAGGGAGGCGACCATGACCGCCATCGTCCGCGAGACCGAAGGCTGCGGCGCCGAGATCGCCAACATCGCCGTGCCGAAGGCAACCGACGCCGAGATCAACCTGATCCGCGACACGGTCTACAACCGCGGCGTCGCCTTCCTCCGCGACCAGCACCTAACGCCGGAAGAACAGATCGCCTTCGCCGAGCGCATCGGTCCGATCGTCGTCAACCGCTACTTCCCCAAGACCGAGCGCTATCCGCAAATCGCCAAGGTCGAGAAGACCGAAGAGCAGACAACCAACATCGGCGGCGGTTGGCACACCGACCACAGCTACGACCAGGCGCCGGCCATGGGCTCTGTCCTGCTGGCCATCGAAACCCCGCCTACCGGCGGCGACACCCAGTTCGCCGACATGTACGCCGCCTACGAGGCGCTGTCGGACGGGCTGAAGCAGACTCTGGCCGGCTTGCGGGCGCACCACGCCTCCGACCACATCTATGGGACCGAAGGCGTCTACGGCAAAACCGACCAGGCCCACCTGGCAGGCCACGCCGAGAACCCCTCAGCCGTGCATCCGGTGGTGATCACCCACCCCGGCAGCGGCCGCAAGGCGCTGTACGTGAACCCGGGCTTCACCCTGAACTTCGAGGGCTGGAGCCGCGAGGAGAGCGCCGCCCTGCTCGGCTACCTCTATCAGCACGCAACCAAGCCGCAGTTCGTGCACCGCTTCCAGTGGCAGCCCGGCTCGATGGCGATCTGGGACAACCGCGCCACCTGGCATCTGGCCATGAACGACTACCAAGGCCAGCGTCGCCTGATGCACCGGATCACCATCGCCGGCGGTCCGCTGCACTAGCGGCGCAGATCAGCCGGACGCGCCCTTGGCGGCCATCATGTCGATGACCGTCAAGATCGCCGGCCCCAGGATGACCACGAACAGCACGGGCAGGAAGAAGACGATCATCGGAACGGTGAGCTTGGCCGGCAACTGAGCGGCCTTCTTCTCGGCCGCGGTCAGACGCATGTCGCGATTTTCCTTGGCCATGACCCGCAAGGCCGAACCGAGCGGCGTGCCGTAGCGTTCGGCCTGGATCATCGCGGTGGTGACCGACTTGATCCCCGGATGGTTGGTCCGTCGCGCCAAACCTTCATAGGCCTGTCGCCGCTCCGGGAGGTAGGAAATCTCCGCCGTCAGCAGCGTCAATTCCTCCGCAAGCTCAATGGAGGAGCCGCCAATTTCCTGGCTGACCTTCTGGATCGCCGCCTCGATCGACATCCCGCTTTCGACGCAGATCAGCAACAGGTCCAGGGCATCGGGAAAGGCGCCCACGACCGATTCGCGGCGCTTCTGGGCGGCGTTGCTGATGAAGATGTTTGGCGCGTAGTAGCCAAGCGTGAGCCCGCCGACGGAGATAGCGATCCGCTGCATGGCCGGCAGGCCAAAGTCGTTGATCAGGAACAGATAGATCGCGACGACCGCGCCGAATACGAACGGCAGGACAAAGCGGAAGAAGTAGAAGGTCGAGACCGGGCGCGGCCCGCGAAAGCCAGCCTGGGCCAGCTTTTCCACGACCTTCGGATCCTCCAGCAGCCTGGATAGCTGCAGGCGATCGACGACCTTTTTGTACATCCCCTCGTCAAGGTGCCGGAGGCTGTTCTGACCGCCCTTCTTGGCCAGGGCTTCCCGGGACTTTCGCCGCAGTTCCTCACGCCGCGTGGAGACCGACTTGAGGCGGCCCTCCAGGTTGGAGCGATTGAACATCGGCGTGGCGATGGTCACGATCGTCGCGAAACAGACCACCGCGACGAAAGCCGCCAGTATGTTGTCCGGGTTGGTGAGCATGGAGATCATGTTCGCACCCGGGCTACATTTTGAAGTTGATCATCTTGCGCATGCTGAGCACGCCGATCGTCATCCAGAACGCCCCGGCCATCAGCATCAGGTGGCCGCGCGGATCGGTGAACAGCGGCCTCATATAGTCAGGCGCAGTGATGCTGATCAGGGTCGCGACCACCGGCGGCAACGAGCCAATGATGGCGGCGGACGCCACGGCCTCGCCGGACAGCGCCTTGGCCTTCTCACGCATGAGTTTCCGCGCCCGGATAACGGTCGAAAGATTGGACAGGGCTTCGGCCAGATTGCCGCCGGTCTTCTGCTGGATCGCCAGCACGATGGCGAAGAAGCGGACCTCGGGGGTCGGCATGTTCTCGTGCATCTTCTCAAGAGCCTGGTCCACCGACGCGCCCATGCTGAGACTTTCGACCAACCGGTTGAACTGGCTGGCCAACGGCTCGGGGGACTCCTGCGCGATCACGCGCAGGCTGTCGTGGACCGGCAACCCCGACCGAATGCCGCGAACGATGATGTCCATGGCGTCTGGGAAATCGGAGGTGAACTTCTTGATGCGCCGATTGGCTATGAACCCTACGACCCAGCGCGGCAGGCCAAGACCGCTGGCGAAGGCGAGGCCAAGCGCGATCAACGGCGACGGCTTCAGGATTATCGCTATGCCGAACACCAGTAAGCCGACGACGACGCTGATCACCCAGAAGGTCTGAACGCTGATCCCCAGACCAGCCTGCTGCAGCCGGGCCGAAAGACTGAGGGTCGCCTTCTTCTGTTGGCGGTCCTGATCGCGCAGGGTCTTCAGGATCTGCTTGCGCCGCTGATCCTGCGCGGCGACCGGGCGCCGGCGAGACTCGCGGGCGTCACCGCCCACAATGGCTTGCGCGCGTTTCAAGGTCTTGGCGTCCGCCGAGCCGGAGCCGCCCGCCAGGGCGAAGCCGACGCCGGCGATGACGACGAAACCCAGGACCGCGATCAGGAGGGTCAGGAGCATGCTATTCGGCCGCGTCGAGCGCTTCGGCGAGTTCGCGCTCCAGGCCATAATAGCGGGCGCGGTCCCAGAAGCGCGGGCGGGCGATGCCAGTCGAGCGGTGCCGACCCAGGACGTTGCCGTCGGCGTCGTCGCCGGTGATCTCGTAGACGAACAGATCCTGGGTGATGATCACGTCGCCTTCCAGCCCCACCACTTCGGTGATGTGGGTGATGCGGCGTGACCCGTCGCGCAGGCGCGCGGCCTGAATGATCACATCGACAGACCCGACGATCATCTCGCGGATGGTCCGCGAGGGCAGGCCATAGCCGCCCATGGTGATCATCGACTCCATCCGGCTGATCGCCTCGCGCGGGCTGTTGGCGTGCAAGGTGCCCATCGAGCCGTCGTGGCCGGTGTTCATCGCCTGCAGCAGGTCGAAGGCTTCGGGGCCACGGACTTCGCCGACGATGATCCGCTCCGGCCGCATCCGCAGGCAGTTCTTCACCAGGTCGCGCATGGTGATCTGGCCCTGGCCCTCCAGGTTCGGCGGCCGGGTTTCCAGGCGCACCACGTGCGGCTGCTGCAGTTGCAGTTCAGCGGCGTCCTCGCAGGTGATGACGCGCTCGGCCGGATCGATGAAGGCGGTCAGCGTATTGAGCAAGGTGGTCTTGCCCGAGCCGGTCCCGCCGGAGATCACCAGGTTACATCGGCAGGCGCCGATCACGCCGAGGACGCGCGCGCCTTCGGGACTGATGGAGGCGTACTCCACCAGGTTTTTCATGGTGAGCTTGTCTTTCCGGAATTTCCGGATCGTCAGGGTCGGCCCATCCAGCGCCAAGGGCGGGGCGATGACGTTGACGCGCGAACCGTCGGGCAAGCGTGCGTCGCAAATCGGCGAGCTTTCATCCACCCGGCGACCGACCTGGCTGACGATCCGCTGGCAGATGTTCATCAGCTGGGCGTTGTCGCGGAAGCGGACATTGGTCAGCTGGACCTTGCCGCCGACTTCAATGAACACCCGGCCGGCACCGTTGACCATGATGTCGGCGATATCGTCGCGCGCCAGCAGCGGCTCGAGCGGCCCATAGCCAAGGACGTCGTTGATGATGTCCTGGACGAGCATGTCCTGCTCGGCCACCGACATCGACACGTTCTTGATCGCCACCAGTTCGGCGACGATGTCCCGGATCTCCTCGGCCGCCTGCTTGGCGTCCAGCTGGGCCAGCTGCGCCAGATCGATCGTGTTGATCAGGGCGTTGAAGATGACCGTCTTGGTCGAGTGATAGTAGTCGCTCTGCTCGCGAACGACCTGGGTCGTCGGCGCCGGTCCCTGGGCCGCGCGAAGCTGCTCGAAGGCGGGGGTCGGCTTTGGGCCGGCGACCGGCTTGCCACGCTCGGCCTTGGGCTGGATCTGGATGGCGGCGGTGGGCGCCGCCTGCTCGGTCCTTGGCGCGCGCACGGCGACGTCGGCGTCGTCCCCCGGAGGGGGCGGAGCCTGGCGCGGAGCCGAGGTCTCGTTCGCCGAAGGACGCTTGCCGAACATGCTACTTCTTCTTGAAGAGGCCGGAGAGCAACGAAGACTTCTGCGCCGCCGGCGGCTCGCGCCTGGCGATCTGCTGAGCCAGATGGTCGATGCCCTCGGCGGATCGCGACTTGGGGCTCACCTCGCTCAGCATCTGGCCGTTGTTGGCCGCCTGGCCGAACAGCTTCGGATCGAACGGCAGGCACAGGGCCGGGGTCAGGCCCAGCGCCTCGCCGAAATCCTTGACGGGGATTTCCGGACGGCCCGGAACGCCGACCTGGTTGAGCACCAGGCGTGGTGGGGCGTCATTGGGCCGCGCGCGGCGCACCAGGTCGATCACGTTCTTGGCGTTGCGCAGCGAGGCCAGGTCCGGCGTGGCGACAATCACGAGATCGTCGGACGACAGCAGGATCTTGCGCTTCCAGGCCGTCCAGACGTGCGGCAGGTCGAGGACCACGAACGGGGCGGCGGCGCGGATCTTCTGAGTGACCTCTTCGAACGCCTCGGCGGAGATGTCGTAGTCGCCATCCAGGCTGGCGGGCGCGGCGAACAGCGACAGCCGCTCGGTGCAACGCGCCATCATGCGATCCATCAGCACTGGGTCGAGCCGGTCGGGCTGCGACAGCGCATCGACCACGCCTTGCAGGGGGTCCTGGTTGAAGTCGAGGCCGGCGGTGCCGAACGGCAGATCGAGATCGACCAACACCGCCCCGGTCTGCAGCCGCTCGGTGATCGAATAGGCGATGTTGTGGGCGATCGTGGAGGAGCCCGAGCCGCCCTTGGCGCCGCAGAAGGCGATCTGCCGGCCGATGAACGGCGCCGAGGGGTCCGAATAGAGGCTGGTCACCGCGCGAACCAGCAGCAGCGGATTGAGCGGCGGAACCAAGTACTCCGACACCCCGCGACGCATCAGCTCGCGATAGAGCGCGATGTCGTTGGCCGATCCAATCACCAAAACCTTTGTGCCGGGGTCGCAGACCTCCGCCAGGCGGTCGAGCAACGAGAGCAGTTGCGGCGCCGGATCGGCGCTCTCGACCATGACCAGGGAAGGCGTCGGCTGAGACTGATAGGTTTCCACGGCGGCGGCCAGACCGCCCATGCGGGTTACGACCGTCGCGCGTTCCATGCGGCGGTCGAGCGCGGCGCGCTCGGCTAGCTCAGCGGTCTCGGAGGCGACGCAGAAGATATGGATGGTGATCCGCGGCACTGGCGTCTCGCCGAAGGCCGCCTCGGCCCCGGCCAACATGTCGTGGACCGGATGGACTTCCGGGACAGGCAGGGGCGGTAGAGCGACCGCTTCGGGTTCCGCGCCTAAGTCATGCGATAGCGGCGGCCGCGCCTCCTCACCAGGCAGAGGAGGCAGATCAACGAAGGGATCCTCAAGCGCCGCGGCCGACAGCGGCGTTTCACGCCAAGCGTCGGTCTGCGACACGGAAAAATCGTCGTCCGCCTCAAACTCGAGATCGAACGGGTCCTGACCTTGCTGTGGCTTCATTACTTCACCACCGAAGAGACAGCGCCCGTGGCGTTGTCGTCCTTCTCCGACGAGGTCAGTTCGCCCTTGCGGTATTTGTCGAGCACGACGGCGCGGCGCTGAGCGTCGGCGGGATCGAGCGTGGTTGGCCGCGCCCAATCAGCAGGATTGGCCACCTGGGCGGCCATGTTCGCGGTCACCGCGCACCCGAAGTTCGGCTGAACCTCGTTGGTCATCGAATGGGCGATGTTCGTCCAGGTTCGCCCGCAATCGGGGATCGTCACGGCATAGCGCAGGAAGCCGACCACCAGGGGAGCGGCCGCATCGCCCTTGGCGTCATAGCCAAGCAGACGGATTGCATTGGCCGGCACGCCCTGTTCGACCAGGAAGGTGCGCGCGTTCTCGCTCGAACGCGACACCGCGCTGGGGTCGGGGCCGCCGACGGGCGCCTGGACAATGATCTCAGAGCCATCAGCGTCGCGCCATGTGTCGGCGAACGTGGTCAGGGCGCCGGCCTGGTTCGGCGATAGCCCCTGGGCTCGCACCGCTAGTCGAATCTCTTCCGGCTGGGTGGCGACCTCCGCCTTCCAAAGCTCGGTCGGGGTGCGCGCCATGGAGGCGTGCCCCGCTTGCAACGGCGGCGTCGCGGCGCAGGCAGACAGGCTCGCGGCCAGCGCCAGGGCGATGAAACGAGGTGTGCTCATTCGATCACGTAGCCATAGGGCCCTTGGTAACTGCGGCCAGGTTGGGCCGCAGACGTGGCGTTGTAGGCTCGGGAGAGCGAGCCCAGCAGCAAGGTCGAGGCGTCGTCGGCGACCTGAAGACCATCGACCGGCGTCTGGAGCCGATCAGGCGACGTCGGACCCACGATGTAGGGCGTGACGATGATGACCAATTCGCTCTCGCCGGAGAGGTAGTCGCGCGAGCGGAATAGCGAGCCTAGGACCGGCAGGGTGGTCATGCCGGGCAGGCTGTCGAGGTTCTGCTTGGTCTTTTCCTGCAACAGGCCCGCGATCATCATCGAGCCGCCTGACGGCAGTTCGACCGCGGTTTCAGCGCGTCGCACGATCAGGGCGGGAATTGTCAGGGTCGCCGTGGTGCCGGGGGTCGAGAGCGCGAAGGCGCCTTGGCTGGTGAGCTCGGAAACTTCCGTCGAGATTTTCAGGGCGATCCGGCCCGATGACAGGACGACCGGCGTGAAGCCCAGTCCGACGCCGAACGGCTTGAACTCGATCCCGACGCCGCCGTCCTCGTCCTGAGAAACTGGGATCGGGAATTCGCCGCCGGCCAGGAACTTGGCCGATTCGCCCGACACCGCCGTCAGATTCGGCTCGGCGAGGGTCCGGACAAGCCCGACCCGCTCAAAGGCCTGGAGCGTGGCCTGGCCCTGATCGCGACCGCCAAGATTGCGCACCGTCGCCGCGCCACCGCCCAGCAAAGCGCCATTGACGCCGAAGCTCGCGGACGTTCCGAGCAGGAACTGGGTGCTGCCCAGTTCACCGACGATAGCGCTGAGGTTGAAGCCGAGCTGCTTGATGACGTCGCGCTGCATCTCCACGATGCGCACTTTCAGCATCACCTGGTCCTTGCCGGCGATGCTCAGCATGTTGAGCACCATCTCCGGCTTGGCGACCGCGGCGCGGGCGATCTGGACGGCCTTGTCGGCGGCGGCCAGGCTCTCGACCTGTCCCGACAGGATCAGGCTCTCGTTCATCGCATCAACGCGCACGCGCGAGCCGGGAACGATGCGGTTGATGGTTTGGGCGACCGCCGTGGGATCCTGATCGACCCGAATGTCGAGCGTTAGGATCCGGCGGCCGGCGTTGTCGAAGAACACCGCGTCAGTCGAGCCGTTCTTTAGGCCGAGGATGAAGATCCTGCGGGGCGAGCGCAGCATGGCGTCCGCCACGCCCGGATTGCTCACCAGCACGTCGCGGACGTCCACGGGAAGCTCGACGATGGCGGACTTGCCGTTGGGCAGGTTGAGGGACTGCGTCGCCGCCGAACCGCCAGCGAGATTGACGCGCACAATCGACGACTGCGCCGCCAGGCCGGCGGCCTCAGTCTGGGCGGCCGCCGCCAAGGGCGCACCAAGCATCGCCCCAAGGGCGACGAGCGCGATCAGGATAGAGCGTGGATTCACGGTCTGGCGACCTCGCTGACTTGTCCGGCGCGGAACACGCGCACGCCTTGCATGTTGTCGCGGGCCTGCCCGCCACGGCCGGGCGCGCCGCCGATGTCGGCATAGGAGCGGAGCGCGAGCTGCATCTCACCTTGAGCCCGTCCGCGCGCCATGACTTCAACGTCGGCGGCAGGGATCTCCAAGGTGGCGACCGCGCCGACGATGGACTTGGCGTCCTTCTCAGGATCGATCTTCTGGTCGATGGCCAGGACACGAACATTCCGCATCAGGGTTTCGGTGACGTAGGTCTTGGCCTCGGCGTTTTGGCGGCTTTGCAGAATGTCCACCCGGTCGCCGGGCAGGATGAAGCCGCCGGCCGCGGTCTCGGCGTTGATCGGGATGGACATCGCCCGCATGCCGGGCTGCACCACCACGGCCATGAAGCCGCTCTGGCCGGCCCGGACCACTTTGCGTGCGACGATGGGCTCGCCGGTGACCATGGCTTCGCGGACGATCGAGCCTTCGAAGGCTTGCATGGGTCCGGTTGTGCTGACTGCGTCGGTGGCCGCGCGTGCGGCCTTCTGCACCGCTTTGTCAGGCATAACCGCTGGCAGGGCCGGCGCAGCGCCGTCGGTCACGAAGCTGGCGTTCAAACCATCCGCAGGCCAAGCCTGCCAAGTCATGTCGGCTTGGCTGAGCCGCGTTCCGATCGCCAGGTCATGCTTGGCCACCAGCACCTGGGCCACCGGCTTTGCGGCGACGGCCTCCACGGGCGCGGCCTCTTTCGGCGTCACCATGCCCCGGACGATAAGGGCCAGCCCGATGGCGGCGATCGCCGCGACGGCGAGAATGGCGATGCGGATGCCGCTCATGGTGCGTCTACTCGAGCCTCCCGCGTGCGGGTTTTCTGGCGGGCGCGCCGACAGTCGGCCAGCGCGCACGAATCGAATGCCCGGCCTTTTGCCTGCAGAGTCTGTTTGCGGGGCGCATAGTTAACGCCGGCTAAAGGCCAAGCTAGAACCCTGCCCATGCCTGCATGAGCGCCGATCCGGGGAAGGCGGCCAAGGCGCCGACCGCGATCGCCACGCCATAGGGTAGATCGCCCTTGGGCTCGGCGAGCCGACTGATCCAGCCTGGCCCGCCGAGAAGGTAGGGCCGCAACAGCGGCGCGCGGAGGCCGAATAGGGCGAAGGTTAGAGCCCCGCCCGCGAGCCCCGTGACAAGGATGAACTCAAGTGAACCTGCCCATCCAAGCCAAAGCGCGCTGGCTGCGAACAGCTTGGCGTCGCCGCCGCCGATCCAGTTGAGCGCGAACATCGCCATGCCGATCAGCAGCGCGATCACACCAACGCCGAGATGCAACCCCATCGCCGACAGCGGGAGCCCCACCAGCAGTGCCGCCGGTGCGAAGCCCAAGATCAGCAAGCCCGAGATCCAGTTGGGGATGGTGTAACTGGTCAAATCCCGTAGCGCGCCGAGAATGACCAGGGCCGGGAAGACCAACAAAGCTGCAGCCTGGACGACGGACATGACCGTAAGGGTCCCTTGGTTCGCGATACAGAAGCGCGATCATCGCCGCACTCGATGAATAGAGCGTTGAAACACGAAAGGCCGCGACGTCGTCGCGGCCTTTCGTGTTTCAAACTAAGCGTTCGACTAATCTACCGGCGTCGTCTCCGCCACAGTCTTGAACAGCGAGAAGATATCTGGAGCGACTAGGCCAATCGCGCCGGTCATGACGATGCCGATGAGAGCCGCGATCAGACAGTATTCGACGGCGGTAACGCCCGTCTCATCAGCAAAGAAGCGGATCAAGAAAGTCATGGTTGCGGTGCTCGCCATGAAAAATCGCGGCGGCTTACGCCGCCGCGACCTATTCCGATTAGGACGGGGCGATAGTCGTGTTCTTCGCGCCCTTCACGATGCCGCCGATGTCGCCGAAAGCAGTCTGGATCTGACCGCCGAGGGTGGTCATGGCGGCGATCACCACGACGGCGATCAGAGCAGCGATGAGGCCATATTCGATGGCCGTGGCGCCGGATTCATTCTTCAGGAAACGCGTGACGAACTTGGACATTGCTCGATCTCCTTTGTTTGCGAGCAGACTGTGCGGCTTCAAACCTTGGTGGTCTGCCCGCCCCGAAATACAGGTGCACATTGCAAGGCCAAGCTTAACTTCAAGTAAACATCACTGTATTCGCACTTGACTTTCTATGGTTTACTTCTGTTTACTGTAAATATCGGTTAACCACGCACGAGAAATGGCCGAAAACGCTACCTCGGACTTAATGATTCTCGCGCGCGCACGAGGGCTCAAGAATTCAGTCTTTATTGACCATTCCAGCTCAACTTCAGGCGACGCTGTTTTTCAGGATCACCTCAATGCGACGCCTTCTCCTGGCCCTGACGGCGCCCCTAGTGGTCCTGGCCGCCGCACCATCGGCCCACGCCGCCTCGACCTTGGTCGTCCCCATCGACCACAGCGCGGCCGTCAGCCTGCCGCGCGGAACCCGCGACGTCCTGATCGGCAATCCGGCCATCGCCGATGTAAGCGTGCTGGACTCCGGCAAGGCGGTGATCTTGGGCAAGAGCTATGGCTCGACCAATCTGATCGTCGTCGACCAGTTAGGACGCACCGTCCTGGAACGTCAGGTCGTGGTCTCGGCCCCGGCCGGCCGGGTCTCGGTCATCCGCGGGAGCCGGGTGGACGACTATGCCTGCGCCGGGGGCTGCGAACGCACCGGCGAGGCGCCCAAGGCGCCTTAAAAAAGCTGAGCCTTAAACCTCCGGTTAGCCAGACTTCGCTATCGTCCCTGCGGGCTTGAAGCTCGGGGACGTCATGTCGCGCCTTGTCGCAAGAAGCACAGCTCTGATCCGGCGGTTTGCGCGCGCGAAGCGCGGCGCGATCGCAGTCGAGTTCGCCATCATCGCCATCCCGCTGCTGACCCTGACGTTCGGTGTTCTGGAACTGGCGCTGATCTTGCTGGTGACCGCGACCTTGGACAGCGCCACCGACTTCGCCACACGAAGTATTCGCACGGGCCGCTTCCAAGCCGCACACGCGAACCAAACGCCCGAGGAACAAGAGGTCAGCAAACGCGAGTTCGGCAAGCTCGTCTGCCGCAACATGAGCTGGCTGAAAGACCGCTGCGAAGACAAGCTGATCGTAGACGCCGAGACGTTTGACACGTTCGCCGGCGCCGGCGGATCGGAGCCCGCCGAGCCTGAGGACTTCGACGAACGGCGGGCCTGCTGGTCGACCGGCAACCCCGAGGACATCGTCCTGGTCCGCACCTACTACGAGTGGCCGATCATCTCGCCGCTGCTCAAGCCCGTCTTCCATAGCGCGGGTCACCAGGGCCGCCTGCTCAGTTCGGCCCGCATCTTCCGCAACGAGCCCTATAACGCGGGCCTACGCCCTTTGGGGGCCAAATGCTGAACCGCTTCGCCCATGACCGCCGCGGCTCTGCAGCCGTCGAGTTCGCGCTGATCATCCCAGTCGTCATGCTGCTCTACTACGGCATGGTCGAGACCACCCAGGCTCTGCTCGCCAATCGGCGGGTGAGCGTCGTCGCCACCGCGGTCGGCGACCTGACGGCCCAGGCGACGCAGCTGAAGAAGGCGCAGATCGACGACATCTTCAATATCAGCGCCGCGGCGTTGAAGCCCTTCCCTGTCGAGGATCTGGGCATCCGCATCGTCAGCATCGAGACGACCGCCGCCGGCGTGCCGCAGATCAGGTGGCAACAACAGCGCGGCACTTTCCCGAGCGGCGTTGATCTCAGCACGGTCGAAAAGACCGCCAATATCGCCGTCATCCGCGCCGAGACGATCTACACCTACCAGACCCCGTTCGGGCAGATCTTCCCCAACGCCTTCGTCTTCAAGAAGCAGATGGACATGAGGCCGCGCGGCGGCGTCGCCGTCGTCCTGCTCGACTAGACCCCACCGCGGCGGCAAGCTGCTCGACCAGGGCCGAGGCGCCGAACTCCACCTCATCCAAACGCGACACCGCCCGCACGCCAATCAGGCTGTTGGTGAGAAAGATCGCGTCTGCAGCCCTGAGGGCTTCGCCGGGCGCCTGGACCTCCGCGACCGCCACGCCAAGCCGGCCCGCCGCCGCGAGGACGCGAGCCCGCATGGTTCCCGCCAGCACGCCGCATTCGAGCGCCGGGGTGAGGAGCCGCCCCTCGCTGACCCAGAAGACATTGGCGGCGGCCGCGCAGGCCGCCTCCTCGCGCGAATTCAGCATCAGGGCCTCGTCGCCGCCTTGCTCGCGCGCCTGGCGCCTCGCCAGTACGTTATCGAGATAGGCCAGCGTCTTCAGCCGGGCGGCAGGCGATCCTTCGTTACGGCGTACGCTGCTGGTGATCAGCCGGGCCGGCCCCGATGGGAGATGCGAGACCGACGCGGTGGCGAACAGACGCGGCTGAGGCGCATCGGGCCGGTCCAGCCCCCGCCCGCCGGAGCCCGCCGTCAGCGTCAGCCGCACGGCGGCCCGCGGCGCTGCGACCCCGGCCAGGGCCTCGCCCATCAGTCTCCCCGCCAGCGGCCGGTCGAGCGGCGGCAGCCCCATCACGGCGCAACCTGCCGCCATCCGGTCGAGATGCGCCGCGAGCCCGACGAGCTCTCCGTCCACCGCCAGCACCGTCTCGAACAGGCCATCGCCCAGCAACAGGCCCCGGTCATCATGCGGGATCGTCATCGGCCAGGTTCCTCCAGGGCGCGGGCGAGCGCGGCGATCTTGGCCTCAGTCTCCAGCCGCTCAGTGTGGGGATCGCTGTCGGCGACGATGCCGGCCCCGGCCCGCGCTTCCAACGACCAACCATCCACATCCTCGACAAAGGCGGCGGTGCGGATCAGCACGCTGGAATCGAACGCCCCATCGACGCCGGCCCAGAACAGCGAGCCGCAATAGGGACCGCGAGGCGTCTCCAAGGCGGCGATGACCTTCATCGCCTGCACCTTCGGCGCGCCGGTGATCGAGCCCGGAGGAAAGGCGCAGGCCAGCAAATCGACCGCCCCCTTGCCTGCCGCCAGTCGTCCGACCACCGTCGAGACCAGATGATGGACGTTGGCGAAGGTCTCAACGGCGAACAACTCCGGCGCCCGCACGCTGCCCGGCGCGCAGACCCGCGCCAGGTCGTTGCGCATCAGATCGACGATCATCAGGTTCTCGGCCCGGTCCTTTTCGCTGGCCAGCAGATCAGCGGCCAGGACCGTATCTTCCGCCGGGGTGCGCCCGCGCGGCCGGGTGCCCTTGATCGGCCGCGTCTCGACCCACCCGTCGCGCACCTCGACAAAACGCTCAGGCGAGTTCGACACCAGCGCCAAGCCCGGCAGTCGCAGATAGGCCGCGAAGGGCGCGGCGCTCTGGTCGATCAATCGCGCGAACAGGTCGAAGGGCCTGGCTGCGCCCACGAGCCGTCCCGCCCAGGAGCGCGCGATATTGGCCTGGAAAATCTCGCCGGCATGGATGCGGCTGACGACCTCGGCGACGGCGGCTTCGTAGGCCTCGCCGTCGTCGTTGGAGAGCCCGGCGGTCAAGGCGTCCTGATTGGGCGCGCGCGGACTGCCCGCCAACCAGCCTAGCGCCGCATGGGCGCGGGCGTCGGCCTCAGCTTGCGTCGCGCCGCGGCCGATGGCGCGCACTGCGCGCTCCTGCCGGTCGAACGCCAGCACGGCCGGATAGCGCGCGCCGATAAGGTCCGGCCACGCCGCCTGCCTCGCCAGTCCCAGCGCCTCGATTCGATCGGCGAGCTCATAGCTGGCCAGGCCGACAACGCCGCCCTGGAACGGCGGCCCGTCCGGGATCGGCGACTGCACAGGTCCCAGCAGATCCGAAAGAGCGCGGAACGGGTCGCGGGGGTCGCCAGCCGGCACGGTGAGAGTCGCGTCCGGATCGCGCGCCAGATAAGACCACCGTCCCCGCTCGCCCTCGCCGCCGGACAACAGGCAAACCGCCCAGGGCTCGTCGGCGAAAGCCGACAGGACCTCCGCCGGCTCGCGCCATTCCGCCCGAAGCTGCGTCGCCCATAGCATGGCGCTGGCCTTAGCTTCCGGCGGCGACAAGGAAAAGTCAGACTTGGCGGTCGCCTCCACGCACGAACAACAGGCCGATGAAACCGATGGCCAGCAGGATGATGATCATGCCGAAACCGCCCTGCTGGCTCTGGAAGATATTGGTGCCGAGGTTCACCAGCATCGAACCCAGCCAGATTGTCGCCGTGCCCGACAGCGCATAGACGCCAAAGAAAGCCCCCGTCTGCTCCGGCGGCGTCAGGCGCACCAGCAAAGTCCGGCTGGAGGCGTAGTGGGCGGTGATGAAGACGGCGTTGGAGAACCCGACCAGCAGGAAGATCCACTCGGGCAGGGTGCGGAAGAACGGCCCATTCCACATCGGCGCGTGGGCGCTGGGATCATAGGCCCAGAAATAGAGGATCTGGTCCGGCGCCATGCCGATGGTGGCGATGATGCCGAGCAGCGACATGAAGATCTCGATCTGCACGGCCCGGCGCGGACCAAGCCCCGCGTCCAGCCAGCGGCCGACGAAGCCGCCCAGCACCGCCAGGACACTGAGGATGATGCCGTACATCAGCATCTCCAGCGCGCCCCACTTCATGACCCCGGTAGCGTAGATGCCCGCGTACAGCAGGATGGCGGTCATGCCGTCGACATAGAACATCCGGCTGACCAGGAAGATCGCCGCGTCCCGATGGTTCTTCATCCCCAGGACCATCCGCTTCAGGTCGCGGGCGCCGTCCGCCAGGGCGGTGAAGATCGGAATGCCGGTCGGCTTGGCGTCAGGCGTGAACAAGAAAAGCGGAATGGCGCCAACGGCGAAGATCAGCGCGGCCATTGGGGCGACGATCCGCGAGGGCTCATGAAGTTTCGGGTCCAGCCCGAACAGCGGCGCCTCAGGCACAAACGGCAGGCCGCTGCCGGGCAGCGCGAAAGCCCACGCGGTGAAGGCCAGGGCCAGCAAGGCCAAGCCGTTGCCAAGCGCCAAGGCCAACCCCGAGGCCTTGTGCGCGGCCGAGATCCCGGCCGCCCGCACCAGCAGCGAGTTGTGGAGCACCTCGGTATAGGTGAACAGCACCCCGATCAGGGTGGTCAGGATCATGACCGTCAGGACCGAAATCCCCGTGCCGTCGGCCTTGGCCCACCACAGCGACGCCATCATCGGAACCATCAAGATCGTGGCGAGGGCGAGCCAGGTCTTGCGCCGTCCCAGCCGGTCGATCGAGGCGCCGAGGAACGGGGCCGTGGCCATGATGAACCAGCCGGAATACTGGCTCCATCGCGAGACAATCTCCTGCCCCCGCACCGGGTCGCCGACCATGGTCGCGGCCACGTAGGGAATGAAGATGTAGATGGTGATCAGGATCACATAGGGGTTTCGCGCGCCCTCGAAGAGCGACCAGGAAACCCCGCCGCGCCCCAGCTTTCCGTTTCCCATCAACTCAGCGTCGATCGGCAGGCTGGCGCCCGATCCGCTGGCTTCGACTGTACTCAAGGCGGTCTCCCGGATGACCGCTCATGCCGGCGGGCTTGAAGGCACGGTACGCCTCGCCGGACGATTGCAAATCGAAAAGGCGCACGGCCGAAGATATAACGGCGTTGTCGAACCTAGCGGCCGCAGGCATAGTCGCGCCTGTCGACATCGGCCGACGCAGGGAGAGTGAAATGAGAACGTTCGTGTCCAGCCAGAAAGGAAAATCCTCGCAACAGGACATGAAGGTTCATGCAATCACGAACTCCGGGGGCGCTGGCGCAAGCAGACGCGCCACATAACCCCCTAACCCGTCGGCCGTCGCGTACGGCCCGGTTCGACGCCCAGGCCCGCGCCCGGGCGCTTAAATTCCTATCCTACTATCGGCCGCATATTCCGCTGCTCCTGGCGGACCTGGCCTGTGCGGTGCTCGTCTCGGCGACGGCGCTGTTCCTGCCGCTGTGCGCCAACTACGTGACGCGGCAACTCGGCGCGGTCGATGACGCGCCCGCGGCGCTGAGCCAGATCTACGCCATTGGCGCGGTCATGCTCGCCCTGCTGGCGGTGCAGGTCCTGGCGACGCTGTTCGTTGACTATCAGGGCCACGTTATGGGCGCGAAGATGGAAAGCGCCCTGCGCCAGGAGCTGTTCGAGCACTGCCAGACCCTGCCCTTCCGGTTCTACGATCAGCACCGGGTCGGGCAGTTGATGAGCCGGATCACCAACGACCTGTTCGCCTTGGGGGAGCTCTACCACCACGGCCCAGAGGACCTCGCCATCGCGGTGCTCAAGTTCGCGGGCGCAACGGTGATCCTGGCCTATCTGGACGTGCCCTTGACCCTGATGATCCTGGTCGTCGTGCCGTTCGCGGTGATGCACGCTCTGCACTTCAACGGCCGGATGAACCTGGCGCTCAAGCAGTCCAAGCGACAGATCGGCGCAATCAACGAACGGGTGGAGGACTCTCTGGCGGGGATCCGGGTGGTGAAGTCCTTCGCCAACGAGGACGTCGAAAACCGCCGCTTCGAGGTCGAGAACCTGAAGTTCCTCGACACCCGGCGGGCGGGCTATCGCAGCGAGGCCTACTTCTCGGTCGGGACCACGACCTTCGCCCAGTTGATCACCGTGGTGGTCATCGTGGCGGGCGCGATCCGGGTGGCGCAGGCGCAGTTGAGCGTCGCCGACATGCTGACCTTCCTCCTATGCGTGGCGGTGCTCATCGACCCTGTGCAACGGCTGGCGAACTTCGTGCGGCTCTGGCAGCAGGGCTATACGGGGTTCACCCGGATGATGGAGATCCTGGAGACCACGCCCGAGGTCGCCGACCGGCCAGGCGCCATCGCCCTGGCGCGGCCGCGCGGCGCCATCGCGTTTCGGGATGTCAGCTTCCGCTACGACGACGACGGCCCCCACGTGCTGCGCAACGTCTCGCTCGATGTTCGCCCAGGCGAGTTCGTGGCCCTGGTAGGGACGTCAGGGGTCGGCAAGACCACGCTGTGCTCGCTGATCCCGCGGTTCTACGAGCCGAGCTCGGGCGCCATCCTGATCGATGGGATCGACGTCCGCGACCTGACGCTCAGCTCGCTTCGGCGCAACGTCGCGGTCGTGCAGCAGGACGTCTATCTGTTCGCCGGCAGCGTGGCCGAGAACCTGCGCTACGGGCGGCCTGACGCCAGCGACGACGAGATTGTCGAAGCCGCCAAGCGGGCCAATGCGCATGACTTCATCACGGCGCTGGCGAACGGCTACGACACCGACATCGGCCAACGCGGGGTGAAGCTCTCGGGCGGGCAGAAACAGCGGCTGACCATCGCCCGCGCGTTCCTGAAAGACGCCCCGATCCTGATCTTCGACGAGGCGACCAGCGCGCTCGACAACGAGAGCGAAAAGGCCGTGCAACTGGCGCTGGGAGCCCTGGCCCGGGACCGCACGACCCTGGTCATCGCCCACCGGCTATCGACGGTCAGAAACGCCGACCGCATCCTGGTTCTGACCGAGCAAGGGGTGGCCGAGCAGGGCAGCCACGATGAACTGATCGCCGCCGGCGGGGCCTATGAACGGCTCTACCGGATGCAGGCCAGCATCTAGCCTTTTCCTCCCCTGCGAAGCGGGGGAGGAAAAAGTCAGCCCAGCTTGGCGTCGGCCTCGGCCAGGCCCGCCTTGCCGTCGACCTTGAAGCCTTGAGCTTCCAGAGCCTCAGCCAGGGCGTTCAAGCACAGGCGAACGTGCCACGGGGTGGCCGATGCGCCCATCAGGCCGATGCGCCAGACCTTGCCCTTAAGCGGGCCGAGGCCGGCCCCGATTTCCAGGTCCCACTTGGCGAGCACAAAGCTGCGAACCGCCGCCTCATCGACGCCCTCCGGCACGATCACCGTATTGAGTTGCGGCAAACGATCCTTCTCGGCGACCAGGAACGACAGCCCCATGGCTTCAATCCCGGCGGCCAGCGCCTCGTGCGTGCGGGCATGGCGGACGAGAACGGCCTGCTGGCCTTCTTCGAACAGCGCCACCAGGCTTTCGTGCAAGCCGTAGAGCGCGTTGATCGGCGCGGTGTGGTGATAGGTCCGGCCGCCGTCGCCGCCCCAGTAGCTCATCAGCAGATTGAAATCGCAGAGCCAGTTGCGGACCTTGGTCTTGCGGCCGCTGATCGCCGCCTGCGCCCGCTTCGACAGGGCGATGGGCGACAGGCCAGGAGGCGCCGAAAGGCACTTCTGCGTGCCCGAATAGACCGCGTCGGCGTCCCACGCCGCGACGTCCACGGTGATGCCACCCAGCGAGGTGACGCAGTCGACAATGGACAGCGCGCCGTACTTGCGGGCCAGGCCGCAGAGCGTCGCCGCATCGCTGCGCGCGCCGGTCGAGGTCTCGGCATGGACGAAGGCGAACACCTTGGCGGGGGCGGCCTTCAGGGCCTCCTCGACCACCGCCGGATCGACAGGCTTGCCCCATTCGAATTCCAGCGTGACGACCTCTGCGCCGGCGCGATCGGCCATGTCGGCCATGCGGCCGCCAAAGGCGCCGTTGATCGCGATCACCGCCCGGTCGCCGGGCTCCAGCAGGTTCATGATCGCCGCTTCCATGCCCGCGGTTCCCGGCGCCGGCAGCGGCACGCAGGCATGGTCAGGCGCGTTGAAAAGCCGGCTGAGGGCGCCCTTGATCTCTTCCATCAGATTCTGGAACTCAGGGTCCAGGTGGCCGATGGTCGGGCGCGCCAACGCCGAAAGCACGCGGGGGCTGACGTCGGAGGGGCCAGGCCCCATCAGGATGCGCCGCGGTGGTTGGAAGCTCTGCATTGGTCGTCCCCTCACATACTTGCGGGGGACGATTAGGATATGACGAGCCTCGTGTCAGCCGAGGATGCGCGCCTCGATGGCGCCGCGCAGCTTGGAATCGACGCCCAGCACCTCTTCCAGATAGCGATCGACCGAACCATGGCTCTCGTCGATGGCGGCGAAGGCTTCGGCGAGGAAGGCTTCGTTCACACTGACCGCCTGGCGCAGCGCCGCGTCGCTGAGGGTTACCCCGGTTAGATCGCGGATCCACGGCCCCAGGAACGCGGTCTTCTTCTCGAGCTTGGTCTCGTCGTTGGTCGCCAGATAGTCGGCCAGCGTGTCATCGCGATGGACCCCGGCGATGTGATGGGTCATCGCGCAGATCATGCCGGTGCGATCCTTGCCCGCCGCGCAGTGGACAACCACCGCGCCCTCGGTCTCGCCCAGTGCATGGAAGTAGCGGCTGAACAGATCGACGATCCGCTCGGCATGCGGGGCGTTGCGATAGAATTCCAGGCTGTCGCGGAAGAACCAGTCGGCGCTGATGTCACTGGCCGCTTTCAGCGCGTCGGCCCAGTCGGCTTCAGGGCCGTCGATATCGTTCTCGATGACCTGGCCCTTGAAGCCGTCCCACCGCTTCGACGGCTCGCGTTCGCGCTCGCGGCGACGGCGCAGATCGACAATGACCTGTACGTCCAGGTCGCGCAGGGTCTGAAGGTCGGCCTCGGTGGCGTAGGCGTGGTTCGCCGAGCGGAATAGCCGCCCCGCCTTGATCCCGCGCCCACAGGCGGTTCCGTAGCCGCCAAAGTCGCGGAAGTTGTCGATGCCTTCGAATTCGATGTGTCGTGCGCTCATGGTCGTCGATTTAGCGATTTCACCGGAAAATTACGAGATGGGGGCGACCGGCATTTCGTCGCGCGCAGCTTTCATGTCGCCATCACCGGAAGGGCGGCTCGTCGAAGCTGCGGAGTTTGCGCGAATGGAGCCGCGGCCCTTCCTCGCGCAACAGGTCCATGGTCGCGATGCCGATCTGCAGGTGCTGGCCGATGGCCCGCTCATAGAAGGCGTTGGCCTGGCCCGGCAGCTTGATCTCTCCGTGCAGCGGCTTGTCGGACACGCAGAGCAGCGTCCCGTACGGCACCCGGAACCGGTAGCCCTGGGCCGCGATGGTGGCGCTCTCCATGTCGATCGCCACCGCCCGCGATTGATTGAACCGCAGCGAGCTAGAGGAGAACCGGAGCTCCCAGTTGCGGTCGTCAGTGGTGACCACAGTGCCGGTGCGCAGGCGGCGCTTCAGCATCTCGCCGGTCTCGCCGGTGATCGCCTCGGCGGCCCGGCCCATGGCGACCTGGATCTCCGCGATCGGCGGGATCGGAATTTCCGGCGGCAGCACGTCGTCCAGCACGTGGTCGTCGCGCAGATAGGCGTGAGCCAGCACATAGTCGCCGATGGTCTGCGAACCGCGCAGCCCGCCGCAGTGGCCGATCATCAGCCACGCCTGAGGACGCAGGACCGCGAGGTGGTCGGTGATCGTCTTGGCGTTCGAGGGACCGACCCCGATATTCACCAGGGTGATGCCCCGCCGTCCCTCGGCCATCAGATGGTAGGCCGGCATCTGGTGACGCCGCCAGGATCCCTCGGCGATGGCCTGTTCGGGATTTTCGGTCTCGGCGGTGACAACCACCCGGCCCGAGGCCGACAGGGCCGTATAGGGTCCGCCGGCCTTCAACTGCTCGCAACCCCAACGCACGAACTCGTCCACATAGCGGTGGTAGTTGGTGAAGAGGATGAACTGCTGAACGTGTTCGGCCGGAGCGCCAGTATAGTGGGTGAGACGGGCCAGGGAGAAATCGGTCCTCAAGCCATCGAACAGCGCCAGCGGCCGGGCGGGCTCCAGGCCCGCGTTCCAGAAGCCGTCGGCGATCTCATCACCAATATGTGCGAGCTCGGTGGTCGGGAAATGTCGGGCGATCTCAGCCGAACTGATGTCGGCCATGGCCAGATCCACCGTACCGTCCAGCACATAGGGGAACGGCACCTCCTGGCGCGAGCGGCCGACCTCGATGGTCACGTCGAAGTCGGCCATCAACAGGCTGATCTGCTCGATCAGATAATCCCGGAAGTGATCTGGCCGGGTGACCGTGACCGTATAGACTCCGGGTTGCGACAATCGCGCGTAGGCGCGGCTGAGCCTGGGATAGCTGTGCCCGTGCGGCCAGGTGAGCCGCAATTCAGGATAGGCGAATATGCCCTCGGCCCGCATCTGCGGCGTCGGCGGAGGGCCGCCCGCCAGGAAGGTCTTCAACGCGCCACGCAGGGCTTTGACCGTGTCTTGGTATTCTGTGTTGAGCCGCTCGACGATGGCGGCTGCCTTGTTTTCATTGAACATGGGTCAGTTTAGCCTGCTCTTGTGAAGGTTGCGAGATGTCCCTGCCTCACTTTCGCTACGCTATGGACGAAACCCCCTATTCTCGGCCACAAGGTCGCCTCTAAGCGCTCGGGGGTCCCACCATGAACAAGATTTTTACCGCCTTTATTGTGGGAGCCATGGTGCTCGGGGTGCTGGTCGGATGGGGGGTGAACCACTTCCTCGCCGCTGATCAGGCTAAGGGCGTCGCCGAAAACCTCACCATCATCACCGACGTGTTCCTGCGGCTGATCAAGATGATCATCGCCCCGCTGGTGTTCTCGACGCTGGTCGCCGGCATCGCGCATATGGAAGACGCCGCGTCCATCGGCCGGGTGGGCATCAAGACCATGGCCTGGTTCATCGGCGCCTCGATCATATCGCTGCTGATCGGCCTCTTCATGGTTCACCTGATCCAGCCCGGCGTCGGCATGGGTCTGGTCCAGGACCCATCGACCATCGTCGGCGCCGTGGACGCCACCAAGCTGACGCTCAAGGAATTCGTCACTCACCTGGTGCCGAAATCCATCGTCGAGGCGATGGCCAATAACGAAATCCTGCAGATCGTGGTATTCTCGATCTTCGTCGGCACGGCCGTCTCGGCCCTCGACGACAAGGCGCCGGCCGTCACCGCCCTGGTCGATCAAATCGCCGCCATTATGCTTAAAGTTACAGCTTATGTAATGAAAACAGCACCCTTAGCCATTTTCGCCGCGCTCGCGGCGACGGTGGCGACGCAGGGGCTGAGCGTCCTGGCGGATTATGCGAAGTTCGTGCTGGGCTTCTATGCGTCGCTGGGCGTGCTCTGGGCGCTGCTGTCGGCGGCGCTGATCCTGATCGTCGGCAAGCGCGCGATCGATCTGCTGCGAGGCATCCGGCAGCCGGCCCTGCTGGCCTTCGCCACCGCGTCGTCGGAAGCGGCCTACCCGCGGACCCTGGAAGAGCTGCAGAAGTTCGGGCTGTCGCGCCGGATCTCCAGCTTCGTCCTGCCGCTGGGCTACTCGTTCAACCTCGACGGCTCGATGATGTACTGCACCTTCGCGGTGCTGTTCATCGCCCAGGCTTACGGCATCGAGATGTCGATCGGCCAGCAGATCACCATGCTGCTGCTGCTGATGGTCACCTCCAAGGGCATGGCCGGCGTGCCGCGCGCCTCGCTGGTGGTCATCGCCGCGACGCTCACCTATTTCGACCTGCCGGAGGCCGGACTGCTGCTGATCCTCGGCGTCGACCACCTGCTCGACATGGGCCGCTCGGCCACCAACGTGCTGGGCAACTCGGTGGCCGCAGCGGTGGTCGCCAAGTGGGAGGGGCAGATCGAGGACCCATCCCAGGCGCCCCAAGCCGACCCGGCGCCAAAAGTCGCCTAGGCCACACTTTATCGCCGCCTGTTAACGGACGATTCCACCCTTTCCGGCATACCCGCGATCAGTGAACGGGTTCGGAGAGGGGGGCGGCGATGAAGGGTTTTGTTCCAGGCGGGCTCAATTTCCCGCAACACGCCACCACCTGCCGGTAGCGCCCTATGGACGCCCCAGGGGAACTGATCGCCGCCGCCGTCCTGGCCCAGCAGCTCGAGCGCGAGCGCCTGGCCACCCAGGCGGCGGAGCGGGAACTGGCCAAGGCCCGCGAGGAGCTGCTGCGCATTTCCCAGACGCTCACCGCCCGGGTGGACGAACTGGAAGACGAGCGTGCCCTGACCCTGCACCTGGCCAGCACCGACGGCCTGACCGGCCTGCTGAACCGCGGCGCGTTCGCCGCCGCCCTGATCGAGCGACTGGAAGCGGCCCAGGCCGCCGGCGCCTCGGTGGCGCTGCTGGTCATCGACCTCGACAGATTCAAAAACCTGAACGACAGCCTGGGGCACCACGCCGGCGACCAGCTGCTGATCGAGATCGGCCTGCGCCTGCGCAGCACCGCGCTGCCCGGCGACGTGGTCTGCCGCCTGGGCGGCGACGAGTTCGCCCTGGTCACCAGCGGCGATAACCTGCGCAAGCGGGCCGACGCCATCACCAAGCTGCTGACCCAGACCCACACCATCTATGACCGCGCCATCGCGCCTGGCGCCTCGATCGGGGTGGCCATGTTCCCGGCCGACGCCACCGACGCCGGCGACCTGCAACGCTTCGCCGACATGGCGCTCTACCGAGCCAAGGCGGCCGGCGGCAGCCGCTGGTCGGCCTTCGACGACGAACTGCGCCAAGCTAGCGCCACCCGTCATAGCCTGGAGGCCGAACTGCGCCGCGCCATCCCGGCCGGCGACATCGTCCCCTGGTTCCAACCGCTGGTGAACGCCGCCGACGGCCGCATCAGCGCCGTCGAGGTGCTGGCCCGCTGGAACCACGCCGAACGCGGCATGATCCCACCTGGCGTCTTCGTGCCGCTGGCCGAGGAGCTGGGCCTGATCGCCGAGCTGGATGGAGCAATCTTCCAGTTGGCCTGCCAACGCGCCGCGCCCTGGGTCGCCGAGGGCCTGATCGACACCGTCTCGCTGAACGTCTCCCAGCGCGAGCTGCTGGACCCGTCATTCTCGCGCAACCTTATCCGCAGGTTGGCGGGCACCGACCTGCCGGCCACCGCCCTGGCGGTCGAGATCACCGAGACCTTCCTGGTCAACGACCTGTCGATGGCCCGCCGCCACATCGAGCGGCTGGCCTCGCACGGGGTGCGCATCGCCCTGGACGACTTCGGCACCGGCTATTCGAACCTGCGCGCCCTGCTGCAGCTGCCCATCCACACGGTGAAGCTGGACCAGTCGCTGATCGGCGGGGTCGGCCGCGATCCGCGCGTCTCCAAGCTGGTCCGCGCCATGCTGAACGCCGCCAAGTCGCTGAACGCGCGGATCGTCGCCGAGGGGGTCGAGGACGAGGCCCAGGCGATCTTCCTGCGCGCCGCCGGCTGCGACCTGATGCAGGGCTATCTGTTCGCCCGGCCGATGCCGCCGGAAGAGGTCGAGACCCTGATGCGTAACGAGGCCGCCGGCGCTGAGGCGCCCACCGACCGGATCATGGCCGCTGCGGCGACGCTGCGGGCGGCGGGTTAGGGTCTTGTCTCTTTAGATCCTCCCCCGCTGGGGAGGTGGCGCGCGTCCGCGCGACGGAGGGAGCCTGCGGCGGGAGTCAAAGTCCCCCTCACCCGGCCATGCGGCCGGGAGCTCCCCCAGCGGGGGAGCGTCTAGCAGTGTGGCTGTGTCCTTCGTCAGTAGAGCGCCGCTGCGCGGCCCCCTCACCTAACCTCTCCCGAGGGAGAGGGATTTCTTCTCCTCTCCCCGCTGGGGAGAGGTCGGGTGAGGGGTCTTCCGGCGCCGACGCGCGCGCGCCTGCTTGCGTAAGGGGCCTCCCCCACCCCATATCGAGCGCCATGCATAATCACCTTCGCACCTTCATGTTGCTGGCCGGTCTGACGGCCCTGTTCGTCGGGATCGGCTATCTGATCGGCGGGCCGACCGGCATGGCCATCGCGCTGGCCATCGGCGTTGCGATGAACTTCTTCAGCTACTGGAACTCCGACAAGATCGTGCTGCGCATGTACGGCGCGCGCGAGGTCGATCCGGGGACCACCGACCCGTTCCTGCGCAACTATGTCAGCGACGTCTTCGAGATGTCCGACAAGGCCGGCATGCCCCGCCCCAAGGTCTATGTGATGGAGACCGAGCAGCCGAACGCCTTCGCTACCGGTCGCAATCCCGAGAACGCGGCGGTCGCGGCCACCATGGGTCTGCTGCGGATGCTGGACCGGCGCGAGATCCGCGGGGTGATGGCGCACGAGCTGGCGCACGTGAAAAACCACGACACCCTGACCATGACCATCACCGCGACCCTGGCCGGGGCGATCTCGTCGCTGGCCAATTTCGCGCTGTTCTTCGGCGGCAATGACCGTGAGCGGCCGGGCGGGATCATCGGCACGATCGCCTTGATGATCCTGGCCCCGATGGCCGCGGCCCTGGTGCAGATGGCGATCAGCCGTGGCCGCGAATACGAGGCGGACAAGGGCGGCGCCGAGATCAGCGGCGATCCCCAGGCCCTGGCCAGCGCCCTGCAGAAGATCGAGGCCTACGCCCAAGGCATCGTCAATGTGACCGCCGAGCGCAATCCGGCCACCGGTCAGATGTTCATCATCAACCCGCTGAACGGCCACGGCGCGGACAACCTGTTCTCGACCCACCCGGCGACCGCCAACCGGGTCGCGGCGCTGATGAAACTGACCGGGCGCGGCGCGCCGCCGCCGGCCCAGCCCATCGTCAGCGGCGGACGCCGCGCGGCCACGGCGGTGCCGACCACCTCGGCCGCGCCCAAGCGCGGGCCGTGGAATAGCTGAAAAGTCGCGAGATCCTCCCCCGCTGGGTGAGGTGGCCACCGCTGTAGAGCGCCGCTGCGCAGCGCCCCCTCAC
This sequence comes from bacterium, assembly GCA_030824495.1. Classification (GTDB taxonomy): domain Bacteria; phylum Pseudomonadota; class Alphaproteobacteria; order Caulobacterales; family Caulobacteraceae; genus Phenylobacterium. The sequence goes on from JAVBXP010000029.1 coordinate 144,418, forward strand.
CTAACCTCTCCCGAGGGAGAGGGATTCCTTCTCCTCTCCCCGCTGGGGAGAGGTCGGGTGAGGGGCTATCGGCCTTGCCGGTGATGATTGTTGGGCGTTGGAGCGCCGCTGCGCGCCGCCCCCTCACCTAACCTCCCGACGTAGAGGAATGGGCCTGGCGTTCGGCACGCGCCCGCTTGGCGCCGGGGCGATGCTGCAGTCTGCCGAGCTGAGCCTTGAGGGCCGCGATTTGGCGGTAGCGATCTTTGAAGTCACCCGGACCGTCGGCCAGCATCATCACCTGGTCAGTGAACCAGTCCTCGCGATCCTCGCAGGCCTGGGCGATCTCGGCGGCGAAGGCCGGGTGCTTGCGGACCCAGGTATAGAGGGTGGTCAGGCACGGCATGTCAGGCCGGCGCGCCAGGCTGGCCAGCGACTCGCCCTGACGGATTTCGTCGGCGACGAACTGCGTGAACTCCGGGGTGCAGCGCCCCGGCCCCTGGACGCGGCGACGACGCCCGACCCGTATGGCGAAGCGCAACGCCTGATCAAACTCCGGCTGCAGCCGCCGCCAACGGATCACCACCCCGCGCGAGGGCAGACTGGCGGCGGAATTGAGGATGTCGGCCAGCAACTCGCCCCGCGAAACGCGCACCACGATGGCGTCGGCCAAGGCCTGATCGAACGGCCGCCAGCGGTCGCGTCCACGCTGAACGCGGGCGTCGGCGCGGACTTGGTTCAGGCGATACACCTGCTCGGCGAACGGCGCCTGGGTGGCGCGCCAATAGGCGTAGACGCGGCGGCTGGGCATGGCCGGGTCGCGAAGTATCGAGGTGATCGGCTCGCCCGCCCGCAACCGGTTCAGCAGGGCCTCGGCCTTGGCCTCGTCAAACGCGCCGTTCCGAATGAAGTCGCCCCGCCGCCGGGCGGCCGCCAACTCCGCGGCGAAGACCGGTTCGGCCTTCGCCCAGGCATAGACGCTGCCATAGGACGGCATGCCGGTCTCGGCGCAGACCGCCATGAGCCGCTCGCCGGCGGCGACGCGGGTCAGGAGGTCCTGGCGAGCGTTAGGATAGGTTTGCAGATAGGCGCGTGCGGGCATTGCACAAAAATAGCATCTGCCCCGGCCAAATCAGAACAGATACGGAACAAATTAGCGCCCGCTTAGAGAGTTTCGGCGCCGACGGCCGCGTCCCGCCGCAGCGGGAGGCTAAGCCGGTCGTCAAGATCTAGATCAGATCGCGGGTCGGTATCGGTTGCTCAGGATCCGCCGGTCGCGCCGAACTGCAGGGTGTCCATCACCTTCTCGAGGTTGAAGCTGCCCGCCTTCTGGGCCGGCGGGAACTCCTTCAGCGTCTGCAGATACTCGCCGATGATGTCCTGGCACGGGACGAGGATAAACGCCCGGTCGAGGTACCAGTCCCAGTAGGTGTTCGAGGTGATGTCGGCGAACTCATAGGGATCGGTGCGGAGGTTGAAGAGCTTGGGAATGCGGCCGGTGATGAAGGGCCGGCCCCAAATTTCTAGGGTCCCTTCGACCTTCTGCTCCATGAACACCACTTTCCAGTTGTCCATGCGCAACCCGGCTACTTCGCCTTCGTCGGTGAAGTAGATGAAGCCCTTGCGCGGGCTCTTCTCGCCCTTGGTCAGGTGACCGACGAGGCTATTGCCGTCGAGGTGGGTCTTGAAGGTTTTGCCGTTGAGCGTGGCGCCCTTCTTAAGGTCTTCCTTGATCGTGGCGGCCCCCGCCATCTCGGCGAAGGTCGGCAACCAGTCGAGGTGCGAGACGATGTCGTTCGAGATCGAGCCGGCGGGAATATTGCCCGGCCAGCGCACCATGGCGGGCACGCGGTAGGCGCCTTCCCAGCTGGTGTTCTTTTCTGATCGGAACGGCGTCGTGCCGGCGTCGGGCCAAGAGTTGCAGTGTGGGCCGTTGTCGGTCGAGTACATGACGAAGGTGTCGTCGGCGACGCCGAGTTCGTCCACGAGGTCGAGCAGCACGCCGATCGCCTTGTCGTGATCGATCATCACGTCATGATATTCGCTCTGCCAGCGTCCAGCCTGGCCCCTGCTTTCCGGCTTCACGTGGGTACGGAAGTGCATGTGAGTGGTGTTGAACCAGACGAAGAATGGCGCGCCCGCCTTGACCTGCTCGCGAATGAAGGCCGCCGCCCTTTCGGTCACCTCGTCGTCGATCGTCTGCATGCGCTTCTTGGTCAACGGGCCGGTGTCTTCGATCGACTGACCGCCCTTGCCGTCGGCCTTGCAGTGCAGCACCCCGCGCGGGCCGAAGCGCTTGCGGAAGTTCGGGAATTCAGCGGGATCGGGATAGTCGGGGTTCTCCGGCTCTTCCTCGGCGTTGAGGTGGTAGAGGTTGCCGAAGAACTCGTCGAAACCATGCATCGTCGGCAATTGCTCGTCGCGGTCGCCGAGGTGGTTTTTGCCGAATTGGCCGGTGGCGTAGCCCTGCGCCTTGAGCACGGTGGCGATGGTCGGGATCGAGTCCTTCATGCCCTCCTTGGCGCCAGGCATGCCGACCTTTGTCAGGCCGGTGCGCAGCCCGCCTTGGCCGGTGATGAAGCTGGCCCGACCGGCGGTGCAGCTTTGCTCAGCGTAGTAGTCGGTGAACAGCATGCCTTCTTCGGCGATGCGGTCGATGTTGGGCGTCCTGTAGCCCATCATGCCTTTTGTGAAGCAACTGAGATTCGACTGACCGATATCGTCGCCCCACAGGATCAGGATGTTGGGTTTCTTCGCCATGGCCGCTTCCTCGCCGGTAAAATCAGCTTGGACTCTGGCTCCCCCGCCTCGAGGCGATATCGGGACTTACCCGCGAGCTTCCAAGTAGAATCCCGGAAAGAAGCGGATGTGATCCATGCCAGAAGCGGACTGGACACATCCCAAAGCGGCCGATCTCACGCGGTCAGCCAGGTACAAGCGACGCTTGGGCGTCTGGAACCACTAGGGCGCTCAGTAGAGGCCGGTCTTGTAGTTGCTCTCCAGGCCCTTGGCGACGAGGCCGCGATTGGTGGCCAGGCGCAGCAGGGTGGCGGCGGCGCCGCGTGACTTGTTGAGCTTCAGGTGGGCGACCAGGGTGGCGGCGGGATCGACGGCCGGGGCCGGCGGCGGGGCGAGCCAAAGGCCGGCGCGTTCCAGGGCGGGGCTGGTGTTCAGGGCCGGCGCTGCGCCCTCGATCACCGTGGCCAGGATCGGGGTTTTCTCATCAACGACGAAGGCGGCGCGGACCGCCTCGTCCGTGGTCAGATGAGCCTGGCCGCTCAGGGCGACCACTGACAGGGCGCCGGGGATCACGGCCAGGGCGGCGACCTTGGGCTGCTCGATCATGTTGCGGTAGCCGAAGGCCAGGCGATTGCCGGGGCGTTCGGCCAGGGTGGCGCGGGCGCCGTCCATGCGGATCAGCAGGCCGGCGGGGTCGCCCTTGGGACTGATGTCGATGCGGCCGTCCTGGTCCATGGTGGCCAGCGCCAGGAACCGGGCGGCGTCTACGAAAGCGGCAGGATCGGCGGGCGCGGGGCCGGGCGCCGGGCTCCAGAAGTCGGACCGGAGCAGCGCCTTGGCGCAGTGGACGAAGCACTCTTCGACCGTGATCAGGACGGCGTCGCCCGCCAGCGCCTTCACGCGGCCGTTGGCGCGCAGGGTTTCGCCGACGCCGGGGATCAGGAAGAGCACGCCGGCGCCTTGGCCCGGCTGCAGCGAACCGGGCGCATCCATGGCGGCGAGCGGGACGCGCAGCGTCGCGGCGTCTGGGACGCTGGCGAAACCGGCCGGGCCGCCGGCCACGCAGACCCGGGGGCCGTCCTCGGCGGCCAAGCCCAGGAAGGCGACGGGCGAGGCGGCGATCCAGCCCGCGGCGGCGGCGTCCAGATGGTCGATGATCTTCATCTTCACCGGCAGGCCGGCGACGCCGATGCAGGCTTCGAGCTGGGCGATCGAGGAAATGGTCTCGGACATCGAAGCCGCTCCGATTGTGAAGCGCCACCCTGAACCAGTTAAGAATTAATCGCAACTAGGAGCGACGTCGGGGCAAGGTGTTATGGCCTCTGCGACGGGACCGCAGCCCCGTCGATCAAGAACAAGGGAGGATCAAGCCAGATGTTTTCACACGTGATGGTCGGGACCAACGACCTGGAGAAGTCCAAGAGCTTCTATGACGCGCTGATGGCCACGCTGAACGTGCCGCCGTCGTTCGTCGATGGGCATCGGATGTTCTACATGAGCAAGAGCGGCGTGTTCGCGGTGTCGGCGCCGATCGACGGTCAGCCGGCCTGCCACGCCAATGGCGGCACCATCGGCTTTGCCTGCGACTCGCCCGAACAGGCCGACGCCTGGCACGCGGCCGGCGTCGCCAATGGCGGCACGACCTGCGAGGAACCGCCCGGCGTGCGCGCCGGCGGGATGGGCAAGATGTACCTGGCCTATCTGCGCGACCCGGACGGCAACAAGCTGTGCGCCATGCACCGCATGCCCGCCTAAAGCCTAGCGCTTCGCGCCGCCGGTCAGGGGATCGGCGGCGCGGGGTTCGGGAACGGCCGCGCATAGGCGCGGCGCAGCTCCAGGAACGTCAACTCCGGCGAGACCACGCCGGCCGCGCGGGCGAGGTGGCGGCAATAGCCCTCAACTGCGTGCTGAACGGCGAAGCGGCGGCCCGGCGTCAGCCAGGATTGGAGCGTCGGCCAGCCGGCCGCCTGCACAGGCTGGCCATCGCCCACCACCTCAAGACTGGATGCGGCGTCGGCGTAGCCCAGAGCCGATGGCGGCAGGTGCGGAACCAGATCGTCTGGACGCACATAGGCGTAGGGCTCGGCCGCCGCTACGGCGCGAGCGTTGCCGAAGCGCGGCGATCCGAACACATAGGCCGTGTGGCCGTTCATGCGCGGAGCCAGCAAGGCGGCGATGGCGCCGCCCAGCGAGTGGCCGGTGAAATAGAGGTGCGGGCGGTCGAGCGCCGGCCCGAGCTTGGCCCGCAGTTCGATCATGCCGTCCCAGGCCTCGCGCATGAAGCCAGGGTGGTAGTCCGGCTCGGCGTCGCCGGCGCCGATCTTCTGGGCGTTCAGGTTCGTCAGCCACTCGGAGGCTTTGGCGGTGCCGCGCACGGCGACGATGGCGTAGTCGCCCCGGAGGGTCGCCAGATAGGTGAAGAAGGGCCGCTCCACGATCAGGAACGGCAGGTCGGCCTCCCTGAAAACCTGTTCGAGCGCCACGCTCTGGCGCGTATCGATCAGATTATCGAGGTGCTCGCTGGGGATGAAGTCGTAGCGATCGGAGCCCTCGACGTCGTAGCGGCTGAGGCGCATGTAGGACAGCTGGGCGAAGCAGGACAACGCAAAGGCCTTGGCCGGCTCGCGCTGGTTCGAACGCCAGTCGGGTTTGACGAGGATTTGCTGGAACAGCTGGGCCATCGACACCCGGGGGTTCAGCTCGACCCGGTCGTGGCAACGGGCGCACGGCACGTCCATCCCCGCCACGTCATCGAGAATTTGGTCCAAGGGATAGCCCGCGTCCCGCAGGGCGTAGACACCTTCGGTCCACCGCCTGAAACCGAGGGCGCCGTGTGTGGTCCCCTCGCCATGCTCGGCCGAATGGCGCAGGCGGGCCAGGGCCAGCAGCCGTTCTCTGTAAGCCGCCTCGTCCATCCTACCGGCCGGTGAAGACCGGCTTGCGCTTTTCGAGGAAGGCCTTGCGGGCCTCCTTGCCGTCCTGGCTGCCGAAGGCGCGGCCGATGTTGGACACCTCGTAGCGGAGCTGCTGCTCCATATCGTTCGACTCGTAGGACTTCACCATGCCGCGCTTCAGCAGGCGCAGGGTGATCGGGGACCACTCGCAGAGCTGGGCGCAGTACTCGGCCAGGCGAGCCTCGAACTTGTCGTCGGCGACGGCCTCGCCGGCCATGCCCCAGGCCACGGCTTCCTCGCCGGTCAGGGTGCGATTCTCCATCATGAAGCGCATGGCGCGCTCGTAGCCCATGGCCTGCGGCAGGGTGATGGTCAGGCCCGCGTCCGGCGAGCCGCCGATGCGGGTGTAGCCGGCCATCAGCCGCGCGCTGGAGGCGATCAAGCGCACGTCGGTCGCCATGGCCAGGCCCAGGCCGGCGCCGACCGCCACGCCGTTGATGCCGCCGACCACCGGCTTGTCGCAGCGCTTGCGGGTGGCGAGCAGGAACTGGCCGACCCAGCTGATGTCGTCGAGCTGGGCGGTCATCGGCGGGGCGGGATGGAAGGGCTCGGCGCCGGAGAGATCGAGCCCGGCGCAGAAGGCGTCGCCAGAGCCGGTCAGCGCCACCACCCAGACATTGTCGTCGCGCGCGGCCTCGTCGACGGCGGCGACGATCCCCCAGGCGAGCTGCTGGCTGAGCGCGTTCTTCTTCTCTGGGCGGTTCAGGCGGATGGTCCGCACGTGGCCGGCGTCGGAAACCTCAACGAGATTGGTCATGGCGTTTTCCCCCTTCTATTGTCGTGATCGGCGTTGACGACAGAATGGACGCGGTGGGAGGTGGTGGCCAGCCCGAAGGATGACCCATGAACGCCCCGACCCCGCTGCACGACGCCGACACCCTGGCCTTCTACGACCGCGAGGCGGGCGTCTATGCGGCGCGGACCCGAGGCGAGCCTGTGCGGCTGCGGGCGTTCCTGGAGCAACTGCGGCCGCGGGCGGCGATCCTGGAGCTGGGCTGCGGCGGCGGGCAGGACGCCGAGCTGATGAGCGCGGCCGGCTTCGAGGTGACGGCGACCGACGGCTCGGCGGGGCTGGCGGCGGAAGCGGAGGCGCGGCTGGGCCGGCCGGTGCGGGTGATGCGGTTCGAGGAGCTGGAGGACGTGGCCGCCTATGACGCGGTCTGGGCCAACGCCTGCCTACTGCATGTGCCAGAGGACGGTCTGGCGGACGTGCTGGCCCGCATCCACCGGGCGCTGAAGCCGGGCGGGCGGTTCTATGCCGGGTTCAAGTCGGGCGACGGCGGAGATCGCGACAGCCTGGGCCGCTACTACAATTTCCCCAGCGAGGAGCGGTTGCGCGCTGCCTACGCCGCGGCCGGAGCCTGGGAGCCGCTGGACGTCACCACCGGCCAAGGCGGCGGCTTCGACGGCGTGCAGCGGACCTGGCTGCATGTGCTGGCGGTGAAGGGGTAGCAGCCCCAACCCCGCTCATACCGGCGAAAGCCGGGACCCAAGCTGAGTTGACGCCGCGCCAGAATTGAAAGCCCGCCTGGGTCCCGGCTTTCGCCGGGATGAGCGGGGTTGTTGTTACTCCGCCGGGACGTCGCCGCGCCGGGCCAGGGTCTTGTCGAAGGCGGCCCAGACGCCGGCGTCGCCGTGCCATTGGCCCTTGGTCGCGGCCTTGGAGTACTCGGTCGAGCGGGCCTCGAAGAAGTTGGCGTGCTCGACGCCCGAGAGCATCGACTGCAGCCAGGGCAGCGGGTTTTCCTTCACGCTGCCATAGACTTCCGGCAGGCCGAGTTGGCGCAGGCGCCAGTCGGCGATGAACCGGATGTAGTTCTTGATGTCGTCCGGGGTCATGCCCTGGACCTCGCCGGCGTTGAACGCCAGGTCGATGAAGGCGTCTTCCAGGCCAACCACCGTCTTGCAGCAGTCGATGATGTCGTCGGCCACCGACTTGGTCACCGCGCCGGTCTCGGCGTTGAAGGCGTGGTAGAGCTTGATGATGCCTTCGCAGTGCAGGCTCTCGTCGCGCACCGACCACGAGACGATCTGGCCCATGCCCTTCATCTTGTTGTGGCGCGGGAAGTTTAGCAGCATCGCGAAGCTGGCGAAGAGCTGCAGCCCCTCGGTGAAGCCGCCGAACATGGCCAGGGTGCGGGCGATGTCGGCGTTCGAGTCGACGCCGAACTTCTGCATGTAGTCGTGCTTGTCGCGCATCTCCTGGTAATCCAGGAACGCCGTGAACTCAGAGTCGGGCATGCCGATGGTTTCGAGCAGCAGGGCGTAGGCCGCGATGTGGATCGTCTCCATGTTGGAGAACGAGGCCAGCATCATCTTCACCTCGGTGGGTTTGAAGACGCGGCTGTAGCGTTCCATGTAGTTGTCATTCACCTCGACGTCCGATTGAGTGAAGAACCGGAAAATCTGGGTGAGGAGATTGCGCTCCTTGTCATTGAGCTTGGCCGCCCAGTCCTTGAGGTCTTCGCCGAGCGGCACCTCTTCGGGCATCCAGTGGACCTGCTGCTGCTTCTTCCAGAAGTCATAGGCCCACGGATACCGGAACGGCTTGTAGGCGAACGACGGTGTGAGCAGGCCTGGCAGGGAGGATGTGGCGGTCACCGACGGGACTTTCCAACTGACGGATTCGGATAGGACGACTCTGAGCTTAACGTACACCTCACCAACATCTAGTGCCGACGTGGCTCAGGCCCCCAAGATGTTGTGAAATGCCTGGGGAGAAAACCAGATGCCCAAGCTAACCCTTTATGGGGCCAAAGGTTCTGGCGCGGTCGCGGTCGAGGCGGCTTTACGGCTGGCCGGACAGGACTATGACCTGATCGATTCCTACACCTTCGACCCCGATGACCGCGAGAGCGGAGACAAGGTCCTGGCCGCCAATCCCATGCGGCAAGTCCCCGCACTGGTGCTTCAATCTGGCGAGATCGTCACCGAGAGCGCGGCGATTCTAGTCTGGCTGGCCGAGCAGCATCCGGGCGCCCGGTTAGGACCGCCGCCGGGCGATGCGAAACGCGCGCAGTTCCTGCGCTGGATGAGCTTCGTCTCCAGCGCGATCTACTCGCTCTATTGGGTGAAGGACGATCCCTCGCGGCTGGTCCCCGATCCGGCCGGCCACGCTGTGCTGGAGCAAAGGGTTCTGGACCGTATCGCCGAGTGCTGGGCGATCATGGAGGGCCAGGTCGCGCCCGGCCGCTATCTGCTTGGCGACGAGCTCTCGGTGCTCGATCTCTATGTCGCGGTGGTCTCGCGGTTCAACCCGCGCCGCAAGCGGTTCTACGAGGTGGCTCCGCGCATGGGCGAGATCGTGCGGCGCGTTGACGAGGATCCCCGGCTGACGGCGCTGTGGGTCGAGCGGATGGGCGCGTGAAATTTCCTCCTTGCACCGGCCCTAGGGGCCGCCCCTAAGCGGGGACGGGTTCAAGGGAGGTTGCAATTGCCTGAGCTTTGGCTTGGCCCCAGTGAAATGGCCGCGCGCCTGGGCGTCAGTTCGAAGGCGCTGCGCGTCTACGAGCGCGAGGGTCTGGTGACGCCAGGCCGTAGCGCGGCCGGTTGGCGGGCCTATGGCCCGGCGCAGGCCGCGCGGCTGCACCAGATCATGGCGCTGCGCGGTCTTGGGCTTTCGCTCAAGCAGATCAGGGCGCTGCTGGTGGATGATAAAGCCAGCCTCGCCTACGTGCTGGTCTTGCAGCGTGACAGCCTCGCGGCTCAACGCGGCAAGCTGGACGCCGCCATAGCCTTGCTGGGCGTCGCCCTGCTGGCGCTGGAGGCCGGGCGCGACCTCACCCTGGATGATCTCACCCATCTCACCCAGGAGACCATCATGACTCACCCCGTCCCGGAATTGCCGAACCACTATCAGGGCAAGGTGCGCGACAACTATGATCTGCCCGACGGTCGGCGGATCATCATCGCCAGCGACCGGCTAAGCGCCTTCGACCGCCACCTCTGCACCGTACCTTTCAAGGGCCAGGTGCTCACCCAGACGGCGCGGTACTGGTTCGACGTCACGGGCGACATCTGCCCCAATCACGTGATCGCCTATCCCGACCCCAATGTGCTGGTGTGCCGTGGCTTGCGAATGCTGCCGGTGGAGATGGTGGTGCGGGGCTATCTGGCGGGGACTACCTCGACCTCGATCCTGACCCGTTATCAGGACGGCCAGCGCGAAATGTACGGCATCCGGCTGCCGGACGGGATGGCCCCCAACCAGCAGCTTCCGGCGCCGATCCTGACACCGACCAGCAAGGCCGCCCACGGCGACCATGACGCGCCGTTGTCGCCGGGACAGATCGTGGAACAGGGACTGCTGACAGCCGACCAATGGGACGAGCTCAGCGCCATCTCGCTTTCCCTATACGCCCGCGGCCGCGAACTCGCCGCGACGCGCGGCCTGATCCTGGCCGACACGAAGTATGAGTTCGGTATCGACGCGGACGGCCACATCGTCCTCGCCGACGAGATACACACGCCCGACTCCAGCCGCTTTTGGCGCGCGGCGACCTATGAGGACCGCTTCGCCAAGGGCGAACGCCCCGACAGCTTCGACAAGGACGTCGTCCGAAGCTGGGTAGGCGAGCGGTGCGACCCGTACAGGGACCCGATCCCAGAGATCCCCGAGGAAATCATCCAGGCGGCGTCGGACGTCTATATCGAGGCGTTCGAGACCATTACCGGACTGCCGTTTGTGAAGCCGGACGCGAGCGAGCCGGTTTTGGCGAGGATCCGGCGCAATCTGCAGCCGTTCATGGGGACGTAGAGCGGGCCAAGCGCAGCCCCGCGGGTCAGGCGGGCTCGACCACCAAGGCGACGATGCGCCGGACAACCGGCAGCAACAGCAGCAGCGCCGGGAAAGCGACCAGCCATGAGACGCCCCAGGCGCCCATCCAGGCGGCGGGCATGTCGGGCGTGGCGCCGACGCTCTTGAGCGTCGAGATCCCCGACACCAGGAAGGTCATCAGGATCGACAGCACGAAGGGCATGACGACGCCGGCGAAACGCGCGGGCAGACGGCGAGGAAATGTAGACATGGAAGACTCCGTAAGCGCCGCACGATGCATCCAACCCGCTTAAGCGAGCCTGACCCCTCGCCCGGCTGGGTAGGGCGGATGCGTTGGCTGACGTAAACGCTTACGGAAGCGCGGGGCGCGCTGCGGCGCTTTCAATAGCAAAACTTCGATATATCTCAAGCCCTGGTCGAGGCGCTATTTCTGCGGCTTGATCGACAGGGAGAAGGCCAGCATCGAGTCTTCCTTGGTTTCCTGGCCGAAGACCATGTGCTCGCCCTTCACCTCGCGGTGGATGTATCCAAACGAGGTCTGTATCGCACCCTTGCGGTAGCCGACGCCGACGTGGGCGTCGCCGATCAGGGCGCTAGCGCGGTCGGTGCTCCAGCCGTCCCGGTCCCAGCCCTGGCCATTGTTGAGCATGTTGAGACCGACCGCCCGGCCGCTGGCGGCGGCGAACAGATACCACCGCCCCCGATCGCCATAGGCGGCGCCGTCGCGAACGCCCAGGTCGTTGAGCCGGTCCACGGCCACGTCGTCGCGCTTCTGGCCGACAGTCAGGGTGGCGCCCGCCTCGGCCTGGCCGCCGGCGTTGGTGACGCCAAGACCGGTATGGGGCGTCAGATTGACGTCCAGATCGCCGGCGTCGAAGCGCACGGGCTTCCAATCGCGGGTGACGGCGATCTCGTATGCGTCGGCGTCGAACTGGGCGGTGCGGTTGTCGAGGTTCTGGGGCAGGCCGCTGGGCGAATGCAGCCCGCCGCCGACGCTGATGCGCAATGAATCAACCGCGCCTGACTTGGTCTCGCCGAGCTTCAACTCATTAGTCCGCCAACGGACCGGCGATCCGTCCGGACGCACCTGCTCGCGCTCAATGAGATTGGAGAAGTCGTCGGCGGGTCTGGTGCGAGGCGCGAAATCGGGCGCGAACGCCGCATCCATAAGCCGCGCAGACCCCGATATCGTCGGCGCGCTTTGCGCGGCGACCTCGGTCGCAGCCCCACATCCGAAGGCGATGGCTACACAAGCCAACAGCCTCATGGCGAACCTCCCGTACCGCATCGTTGAGCGTGCGGCTCAACAACCATCCCACGATGATGGAATGGCGCAATCGGAAAATCCGTTCCCGTCATGAGGGTGGCATGGGGTTCACACCTTAGTTGATCGTCAGGCGAGCCCAACTCCGTGCCAATCCGGCACAGAACGGCGGCTTTTCAGGCGCCTGACCATCAGCTCAGGAACAACCATCCGCTCGGCAAACGCATTGATGTCGGAACGACCCGGAGTCGTTCGTCTTTTAGCCGAAGCCCGACGCGGGCGAACGGAGGCAAGGCGATGACGAAATTTCTGGCCGTCTATACGGGCACAACGCCACCCGAAGGCCAGGCCCAGCCACTATCGCAGGATAGGATCGCGGAAGGCATGGCGGCCTGGGGCGACTGGATGACCCGCAACGCCACGCGGATTGTCGATACCGGCGGACCGCTGGGCGTGACCAAGCGGGTCTCAGCTGGCGGCGTGGCCGACACCCACAACAACCTGTCGGGCTATGTGGTCATCGAGGCGCAGTCCCACGCCGACGCCGCCAGGCTGTTCGAAGGCCATCCGCACTTTTCGATCTTTCCCGGCGACGCGGTGGAGATCATGGAGTGCCTGCCCATCCCGGGATCGGGCTGAGCCGCGCGCCGTCGTCGAAAACGGTAGCCAAGAGCGACTCATCGGCTCATTGCCGAAGGCGGGGGCGAGCGGTTTGGAGGCGAGGTCTGGCCATGGATTTTTCGAAGCTGCAGACGACGAGCAAGGTGGTCGATGAGTGGGCCTATCCGCAGGGCGCGGCGAACCGCTCGGGCCTGCTGCAGGTCGATAGCGCCCCGGACCACAAGCTCTATTGGGAGGAGTACGGGAACCCAGCCGGCGAGCCGGTCATGTTCCTGCACGGCGGGCCGGGCGGCGCCTGCGCGCCGGTGATGTCGCGGTTCTTCGATCCGGAGCGCTATCGGGTGATCCTGTTCGACCAGCGCGGCTGCGGTAAGAGCGAGCCGTCAGTGGCGGTCGCCGGGCCGCAGATCGCCCTGACCCACAACACCACCGATCACCTGGTCGCCGACATCAACGCCCTGCGCGAGGCGCTGGGGATCGACGGCAAGATGCATGTGTTCGGCGGAAGCTGGGGCAGCACCCTGGCCATGGTCTATGCGATCGCCCACCCGCAGAACGTCCAGTCGCTGATCCTGCGCGGCATCTTCCTGGGGACCCAGGAAGACCTGCTCTACATGTACCAGGGCAACGCGGCGACCTACGAACAGGCGCCCTTCGCCCTGAGCGAGCCCGGCGCCTATGTGACCTATCCGGATGAGTGGAAGACCTTCGTCGAGGTCATCGCGCCCAAGCAGCGCGGCGACATGATGGGCGCCTATAAGGCGATCTTCGACATGGTCCCAGCCGATGATGCCGAGCGCGCGCGTCAACTGCGCGCGGCCATGGCCTGGTCGGTCTGGGAGGGGGTGATCTCCAACATGATCCCGGCCAGCGACGACGCCGGCAAGTTCGGCGAGGAGGCCTTCGCGCTCTGCTTCGCGCAGATCGAGGCGCACTTCTTCGCCAACAACCTGTTCCTGGCGCCGGACTACATCATCGCCAATCTTGCGAAGATCGCGACGATCCCGACGCACATCGTGCACGGCCGGTTCGACCAGGTCTGTCCGCTCCCTCAGGCCTCACGCCTTGTCGCCAGCCTGGAGGCGCTGGGGACGAAGCCGGCGACCTTCGTGATGACCAACGCCGGCCACAGCGCCATGGAGCGCGAGACCGTGCTGGCGCTGACCGCAATCATGGACGGATTGCCGAGGATGGCAGGCTAGGGGCGGGCTGGCGGCGCGACGTCCCGCCACTCCGCTTCAAACTCTTCGGCGCTGACGGGCGTGAGGCTCAGCTGCTCGTCGTCGTGCGTGATCACCTGCCCGGCGATCAGGTTCACGGCGGCCTCATGGAATGAGCCTTCGACCAGGCTGGCGGCGCCGGGAAGTTCGCTCTCCCTGCCGCCGAAGTCGGCGACGGCGGAGCGGTCCTTGCCGCCGCCGGCGAAGACGTCGATCAGCCGGGACACGCGCCCTAGCTGATCGACCTCGTAGTAGATCGCGACCGGATCCTCGCTGGGCCGATGATCCCAGTCACAGCGGAAGTAGGCGAGCGGGCCCGAAGGCGGCTCTCCTATTGGCAGGCGAGGCACTCGTCGTAGTCGACGCGTTCGGTCGGGCCGGTGTCCATCATCACGATGCCTTCGCCGCCGGCGTGGGCCGCGCGTTGCACCGACTTGGAGCGCAGGTAGTAGAGCGACTTGCAGCCGCGCTCCCAGGCCTGCCAGTGCAGCATGTGCAGGTCCCACTTATCGACATCGCCCGGCAGGAAGATGTTCACCGACTGCGACTGGCAGATGTCCGGCGTGCGGTCGGCGGCCAGTTCGATCACCCAGCGCTGATCCAGTTCGAAGGCGGTCTTGTAGACGTCCTTGTCATCCTGGCTGAGGAAGTCGAGGTGCTGGACTGAACCTTCGTTCTCCAGGATCGAGTCCCAGACGCTGGACGTGTTCTTGCCCTTCTCGTCGAGGATGCGCTCCAGGTAGGGGTTCTTGACCGCGAAGGTGCCCGACAGGGTCTTGTGAGTGTAGATGTTGGCCGGGATCGGCTCGATGCCGGCGCTAGTGCCGCCGCAGATGATCGAGATCGAAGCGGTGGGCGCAATGGCCAGCTTGTGGCTGAAGCGCTCCATCACGCCGCGGTCGGCGGCGTCCGGGCACGGGCCGCGCTCTTCGGCCAGGACGCGCGAGGCCGCGTCGCACTGACGGCGCAGGTGCTTGAAGAGGCGCATGTTCCAGGACTTGGCCAGGGCGCTCTCGAACGGCACGTTCTGCATCTGCAGGAACGAGTGGAAGCCCATGAGGCCCAGGCCCACCGAACGCTCGCGCATGGCGGCGTAGGCGGCGTTCTTCATGTCGGCCGGCGCGCTGTCGATGAAGTCCTGCAGCACGTTGTCGAGGAAGCGCATGACGTCCTCGATGAAGGTCGGGTGGTCGCGCCATTCCATGAACTTCTCGGCGTTGACCGAGGAGAGGCAGCAGACCGCGGTGCGGTCGTGGCCCAGGTGGTCGACGCCGGTGTGGAGCATGATCTCCGAGCACAGGTTCGACTGACGCACCGACAGGCCCAGCTCGCGCTGATGCTGCGGCATCGAGCGGTTCACGGTGTCGGAGAAGATCAGGTAGGGCTCGCCGGTCTGCAGGCGGATCTCGAGGATCTTTTGCCACAGCGAACGGGCGTCGACCTCACGCAGGACCTCGTTGTCCTTGGGCGAGCGCAGGCCGAACATTTCGCCGGCGCGGACCGCTTCCATGAACTCGTCGGTGATCGAGATGCCGTGGTGCAGGTTGAGCGACTTGCGGTTGAAGTCGCCCGAGGGTTTGCGGATTTCGAGGAACTCCTCGATCTCCGGGTGGTGAATGTCGAGATAGACCGCGGCCGAACCGCGGCGCAGCGAGCCCTGGCTGATGGCGAGGGTGAGCGAGTCCATCACGCGGATGAAGGGGATGATGCCGCTGGTCTGGCCCGCGCCCTTCACCTTTTCGCCGATGGAGCGCACGCCGCCCCAGTAGGTGCCGATGCCGCCGCCGTTGGAGGCCAGTGCCACGTTCTCGTTCCAGACGCTCTGGATGCCTTCGAGGCTGTCGCCGACCGCGTTCAGGAAGCAGGAGATCGGCAGGCCGCGACCGGCGCCGCCGTTCGAGAGCACCGGGGTGGCGGGCATGAACCAGAGGTTGGAGATGTAGTCGTAGATGCGTTGGGCGTGGTCAGCGTCGTCGGCATAGGCCGTGGCGACGCGCGCGAACATGTCCTGGTAGCTCTCACCGGCCAACAGGTAGCGGTCTTCCAGGGTGGTCTTGCCGAAGTCGGTCAGCAGCGCGTCTCGCGAGCGATCGACCTCGACCTTGCGGACGAGCTGCAGTTGCGGCCGATCGGACCGATCAGACGCCGCCTGGGTCGCTTCCGAAACCGTCCGCATTACCGCTTCGCCGCTGCTCATGACCCAAAACCCATATCTATCAGACGTTTCTGTCCGGGACACCGCCCGGCCGCTTCCATCGCTATATCTAGTGGCAGCCCCGCCCCCGATACGCATCATATGGGGCCATGAAGGCTAATGACTCGTCAACGGGGATGAGCGTTCGTCCCCATGAGTTTTTCTTTAACGAGAGGTTAACAGCCATCTTGACTGGTTGCTGCGCTTGAGTTTTCCACAGGCCGGCTCCCGCCACGGAAGGGCTCGCTCACGCGGATGTGAATACCAGCGGCAGGCGAACTCGCGAGTCGTTCTCACTTGCCCACGGATCGTCCCCACCCTATCCACACCGCCGTCACTGGGGAGTAGCCGCCCGTAGCTCCAACGGGGGATGCGTCAACAAACTTGCAAACGGCCTTTTGGCTCGCTGCATGGCGTATTCGGCAAGTGCTTGGCGAGACCTTTGGCTTTCGTGCGTCGGTCCATAGCGGGGTCGGCGGCGCGGAAGGCCATTGGTATGTCTCGACCCCGCCCGGACGCATGCTCTCGATGGAAGCCTTCCTCGTTTCTACCGGCCTCGTGGCCGTCGCCGAAATTGGCGACAAGACCCAGCTGCTGGCGATTCTGCTCGCCGCGCGGTTCCGCAAGCCGGCCCCTATCATTCTTGGCATCCTGGTCGCGACCATGGCTAACCACGCCCTGGCCGCCATGGTCGGCGTGGCCGCCGGCCAGTTCCTGGACGGCCCGTGGATGAAGTGGGTGCTGGGCCTGGCCTTCATCGCCTTCGCCGGCTGGGCGCTGATTCCCGACAAGTTCGAAGATGGCGACGCTCCGCGAGACAAGGCGGGAGCCTCGATCTTCATCACCACCCTGGTGGCGTTCTTCTTCGTGGAGATGGGCGACAAGACCCAGGTCGCCACCGTGGCCCTGGCCGCCAAGTTCGACCAGGTGCTGCTGGTCGCCGCCGGCACCACGCTCGGCATGATGATCGCCAACGTACCGGCGGTGCTGATTGGCGAGGCCGCGGCCACGCGCCTGCCGCTGAAGTACATCCGCTGGGCCGCCGCCGCATCGTTCGCGGCGATCGGCGTCTGGATCCTGATCGCCGGCTAAGGCTGTCGGCCGAGGTGGCCTTGCGCCGCCTCGGCCTCGACAGTGAGGAACCTGGCTTACCGGTCCGGCTACATTTTGGGTTCAGGGGTCCGCCGATGATCGGTGAAGTCGGCGGCGCGGCGGGCGCGCTCTTCGGCGTAGGCCTCGCTCGGCTGGCCACGCATGTCGGTCCAGGCGACGAGGCCGCCGCAGGCGGGGCATTTCCCGTCGAGTTCAAGCTCCGAGCCGCAGGCGCGGTGGAACATCCGGGTCGCCGGTTGCTCGCTCTGCGGCTTGCACCACTGCTCGCCCCAGGTTCTCAGGGCCAGGATGACCGGCATCAGATGGCGCCCCTTCGGCGTCAGCCGATATTCGTGGCGCGGCGGGCGTTCGGAGTAAGGATGACGCTCGATCAAGCCGTCGGCCTCCAGGCGCTTGAGGCGAGCGGCGAGCATCTGGCTGGTCGCACCCGTCTGGGCCTGCAGGTCCTGGAAACGGCTCTGCCCCAGCAGCAGCTCACGCACGATCAATATGGACCAACGATCGCCGACCAGGCCGGTCGAGTGCGCGATCGGACAGAGGGTGTCGTCGCCTGGGTCGTGTCCGGACGCTCTCATTGACCAATCCTCCTCCGTCTCACGCCAACCGCGGTGGTCCATATTTTCGCGGTGAGCGGCACTATGAATTTCAGACCGACATTGTCCACCTCTCAACGCCAAAGATGACGCATGCGTCATTTTTGAGTCGCTTTGATTTTGGAAGTCGCTATCGTTCGACCAGACCCTGGGACAAGGGACAGGAGGAGACCTCATGGCCGACGGCGCTCACGACCCCAAAGCTCTGCGCGCGAGCATCGGAATCTCCCATGCCGACGAGCGGCGGATCGCGGTGGAGTTGTCGCCGGCGGTCGCGTGGCCGACCCTGGCCCTGGCGGTGGCGCTGCCCATCGCCCTGCTCACCGTCGTCGGGCTAGGCCTAACCCGGACGCTGCCCTTGTGGGTCTGCACGCCGGTGCTGGCGATCATTTGCTACGCCCACTACACGCTGGTCCACGAATCCATCCACGGGAACGTGGTCGCCAGCCCCAAGAGCGC